>DOUE01000021.1 GCA_003520745.1 Erysipelotrichaceae bacterium
CCGTCCAAGACGGACTTCCCTCTTCCGATGCAATCGTGGGTCAGGATGCTGGTATAGATGAAGCCGACCGCCTGGTTCATCGTACGATAGGAATTCGCATGGGCGACGGATCCGATTTGGATATAGTAGGATAAGAGTTTCTTATATTCGTCGAAAAGTTCATCGAAGCTTTCGATGTCTTTCATGGGTTTCGTCGAATGGGATCCGTTTCTTGGCTTGAAGTCCCAGGTATCCACCCCGTCGTTGAGAAGGATGGTCAATGACTTCAACAGGTTGACGCAAACGTTGGGCGTACCGACACCCATGCCCGAGAGGACGAACTCGCCGCACCCGAAAGGCACATAGTTTTCCGCCGTCTTTTCATCCACATGCATGGTGTTCATCACGGAGGGGACGTTGACATCGTCGTTGTAGAGGATCGGATAGGTCACGCCGGTCGCGATGCTTCCCAATGCCTTGTCCATGATTTCGGGGTCCATACCTTCGTAGAAGCGTAGGGTGAACTGTGGTTCGACGAGTTGGGCGCGCTTGGTCGCTTCGATCGCGAGTTTACAAAAGACATCCGCGTTCTCTTCGTTGCGACGGCCTTTCCCACCGACGATGACCCGTCCGTTGACGTTGGTGCGTTTGACTTCAATCAAGCGCCACTGCGATTCGATCAGATCGATCGCATCCTGTTCGCTACATTTCCCGCTCTTTAAATCGGCGACCAGATAATCCCCGAGATAATCATCCATCCGTCCGAAATTGACGACGCCGGCCATCGAAGAATACAACCAGGCCAATTGCATGGCCGAAATCATCGAATTGGGTTTTCCGTGTTCAATCTGTTTTAGTGCAATCAAAAGTCTTTCCATCTGGCGACGACGTTTGGGGGATAGTTGTTGGTTGATCAGTTTGACTTCGACTTCTTGGATATGATGATGGATCGTTTCGCTCAATAGCTTCAGTGCATCGATCATCGCATCATACAGGGTCGACGAAGCCGGAAGATCGCGTTTCTTCAACGAGATAACTTCCTTTAGTCCATCGATGCCATGGTCAAGCAAGAGGTTATAGTCGAGATACATCCCGCTAAAGCGGGCGGTGACGATCATCGGATAAAGGACATCGACGAACCGTCCGGAAACATTTTCCACCAGGTTATCACGATAAAACACTTCTCTAGTGTCATGGATTTTCCAATAATCCATCAGTTCATTCAAGACATCGTCTTTTTCACCTTTAAATCTCTTCTTCATTTTTTCGACTTGGTCGAAGCGGCAGTAGTGTCCCGGCGCACCGACGGACGTTACGCTGCCAAATCCGATCGGCAAAGAATCATACCTTCCGACAATCAAATCATCCTCGTACATCGGACGGAAGACGCGCGGAAAAAGCACGCGCAGGCATGCCATTTCGCGTTCGAACTTTTGATCTTCCCGATACGACGCATGCGTCTGGGTATAGCGAACCATCAGTTCCAATTGTTCAAGATCGCTTAAATAGAGCGGTTCTTTTGGAGCCACCGCCACGTTTTGTTCATTTTTTCGGAGTACACGTTCGATCATGTTATTACCTCGCTTGTGTTTACCCCTGAATTATACGCCCCTCCGCCCGTCAAATCAATGATTTTTATGTTACTTGTATATACAAATTTGTAGTTTCATCTAGAAGGCGTTTTCCACATGCACTTCAAACCCCATCGATTCAAGTTTTCCTTTGATTTCTTGGATCCTTATCTCATCTGTCTTCTTCTGGTCCTTCATCGGATATTCCTCTCCCAGTGCCACATACTTCCCTTCGCCGAAATTATGGTAGGCCAGAAGTTCGATGCGTTGGAATGACGAGGAATGATGCTTGAGCCAATCGAATCGCTTATCCCATTCTTGATCCGTATCGTTGATTCCATTGAGAAGCACCATTCTTAAAACGATGTTCTTCTTTAGCTGGATTAATCTTTCCAGATTGGACAGGATAATCTCGTTGTTTTGTCCGGTGTATCGAAGATGCTGGACCGGATCGATGAATTTCAGGTCATACAGATAGAGATCGACATAGGGATCGATCACCTCGAATGATTCGAAACCCACGTTTCCCGCGGTTTCGATCGCGATATGGATTCCTTCTTTTTTCAGGCGTTGTACGACTTCTTTGAGGAATTCGGGTTGAAGTAAGGGTTCCCCTCCGCTGAAGGTCACACCGCCTCTAGACTCTTCATAAAACAAGCGGTCGCGCAAACAAGTATTCGCGACGTCTTCCGCTTCGACTTCTTCATTCACCTTCACAAATACCTTGTATGGGCAGACCGCGATGAATTTCGCCAAATCTTTCTGCGGATCAAAGGTCAAGGATTTCCCATTCAGTGTTAGTGCTTGGTCGGTGTCGATCGAAAGACAGGCGGCACATCCCGTACAACGGGACGTGAACACCATGATCCTCTCTTCATTTCGCAGGGATTCGGGGTTACTGCACCACAAACATCTCAGACCACAACCTGCGAAAAAGACGGTCGTTCGGATTCCGGGACCGTCATGCAGGCTATAGCGTTGGATGTTGGTGACGCGACCTTTCACACGCTGACTCCGTTTTCACTTCGCGCCAAAATCGCTTCCTGCGCCTGGGGCATCAAGGAAACAAACTGTGCACAGTAGCCGGCCACACGGACCATCAAATCCCCGTAGTTTTCCGGATGAGCCATCGCATCACGTAGGACTTTGGAATCCAGGACATTGAATTGATTNNTTCATCGACGAGGGAGAAAAGCGCATGTTTAGCAACTGTCCGGCCGCGACTTTCTCGTTGGGGAGTTTCGCAACAGAAAGAAGCACGGCGGTGGGACCGTTGGTATCGCTACCTTGGGTCGGGGAACAGCCTTCGTTGAGCGGACTCTTCGCACTGCGACCATCGGGGGTCGCTCCGACCTCCATCCCGTTAGGGACATAGGAAGTGATGTTCGAGGTGGACATCGTGTAGGCGCTGATGCGCGGTCCTTTTCCTTTGCGAAGGGTATCCAGTTTAGGCAACAGGGCGAGATAGGAATCGAAAACGTCCCTGACGATTTGATCTACGTCGTCACGGTCGTTTCCGAACTTTTCCACATCCAACACCTGTCTTCGGATCATCGCGCTTTCCAGGGATGTCCAATTGTCTTCCATCGCGACTTTAAGTTGATCCAGGGTGAATTTCTTCTCTTCGATGACCAATTTCTTCAGTACCATCAATGAATTCCCGACGACGCTGGGTCCGATGTTGGACTGGGAGATGATGTCGTAGCGACACCCTCCTTCCTTCACCGTCTTCCCTAACGCAAGGCAATCGAGCATCATGGACGATGAGAAAGGATCTGCATCAAAAACAGAGAGCGAGGCATCGCAGATTTGGTCGGCTTGAACCGCCAAGTTCGTGTAGAAATTCAACACGTTTTTCCATGCTTTGAATAATTCATCGTAGTTTGAAAGGATGAAATCATCGGAATCCTGCTCCTGAACCTTCAACAAGCGAATCCCGCTTTGCGGGTCTCTTCCGTTGTAAAGCATGAGTTCAAGCATCTTCCCCCAGTTACTGTAGGTCATTCCGGTCGGACGGTGTCCGTACTTTCCAGGGATCCCGGTCTCGACACACCCGATCGCGACGTAATCCCGGGCTTCAGTCAAGGGTATCCCCAAATCGACCAAACCTTTGATGGCGACTTCATCATTAAACATCGAAGGCATCCCGCCTCCCGTGGCGATCAGTTTCACCGCCGTTTCCAGGAGTTCATCGGGTGTATCGCGATGATAGCGCATGGAGAAATTGGGTTCGTTGAGCGCGGTCTGGTTCATGGCTTCGATACAGAGATAAGACAGATCGTTGGTCGCGTCGAATCCATGTTCATCGACGCCTCCGATCATGAGGTTGGTATAGAGTGGATAACCTTGGGAATAGAGGGTGTGGGCGTTGGGACGCAATTTATTGAGGGAGTTGGTCATCAGGAAGAAATGGATGAGGGTTTCAAGTGCTACTTCCTTTGAAAGAGTACCGGATTCCATATCTTTTTTATAATAGGGGTAGAGGGTTTGGTCGAACCGGCCGAAACAGAAAGAATGGCCGTTGCTTTCGATCATTTGCATCACATGGATCAGATACATCGCCTGGACGGCGTCCTTGAAGGATGATGCGGGACCTTCAAACAAACGGTCCGCCCGTTCCGACATTTCAATGAGTTCTTGTTTACGTCGCGGTTGAGTTTCATGATCGGATAATTCTTTGCATAATCCGGCGTAGCGTTTCGCAAACGCCAACACCGCGCTTAGCGCGATGCGTACGCTGCGATAAAAGTCGCTTGTCTCGTCGATCGAATCCAGAACTGATCGGAACCCATGCGCCAAAACCGTTGGGAAATCCGGCACCAGATGGCCGTCGCCGCTCATCGAAATCCCGCCCAGATGAAGGGCGCCTTGGCGGGTGGCGAGTTTGATTTCTTCGGTGAGATTGCGGTTCACTTCATCTTGATGTGTTTTCCCCTTCCAATACTCGACGATGGAAAGGATCTCGCTTCTTACCTTGGGGTCGACCGAAAACGCGTCGCCCTGACGCAATGCGAACGAGTCGATTTCCTTTTCGATCCAATCGATGGAATATTCCGGGAAAACCGGGGCGGCGAAATTGCGCGAAGCTTGGTTTCCGAAGATCAGACTGTCTTCTTCGACATAAATACTCATGTGTCGAAGGGTATGCGAAAACGCCTGCGCTTTACGCAGGATCATCGCTTGACCTTCGGTTTCTTGAAAGGATTGGGTATAGAAAAGCGCCCGTTCGCTGCACAGGGAGGCGTCGTGACGCAACATCTTGCGCCGCAAACGGTCGATCCGGTTCAGATCGATCGTTGTAAGGTCAACGTTCTGTGTAAGCTGCGGGCGCATGGGTTTACTTCCCTTCCCGTACGTCTTCGATCGTCGTGTTTAAAACCAGACCGGTGGATTTATAGCCGATCCCCATGCGGTCGACACCCAGATCGATGTATTCAAGGAAACGTTCGCGGGTACGGATGCCTCCCGATCCTTTGACTTTGCATTTCCCCTGCACGGCGTCAAACATCACGGCCAAGACTTCCGGCGTCGCACCGTCGCTCTTACCGCCGGTGAAGAAACCGGTCGACGTCTTCACGAAATCCACGCCGACTTTCGCGCTGATTTCACAGGCTTTGCGGACTTCATCCAAGGTCAAGGCATCGGTCTCGAAGATGACCTTGATTTCGACGTTGTGTTGATGGCAGGCGTCGGTGACGGCTTTCAAATCTTCTTCGACCAGATCCCAACGTCCGCTACGGATGTGTCCGTAGTTGGCGACGATGTCCAGTTCGAAAATATCCCAATGTTCGCAATAATAATGGATCTGGTCGACCCGTAACTTAGTCGGGGAGAGACCGAAAGGGAAATCCGCGACGACGCAGATCTTGGTCGGCGTGCCCCGGGTCAGTTCCTGGGCGATGTCGAGGGAGGTCGGGTTGATACAGACGGTCTTGCATCCGAAATCGACCCCTTCCTGGACATATTTACGAATCTCTTCCTCGGTGAATTCCGGTTTGAGGACGGATTGGTCGATGTATTGGGCCAATTCCAGACGGGTCATCTCGATCGCTTTTTTACGTGCCATGATAGCCTCCTTTAGTTGAAATACAAAGCATCGACGAATTCATCCATGAGCGACGGTTCATCCGCCAACTCGACGGTATGGATTCTGCTTAGGTCGACCGGGTCCTGCGATCCATCGAGAAGCAATTTCATCGTTCCTCGAAGCGCGGTGTTCCCGACCGTATGGACCTTCCCGTCGAATTCTTTCGGAAACAATCCGATGTTGATCGCGGCGTCGATGCGTAAGCCGCTGCCGAATCCTCCGGCTAGATCGAATCGTTCGATCTCTTTAGCTTGAGTATCCGTCTTTTTGAGTAAAATTTCAATCCCTGTTCGAATCGCGGCCTTCGCCAATTGAAACATACGGACATCCTGTTGGGTCAACCCGATCTCGGGAGTCAGTTCGACAAGTTCCCCCAGGTGTCCCCCTTCGTCCATCTCATGGCCTAGGAGTACGCTGAAGAGGTCGATGTAGCCCGATCCGCAAATGCCGACCGGTGGTTCATCGGAGATGGTTTCAAATCCGATCGAACCGTCGTCGTTGCGGAAGATATTGTGGATCGCCCCGTCGATGCTTCCGCATCCGCACGACAGGTTCCCTCCTTCAAAGGCGGGACCCGCGGCCGTGCTGGTCGCATAGGCGATGCCGTCTTTAAGCAGGACGAGTTCCCCGTTGGTGCCCAGGTCCAGAAACAGATAGGTGCCTTTTCGATGGAAGAAGTCGAGTTCGACCAAACCGCAGAGGATGTCCGCGCCGACATAGGCGGAGATCGGCGGATAGACGATGATTTCGGCCGGATAGTCCAATGCGGGGAAAATGTCGGAGAGTAAAAAGACTTTGGTTTCCTTGACGGAAACGGAATACGGGACGCGGATGATCGGTTCGACGGGGGCTTGCATGAAGAAATGCGTCATGGTCGGGTTGCCCGTCACGCCGATTTTGTATTGAGAAGAGGGATGCTTGGTGAAGAGCGAAACCAGGGCGGTCTCAAGGGTCTGGCGCAATGCGTCCGTGATCGGCTTGATCCCGAGTTCCTGACTGGCTTGGATCCGTGACAGGACATCGGCGCCAAAGGCGCGCTGAGGGTTCAGGAATCGGATCTCATCCAGGACGTTGCCCGATCCATCGACCGCAAGCAAGACCACCGTGGTGGTTCCGATGTCGATCGCGATACGGATCGTCTCATCCGGATGGTCGGTATGGAAATGGCGGACACCGGATCCAAGGATCATGAATTCCGCTTCTTCCAAGCGTTCGATCGTCGTGTCAGCGTCGATCGTATGACGACAGGCCAAACGGATCCCGTCACTGAGCTCATCCGGTTCAAGCAACTTGATTTCATCCGTTGAAGGCAGCGGGATGGGATCGATGAACCTGACTTTGCATTTACCGCAGGTCCCCTTCCCGTTGCAGGTGGCGTCGATCGGGATCTTCCGCTCTTGCAGGTAGGCGAGGAAGGTTTGGTCGGTCTTCGGGATGCTCATCCGACTCACGGATGGATGTCTTTGGTCGTCGCCGGGGATTCATTTTGGCCGGATCGACCTTCTTTCGCGATTTTTTCGCCGTATTCATACATTTCCTCGAAGAACGCCCTCATGTTTTCATTGGGGATGTCTTTGCCCAGACGGTTTCCGCTACTGAACACCGCATGCCCTTTTCCGGGATGATAGAAGGTATCCATGAGGAAACGCATTTCCTGACGGACATCCTCGGGGGTTCCGAAAGGCAGGATGCGCTGGACTTCCATGCCCGCCCAGATGCAGATCTTGTCGCCGTAAAGCTCGGCGATCTTCTTCTCGTCCATCGTGTACTTTTGGATCGGATGCAAGACATCCAAGCCCATTTCGATGAAATGCGGGATGAACGGTTCGACGTTGCCGCAGGTATGCAACCACACATCCAAGCCCTTTGAATGGGCGTAGTCGATGACTTCCTTATAATGGGGTTTGAGGAATTCGATGAAGATGTCTTCCGAGAAGAACGGACGGTCCTGCATCCCGATGTCGTCGGTGAAGGCGATCGCGTCGAATTTGTATTCGTCGCTACTGGCACGGTCGATGGCACGCATCAGGACATGTTTCAGACGATCTAGCAAGTCTTTGATTTCGTCGGGGTTGAGGTAGAAATCCATCAGGGTTTCGCTCATTCCGCGGAAATGCCAGAGACGTTCAAATGAAAGACGCGTCCAGAAGACGCCGCGGTATCTTCCATCATCTTCGAAAAAGTTTTGGACCAAGGATTTCGGAGCGAAAGGATCGGGGATGTCCCGTGTGATTTTCTGGATGGTTTCCCAATCCAAGGCGGTCTTCTCGTCGATCCCAATCGTCGCCCCCGGTTTCAGTTTCAGCATCGGGTCGGCGCCTTCGACATCGCACCACACGTACCGGTCGCCGGGTTTCCCGAAATTGGCGGGACGGGTGTATTCGAAGAAAACGGCATCGTCGGGGTATTCTTCAATCAGATTCTGCATGAATTCTTGTCGTTCAGGTTGTTCTTCCGGAACGAACAGTAACGGGGTGATGACTTGGGCGGGACGGGTTTTCCCTTCACCGCGTAATATGGCTTTGACTTCTTCCCGGCTCAGAATGTTTTTCTTCGCTTTGGGGAATTTTGATGGATCGAGTGGCATATGTACCTCCTAGGCCAAACGTCGTTCAAGATGTTCGGCGAACGTCACGGCATCCGGTTCAAAGATATCGGCTTCGATCTGCGAAGCGAAGGTGGCGGTGACCGGCGCGCCTCCGACACAGATCAATACGGAATCACGTAAGCCCGCTTCTTTGAAGGCTTGGACGACTTCGGTGAAATGGATCATCGAAGTGGTCAGAAGCGCGGACATACAGACGACTTTGGCGCCGCTTTCTTTCACGGCTTCGACGAATTTCGCCGGCGCAACGTCGACACCCAGGTCGATGCATTCGAAGCCATGCGATTTCAGCATCAATCCGACGATGTTTTTCCCGATGTCGTGAAGGTCGTCCTTGACCGTCCCCAACACGACTTTCGCCTTGGGTTTTTGATTCCCCAAAACAAGATAGGGTTCAAGGATCGCCAGTCCGACGTTCAATGCGCGGGCTGCGATCAGGACTTCGGGGATGAAGACCGTCCCGTTTTTCCATCGTTCGGCGACGATCTGCATGGCGGCGAGCAGTCCGTCATCCAAGATCTTAAAGGCGCTGACGCCGTTCTCCAACGCTTCCCTGCATAAACGATCCACATCTTTGACTTTACCTCGCGTCACACTCAGAATCAATTCTTCATAAAAAGCCTGGTCCATGGTTCATTCCTCCCTTGTTTTTTCATCGTCATGGTGTTGCTTGATCGTGGTTAAGATTTCTTCATAATCATAGACGCCTACGAACTTGTGTTCGGGATAGAGTGTGACGCCGACGTGGTCGTCGTCCCCCTTCAGCATCTTTCTCAATAAATCCAAGTTCCCGTCGATCACGGAATAGTAGCCTTCTTCTTTGCGTCGGATCTGCGCGTCTTCCCCGTCCAGCCCGAGTTTAATATAGGTGACGGGGGTCGAGAACTTGTCATAAAGCATCGCGAACACGTAATCCGCATTGTCCTCCCCGTACTCTTCTGATATTTTCCGATATTCGGGCGATGTCCGGGCGAAGTACTCGTCGTCGCGCTCGCCATAGGACAGACAATGGTAACGTTTGTGGGGGTTCCCTTCGAAGCGTTTCCGATAGGCAACGTTAGATCCCATCAGGGCGGCGGCGCAATCATGCACCCTCAGAACCTTGACCGGTATCCCTCTGGAAACAAGCGGTAGGATCGCATTCCCGCACAAGCCGTAAAACAAGAGGATCTCATCGACGTCTTTCGTATCGTCGATGATCGATTGGATCGATCGGGCCAGAAGTTCCGGATGGTCGTGTTGACGGATCTCCAGATAATCCACGGTTTCGATGCCGCTTTCTTCGAAAAGTTTGTCTAGATAAGGTTTGAAGACCTCGCAGGCGATGATTCTGCGGCTCATGGTTTGAGCCTCGCTTGCGGATGATGACGATGAAGCGTCTCAAGAATGTCTTTGGAAGAAGATTCCTTCGAGGAATAAAGCATCACGATCTCATCCGTTACCTTGCTCTCGGGTTCGATCAAGCGGGATGTCCCGGCGATTTCGATGCGATAGCCTTGGTCGCTTGTGCGGACCGTCCCTTTCAAGCGAAGAAGATACGGTTGGACTTCCCTCAGAAACGATGTGATCATCAGCAGGTCCTTCCATTTCCCGCAGACGACGGTGAGTTCGGAGGACGAGATGTCTTTTTTGGAACCCGATCGGATTTCATCCCGGATCGACAAAGAATGATATCTGAGCCGGTCGTGATCGAAGTTTCCATAACTTCCCGTCAATTGGACGGCATGCGGGTTAAGTTGGTTTAGATCAATACGGAGCTCTTCGATTTGATCTTGCGAAGCGATGTCGGTCTTGTGGATCAGGATCACATCCGCGCATTCCACCTGTTTGCGAAGCATGGCCATCGATCCGATCAGTTTCATGAAGGTCGACGGATCGACCAGTGAAATCGCAGCGACGTCGACGCTTTCAAGTTGTGCATGGTTCATCGCTTGGACGATCAACCCGTCCATTGCGCTGGGATCGGCGAACCCGCTGGATTCGACCATGATCCTCGCATGCCCTTCTTTCATCAAGCGGGACAGGACATCGATGAATTCGGGGGCTTTGCATGTGCAGAAGATGGATCCGTGATGGATCGACGTCACGGCGTCGCTGAGTCGTCCCAGAAGGTCGGCGTCATAGGTCGTTTTCCCGAACTCGTTGACGATGACGGGGAGCGGCGCTTGCGCATCTTGAAGGAAGCGTTGGATCAAGGTGGTCTTTCCGCTGCCCAAAAACCCGTTGACGACGATCAATTCCATTACTTTCTTACCTTTTCGATTTCCGCAATCAATTCGGATTGACTGGGGATAAGCGAAGAATAGACCAAGTTTCCGTCGATGTATAAGGAAGGAAGATGTTGGACCTTCATATCCATGCATCGTTTGATGTTTTCTTTCTTGGTGAATTTGTATTCGATGAAGTCGAAGGAATCGCCCAGTTCTTCTTTGACGCTGTGGACCATGCCCATCATGTATCCGCAGGCGGCGCAACTGGCCGAATCCAAGGTAAAGACTTCCACCAACGGTTTCTTTAATAAGGTGTATTCAGGCAAATCGACCGTGATGCCGCTGAGATCCAAGGAACCGTCGTCGCTCCCCAGCATTTCCCTCGCTTCTATGGGATGATGGATCGCATAGGAGGCGGCGATGGCGTTGTCGATGGGTGTCGCGTAGGGCATATCGCATCCAGGGCTGACGATCAGGTTCTTGGTGCCGCAGGCATCCAGGATGTCGAGCACGGCTTTCATGTTTGCGTTCTGCGAGCCGTGAAGCATCGTGACGGTCAGTTGGATGTTTCCGCCGATCGTGACGTCGTACTTGTCGCAAATCGCTTTGGCGGCTTTGATGTCGATGTTCTCGTCGATCGAGATGCTGTCGGGTTTACAACGGCACATCGCTTCGATGTTGCGGGTTGCATCGCCGCAGACGAAGAACGAAGAGAACGTATTTTTTTGACGCAGATCCTCGAAGAGATCCGTATAAGGCAAGGTCAGAAACTCCTCGAAATGGTCGCTGGAAATCTGGGAGACCAAAGGGTCCACCAACGCGATGACATCCATGCCCGCATCGATGTACATCGCCGCCATCTTCTTGGCGACCGATGCGCAATAACCCAACAATCCGATGACGAAATCCGGGTCGTCGTACATGTCGAGGAATAAATCGGTGCCGCGTAGATGCGAAGCCAAGGTGAACGGTCCGGTGATCAAGCCGTAAAGCGCGGTCGTTTCGCCGACCTTCGCTTTCATTTCACGCATCGCCCCCAGAATCATCGGTAGCCTTCCGTCGTTTTCATCCGGGATCAAGCAATGACAAGGGATCTTCTTGTCTTTGGCTAAAGGATGGCTGGATACCATCGGAGGGCTGTCGTCGACCCAGGTGAGGTCGCATCCCAGAATCTCCGCTTCGACCTGCAAATCGAAAAGCACGGGTTGTCCGTCCGGCGCGTAGGCACGGTTGACTTCCAATAGACTCTCGACCAGTTTCGCCTGGTCCTGCAGGACTTCCTTGGCGCTATATCCTTTCAGAGAGCCCGCATGAACGCCGCAAAACGGCACCCAGGGGGCTCGTTCTACGTCTTCATGTCGCAAGGCTTGGAATACGAGTTCTTTTCCCATGGTGGCTCCTTGTGGTTATTCGAGGTTGGCGTGACGCGTGAACATCTCGCTCCCGGTCAAGTTCTTCTTTTCCATCATCAGCATCACGCAGATATCCAAGTAGAGAAGCAGGGATTGTTCGAAGAGGTTCCCCATCGGCTGGATGCTTTTGAGATCCCCTTCCTTGGCGGCCTTCGGTGAAGGCGCGTTGATGCGCACGCAGACATCGGCGAGTTTCCCGATGGTCGATTCGGGATTGATCGTCACCAGGACGACCTTCGCATCCAACGACTTGGCTTTTTGCGCCATGGAAACCAGACTCTTGGTTTCACCCGATCCCGAACACACGACTAGCACGTCGCTTTGACGTAGGTTGGGCGTCACGGTTTCCCCGACCAGATAGACTTTGCGACCCATATGCATCAGACGCATCGTGAAGGCGCGCGCCATGAAGCCGCTGCGGCCTGCGCCGCAGACGAAGATTTCATCCGCGCCTTCCAAGGCTTCGATCATACGGTCGACGCTCTTTGGATCGATTTGATTCAACGCCTTATTCAGCTCATGGGTTACGGCGTCGGAATATTCATGCAGATTCATGGTTCATCCTCGCTTTCATGGTCTTCGCGGCCTGGATCGGATCGGCTTNNCGGCTTGGTTGGTGATGCCCCCTCCGACCACGATGATCGAAGGTTTCAACCGGGCGATCGCACCCAAGGTCGACAGCTTCACGCCACCCGCGACTCCGGCTTTTGCATTCTCGAGAACGCTCAATATGATCTCTAGTTCGGCCAAGGGATTGGCTCCGCTGGACTGTAGGTCGAAGGCGGTATGGACGCAGATCACATCGACCCCCAGACGATCGACTTCGATCGTTCTTTGACGCAGGTCGTGCACGTCGATCATGTCGACCATGACTTTACGGTTGTATTTACGCGCCGCGCTGACGACACCCGAGATCGTGGTGTCGTGGCTGGCCCCCAGGACCGTGACATAATCCGCCCCGGCTTCGAAACACTGGGAGGCTTCATATTCCCCGGCATCCATGATTTTCGCATCGGCGAGGACTTCCAAATCCGGGAATCGCCCTTTCATTTCACGTACCGCCCACAGTCCGTATTCCAACAGCACGGGCGTTCCGATTTCGACGATGTCCACGGTATCCTTCACTTTTTCGACCAAGTCCAGGCACTGTTTGAGGGATAGGGTATCCAGGGCGAGCTGCAGTTTCATTGGGTTTCCTCCGTGAATTTCCATTCATTGGCATAAGGTAGGTCCTGCGCATCCGCTTTCCCTTCCGCATTGGTGATCAAGACATCGAAATCATCGAATTTACCATAGGTATAGGTACCGGTCACATCGAACTTACTCTCGTCGAAAATCAGGATCTTCGTATTGCTTCGACGCAACACTTCCTTTTTGACCAGGCTCTCCTCGTAGGAGAAGGTCGTCGGTCCGCGTTGCCCTTTGAACCCGTCGGTCCCCATGATCGCCAAATCGAAGTGAAGATCCATCAGTTGGTCGACGGCGAACCGTCCGACCAAGGATTCCGAACTGCGCTGTACCCGACCACCCAACAAGATGATTTCATGTTGGGAAGGAAGCAGGATGGAGGCGGCGGCGATCGAGTTGGTGAAGATCGTCAGTTCTTCCTTCTGCCAAAGCAGGCGCGCCAATTCAAGCGCCGTACTTCCGGGATCCAGAAAGAGTTTGCATTTCTCGGGGATGTACGCCAAGGCTTCCTTGGCGATCTTGCGCTTCTGGATCGTCCTTTCGCTCATCTTCACGCCGATCGGCTGTTCGGAATACGGACCGCTCAGCAGGGCTTCCCCGTGGCCTTTGATGAGAAGGCCTTTTTGCTGGAGATAGTCCAAATCTTTGCGGATCGTTTCCGTACTCACGCCGAAAATCTCGGCCAATTCCTTAACCGTCGCCTTTCCGTCCTGAATGATTCGATTGGCCATTCCCTTGCGTCGATTCAATTGCTCATTTGCCATGCATCGTCCTCCAATGCCAACTTTAACCAAATTATACACTTGGTTATCATTGGTTTCAATCGGTTATAGAAGATTTTGCGAATTTTTGTCGTTTTATGTCGGAAACAAACACAGAACCGTTTATAATAAGAGAGAGGAAAAAGGGAGAACACGTAGAACCCATGTCGAAAGTCAACATCACCGAAGAAGAAGCGTCTTTACGGCGGATCAACATTTTTAAGAACCGTCACCGTCAGTTCATCTATGTGCGCAAATGGCGCAAAAAAGCCTACGTCATCAACAAGGCGGATTTCCGCTATATCGGTTATTACCAAAACCGCATCTTCCTGGTTCTTTTGGTGTTCATGGTCCTGACCATCTTGACCAACACCGTCGCCCCTTGGCCGATCCTCGCCGCTTTGGCGAGTTGGGGGATCAGTGAAGCCGCCTTCGAATTCCTGGTCGTACGCCATTATTCGTCGACGAAGTTCCCCGACGACATCAAGGAAATCGGGTTCGTCGCTTCGGCGATGACCGAAGACCCCAAAATCGTCAACATCAAGATCGTCTCCTACTTCGCCGTCGCATTGATGTCGGGGATCACCGCTTTTGTCAGCAAATACGAGGGGATCTATCTTTTGGGAATGATCGGGATCGCGCTTTACGGATTTTCCCAAGCCGTCTTCTACATTACGGTGCAAATGAAACGCAAGAAAGGAAACGTGTGACATGAAAACGTATAAAGAAATGTATGATACATTGAGTCGTTTTACCCAACTTGATTATGAGGAAGTCTATGTGGATGAACGTTATGTCGATACGCCTTATCTGAAGATCGAAGACGTGTTCGACGAAACGATCGCCTTGGCGAAAACGTTGACGAAAGAAGAAGCGACGAAATTGATCGTGCATCTGATCAAGTCGACCGAAGCCAACATCAACTGCCGTTTCACCATCCTGAAGGATTATCGTTTAGGGTATGCGGTCGAATCGGCGAAGAGCGCGAAGTCGTACCTCGATGCGGCCGATGCGCTGATGAATGTGGATTTCGCAAACTTCGTGACGACGGATCCAAGCAAAATCAAAGCGATCCTGAATAAAACCAAAGCCGTGGTCGCGCAGTTCATGAGCACACCGCGTACGATCGTCGTCTATGACCGTAAACCGGACTATGTCCCCGATATGATCCAGACCACGGTCAGCCCGTCCAAGATCGTCGACTTCAATCCATTGGACCATAGTGATACACCGCAGGAAACATGGAGTAAATATCTGCAGGAATTCTCGGTCGGCGCCGAGTTGCCGACGAAGGAAGCGTTTGAAACGTACATGAAGAATCATCGGATCGTCAAGGAATACATCAAGAACGAACCGAAATCCAAGAACATGTACAAACACAAAGGCTTCGAGAAGACGTTCAACTATGTCCGCGAGACCCGTCAAAGCAAGAAGGTCGGCTTGATCGTCTTAGGTTTGGCCATCCTGGCCGTCATCTACTTCCTGGTCTTTGCATAAAAAACAGCCCTGATCGATGCATCGCATGAATCAGGGCTTTCTTTTGTGTTTAGTGTTTTACGTTTTCGGACTTGCGCCAGTTGTCTTGATATCCGCTCAGCAAGTCGACGAACCGTTTCGCGATCAAATGCGGACGCGTGATGGCTTGACCGACGACGACGGCATGGGCGCCCAGGAAAACGCATTTCATCGCGTCTTCGGGGGTATAGACATGGCCTTCCATGAAGACGTAGGCGTCTTTGGACAGTTCACGGCAGAATTCACCGAACATCCGGTAATCCGCCCCTTCGATGTGGGCGGTTTCTTTGGTGTATCCATACAAGGTCGGGGCGACGATGTCGGCGCCCAGTCTTACCGCTTCCCTGGCTTCTTCGATCGTGGAGACATCGGCGAACACCGGGACGTCGGGGAATTCCTTCTTGAATTCCGGCAACAAATCGATGGCGCGACGTCCGTCCTGGTTGATCTGGAACGTGCAATCCATCGCGACGATGTCGCACCCGGCTTCGATGATATCCCGGGCGCCTTGAAGCGTCGGGGTGATGAAGACATCGGTGTTGTCGAACCACATCTTATACAACCCGATCAGAGGAAGTTTGACTTTTTCCTTGATTTTACGGATTTGTTCAGGTCCGTTGGCACGGATGCCGACCGCCCCCGCCCACTCTGCGGCTTGGGCCATGATGACCATCATCTCATCGCTGTGGATGATTTCATCGGGATAGGATTGGCAGGATACGATCAACCCGCCCTTCATTTTTTCAATCATTTCATTTTGTTTCACTACGTTTTTCCTCCCAAGAGTGCAGATTATCCAATGCATGTTCGCCGGCCGGCAACAGATCCGAGAAGACCGCTTCGAAGTCGTCCGTGCTGCAGCAATAGCAGAACGCGCGCTGCGAGAACTTACTTGAGTCGACGATCAGAAAGTTACGCAGCGAGTTCTTCATCGCAGCGACTTTATTGACGACGGTTTCGATGGTCGCGCTATAGACTTCCTTCGTCAGCGGGTCGACCCCGCCGGCGCCGAAGAACGCCAAGTCGTATCTGAACTCGGAAGTCGCCTGCGTGGCTTTGCTTCCGATCGACATATCGAAAAACGGTTCATACGTCCCGCCGATGATCTGTACGCTACATTGGCTATGGCCAAGGTTGCGCACGAAACGGATGTTCGGCGTAACGATGTGGATCTTCTTGTTTTTCAGATAGGGGATCAGGAAACTCATCGTTGAACCGCCGTCGATGTAGATGCAATCGCCGTCGCGGACGATCTCGGACGCCAATTCGCACGCCTTGCGTTTCCCTTCGGTATGCATCATCGTTTTCTCGTTGATCGTCCAATCGGTCGATTCCGAGATGGTATGAAGCATACTGTTAAGGACCGCCCCGCCATGTTGGCGTTTCAGTTTCCCTTGCCGTTGTAGTTCATCCAAATCCCGCCGGACCGTCGCTTCGGAAATGTTGAGTTCCAACGACATCTCACGGATGGTCACCGCGGGATGCTCCTTCAATCGATCCAGAATGTACATTAACCGTTCACTTGCTAACATGCGCATCGCCTCTTTCTTTCATTATATTCCAAATTCTGTCATAGGTGTTAACATTCTGACATTTTCTGTCACTTTTTTTCATCTTATTTTGGTTTTTTTTGTGAAATGTCCGACTCCTTGTAGATTATATCACGGAATTTTCACATAATATCGCCGTTTCAAACAAGAACGTACAATTTATCCTGTCATTTTCCGAATTTCTCTCATCATCACGAAAGAGAAGTTTGCAAAATCTTCTAAATTCGTTCAAATTCCTGCTCAAAAGTCCGAAAAATAAAGTATCATTAGAGAAGAGAAACGAGGAAGAGCCATGAAAATCTGTTATCTACTGCAAGGCCGGGACGAGCCCGAAATCGCGCTGCAGTACGCGGTCGCACTGAGTAAGGAAGACTACGTCGTATTGTCGCTCAATGACGACAAATGGCGCAACGAAGCGTATTTCACCTTGGTGAAGAACCCCAACATCCTGCTTTCGACGTCGACCCCTTTCGCGCAGGAAGGCGACCTCTCGTCGGCGCGTTGCTGGTTGTATCAGATGAAGGACGCCCTTGAGAAATATGATTTCGACATCTGCGTCAACCTGACGGAAAAGACCTTGCCGACGGTTTCCCGCGAAGCTTGGGTCAAGATGCTTACCGATCAACAGATCACCAACGCCATCCGTTTCGACCGCGATAGCGAAACGGATCCCGCATTCGCCGCGACGATCAAACGCTACTACATGTCGACCAATTCGAATAAATTCGCGGTCTCCGAGAAATTCAGGAAAAACGCCCGTCGTACCGCGGACCTGATTTACGCCTTGGGTTTTCGCCGCAAGTTGACAGATGTGGTCTACGAGGGTGAACCTTGGTTTGTCTTCGACAAGAACACCGCAAGCAACTTCAGCGCCAATCTTGTCTATCTGACGGAACACTTTCTCTTGGGATGGTATCCTGAGCGCGTGATCTTCCAAACGATGTGGAAGAAATTCCTGGGACACAAGCAAATCGAAAACACGAATTTCGTCGAAACCGATACGCAAGGTGAAGCGAAATATTTCAAGAAGTACGATGTCCTGCCTTCACGCAAAGATGTCGCGGAGATTCTCAAACAATATCAACCCCTCTATGTCCCGCCCTATGAATTCATCGCGGATGAGATCGTCGAGGAAGACAAACGCAGCGTCGTCAACCGGATGATCGACCGCTTCAAAGGGAAACAATAGAAAAAAAGAAAGTTCGCTCGCGCGGACTTTCTTTCATTCCTCCCTGACTTTCAATTGTTTCTGATAATCGGCGAACACGATTGTCCCGATGTCGCCATACCCCTTCAACCTCGCCCAGGCGATGATGCAGGCATGGACGACGGGAAAGAACTGCGCCGTCGTATAATGTTTGGAATCCACGATATCCAACGCCAAGCCCTCGCGCGGCGCCCCCTGACCGATCCAGAGCACGTCATGCCCTCTTTCTTGGATGACGGGATAGACACGCCGGACAAACGCTTCGCTCTTCCCATCCACCAGAAGGATGACCAGATTGTCTTTGGGATCGGTGGCGCAGATGCCGTGGAGGAATTCTTCGGTTTCGACCGCGAGGGAGAAACGTCCTTGGACTTCGATCGACTTGATCGCGAACTCCATGGCGGTCTCGACCAAATCCGCGGTACCCAAAACGGAAATCGTCTTCGCTTTTTCAAACACTTCCACGTTCTTTTCGACCCAATCCGTCGCCTTCGACGCCAAATCGTCATAACGCAAGGTCAAGTCGCGGATCTCTTCGATGTTATCGTGAAGCTCCGTTTTCGTTATCCGGACATTGTGGAACGCAAGTCCAAGGATGATGATCCAAAACGCATAAAGAAGGCCGATGACCCCGGTGACTTTATAGCCGACATGCTCGACGCATTCGGGAAAAACAAAGGGGAACTCCGCTTCTTTGGCGACAGGCGAGTCCGACGTCGCGGTTAAAGAAATCGTACGAGCGTTTTTCGCTCTCGCAAGACGTATACTTTCAACCACCTCATGGCTGGTTCCGGTTTGGGAGATCGCGACGACGATGTCGTCGGGACGAACCGCGTCCACGAGACCATGGGTGAAGGAATACGGGGTGACACACAAAGGAAGGATTCCAAGTACGCTTACCGACAGGAAGGAAGCGATTCTCGCCCCTTCGCCGGAAGATCCGTTTCCGATGAAATAAAGACGGGTGGACTCATGGATGGGTAAATCGATCAATTTCGAAACGATTTCGTCATGGCGATCCAAAATCGAAATCAGATTCTTTCGGGTCGAATTCAAATAACCGGTCATCAATTCGATTTCGCGTTTCATTTCACTTTACCGCCCGTTTTCGCGTTGAGTTGGTCGATCAACGAAAGGACGTGTTTGCGTCCGTTGATCAATGCGATGACGACCAAACCCGAGAAAAACAGCGCGCAGGCACCGATCGCCGTGGCGATCCATGCGATGGGTTGACGTGTCGCGACGCTGATGTTGGGGAGAAACGCATCGCTGACGCCCGAGAAACCCCAAAACGCGATCAAGGCGCAGACCAGCACCAACAACGTACTCAACAAGAACCAAATCCTCATTTGACGCAGATAAATGTTTTTGGTTAAGATTTCTTGACGCAGACGTTCGATTTCCGTTTTTTTCATCGTTAGGACTCCTTTGAAAGAAAAGCCCCGCCGCTAAGCAGGGCTTTTTCAACGAATGATAGATTAGTAAGACAGACCCGGGTCGAAGAAGCCGATCAGAACGCCGACCAATGCGACGACAACGAGAATCAACATGACCGTGATCGGAGACATTTTCTTCTTCGTCATCAGATACCAGGTGAACAATACGGTCAACAAGGACAAGAGGTTCGGGAAAATCCCGTTCAGGGTGTCTTGCAGACGGAGGACATTCGCGACTTGTTCGCCGGCGGCATTGTAGTAGGTGCCGAGGTCGAATTTCAACGCGGTGGATACGCCGATCCAGGAAGCGGCCAAGGAACCGATAACGATGGTACCGACCATAACCATGGATTCACGGAACGCCGTGGCTTGTTCGCCGATAACGACATCGACAGCACGGCCGCCCAGTTCGTAGCCTTTGTCAAAGATATACTTCATGAAGAACGTCATGGTTCCGATATAGACGATCGCATAGAAGATCGCGCCTAACGGAGAACCATCGGTGGATAAACCTAAAGCGATGGACAACAAGATCGGGATATAGGTGCCGGGAATCAAGGAGTCGCCGATACCGGCTAACGGACCCATCAAACCAGCGCGGATACCATTGATCATTTCATCGTCGATTTCTTCATGTCCGTTCGCACGGGCTTCTTCCAAACCGACGGAGATACCGACAACCATCGAACCGATTTGCGGTTCGGTGTTGAAGAACGGAGTATAGGTCTTCAAGGAGCGCAGACGATGCGTGTCGTCTTTGTACAATTCTTTGATAACCGGAATCATCGCACACATAAAGCCAAACGTCTGCATGTGTTGGTGGGTGAATCCAGTCAAGTTTCCATTATACCACCACCAGAATGCTTGATCTTTCGTCTTTTTAGTTAATTTAACGCTCATCTTAGAGATCCTCCTCATGGGAAGCGGACTTCTTACCGGCTCCAACCATAATAATCTTGTAATTCAAGAAGGCAATCATAGCGCCGACGAACGCGGCTCCGACCAAGTTGATCTTCAATGCTGCGGCGAGAGTGAAGCCGAAGAAGAAGATGATAAGGTCGACTGGATTCTGAACGACTTGTTTCAACAGGATCCCGATACCAACGGCCGGTAGTAACGAACCGAGGGTGAACATCGTCTTCATCGGGATACCATCCATCGGCAACCATTCTTTCAAGTTCGCGACGATATCGGTACCATAGTAGGTAATGAAGAACGTCGGAAGGAAAGCGATGACGAAGTGGGAAATCAACGGGAAGATGAAGTTCGTAAGATAGATGATTCTGTAATTCAGTTTGTCGATGGCTTTCCAACCGATTTGTTGCCAAATCAAGTTCATCGTCGCGGTGGAATAGAACATGACGGTTCCGACCGTACCGACCAAAGCACCGATGGAAACGGCTAGACCGGCTCCTTGCGCGGATGCAGGATTCAAACCGGCGCCCTTAACGGCAGCAACCGCCAACGGGATACCGATATACGAAACGGCACGCAAGTCGGCGGATACGGTTCCGCCCGGAGTAACCAACGCGATGTAAACGACTTGGATCGCGGCTCCGACCATGATGGACGTCTTCACGTCACCTAAGATCAAACCGACGACAAGAGATGCGACCAACGGTCTGGACAAGGTGTACCAAGAGTACGTCGTGCCGAGAGCGCCGATGACGGATGTCAGCGATGCCATGACCGCTAACAATAAGGCTTGAAAGATATTAATCTCCATAAAACCCTCCCTTTCTTTCAGGTTTTTAATCTATCAATATCGGAAATACAAGTCACTCTCACTTGTATCCGAACATTGAACGGAATTTGGGCCAGTATCCGACCGCGTCTTCTTTGACGAGCGCGAACAGGATTTCATAACCGGCTTGGTGGATCTTCTCGAATGCATCCGCTTCGTTTTGCATCAGAGATTGGTTGTTCCCGATCTTAACGGCACCGGGACGGTCGTTGGCGGGTCCGACGCAGACCAGTTTCGGTCCGGGCTTGAATCCGTCGTCGACGAGGATCTTCGCCATCAGCATCGGTTCCTTGGTGATCAAGAAATAGTTCTTCTGGCTTTGTAGGACTTTGTCGCATTTCTCCAACCATTCGGCGTACGTCCAGATATAGGTCGGTTTGCCGGTGGCGGACAAGAACGAAGCTTTGATGAAGGATGTGTTGGCCGCATGGTCGTTGACCGCTACGATCGCATCGCAGGGGTATTCCTTCGACCAACGGGTGGTGATTTGACCGTGGATAATGCGGTCATCGACGCGTAAGAATGTTATTGCCATACTAACCTCCTAGAGTTCTTCCTCTTGATAATCGGTAACGGCGTCCATCTGGAACAGAGTGACCCCGAGTCTGCCTTCGCTCAATACCGCCTCGATCATGTCTTGCTTTTCAAGATTGTCTTTCATCAGGACGGCTGTCAGAACCATCGGCATGTTCATGCCCGCGAAGACCGTCGTTTTGGCGAACAATCCGCGTTGGTTCAACACTTCGATCGACGTCGTGAACGGCGATCCGCTCAAGATGTCGCTAAACAAAAGAACTTCGTCGTCGCTTGTCAGCGGTTCGACCAGTTTTCTAAAATTCTCGGCGAAATCGTTGGTGCCCATATCCTCTTCCAGGGATGTACTTAGGATGTCGTCGCGTTTTCCGCTCATCATCATGACGGCGGATTGCAAACCTTGCGCGAAATGACCGTGACTTACCAAGATGACATATTTCATGTTTTGTTCTCCTTCAATCGAAAGGGGTTACATTAACTTCTAAACCTATCATAGTTTATTTTATTGACCATTGCAAGACGATTTTGAAATAAATTGTAATTATTTGGAATGTTTTTATCGTTTTTGTCGGTTATGTGAAATACAAGATTTGTTTAGACATATTATACTATACAGATTGGGGATCTAGTCAAGGAATTTCAAAAGCCCCAACGCCTGAATCGCATAAAGGACGATGAAAACGACGACCGGGATCCCGATGATGACCCAATACACGCGGTTGAATTTGGTTTGGAACTTATTCCAGTTCTCTTCGCTGTAATAGAATCGGTTGTCTTCGGTGCGAATGAGGATGTTGTCGGCCATCATGTTGGTGATGGTATAGGCGATGACGTTGGATGAGAGCGGAAGATCCTTGCAGATCTCCGCCGGTTGGGCGGTCTTCTCGCTGAAAGCCCGATGTTCCTTGAACGTATCGAGAACCAGTCTTCCGGCGGTTTTGCGTGGATTGATTTTGGTGGCCATGTTATTTCCTTTGGAGCGCTTCGACAAAACGTTGGGCGGTCAGATGCGGTCGTGTGATCGCACCCCCTACGACGACGCACAGCGCACCCAGCTCGATGCAACGGCGTGCTTCGTCGGTCGTGTTGATCTTCCCTTCAGCGATGACTTTGCCCGGGAAATCGCGGCAGAGTCTTTCGATCATCGGAAAACTGGGACCGTCGTATTGGTCGGAATAGTCCGTATACCCGCACAGCGTCGTTCCGATGAAATCCGCGCCGAGCTTGATCGCGTTGGCGCCTTCTTCATACGTCGAACAATCCGCCATGATCAGGGCGTCGGGATACTTCGCTTTAATCTTTCTGACTAAATCATATGCTTTTTCACCCGTCGGCGCAAGACGGTTCGTACAATCGATCGCGATGATGTCGCTGCCGGCTTCCATCAGGGCGTCGACTTCGTTCATCGTCGGCGTTATGTAGACGTCGCTGCCTTCGAATTCCTGCTTCCAGATCCCAATCACCGGCAAACCGGTGGCTTCTTTCATCTCTTTGACGTTCTTGGGTTCGTTGGCCCGCAGTCCGACCGCACCCGCCCATTTGGCGCTTTCCGCCATCTTCAGCATGATTCCTTCCCCATGGATGGGTTCACCTTCGAAACTCTGACAGGAGACGATCAAGCCGCCTTCGATCTGTCGGATCAATTCTTCTTTTTTCATTGCTTGTCCTCTTTCCACACCGGTTGGTTGCCGACATTGAAACAGCGCACCGGGAATCCGCCGCGATCGATCGTTTCATAATCATGACCGGCCAACACGTTCCAACACGCACCGACCGCCATGATATCGTCGGGATGGGTGTTGATGAGCCGGTGGGCATATTTCCCGTTGATGTAATGGACGGAACCGGGGAAGACCTTCTCCGCGAAGACTTCATCCTTCCCGTCCCAATATAAGAGGAATCCTTCGCCTGAAAGGCCGAAATAGTATTCGTCGTAGTTCTTGTCCGCATGGAAATGACCGCGGGTGAAACTGTATTCCCCTTCGACCGTATACGGATGAAGGTAGGTGACGCCGAAATTGAGCGTCCCTGCGACGGCCGGTGTCGGCGCCGGGATCGATACGACGCGATAGGCGATCTTCTCTTGAAGTTCGCTTGGGATCGGATGAAGATAGGAAGCACCAAGCGCCCCGACCTTCTTCTCATACGCATCCAAATGGTTTCCACTGAGTGAAAAAGGCAGCGGAAAGCTAAAAGCGGGTGTATTACGAATTTCCATAGTCATCCTCCCTGGTGCCACGGACGAACGCGTGGATCAATGCATGCTTCCCTTCCCCGACCGGTTTGACGATGAATCGTTTGACCGATGCGGGCACGATGAAACATTCCGCATAGTGGAATTCTGTTTCTTCGAAATGGTGGTCGGGATCGCTGATGAGTACGGTTTGCCCTTCCACCAACATCAATTCATGGACGGTGTTCCCGGTGTCGATTTCAAAAGGTTTGTCAAACCAGGTCCGTACGGTTTCGATGAATTCCAGTTCATGCAGACCGGTCCTCTCTTGCCGTATCCCCTCTTCTTCATGGAGAAGTTGGATGTTGTTGACCAGATGGGAATGCACCCATTCCGTATCCCGGTCGACTTGGATGACGTGTTCGGCATGGTCGAGATGGACGGGACGAGGACGTCCGTCCATGCCCAGTCTCCCCCAGTCCCACAGTTTGAAGGTGAAAATATAGGGTGTGGCGCTGATTTCCAAAACCACGGATTGCGTCCCGCTACAGTGGATCGTCCCGCCGGGGATGAGGAAATGATCATGTTTCTTCGCCGGGATGTTGTTGATGAATCGCGCGTCGTCGAAGGGTTTTTCTCCTCGTTGGGCCGCCCGCAAATCTTCCATCAGGTCGTCGAGCTTCGTCCCGGTTTTCACCCCGAGATAGACATGGGCGCCTTCCCCCGCATCCAGCATATAGTAACTTTCGTCCTGGGTATAGGTCATCCCGAAGGTCCGTTGGATATAATCGGTCAGCGGATGGACTTGCAGGGAAAGGTTCCCGCCTTCCATCGTGTCCAAGAAGTCGAAGCGGATCGGGTATTCACGTCCGAACCGTGCGACGGTTTTCGCCCCCATGAGGTTTTTGGATTCAAACAAGACCGCGTCCATAGCCTGGAGCGTAAAAGTTTCATCGTCGATTTTGAAACAGATCGCGTTCTCTTCCGGAACGCCGTTGAACGACCAGGCATAATTGGGTTTGTCTTGCGGAAGGTTGCAGTGTTCTTTCATCCATTGTCCGCCCCACACCCCGGGGTCGAAGTACGGGACCATGCTGAACGGCTTGGACGCAGTCTCGCGCAACGCCTGATCGACGGCTTGTTTACTCAAAAGTTTAGGTGTTTTGACCAGATCGTCGTCCAAAACATAGGCGACGCGGTCCCAAATCGAAATTTTGTGACGATCCGCGATCCGCCAGTCGACGAAATAACCGCGTTTAAACATACGCAGGGGATCTTCCTTGAAGTTGCCTGCGTTATAATTATCCGACTCCCCGCGACGGAAGCGTAGCTGGATTTCCCAGCGCGAAACACTGGTCAGCCAGATGAGCGCGTCGTTACAGTAAAGCGAGCTCCCCAAACCGATCAACAGGCGCTTCCCCGTCGAGTCGTCGAAATCGGCCTGCAGTTTCGCCGAGCGTTCAGGATGTTTGATGTCTTTAATCGTCTTATGCGTGATGTGCCCGAAAACCCGGTCATCCGTCAGATCGCTCGCGAGAAACGCGTCGAGCTCCTCGCCGGAATAATTGGCTAGATCCGTGTCGAAGACTTCATCGAAGAGACCTGAAAGCTCTTGGATCAGCCGAGCTTTGTTTGTCCCGGGATAAGTTTCGATCGCGACGACATCCTGGGTCATCAGCAAAACCGCCAGTTCATTGCGCAGCGCTTCGTAGCCGATCCTGATCTTTTCATCGACCGATGCGATTTGGATGAGAGGATGGGGACGGTAGAGATTTTTTTGCATGGTTTACCTCCGAATTGTGCAGGAATACATTGAAACTTCCGTCAATACACCGTAAAGTAAAAGATAAGAGAAGAGGGCTCGACGATGACGAAATATCAAGAAATCGCGCAGGATCTGATCCAACTGATCAAATCGGGGACGTACCGCGCCTGGGGCGCCATGGAAGGCGAACATATGTTGGCGAAACGCTATCAAGTGAGCCGCGCCACCATCCGCAAAGCGTTGAACGTCCTAAAGGAACAAGGCTACATCCATTCTAGACAAGGTTCCGGTATCTACGTGAATCCTGAAGAGTTTTATCAGGAACGTTTGATGTTTACGATGTCCGACCGCTTCCGTAAAACACGGTTGGATTCGAAGGTTTTGAAATACACCGTGGAAGAAGCCAGCCCCGAATTGGATCGCCAATTCAGTTTAGGAAGCGACAAACGATTAGTCCATTATCTTCGCCTACGATCGCTGGAGAAGAAACCCTTGGTGTTGGAAGAAACCTGGATGCCGGTGGAACTGTTTCCGACCTTGACGAAGGAAATCCTGTTCGGATCGATCATGCAGTTCATGGAAGACCAAGGAAACGTCATCAGCCATGATTTCAAGACGATCAGGGCGATTCGATTGGACGCAAACCAGGCGAAACATCTTCGCAAGGAAACCGACGACCTAAGCCTGCAGATCACCCATCATGTTTACTTCCTGAAGTCGATTTTGGCGCAAATCACGATTGAAACGCAGGGCGACAACGAGATGAACGCCCTCTCCGTCCGCGAAAGATAAAGAAATTATCAGTCGCACCGCGACTGGGAATCAGTCACGGTAGCTACTAACCAACGCCGTGATCTTTCCGTCGATTTCGACTTCTCCGAACGAATCCGGCACCAACAATGTGGTTCCGGGGCGAACGTCGATGTCATTCACCTTACCTTCGCCCTCGATCACCGTGATGAAGTAGAAATGCGGTTCATCGAAGATGCCTTGGGTTTCCGTTTCGATTTTACGAAGAGTGAATTTCTTCGGTTCATCGATGAATTCGCTGATCAAACAACCCTTAAAGAGGAACGGTTCGGGATGGATCGGTCCTTTTTCTTGATGGGGGATCGTCAGGACATCCATCGCACGGTCAAGATGAAGGTCGCGATGCTGTCCGGTCTTGGCGTCGACGCGGTTGTAATCGAAAATACGGTAGGTGATGTCCGCGTTGCGCGAGATTTCAAACGTGACGACGTTCTTTCCGATCGCATGGATCGTCCCGGCGGGAACATTGAGGAAATCACCCGCGTTCGCATCTACATAGGAGAGAAGTTCATCCCACTTCCCGTCATTTGCCTTCGTTAGGAATTCTTCCTTGGTTTTGGCCGTGTGTCCGAATTGGATTTTGTGGTTCCCGTTGGTTTCCAACACATACCAGGCTTCCGGTTTACCGTACGAACCATAGTGTTCAGTCGCGTAGCCCTCGGTCGGATGCACCTGGACCGAAAGATTGTCGATTGGATCCATCAAGGTGCAGCGGAGCGGGAATTGTTCGCTGGCGCAGTTGAACCATTCCGGTAGTTTTTCATAGGCTTCACTCAGCGACATCCCGATTTCAGTCAACCGGTTATCCCCGTTGCCCTTGAGCGCGGCGACGCACCACATCTCTCCGATGCGGTCGATGTCGGTTTCTCCGTGGAATCTCGTCTTCATCATCGTTCCGCCCCAGATCCTCTCTTTGAAGATAGGCTCGACATGTACGATTTGCTTTTTCATATTTTCCCCTCCCGTCGATAGGTGACATAGGCGATGCAGCTTTTCCCCGTGATCTTGATGCTTGGATACTCACAGGGCACGAACCAGGTTTCGCCCGCTTTGAATTCCTGATCGTCGATCTTTCCGTTTCCTTCCAATACCGTCAGGAAATAGAATTCGTCGAGCCTGAACGTCCCTTCATTCTGTATCTCCAGTTTCCCGGCGGTATAGACCCCGGGTTCATCGTGGAAGACCGTCTGGACGACCCCTTCTTTCTCAAAGGGATGCAGTTCAACCGGCCGGGTATCGTCGTTGGGGATCCGGATGTTGTCGAGGACTTGTCGGATATGCAAGGTGCGTCGATTCTTTGTGATCGGATCAATCCGGTCGTAATCATAAAGGCGATAGGTCAGATCCGCGTTCTGGGTGAACTCGATCAAAGTGACACCGCCACCGAAGGCATGGAGCGTCCCGTAGGGGACATCCACGAAATCGCCCGCTTTGACCGGGATGACACGCACCAATTCATCGAACGCTTTCGCATCGACCTTCGCTTTGAATTCTTCGTTTGTTTTCGCCGTGTGCCCGAGCACCATCGTGCCTTCCCCTTCGATGAAATACACACCGTCGGGTTTCCCTTTCTTCCCTTCGTGCTTCATCGCATACGCGTCGTCGGGATGCAACTGGATGGACATCGGGATGACCGGGTTGGCCATGGCGGTGCGCACCGGCATTTCATCGGTCCCGCTCTTGAAAAGATCGCGATGTGCCGTGAAGAAATCGGATAGCTTTTGCCCGGTGGCTTCGACCGTACAATCCAGATGCCCTTTCATCGCGATGACGTTGTAGCACTCGCCGATGTTGGGAAGGTCGCTGACATAGCCGTATTTTTCTTTGAGCCGGTTTCCGCCCCAAATGCGGTAATTGAAGACCGGAAGGATTTTGTAGAGTTTGCGCTCCGTTTCGCGCTGAAACACCTTTTTCCCTTCGCGATAGGTCGAAACCACGTCGTATCGTTCGTCGAGCACCGTGAAATCCGCGAATTTGCCGGGTTTCAGACCGCCGATCTTGTCGAGTTTGAGTAGCTTGGCCGGATTGACGCTGGTCATTTCGACGGCTTCTTCGATCGGACATCCCGTGAACTCCAAAATATTTTTAAAGGCATCGATCATCCCGATCGTCGATCCCGCGATCCGTCCCGTGTCCTTGGTCAGTGCTTTTCTTCCGACATTGACACATTCGACGCCCCCGAAGACGAACTCACCGTCTCCCATCCCTTTGGCCGGGTTGGCATCGGTGATGCAGATGAGGCGGCGACTGCCGAGGATCTGGTAGGTCAATTTGACCACCAGGGGGTCGATATGGAAACCATCCGTGATCAATTCGCAGAAACTGTCGCCTTCCAACAACGCGGCCGTGACGGCGCCGGGATTGCGGTGGGTATGTTGGGTCATCGCGTTGTAGAGGTGGGTGAACCCGTCCCCTCCCGCCGCGAGGGCATGCAAGGTCTGCTGTGCCGTCGCATCGGTGTGCGCGAACATCACCGCAACCTGGTGATGATGGCATTCTTCGATGAACGCTTCGATCCCATCGGATTCGGGTGCGACCGTCACCATCCGTAATTTGTTTTTCGTAAGTTGCACATCGTCGTCGATTTCGCCCTTGACGATTTTGCGGATGCCTTCGGCTTCCATCATGGCTTTGAATTTCAGGTTTAGGAAAGGTCCTTCGTTATGGATTCCGATCCATCGCGCCCCATCTTCAGGCACATCCATTTTTCCGTAAACTTCCAAAAACTCGCGCTCGATGTGCCGTGGTTTCGCCATCAACGACGCAAGAAAGGTCGTCGTCCCCTCGCCGGCAAAGAACTTCGCGACGTTTTTAAGTTGTTCCGGATCGGGATGGATGAAATCATGGCCGAGGGCGCCATGGGTATGGATGTCGAGGAACCCGGGGATGAGAGTCGATGCCCCGTGATGCACTTGATTCACCGAGGGATCGCGGAGGTACGATCGTAAAACCTCATCGTCGGATCGGGTTACCAAGACGATGTTTCCGCCTTCCTCAAGCAGGACGCCGTCGTCGATCTTGGGTCCGTATCCGGTGACGATCGTTTTCGCAAAGTGTAAGGTCAATGTCATCTCGATCACCTCTTTGTTTCTATTGTACGATAGATTATGCGTTTTTACGATAGTTTTTGATAGATAATGATAGATATATTTTTGGATTTGAAAGAAAAAGAAGACGTTTCCGCCTTCTTCATCCTTGATTCCGTTGATTCATGCGATAGTTTTCAGCCAACCGCACGGCTTGTCTTACCAAATGTTCACATTCTTTGACGGGTTTCCCGTCGATCTCCATTTTAGGGCGCGACTTATTGAATTCAAGCAGATCGTCGCAACGCGTCGATCCCTTCGCGACTCGAAACGCTTCCCCGATTTCCTTGATGTCCGCATAGAACTTCGTCTTGGTTTCCTTATCGACCGGATGACCGTAGCCATATTCCAAGCCCAAAGCCATGAAGGAACCGGTCAGCGCTCCGCAGGCTTCCCCCAGATGTCCCATCCCGCCACCGAACGAGGATGAAAGATGGGCGGCTTGGTCGAGGTTCAATCCAAGATCTTCGGCGTAGGCGCAGAATACGGATTGTGCGCAGTTGTATCCTTGGTAAAATAGTTCGACGGCTTTTTCTTCCCTGTTCATTTTTCCACCTGTCTTTCATTTGAATGAGGGTATTCATTCGGGAGTTTGATTCCCGCATGTTTCTTTTCAAGATGGCCCATGAAGGCTTCCGCGTTCGTATTGACGATCAATTCCAACGGGAAACTAGCTTCTTCCAATAACGGCAGACAATTATCGACGATGCCGACCTGCGATTCATGGTGGGCGTCGCTGCTGACAAGGATCTTGACCCCTTTCTTTTTACATAATCCCAGCATCTCCAGATTATTCTCCCGGACATTGGGCCGGGCATGGGGATGCGCCAAGGAATTGTTGTTGAGTTCAAGAAGGACGTCGTATTCCTTCGCCATATCGGTCACGATATCATAATCCAAGGGAACCGACCCATCGTCGGGATGACTGATGATATCGACCCAACCGCTTTTCATCGCGTTGACGACGGCGTTGGTGTTTTGCTCCTTGGTCCCGGGGACATAGCAGAATTTGTGGATCCCGGCGATCCGCAGTTCCATCTGGTTCATCAGACGTTCCGGCATGCTTAACGTCCCTTCATAATCCAGGATATTGAGTTCGACCCCAAGAAGCAAGCGTACGTTTTCGTAATGACGAGGAACGACGCCATAGTTGGAGAAATAAAGATAGGAACAGGTTCCAGGTACCCCTTCGGCGTGTTCCGTCACCCCGAGGATCTTCAATCCTTGCCGCGAGGCGGCGCTGACCATTTCACCCAAGGTACTGTAGGCATGACCGCTGGCGGTCGTATGGGTATGCACATCCAATTCAAATTGAAACATGTCACTTCCTCCGAATCTACAACAAGTATAGCACCATCGTAAAAAAAACGACGCGGATTCCCGTCGTTTTTCAGATTGTTTTTCGCGCTTTTTCGACGAGGCTTACAAATTCAAGCGAACGTTGTCGGATACTTTCCAGAAAACCCTCGCTCCCGCTTTTTTTAAGATCGACCAATTGACTGCCGATCCCGATCGCGCTTGCGCCGCCGGATAAATAGTCGAACGCATTGTCGAGGCCGATGCCGCCGGTCACCATGATGGGAATACGGGGTAGCGGCGCTTTGATGTTTTTCAGGTAGTCCGGACCCAGTTGGGCAGCCGGGAAAAGCTTCACCATGTCCGCGCCGGCGAATGCCGCCTTGGCGATTTCAGAGGGGGTGAAGACCCCGGGAACCACTTCGACGTTGCGCAGTTTACAATACTTTACCACCTCGATATCCAGGATCGGGGAGACGATGAACGTGGCGCCTGCAGCAAGGGCTTTGCGGGCTTGGTCGAGGGTCAATACCGTCCCGGCACCCAAGGCGATCCCGTCGATGTCTTTGCAGGCTTCGATGGCTTCGTAGCCACCGGCGTTTTCAACGGTGATTTCGATGGCGAAAACACCGCTCTCCTTCAGCGTCTCGACGACTTCCTTGATGTTCCCTGCCGTGGCGTTTCGCAAGACGGCGACGACGCCCGATTTCGCAATCGCTTCCTGTAGTTTCATGGATGCCTCACTTTCGAAACGCCAAGGCACGCCGCGGATTATGGATGAAGAGATCGTCGATGATTCGGCTCGAATCCATTTTCTCCGCATCCAACCGCTCTCTTAATTCTTCCTTGAACGTCGTCAATAGAAAATCCAATCCGAATTGACCCCCGTATCCTTTAAAGTAGCTCTGGCGGGCGAAGTCGCCGCTGATCAGGATCTGGGTATGCAGGTCTTCTTTCGCCAAGCGCAGGATGAAGCCGATCGCCCGCTCTTTCGTATTGTATTTTGCTTTGGGGATGGAATCGTAGCCTAAGAACGCCCCGCGTTCCACCAGTTCATGATGGACGCCGAAATCATCCAGTTGGTCCATGTGACCCAGAATGATCGACGAAGGATCAAGACCTTCTTCGACGAAGAGGTCGAGTTGTTCCTTCGCCATGGTCCCCGCCTGGGTGTGGGTGGTGATGGGGATGCCCGTGGCGAGAGAGGCGCGGGAAATCGCACGGAGTCCGATTTCCTCCCAGGGATGAATCAGGTTTAGACTGGTACCGATCTTCAGGACGCCCGGACGGACGCCGGTCCCGTCGACCCCTTCTTCGACTTCTTTGATCAACTCTCGGGCGACCTCGTCGATCGACCGGTTTTCTAGAAATGGACGGTTGTAGGTCCCTTTATTGAAACCCCCGGTCGCGACGATGTGGACGCCGCTTATTTCGCTTAATTCTTTGAGTTTGAAAATGTTTCGTCCATAATCGACCGTGGTCACTTCCACGATGAGCGACCCGCCGGCTTCTTTAAACAATGCGAGGTCGAAAACGACGTTGGCGATGTCGTCAAGGACCATCGTCGGGTTTTCCGCCGCCACTTCTTTCGTCGCCGTCGTGTAGAGATGTTCATGGACATAGGTGCTCCCCACATCCTGCGCATCCACGAAGCCTCTGACGGTCAAGATTTGTCCTTTCACACCGGTTCCTCCTGTCGAAGGTTCAGGATCGCCCCGTTGGCGACCAAGGTTTTCTGAAGTTGTTTGATATCGATGTCTTTGGGTGCTTTCTTTTGCGTGAACGCCAGGCTGGCGGCGGTTCCCGCCGCTTGTCCCATCGCCATGCATTGCCCCATACTGCGGACCGAGGCATGGGCGTCGTGGGTCGCGGACAGGCAACGTCCGGCGACCAAGAGATTCTCGCTGTCTTTCGGGATCAGGGAACGGTAGGGAACCTGGTAGGTTTCCCCTTCGGGTAGATACGCCCAAACCGTCGAACTGGTCTGGTTGTGGTCTTCGATCGGTGCGCCGCACTCCACCACCGCGTCGTCGAATTTACGGGCCGATAAGACATCCTCGCGGGTCAAGGTATACTCGCCGAAGATGCGTCGCGTCTCACGGACACCGATCTGGGTGCTGAAGTTCAGGAAGCCGGCGTTCTCATACCCCGGGAGATAGTCTTTCATGAAACGGAAATACTCGAGGGCTTGGCGGCGACCCAGGATCTCCGCCTTGGAGAGTTCGACGATGTCGGTAGGGTCTGGGAGCGATAGACGGACCATGTTGGTGGCCATGACGCCGGGCAGGGTCGTGATGTGGACGCTGCCTTCTTCACGGGGCAACCAGTATTTACCGCTGGCGTTGGCTTCCTTCATCCATGCCCACATTTGGTTCTTGGTGAAGGTTTTGGCTTTTTCGTTGTCGACGTTGCAGAGTCTGAACGTCGTCGTTAGGGATTGGACCGGTTCATGCGAACCGATCCCGTCAAACGGAAGACCGGCGAGCGCGACGATGTCCGCATCGCCCGAAGCATCGATGACGATGTCGGCCTCGATCTTCAGGAACCCGGATTTGTTGACGACGATCACCCCGGTGATCCTGTTTCCTTCTTTCAACACGTCGACCACGAAGCTATGCAGAAGGATGTCGACCTTGGATTCCGTCAAGAGTTCCTCATAGACGACTTTCAAGGTTTCGGGGTCGTAAGTGATCCCCGTCCCCGCCCCGTAGGTGTTGGGGCGAAGCAGCATCGCCCCTCTCTGTTTGAGTTTATCCAAAATCAGGTCGGGGATGCCTCCGACCACCTTGCGTCCTTCTTTGCCGGGGAGATAGAAACCGTAGAATGTATCCAGGATGTAGGTGCTGGTCCCTCCCACGAAGCCATAGCGTTCCACAAGCATCGTTTTGCGACCTTCCCTGGCGGAAGCGATCGCGGCGTTGCATCCCGCGCTGCCGGCGCCTACGACGAGGATTTCGGTCGATACGATCTTATCGATTCGTTTTGCGTAGTTTGTCATTGTGCTGTCCAACCTCCGTCGACCGGGAGGATGATCCCGGTGATGAAATCCGATTCTTTGGCTGCGAGGAAAGTCGCGGCTTTGGCGACCGAAAGCGGGTTGCCAAGTTTGTGCTTAGACGCATAGATGGGTTGTTTATAGTCCATGTAGTTCAATATGTCTTCGTCGCTTTGGGCCCGCAGGCTCATGGGGGTTTCAATCAACCCGGGTGCGATGACGTTGACCCGGATATGTTGTTTGGCATAGTAGATCGCCATCGCACGCGACATCCCGATGATGGCCGCCTTTGAGGCGGCATAGGCGTGGGTCGAAAACATCTCGTTTCCCCCGACCATGCCCAGGACGGAGGCGGTGTTGATGATGCATCCGCCGCGGTTTGACTCAAGCCAACGTTTCACCATGAACTTGTTCATGACGATCTGGGTCGTGAGGTTGAGGTCGAAGGTTTGGCGATAGGCGTCCATGGAGAGTGAATGAAGGGGACCGTCGCCGAAGCGGCGGCCGCTCCCGCCGGCGATGTTGAAGAGGACCTCGATCAATCCGAATTCCTTTTCGATGCGCTCAAGTGCGGATTCTACTTCATTTTCGTTGGTACAATCCACCGTTTCATAGCGGAAAGACTCCGGAAAGGAAGAAACAAGCGAAAGAACCAAGGGGTCGTTTGATGGTTTCATGTCGATCCCGACGACCCGGTCGCCTTGTGCTAGAAACAGATTGATCGACGCTTGCCCGATCCCGCCCAGGGCACCCGTGATCACGACGACGCGTTGCGTGTTCATTGATTGCGTAGGGTACGACGCCGATAGTCGTTATAGGTGGCTTCGAAGATGGCGCGGGAAGCATCGATGCCGATGAAATGCGGGCTGGTCAAGACCAAGGGCGGTTGGCCGGCTTCGGTCAGAAGTTCCGCGACGCGCGCTTTGATGAGGTTGACGACCAAGGTGTTACCGATGGTCGAAGTCGGTGAGACAGGATAGATTAGATCGGGTACGCGAACCGCCGCGTCCCCTAAAGGGACGCAGGTATCGATGACCAGGTCGGCGATGTCGATCAGTTTCTTGCCGCTGGAATGTTTGACCGGGGTTTTCAGGCTGTTTTCGACCGCGACGACCGCGACCACGAACATACCCCGTTGTTTCGCCCCCATCGCCATTTCGATGACGACGTTGCCGACGCCGCTGGTGGAGAAAAGCAAGAAAACGTCTTTGGGGTAAAAGACGAAGTTACGCAGGATTTGTTCGGCCAAGCCTTCCACGTTCTCGATGAACATGGCTTGGCGCTGTCCGTTGGCGCCGACGACCTGGTTGTGATAGGTCATCGAGAGTTCGACGATGGGATGGAAGCCGGGATAGCTTCCGTAGCGTGGAAACACTTCTTCCACCGCCATGCGGGAATGGCCCGAGCCATAGACATGGACCAAGCCGCCGTCGGCGATGGCGTCGGCGAAACGTTTGGACGCTGCCTCGATTTTGTCCATCTGGGTTTCGGCGATGTCGTTGATGATTTTCGTCGTCGCTTTCAAGTATTGTGTGTATACGTCGTTCATGGTTTCCCTTTCAGAAGTTCTTCTTCTATATTTGTATATACAAATTATAGAATGATGGATGGTTTATCGCAATCCTAATGCCTTATCGGCGGCTTCTTCGATCATATTCTTCCATCACGGCGTCGAAGGTTTCCTTTGCGGCAACATCGCCGATGACTTGGGCTCCCGTGATGACCAGCGGAGGTTTCCCTTGAAGGGTCAACAGTTCGGCGACCCGGACCTTGATCATATTGACGATGGCGGAATTCGCGATGGTGGACATCGGTCCGACCGGATACTCCAACCCGTCGATCCAGATCGCTGCGTCGCCCACGGGAACGCAGGTATCGATCACCAGGTCGCAGACATCGGTAAGTTTTCGACCCGTCGAATGTTTCGCTTTCACAAGTCCGCTATTCTTGACTCCGGTGATCCCGACGGTCTTTAAACCTAGCTTACGTGCTTCGATCGCCATGTCGATGACCACGTTGCCGGCCCCCGAGGTGGAGAAGAGAAGGAAAACATCGTTGGGGCGATACTTGAAATTACGGACGATTTGCGCGGCGAGCCCTTCCACGTTCTCCAGAAACATGGATTGGTAGATGCCGTTGGCTCCGACGACCTGGCCGTAGTTGCTTGTGGAGAGTTCGATGATCGGATGGAAACCGGGAAAGCTGCCATAGCGCGGAAACATCTCTTCGACGCCCATCCGTGAATGACCCGACCCATAGACATGGACCAACCCGTCGTCGGCGATGCTGGCGGCGAAAAGCTGCGCCACCGTTTCGATCTTGTCCTCTTGCGTCGCTTCGATCTCACGTAAAATACGAATCGCTTCCTCGACATACTTCGAACTGATGTTCATCCTGTTTCCTCCTTGATGATGTTCATATTTGTCATTTTTTGTCATATTGTATTCGATTTACACTTCATCTTGGGTTTATCGTATCATCATTTCGCGAATACCACAACGATTTCGAACATTTTGATGATATCTTTGCATTTTCTTGCAAACTCTGTGCTATCATGAAGAAAAGCCGGAGGACATCTATGGAATACCTGGGAATGGATCTGCACGGAATTAGCGAATTGGTCGAAGTACGGGGGAGGAAGATTTTATCGCGCTATCCGCACGCCGTCAATCAAGCCATCAAGCATACGACCGCCTATCAACTCAACGGGACGGAGATCCGTCTTGTCCCGCTTGAGGATTGTTATGTCACGCTGGAGTCGATGGGTCGACGCCATATGACCAAAGTCATGGTGTATTACGGGGACATGGCCTATCCGGAAGAAATCCACTTCGAGAAGGAGACGACGATCCCGGTGTTGATCGCCAAACTCAACGATGTCGAATTGACCGACCGATTCCCCCATCCGTTTGGTTTCTCTTTCGATGTAGTCCGCATCTGCATCTTTTCGGACAATGTCTTGATCAAGCGCGTGAGCGGGAAACATCGTCTGCCTTTCGAAGATGAAGTCCCTTCCCTGAAGATGATGACCTACGGGACGAGCATCACCCAGGGGTTCTTCCCGACCGCCGTCGATCTGACCTATCCCAACATCGTCGCCCGCACACTCAACGCCGACCTGGTGAACTATGGGCTGGCCGGGAATTGTCTTTGTGAAAAGGAAGTCGCGGACTTCCTGATGAAGAGCGGCACCTACGACATCGTCGTTCTGGAACTTTGCGTCAACATGCTGGTGGCGGGGATTTCCGGTGCAGAATTCGAAAAACGCGTGCGTTATCTGGTCGACGGATTGATGATGCATCAACCCCAAGCCAAGATCGTATGTCTGGGCACCCTTCCCTTCTACGGGGATTACGGAATGTCCAGTCCGCGCGATGTGATCGTGAGTTCGCCGGCGGAATACCGCGCGATCCTGAAAAGAATCGTCGAGGAGAAAAACACCGGAAAAATCGTCTATGTCGATCCGATGACGGCGCTGTCGATGCATAACCTGAGCACCGATTTCATCCATCCAAGCAACTTCGGGATGATCGAAATCGCGAACACCCTCATACAAACCCTAAAATAAAAGAAACGCGCGAGCGTTTCTTTAGTCGATGCTTATGAGTGTATACCCGGCTTTACGGACGGCGTTCTTCAAGTCGAACTCGTCGATGTCGCGATCCAGGGTCAAGACGGCCGTCTTGTCGCCGATGCTGACCTTGACATCCTTGACCCCTTCCAACGCATACATTTGGATATTGATCATGCCGGCGCAATGCGCGCAATACATGCCATCGATATGCAGTGTTTTTTTCATTGATGCACCACCTTCTTCTCCATTATATACCAAAGGCGTATCCGTTGGTCGGATACGCCTTTTTCTATTGGATTTCTTTGAACGTGGTCAGCTGGACTCCGTCATCCAACAAGGATTTCTTGATCGAATCATCCGTCAAGATCGCGAGTTCCTTGACACGGTCCAGATTGTAAGAAGAATGCAGGAGGATGTAGGGATCCAGATAGGCCGGATGACACATGACCTCCAGTAAGTCTTGGTCGAGGTGCTCGTGCAGTCCGATGAAATTCAAGAAATACTCGCGGGTGACGCCTTCCTTATAGAAGTCGGGGACACAATAGGCATACTTCACGCCGGATTGACGAAGCAGTTGTAATTCCCTCACCGGATCGACTCCCGGAAGGTAACGTATGGGAAGCTTGTATTCCTTGGCGAGTTTCAGGGTCAGTTCGAAGGTGTCGGGATGTTGGTGGAGATGATGGTGGCCGTCGAGATGGTCCGGTTGGATGCCCGAGGAGATGACCTTTTCGATCTGGGCGCGCCATTCATTCTCCAGTTCATCGATATTTAGATTCAATTGTTTCATTCCGTTGAATTTCTTGAAACTTCCGTCGATTCCGACCAAAGACTTGACTTTATCCGCACTTAATACTGGTTTCCCGGCACTGAGGACCAAGTGGACGCCGATTCCAAGATTCGGATTCTCATGGGCAAGGTTGACCGCTTCGATAAACCCCTTCATGTTGGGCATGAGGGAGGCCGAAGTGACGATGCCATGACGGTGGGCGAGTTGGATGCCGAAATTCTGACCTTGACAGAGGCCGAAGTCGTCGGCGTTGACGATGATTTTCATCCTTATCCCTCCAGTTTCTGAATTACCGCCTTGAATTGCGGGAGATGGCGCTTATGCGCGATCAGGAGTTCATCCAATACCTTACGTCCGAGCACTTCGCTTTGGACTAGCGGATTGGTGATCATGGCCACCAAGGCGTCGTTGTAGTCGCCGCTGATCGCCGCTTTCGCCACGAGGAGTTCAAACGCCTTGATCTGCTGAACGATCCCTTCCGCTGCGATCGGAAGCCGACCCATCGTCAGGGGACGCGGTCCTTCCTTGGTGATCACGCAGGAAACTTCAACCGCCACGTCGTTTGGCAGACTTGCGATCGCCCCACGGTTGCGCGTGTTGACGGTTTGGATGTCTCTCTTATCATTATACATCGAGGAAATCAGATTGCATGCGGCATCGCTGTAGAACGCACCGCCGCGTTGGGATAATTCTTCCGGTTTGATGTCGAGGGTGGGATCCGCGTATTGTCTGAAGAGTTGTTCTTCCACTTCCTTGACGATCGTCCCGCGTGTTTTCCCATGAGCGAAATCTTCCAGGACATGTTTCAGCATCTCTTCTTTTTGGAAATAATAACGATGATAGGCGCAGGGCATCGCATCGAGCCCGCGCAGGAACTCAGGCGACCACGGGAGGTTGGCGATGTTTTTCATCGTGACGCTACCGGCCTGATCCAGTAAATCGTGGAACAGTTTCTTCTTGACGCTCTTGCCGTCCACATAGAAATCCAGACCGAAGACCATATGGTTAAGTCCTGCGAAGTCGATGCGCAACCGGCTCTTTTCGACGTCTAGCATCTTGGCGGTGGCCACTTCCATGCCGTAGGGCAGATTGCAGACCCCGATGAATTTGTCCCACTCCGCATAGCGGAGGACGGCTTCCGTCACCAATCCGGCCGGGTTGGTGAAATTGATGATCCACGCGTCGGGACAAAGTTCCTTCGCGTCTTCGATGATCGAGAAGATGACCGGAATGGTACGCAGCGCCTTAAACATGCCGCCGGCCCCGTTGGTTTCCTGGCCGATCAGGCCGTGTCTTGCGGGGATGCTTTCATCCAGGATCCGGGCGTCGAGTCCGCCGACCCGAAGCTGGGTCGTGATGAAGTCCGCATCTTTCAGCGCTTCCCTGCGATCCAGGGTCGTAAAGATTTCAAGATCGACGCCGGCCTTTTTCACCATTCGTCTGGCCAGATCTCCGACGATCGCCAGTTTTTCCTTCCCTGCCTCCACATCCACCAACCATAATTCTTTGACCGGCAACTCCTTGATCCGTAAGATGAACCCTTCGACAAGCTCGGGGGTATAGCTCGATCCGCCTCCGATGGTGACGATCTTCAATCCGTTTTTCATAATGACCTCCTTTTATAGATGTACCTATTATATCAAATCATACCAATGAATTAAAAGCATTATGATGAAAAATGTGAAATTTTGTGATTCCCTCTTTACAAACCGAAAAGATTGGATATATAATGACAACGTAAAGAGATACCAATGAATCTATTAAGTTGGCTTGTATTCACAAATTTGGTTGCGCTTATTCCTCTCTTCATATCGTAGACCTTTTCGTGGATGAATGTCCACGAAAATACGCATTCAAGTCGGGAACATCCGTTGACGGAAGATTTTCCATCGATGGTAACCATAGAGAAAGGTCAAAGGAGAAAACTCATGAATGGTTTAATCACCCTCTTAGAAGAGAAGTTTGTCCCCATCGCCGCCAAGTTCGGAAATCAGAAGCACTTGGTCGCGATCCGTGACGCGTTCGCCGGATTATTGCCGCTGGTAATGGTCGGTGCCTTCGCCGTCTTGTTGAATAACGTATTCTTCGTACCTTGGTCGTTATTGGCCGGCTACATTCCGGGCGGCGCGGAAAACGCGTTCATCGTCTGGGCAAACGCGAATGTCGCGCCCTTGTTCAGTTTGATGGAATCCGGTACGTTCTCCATCCTCGCGCTTGCCTTGACTTTCTCCTTAGGGTACAATAGAGCCCTAGGGGAACACAAAGATCCTTCCGCCGTCGCGTTGATGAACGTTTCCTCCTTCGTATTGCTGGGTGCCTTATCCCGCAACAATCCGGCCGTCGCAAGCTGGGTCGGAAACTTCTTGGGCGCACAGGGGATCTTCATCGCCTTGTTGGTCGGTTTGGTCGGTCCGGAAATCTATTTCGCGGTCGTCAAAAAGAATTGGGTCTTCAAACTTCCCGATACCGTTCCTCCGGCGGTCGCCCGCGGCTTCTCCGCGATCATCCCGGGTTTCCTGACGGTATTGAGCTTCGCGATCGTCGCCTATTGCTTCAACAAATTCGCTTCGATGTCGATCTTCACCTGGTTTGAAACCTATCTGTCCGAAACCTTCATGGAACTTGGACAAAGCATCTACTCCATCGTCTTCGTATCCTTCCTGATTCCTGTGTTCTGGTTCTTCGGTCTGCATGGCGCCAACATCCTGGAAGCCTTCATGAGCCCGATCTACGGAACCTTGGGAACGCTGAATATCCAAATGTATGGTCAAGGCATCCGCGAAGTCGGTACGGCCGCCAACCAGTTGGCACCGTGGGTTCGTGGATCCTGGGATGCCTACGTTTTCTTAGGCGGATCGGGCGCGACCTTGCCTCTGATCGCCGCGTTGCTGATGTTCGCTAAATCCAAAGACGCCAAAGAAGTCGCGAAGTTAGGCTTGGCTCCGGGGATCTTCATGATCAACGAACCCATCCTCTTCGGTCTCCCGGTCGTCTTGAATCCGATCTACTTGATCCCGTTCATCTTGGTTCAACCGATCCTGACTCTGGTTGCCTACTTCGCGACCGTCGCCGGTTTCGCCGGTCCGATCGTCAACTCCGTTCCTTGGACGACGCCTCCGCTGTTGAACGCCTTCTTGTCCACCAACGGTAGCTTCGGTGCCGTCATCGTCGCCGCGGTCAACTTGGTCATCGCCTTCTTCATCTACCTACCCTTCGTCTTCGTCGCCAACGCACAAGCCGAAAAGAAGTAAACCCTACTCGAAAAAACGTCCCCGGTCCCGCATGGGATCGGGGCGTTTCTTTATAAGGAGGATCCACCCATGGTCACAAACGAAATCTACATCCAGCAAACCCCCGACGTCATCTACGCCTATCTCGAAAAAGAACTCTGCAAAGCCTTTTCCTGTCAGCCCGGTCAATTGTTGGGGAAGAAAATCACCCATACGCAAAAGATCTACGGGAAGTCGATCGAAATGGATCAGGAAGTCACGGAACGGGTAAGAGGAGAATCCTTGGCTTTCGTTTCGGTCTATGGTCAGGATTCCTTGGTCGTCCGCTATCAGATCCTTGCGGATGAGGAAGGATGGTCGCGCGTGATCTTGACGGAAAGCGCCGACAGCACCAACAAATTCAAATCCCTCAATTACAAATTATTCAGCCTACCGGTTTTGCGTAATGTCGGAAAGAAGAAACTCTATCGCAAACTGACCGCGCTCAAACTATCACTTGAAAAGGAGTAGACCTATGATCATCGTCAACGCCCCTCTGAAGAGGGATTTTATCCGCGCATTGTTGGATGGGAAAACCATCGAAAATGTGACGTTCACCTTCGTGAAGCAAGACAATATGAAGTTGTATTTCAGTGTCGAAGGCGATCCTAAAGCCGCGGTGAAAATCGCGAAGAACACGATCAAACAATCCGAATTCGGATCCGTTTTGTTCTTCAACGTGGAAGAACATGTCGGATAAGAAAATCCTTTGGGGAAGCGCTTCGGCCGCGTATCAGGTCGAAGGCGCGTTCGACCAGGACGGAAAAGGCCCTTCCATCTGGGATCGATGGGTGAAACTCCCGGGGAAAACCTTCGAAGGGACCAACGGCGACATCGCGACCGACCACTACCACCGTTTCAAGGAAGACGTGGCGTTGATGAAGGATATGGGCTTGGAAGCCTATCGCTTTTCGATCAGTTGGCCACGGTTGATCCCCGACGGGGTCGGCGAAGTCAACCAAGCCGGCATCGACTTCTATTCGCAATTGATCGATACCCTCATCGAAAACCAGATCGAGCCCGTCGTCACCCTTTATCATTGGGATCTACCCGCGTCGCTTCAGGATAAGTACGACGGGTGGTTAAGCCGCGACATCGTCGCCGACTTCACGCAGTACGCCGAACTCTGTTTCAAGCATTTCGGCGGTCGCGTCAAGTACTGGATCATCCTCAACGAACCCAACATCTTCACTTCCCTGGGTTATATCCTGGCGATGCATCCTCCCGGCCATACCGACCAGAAGGAATACCTGCAAGCCTACCATAACACCGCCCTGGTCCATGCGAGCGTCGTGAAGTCGTTCAAGGAGAAAAACATCCCCGGGATGATCGGATCCTCGATCGCCTACACCCCCGGCTACGCCGTTTCACAGGAACATTGGGACAAGGAAGCGCAGTATAAGTATTATCAGACCGTGAACTGGTGGCATTGCGACAGTTACTATAAGGGTTCCTATCCCCAATGGGCGATGGATTACTTCAAACAGCTCGGCATCCTTCCCGAGATCACTTCGGAAGATCTTGAATTGATGGCCTACGCCGCGAAGCACGCGGACTTCATCGGCATCAACTACTACCAAAGCACCACCCTCGCCTACAATCCGATCGACGGGGCGTCGATGGAGAAGTTCAACACCGACGGCGTCAAGGGACAATTCAAAGAGAGCGGCATCCCCGGCCTCTACAAGAACGTCTATAACCCCCACATCCGCTATACCGACTGGGATTGGGCGATCGATCCCGACGGTCTGCTTTATTCACTGAAAGAATTGAACGATCGCTATCATAAACCTCTGTTTATCAGTGAAAACGGGTTGGGCGCCTTCGATGTCCTTGAAAACAATGAAATTCATGATGGCTATCGGATTGACTATCTGAAAGAACATATTGTAAGATGTAAACAATCGATTTTGGAGGGCGTGGACCTGATCGCGTATTGCACGTGGTCGTTCACGGATCTCCTGAGTTGGTTGAACGGCTTCCAGAAGCGATATGGCTTTGTCTATATTGATTTCCTGGACCCGGGTTTACCGCGGATCAAGAAGGATTCCTTCGTTTTCTATCAGGAAGTGATCCGCACCAACGGGGACAATTGTGAGTAACCCTCCCTTTCAAAAATTGAACCCATGAAAAAAGCCGATTGCAGCAACAGTCGGCTTTTATCTTGAGTAACTTAAAGAGTTTTCTTCGCGAAAGGGGAAATCCCTTTCTTTTTCATATAGAGGGCGGCGGCGCCAAGTCCAAGGGCCAATCCGACGATCATGTAGATCCACAGGTTGGATCCGCCCATGCTTCCTGAATCGACCAAAACCATGAGGGTATGCGGCTCGACGGTGATCGTTTTGCCTGAGATTTTCTCAAGGGTTTCGACCCCGGCGTCTTCCCCGTTGACCACCACATGCCATCCCGATTTCTCAAGGGTGACTTCGATCGCTTCGTCATTGGCGTTCATCAATACCGCGATGGTATCCCATGTGTCGCCGTTGGCATTGTCGCTGAGGGTGTAGCCGACCATGTTGGCTTGCGGCATTTCCACAAAGTCCAAATTCTTACGGATCAGATCGGCAGTCATCATGCGGAACGCGGGATGCGCTTTTCTCAATTCGATTAAGCCCTGGAAGTATTCGAAGTTGTCGTAATAGGTTTCCTTGCGCTCCCAGACGAGTTGGTTGATCGCGTCGGGGGCGTTGTATGAGTTATGGTTGCCATCCTTGGTACGCAGGAAGTCGCTTCCCGCATGCAGGAAGGCGACGCCTTGGGAAGTCAGGACGATCGCATTGGCCATCCGGTGCATGGCGATGAGTTCTTCTTCGGTGGCATCCGGGTTGGTGAGGCTCAACTTATCCCAAAGCGTTAGATTATCATGTGCTTCCACATAGGAAACGACGCTGTAGGGATCGCGCGCATAGGGCGTCTTGGAATATTTGACTTGGGAATAATCGACCTTGTTGTTCATGGTGGAAGCGATGATCCCGAACTTGATGCTTTCTTCCAAGCCCAAGCCCCCGTTCACGAATCCTTTGTCAAGATCGGAGAAGACATGGCCTTTGATGGCATCGCGGATATCGTCGGAGAACGCTGCCGTGCCGTCGATCTGCGAAATGTTCTTTTTCAGCGCTTTCTGGTCATCGGGAAGCGGGGAAGCCCCGCCGGTCCACCCTTCGCCATACACGATGATTGAAGGATCGATTTCATTGAGCGCTTCACGCACTTTATTCATCGTATCGATGTCATGCAAAGCCATCAGGTCGAAACGGAAACCGTCGACTTTGTATTCGGTCGCCCAATACACGACGGAATCGACGATGAATTTCTGCACCATGATCCGGTCGGAGGCGGTTTCGTTGCCTGTCCCGGACCCGTTGGAGAACGATCCGTTCTCGTTCATGCGGTAGTAATAATTCGGGACGATCTTACTGAAATCGGAGTCGGCGGAAGCCCCGGTGTGGTTATAGACGACGTCCATGACCACACGGATGTTGTTTTCATGCAAGGCTTGGACCATTTCCTTGAATTCCTTGACACGCACTTCCCCGTGATAGGGATCGGTGGAATAGGAACCTTCGGGCGCGTTGAAGTTCTGCGGGTCGTAGCCCCAGTTGAAACTGTTGTTTTCGAGTTTGGTTTCGTCGATGGATCTGAAATCGAACACCGGCAACAAATGCAGATGGGTGATGCCCAATTCGACCAAGTGGCTTAAGCCGGTCTTGATGCCGTTGGCGGTGACGGTGTTTTCTTCGGTCAGACCGAGGAATTTCCCCTTATTTGTGATGCCTGAATCCGGCGAAACGCTCAAATCGCGGATATGCGCTTCGTAGATGATCGCATCCGTACTGTTCTCGAATTCCGGACGATCGCTGTCTTCCCAACCTACGGGATCGGTCGCATCGAGGTTGAGTACCATCCCGCGGTTCCCGTTGACACCGACGGCACGGGCATAAGGATCGACTGCTTCTTTGGTTTCACCCAAAGCGGTGACGGTATAGGTATAGTAGGTCTTATCCAAATCCCCGCTGGCTTCATGAATCCAGGTTCCTTTGGCGTCTTTACTCATCGCGACGGATGACGTCGGCATAGAGTCGTTTCCTTGGGCATAAAGGTTCAAGGTGACGGCGGTCGCCGTCGGAGCCCATAGTCTGAACGTGGGTTTCGTTGGGGTATAGATGGCTCCGAGTTCCCCGTCATACCCGTAGGTTTCCTCGAAGGCGGAAGTGTTGAAGACATTGTTGAAGGTCAGGGCGATGGTGCCGTAACCTGCTTTGGTTAAGGTATAGGTCTTGGATAAGTCAAGCGGCGTTTCCGTAAAGAACTTGAAGTTGCTGGAACTCGGCGAGGTCACGCCTTCGCTGAAGATGAACGTCTTGATCCCCACGATGGTTCCATCGCTGTCCTTCAGGACCAATCCTTCTTTCTTATCGTTCAGCAAGGTCATCGGGACGCTTAAACTGACGGAGACCAGGTCGACCCCGTCCAGTTTCGCCCCGAGGAACTTCGGCGATAGATCGACGCTGGCGGCGGCATAGTAGATTTTCGGGTCGCCTTGAAGCAACCAGACATCCACGACCTTGTTTTTGAGTTTGGAGAGCGGGATGAACCGGTCGGCATCGATGTCTTTCGCCAACCATTCCCCCTTACGCATGATGAAACCGACTTCCGTGGCGGCTCCGGGAGCGAGTTTGATCGAAGCGATTTTCCCGTAACTGTCTTCACCGGTAAAGTTATAGGATGCGCCTTCGGCGCCCTTGGGCCACATCCATAGGTTCCAATCGGTATAGTTGTTGTCGAAGCGATGATAGTGGACGTTGATCGTAACGTCCCCTTCGATGGGGTCGGGGTCTTCCCCCGGTCCTAAGGTCGGTTTGCTTTCATAGACGGTCGCATCGCCGGATTTCAGCCAGACTTCGGCTTTGCCCGAACTGGCCGTGATGAATCGGTCGGCATCGATGTCTTTCTTTTCCCATTCGTTAAGTCGGACGATGAACCCGTACTCAAGCGCGGTGGTATCCATCGTGACGACGGCGATCGCACCGAAATCATCGGTGCCGGTAAAATCATAGGACGCCCCGTCTTTCCCGGTTTCCCAGAGCCAGAGATTCCATCCTTCATAGTTCCCATCGGGGCGATTATAGTGGATCGTTAGGGTTGTTTGATCGGCGGCACGGATCGACAGTGCGCCTTTGAGCGATAAAAAAGGTGTCGCCAACAAGAGTACGCTCAACAAGATGGCGAAGATACGTTTACGTTTCATGATTCTCCCTCTTTTCGTCTCTAATTTTACCATGAAAGCGCTTAACGTTCAAAGGGGATACACGAGGCAGACAGAAGAAAACCCCTATTTACGAGGCGGGGGTCCATTCGGTTAAGATGATGTTAAGTAAGAAAAAAGAATGATGGATATCGACGAATGGGAATGATGGTCATCTCAAGAAGCGTTCATTATTACTTTCTTGCCAAGTATAAGTCAATCGTATCGTAGATATTGATCTTGCCGCCGATCTCATCCAATGCGTTTCTCATTTCCGTTTCAAAGGCACTTTTAATTTCTATGTCCAAAGCTCGATGATCCGAATACGTATTAAGAAGAGAAATATATGCATCGGTGGTAAGCGTTCTTACCCCTTGATACAATTTCGCTTGAATATCCCGAAAACCAAATCGCTCTAACTCCAAGATACGTTTTTGACAGTCATGCTCAGAGAACTCGATGATATCCTTATCCGATGGCCGGAATTTGTCGTAAACCCTTCGATTAACCACATTGCTGATGTCGTCTTTTCGATTTGGAAACGGATGATTCCAGAAAAGGGCGATTGTTCCGTTTTCACGGAGGGCTTCTTTTACTTTTCTATATCCCTCTTCTCTTGGTAACCAATGAAATGCGGTGGCACAATAGATCAAATCAAAACGATCTTCTTCCAACGTATACTCCATAAAATCAATATTTATAATCTCGATATTGTTGTAAGCGCCGAATTTCTCTTTTGTAAACTTTGCTAGACTGTCTCCTAACTCGATGGCGGTAACATGACATCCAGTCTCTAGAATCGGAGGTGTCGCCTGTCCGGTGCCGATACCAATCTCCAAAACCTTACTTGTATTCCCTATGCCGGAATAATTAATGATGTCTGAAAATAACTCATCTGGATAAGTCGGTCTAAATTCATCATAGTTATCCGCATTTTCATTGAACCTTAATCGTAAGTCCATTCCTTTTTCCTCATGTTCTGTTGTTTTGAGTATAGTCCATCTTTACCGACACTAAACAAAGCCCCGATTCACGGGGCGATGACTAAATTGAATTAAAAGTGTTTGACGCGGTCGCCATATTTGGCATAAAGCGCGTCGTTGTTGAAGCCGTCTACGTTTTGCGATTGGAAGACCGGAAGTTCGGCGCCTTCTTTCGCCAAGATCTGCAGGGCTTCGTTGACGATCGTATTCAGGATCAACAGACTGGACATCGTGGACCCCGGACCCGTCAGGACCCCGCCTACCGTCATCAATCCGTCGCCGTCGGGGACGCAGTTGTCCAAAACCATGTCGACGATTTCGAAAAGTCGTTTTCCGCTGGGATGACGGCTAGTCGTGTGTCGGGATTGGTGGAGGTTGGTCAGGGCGATCGTATATACGCCTTCCTTTTTCGCCCGCATCGCCATTTCGATCGGCATCGCGTTGCGGCCGGAATTNNAGTTCGATGCCGACCATATGCGAATGACCGGTCCCGAAGACGTGGATGATGCGGTTGGAGCGGATGTTGTCCGCAAACAAGACGGCCAATTCCTTGATTTTCTCTTTTTCGCTTTCATACACTTTATCGAAGAGTCCGAGGATTTGGTTCATGTATTCGAATTCGTACTTCATGCGTTGATCCTCCCCTTGTATTTCGCAAGTAATTCTTGGTTGTGTTCGAGATGGTTTTCGACCTCATGGCTATAAAGCAGCGGAAGTTCGATCCCGCTTTCCTTAAACATCCGGGAAATCTCGACCGTCAAGGATTGGGCGATGTAGATGCCGGTGATGGAGGAAACCGAACAGATCTTTTCGATGTTGCCGGTTTCAAGCAAGGCATCCCCGCGAGGACCGCAGTTGTCGATGACCACGTCGCCCAGTTCATAGAGTTTTTTCTTGCTGGGATGACGGCTGGGTTCGGCCAACGTGTGCTGCATGCTGGTGATGACGATGATCTTATGACCTTTGGCTTTGGCGGTCAGTGCCAGATCGATGACCAGACCGTTGATGCCGGAATTGGAGATGATGATGAAGACGTCTTGGGGACGGATGTCATAGAGGTCGTAGAGTTTATCCGCGATGTTGGGACGGCGTTCGAAGATGTTGTCGGGGTCTTTGAACTCCGCCAGCGAATACAAGCCTTTGGTGACGAAATCCGAGGTTTCGATCATATGGAACGGAACCAAGGATCCCGCTCTGCCGGTACATTCCATTCCGAATCCGACCGAATGCCCCGATCCGAAGATATGGACAACCCCGTCGTCCTTCATGCTTTCATAGCAGAGTTTCGATGCTTCTTTGATGTTCTTCATTTCTTGGTTTTGCAGGGTCTGCACTAGTTTTTTCAACGCTTCGTTGAATACTTCCATCGTGATGTGGTTCATGGGTTCCTCCTAGGCGTTCCAGCGTCCCAGATAGACATCCGAGATCTTGCGGTTATGGACATCGGCGCCGGTGACGTTGGCGCTCAGCAGAATCGGTGCATCGTGACCGTTTTCGACCAGATAGCGATAGGTTTCCGCCGTCAGCATCTGGGCGAAGCAATTCCCGACGACGTTGGTGACCTGGGTGATCTTGATTCCCGGCATGATTTCCAAAACGGTGTCCGGATACGGTGTGCAAAGGTTCAAGGTCGCATACGTCAAGTCGATGAGTAGGGCAGCGTTTTCTTTATGTTTCGAGTTCAGGATCGCATCGAAGGAAGCGACCAAAAGGACCTTATGCCCCTTCTCCCTTGCGATTCTCGCCAATGCCAGCGTACTGTCATAGACTTCTTCCGCCGCATAGATCAACACCATGTCCCTGGGATCGATCGTATAGAGATTCCAAAGTTTCTCGGCCAGATCCGTGCGGTCGTAGAACGCCGGATCGCTCATTTCATCCAACGTCAGGTGACCTCGTAGAACCAGGTCTTTCATGTTGAGTTGATGATAGGGCATCAATCCGCCGGCCCGGTATCCCAACTCCATCGCGAACGCGCGATCGGGTCCGATCCCGAAGAGTTGGATAAGTCCTTGGTCGACCATGCAATCCCCCATGACCTTCGCCATGTGGACGATGGCTTCTTTTTGCGATTTCGTCGCGTTTTCCAGGATTTCTTGTGTTTTAGTGAAGTAGTTCGTTGCGTCCATGCCTGATCCTCCGTACGTTATGAATAAATTATACACCATTCAGCGAACATAATGAATAATTAATGCGACAATTATACACTTCTTTGCATAAAAAAGAAGGGAGGCTGAACTTCCCTTCTTTCTAGGTTGACATCGGATGCAACGCATGTTCCAAACGATCAAACGCTTCCTCAAGCAAGGTTTTGGGACAGGCGATGTTGAGGCGGATGAATCCGCGACCCTCTTCCCCGAACCAATGGCCATAGTCGACGGCCACTTTCACGTCTTCGATCATGAAGCGATCCAAGTCGTTCACATCGATTTTCGCTTTTCTGAAATCGATCCATAGCAGATAGGTCCCTTCCAGTTCGAAGAGCGTCAATTCCGGAAAACGCGTTTTGATTTGTTCCTCACAATACTGTTTATTCCCGCTCAGGTACTCGACCAATTCGTCGGCGTAATAGGCGCAGCGGTTGTATGCGGCTTCCAGCGCGGTTTCCCCGCAGCACCCGATGCTTGTGGTGCGTGTGATTTCGGATCGACGTTGGTATTTCGCACGAAGGTCAACATCGGGGATCATGACCGCCGAGGTTTGAAACCCCGCCAGATTGAAGGTTTTACTCGGGGAAATCAGAACGATGCTATTGCTTCGAATCTCATCCGGCATCGTCAGAAAGGAAACATGGACATGGGGTGTGAAGACAATGTCGGCGTGAATTTCATCGACGATCAGTTTCACATCGTTCTTCAGACAGATTTCACCGATCTTCAGCAACTCTTCCCGGCTAAACACCCTTCCGACCGGATTGTGGGGGTTGCAGAGGATCATGAGTTTGACATCGGGGCGACTCGCTTTGATGCGAAGGTCGTCGAAATCGATTCGATAGGAACGATCGGTTTCGATCAAAGGATTGAACACCAATTTTCTCTTATTGTCTTCCACGACGGAGAAAAACGGATAATAGACCGGAGGCTGGATGATGACTCCGTCACCTTCGTTACTGAAGGCTTGGATCGCGTTCGCGATCCCCGGAACGACGCCGGGTGAAAACTTGACCCAAGAAGGATCGACGAAGGCGGAGTGACGCGTTTTCATCCAATTCGATACCGTGGTCGAAAACGAATCGGAAACCATGGTATAGCCATAGACCCCTTGGGAAATCCGCTTCGTCAGTTCTTCGACGATCTCGGGCGGAGTCGGGAAATCCATGTCCGCCACCCACATCGGCAAGACATCGGCGTCGGATAGACAACCGAAACGTTTTTGTAGATCATCCCATTTGGTACAGTTGGTTTTCTTACGGGACGGCAAGTGATCGAAGTTCGTGCGCATGTCTGTACTCCTTCAGGATTGATACCTGCGTTTAGTTTCTCATTCCTTCTTAAAGCTTGTCAATTCCATTTTGACGAAAAAAATCCTCCAGACGGAGGATTTCAAGTGAAGTTGGAGAGTTTAAGGAACTTCGTGTTCTTATAATTGTGGATGTCGATCGAATAGTCGAAGATGACCCCGCTCTTCAGCATCGCCCTGTTTTCCGAGATCAAGGTCGGATCACCGGCCTTCAGTCCCAGAATCTCCGCATCGTGTTGGTTCAAGACGTCGGCGCGGATCACGCGGTCGACATAGCCCAGTTGTTTCTTGGGGTCGGAGGTGATGAATGCGTAGATCGACCCGCGCAGGATTTCCATATTCAAATAGGGAACCAGCAGTTTATTGTAGTAGGAGTATTCGATGACATAGGGGACGTTGTCGACCAGACGCAACCGTTCGATGTAATGGATCGGCGTCCCGACATCGCATTGCATGATGTAGGCCAACTTCTCATCCGCTTCGATTTCCTTGAATTCCAACACCTTCGTCCCGATCTTCTTGTTGGGGAAGGCTTTGGTGAGCCCGAGGAAATTCTCCAGGTTGACGCAATCATCGGAAAACAGGCTTCGCAAGAACATTCCGCTCCCCTGGATCGGGATGATGATCCCTTTGCGGACCAGCACGTCGATCGCATTGCGGATCGTATTACGGCTGACCGCGTAGATTTCGATCAGTTCGTCTTCCGTCGGCAACTTGCGGGTGTCCGAAAACAATCCGGATAACACTTGTTTCTCGATATCGTCGGCCACCGTTTTGTATTTCGCTTGCATCGTCGTCCTCCTTCAAAAGTCATTCCAAATCGATGAATTCCTACCAATAATTATACTCTCAAGGTATGATTTATACAATGCATTCCGATGCGAATCCTTCTCATTTCTTTACGTTATCCTGCATTTTCCCATGGTGATAGACGATGCGCTGCGTATCGATGTTTTTATCCTTCAAGATCGCCTTCACGTTCGCATCGACGATCGGGGAAAGGAACTTCCAACCCGCCACCGAAGTGATCGCTTCGACCGGACAGCAGCCCTCGCATTTCAAACACATCGTGCATTTGGAATCCCACATGGGATAGCGGTTGGCATCCCGTTCGATGTTTTGGGTCGGACAAGATTTGACGCATAGTCCGCAACGGATGCACTTCTTGCGGTCCAGGTGGAAAAGATGCTGGAAGATCGTCGTCACCATGAATTTGTTCGTCAACAACATTTCCGCCCGATACATTACCTTGGGCGGCGTACTTTTCATCGGATAGTCCGCAAGATTCGTCCGTTTCGCGATATTTCTTCCAAATTCCGTCGCATCGCTTAATTCTCTCTCGTCGGGATGCCCTGCGGAAGGCAGGATCCCCCGGGTGTTGTAGTGGTAGTAGAAATCCGCTCCGCGACTATAAAACCATCCCTCGACCTCCGCATCCTTCTTACGCAGAATCCTGCGTAAATGGTCGCTTGCCTGGAAGTGATAGGTACCATAGGTAAAAAACGCATATACTCTTTTCTCATGCAACCTCGGTAAGGTGGCGATGAATTTCTCCATGACGATCGGTACGGCGAAGTAATACACCGGCATCCCGAAAAGGATCACATCGTAAGGTTTAAGCGATGGAAGTTCTCCGCTTGTGATCTTGAAGATGTCGACGCTGGATCCGCCCTCGCGTATCCCTTGGGCGATCTTTTCGGCCGTTTTGAGCGTCGATCCGTGCAACGAATAGACAAGGATGAGATGCTTCATGGGTTACCCTCTTTTCTCTGGATAAAGAAATAGGAATCGATCAAATAACGTTCATTGATCCTTATCGCTTCTTCATATAGAACTTTTTTAATCTCACGGCTTTCAATCTCTCCTCTTCGATATTGATCAAGCAAATCTTGGAATTCCGCCTTCCGTTTCGCATCCCAACTCTGTTTGAAATACCCAAAGACATGTTGGTAGGCGTTGATCGCGACCCCCCGATCCTCTTCCTTCAACATCGCTTCGTCGACCAAGCGATAGAACTCGATCGCCGGTGCATCCGTCTTATCGTTCAGCATCCTTCGTATGCCTTGGTAGATCTTGGGATCCTTCTCCAAGATCAAATACTTATATCTCGCCCATTCCTTCTCCAACACCGTGAACTTCAAGATCGGCGTATCGAGCACGTTACGTCGCACCGTCTCCATCTCTTTGTATCCCGATGTTATCCAATGGATCGATTTGTCGATTTCCGTTAGGTTCAGTCCCGCCTCGCGCAGCGCAAGCGTCGATTCATAGCCGCTTGAAACCATGATTCCGACGGCTTGCCACGCCTCGATCAGTTTCATCCATTTCTCGCTGTCGATCATGCGTCGTTCAAAGACAGACCCGTCGACAGCCCAATGGCGGATGTCCAGTTTTCGGTGATGGGACGCGATCGAAAGAAGCACGTCCATGTTGTGGCGGACATGCGAAAGCGAAGCGTCATCGCTCAATCGATACAAGCGTTTCCCCAATAAAACCGGGGTTCCAAGATATCCGTAGGGCATGTTTTCACCTCTGATTTTATCGTATCACAGTTTAAAAGATTTGCGAGCGAAAACGATGGTTTGAAAGGCAAAGTATAGAATCGGACCCAAAAGAAAACCCGTAAATCACGGGTTGACTAGAGATCGAAGATTTTATCCGGATTCAGGATGCCGTTGGGATCGAAACTGAATTTGATGTTTCTCATCAGATCGATCTGTAGATCCCCGAGCGATTGTTTCAAATAGTTCTTTTTCGCATGTCCGATGCCGTGTTCGCCGGAGACCTGACCTTCCATTTCGATGGCTTTTTGATAAAGCGCATCCATGCAGGAAGTAACGGTCGCAGCCCAGGTTTCATCATCCAGATCATCCTTGCAGACGTAGACGTGAAGGTTGCCGTCCCCCGCATGGCCGAAGCTACGGATACGGACCTGGTGTTTGGCGGAGAGTTCGCGTACGAAGTCGAGATACCCCGCGATATGCGCCAATGGCACGACCACGTCGCATTCGTCCATCGTGGGCGTACTGTTCTTGATGGCTTCCAAGAACGCACCGCGGGCGCTCCAGAGCGTGTTTTGACGCTCGGCGGTATCTGAAATCAAGACGTCCTTCGCACCGTTCTCAAGGCAAACCTTGGCGCAGGCATCGACCGCTACGTTCAAGGCTTCCTTACTGTTGGCACTGTAGGAAACGATCAGATACGAAGGGGCGCTGTGTTCCGGGAATTCCTTCCCCAGGTATTCCTGCGCGTCGTCCAAGACTTCCCTTTCCATGAATTCAAGGGTCGTACAGACTTCAGGCAAACGCAGCACTTTCTCGACGCAAGCCAAACACGCATGGATATCCTCGAACGGCATCAAAAGTGAGACGTAATTGGAAGGTTTGGGTAACAGTTTGAGATACAATTTCGTAATGATCCCCAACGTCCCTTCCGAACCGATCATCAAGTCTTTCAAGGCATACCCCGAACTGTTCTTGGCGACCTTGCCTCCGAATTGGACGACTTCACCGCTGGCCAACACGACTTCCATGCCTTTCACTGCGTCGCGGGTCACGCCGTATTTGACGGCGCGCATTCCGCCGGCGTTGGTCGAAACGTTTCCACCAACGGTGGCGCTTTTTTCTCCGGGGTCGGGGGCGTATAGACAGCCGATTTCATCGGCTTTGGCGGCGAGTTTCATCAAGAGGACGCCGGGTTGTACGACGGCGGTCATCGTATGCAGGTCGAGATCGATGATCTTATCCATTTTATGCAGGGAAAGAAGGATCCCGCCATGGATCGGTACGCAGGCACCGACCAGGCCGGTTCCCGAACCCCGTGTTGTGACGGGGAGATTGTATTCGTTGGCATAGCGCAGAATATCGGAGATTTGTTGGGTGGAGCGTCCTAAGATCAAAACTTCGGGGGATGCATGTCCGTATTCCGGCATTTCATCGTGGGTGTAGTCTTCGCCGATCTGTTCGCCGACCAGGACGTTTTCACGTCCCGCGATATCGCGCAGGTTTTCCAGATCCGCCGCATCGAGTTTTTTATAGCGCATGGTAGCCTCCTTGGGTCAGGGATTCGATCCATTTGGGTAGGACGTCGTAGGCATCCGCGACCACCGCCACATGGGCGAGGTTGAAGATTTCGGCATTGGGATCGGAGTTGATCGCGATAATTCTCTCTGAACTCTGCATGCCGGCGGCGAACTGTACGCTCCCGCTGACCCCGCAGGTCACGATCAATTCCGGTTGGACGCTGCGACCGGACAAACCGATCTGTTGGGTATAGGAGGCGACGCCTTTTTCGATCATGGGGCGGGTGAACGCCAGCGAGGCATCGAGTTTCAGCGCCAATTGACGCACGAGATCCAAGCCTTTTTCATCGTTGACCCCGAGTCCGGCTACGACGATGCGTTTGGCGCTTGAGAGTTTTTCGTCATGGATCAGTGGGGTTTCTTCCAGCACTTCGATCTTGGAGACATACTCCGTGTCATACTTAAACGCAATGACCTTCCCGGTCGGGTCGACCCGACGGGACGGGGCGCGGAAGACGTTGTAGCGCACCGTTGCGCATTGAGGGCGCGTATGGGTCGTGACGATGCGCGCCATGATGTTCCCACCGAAGGCGGGACGGATTTGAACCAAATCCGTGTTTTCCTTGATTTCAAGTTTCGTACAGTCCGCGGTCAATCCGGTCTTGCATCGCGCGGCGACTTTGGGCGCCAGCGACCTTCCCAAGGGCGTCGCTCCGGTAAGGACGACGCAGGGTTTGGTTTTTCCGATCAGGTCCGCCAGGACTTCACCGTAGAGGTCCGCCCGGAAATGGGCGAGTTCTTCATCGCGGACGACATAGACGACATCCGCTCCGAATTCCAGGCAGTCTTGGATGACGGCGTCCACCTTGTTTCCCAGGACATAGGCGAGGACGGGATGATGGATTTCCTGTGCCAGTTCACGAGCTTTCCCTAATAATTCGGCGACGACGGGATGGGTTCTCCCGTCCAGGCTTTCGGCGATGACGGAGATGCCCTTGTATTCGGATTTATCGACTTCTTGACGAATCGTTTCGACTTTCGTGATGGCTTTGACCGGGCAGTTGCGGACGCAGATCCCGCAGACTTTACAGTTGGCGTTGATGTCGACCGCATGATCTTTGAGGGACATGGCGTCGAAAGGACAGACTTCGATGCATTTTTCGCACAAGGTGCAGGTGTTTTTATCGATCTGGATGAAACTCATAGGGAACCTCGCGAAAGTTGGTGTTGGGTGAGCAGATAGTCGTTGAGCGATTGGATGATTTCGGGGGTTTTCCCTTCGAGTTTCATCGTGACGGTCTCGCTCTCCGGAGGGAAGATCTTTTCGACGGATGTCGGTGACCCCAAGGATCCGACCAGGCTTTTCACGTCTTCCCCGCCCAGTTCTTTCAAGGTCAGCGTCGTGATGCTTTCGGGCTTGACCCTCTTGAGGTTGAGGTAGGAGGGAAAGCGCGGCGAGGCGTAGTCTTTCTCGATGGTGAGCAGACACGGGAGTTGGATCTTGCAGATCTGTTGGCTTTTACTGAGGTTGGCTTTGACGATCAGGCTGGTTTCGTCGACTTCACGGATGTCGTCGACCCAGGCCAAGTGGGCGATCCCCAGAAGATCGGCCAACGCCGGGCCGACTTGGGCGGTATCCCCGTCGGTGGTTTGTTTTCCGCAAAGGATCAAATCATACGAATGAGGAAGGGATCGGATGGCCAGTTTCAAGGTCATCGAGGTGGCCAAGACATCGGCGCCGGCGAACGCGCGGTCGCTGATGAGATAGCCGTGGTCCGCTCCGCACCCCAGGGCTTCCTTGATCACTTCGGAGGCATTGGGCGGACCCATGGTCAAGACGTCGACCTGGCATCCTTCGCTGTCCTTCAGTCGCAGGGCGGCTTCCAGGGAATAAAGGTCGTAGGGGTTCATACGGGCGGCCGCTCCCGAGCGGATCAGGCTTCCCGTGACGGGATCGATCGCGACTTTGGTGGTATCCGGTACTTGTTTGATGCAGACTAGGATTCTCATAGACCCTCCTCGTTCATGACGTCCAGGACGAATTCCAAATGCAGACGCATCGCGAATTGGGCGCCGTCTTCATCGTGGTCCTTGATTTTCTCATAGATGTCGGTATGCTGGTTCAGCAAGGCGATGCCGTATTCTTTCTTCTGTAGGATGTGGCTGCGGTTGTATTGGACGCTGTAGTAGAGAAGGCTCTCCACGAAGTCCATGGCTTTGATCAGGAAGAGATTTCCGCTAAGTTTGAACACTTCACGGTGGAAGGCGATATCGAGCGAGGAAGCGATGTTTTCGCCCTCGTCGACCGTGTCTTTCATCGCGACGACGATCCGTTTCAGTTCTTCGGACGCCCCGTTCTTCGCAGCCAGTCGGACCGCGTCGCTTTCAAGAACGGAGCGGAAATGAACCAGATCCGCATCGAACTTGGGGTCCGACGACAACAGCGGCGATAACAAGGCGCTTAAGGGTTTCATGTCGATGGGGGCGATCACGGTCTTCCCGCCTTGACGGATACGGATGAGCCCCATGACTTCAAGCACGCTCAGCGCTTCCCTAAGACTTGGACGGGAGACCTGAAGACTCTCGGATAAAGCTCTTTCTCCGGGAAGACTATCCCCCACCTGAAGTTCACCGCTCTTGATTTTATCGATGATCTGCTTGACGATCTCCTGCACATTCTTCGTTTTATTGATCGGAGTGATTTCCATATTTCCTCCAACTGGTCATACCACCAGAACACTAAAGATAGTATAAGCGCTTTCAGCGTCGAAATAAAGTGGAAAATGCCCAACTTGTGAAATTTCATAAAAAAGGACATCCGCTGTGGATGTCCAGATTTCGTTTACGCTGCGTGGTGGATCTTATCGACTTGATGCTTGGCGAAGAAGAAATTCAAGGCTAACCAGACAAGCATCGAGCCCATCGCGATCGGGTATCCTACGACTTCACGCAACAGGCAGAGTGCGAGAATGACCATCGTGTTCAGGATGATATAGGATGCGATGCGGGAGGCGCTGGGTTTGAAATAGGGTTCATGTTTCTTGTAGTTGAACGCAAGGAACAAGGCGGCGACCAACCAACCGAAGATGCAAACCCACGGAATGGTGGAAGGCGCGGCTTCCGTCACGTTGATCAAAGCGGCGAACGGGGTTTCTTGGTTGTCGATCTTGATCATCAGGACGACCCCGTCTTTTCCGACATACTCTTTGGAAGGCTTATAGGTCAATACACCGTTCTTAAGGGTAACGGTTCCGAATTCCGGCTCGACACTGACACTCGCCACCCCTTTCATAAGATCGGCGCTAAGATAGTCGTTGAGTTTGACCGTAAGTTTTTGGTTATTGGCGACTTCGAAACTTTCATCGCCGATCGGTTGTCCGAAACCGACGACGGTGGCTTTCCCGTCGACGATCTTGGTGACGACCTGATAGGTGATTTCCTTGCCATCTTCCTTGACGGTGATGGTGTAGGTGTCGATGCCGCTTTCACCCTTCTTCGGAGTATAGTAGACGGTATCGTTGACGATGATGATGTCGCCTTTGCTTCCCGGTTGATCGACTTCGATTTCCTTGTCGTCTTCAGGGTCGCCCGGATTTCCCGGGTCTTCCGGCGTCGGGTCAAACGGCGTGGCGTCTTCGGTGTCCGGTTCTGAAACGCGCACGGTGACGCTTGAACTGCGTTCGATGTTCCCGTCGCTGACGACGACCGTGAAGGTGTCCTCTCCCGCAAACAAGGCATCGGGGGTATAGAGTACTTTGTTGTCGACGATCGTGACGACGCCGTGAAGCGCGCCATGGACGTCGATGATGCTCAGCGCATCGTTTTCCACGTCGGAGTCGTTGGCAAGGACATCAAGGGTGACCGGGGTATGATAGCGGGTCGAACCTTCATCCAATCCCAATACCGGTGCGTCGTTGACGGCGTCGACCGTCAGATCGACCATCGTCGTCGCCGTGAGTTTTCCATCGGTGATGGTGTAGGTGAAACCGTCCGTCCCGTTGAAATCAAGGAAAGGTTGATAGACGAGTTTCCCGGATACAAGCGTGACTTTCCCGTGTTTCGCCGAAGTGAAGGATTGGATCGTGATGATCGAATCCAGATCCGCATCATTGAGGAGTACATCCATCGTCAACGTCCCGTCTTCATTGAAACGATACTTGTCGCCCACGGCGACCGGGGCGTCGTTGACGGCGTTGATCGTAAGTTCGATGGTGGCGGTCGATGTCAACTCGCCATCGGAAATGGTGTAGGTGAACGCATCGGTTCCGTTGTAGTTGAGGTTTGGCGTGTAGGTGAGTTTCCCGTCGATTAGCGTCACGACGCCATGGGAGGCTTCGGTGAACGAGAGGATCGAGAAGCTATTGTCCACATCCGAGTCGTTATCCAAGACATCCAATTCCAAACTTCCGTCTTCGTCGAGCGTGAAGTCATCGTCGTTGGCGACCGGTGCGTCGTTGACGGCGTCGATCGTAAGTTCGATGGTGGCGGTCGACGTCAATTCGCCATCGGAGATGGTGTAGGTGAACGTATCGGTTCCGTTGTAGTTGAGATTTGGTTCATAGCTGAGTTTTCCATCGACCAGCGTCACGACACCATGGGTGGCCTCGGTGAATGAGACGATCGCAAACTCGCTGTCGACATCCTCGTCATTCTTCAGGACATCGAGTTCAAGACTGCCGTCTTCGTCCATCGTGAACCCATCGTCGTTGGCGACCGGCGCATCGTTCACCGCTGCGACGATCACGGTGACGGTCGCTGTGGAAGGACTGCCGAAGGCGTCTTCCATCGTATAGGTAAAGGAGAATTGCCCGTGATAATTCGCTGCGGGGGTATAGTGGATCGTATTGTCGACGATCGACAGTGTCCCGGCTTCGGTTTTTGTGAAGTCGGAAATCGAAACGATTTCCAATGCTTCTTCAAGCGGCGTATCGAAGTCGAGGTCGAGATCGTTCGCCAACACATCCAGAGTGGTTTCCAAAGCGTCTTCCGTCACATCGAAGACATCGTTGACGCCTGAAGGATCGGTGTTGGCTAACGTGGTTACAGTCTTTGATACTTGACGGACATTCCCTGCGGCATCCATCGCTTCCACCAGGATCTCGACGATTTGATGGCGGGTATATCCTTTCGCCACGACATCCAGCGAACTCATCCATGCCGACCAACTTGTCCCGTCGAAATAACGATAGGCAAGCGGCGCGAGTCCGGAATGGAGGTCGTTGGTCGATGCGCTGATGTCGATGGAATCGATCGTCTGACTGATCGCCACGATTTCAAAAGCTTCCGGTAGGGTTTTGTCGACTTTGATCACAGCCGAGCCGGTTTCGCTAAGGTTGCCTGCGAAATCGATCGAACGATAACCGACCGTATAGGTTCCGGTATCGCTGAGCGTGAAGATCGAACCGACCGTCCAGTTCCCGTCATCGATTTTATACTGGTATTCTTTTAGTAGACTTCCGCCGGCATCGTTAGATCCGGACAAAGTCCCCGAAACACTGAATCTCGTCCACGTGCCTGACGTATAGGCCGATCCGTTGGCCACAAGCGCCAATGAAGGTTTCGTCGGTGCACTGAGATCCAGTTTGACGACGCTTGACGTGACGGTCGAATTCCCCGAAGCATCCGTCACCTTGAAATAAACGGTGTGGTTGCCGTCGACGGACAGCGTTTTGGTATTCCCAAAAACATAATTGACACCGTCCAAGGAAACGGAGTACACCAGATCGTTCTCCGCCGTGAAGTTATCCGTCGAACCGCTCGCGGTGATCTTGATGATTTCCTTCGACCATGTCCCGTTGACATAGGTCGGTTCATGGGTCAAGGTCGGGGTGCTCGGAGCGGCGATGTCGCTGAGCGTGAAAGGTCCGAATTTCCCGGTTGTGACGTTCCCGGCATAGTCGTAGGCTTGGTAATGGATATAGTTCACCCCAAGCGATGAGAGTTGGTAACTGTATGATGCGTTGGTCCCCATCGAGCCCCATTGGCTCGGAACCGTGGCGCTGTTGGAGACGACGACATAGCGATGGCTGAATCCGCTACCGTTTTCGTCGTCTTCGAAGCTCAAAGTGACGGTTTTCTTCGCGGTGAACGATCCGGACGCCGTATCGCTCACGACTGAAACGCCGACCGTATCTTTGACGACCGTCAGATAGCGTGAAACTTCCTGCGACCAGACGTTGTTCGCATTCTTGACTTTTAGGGAGATTTTATAGACCCCGGCGGCGAAATCCGAGAAATTGGTCTTCGCGGTCGAACCCGAATACACCGAGGTTCCGTCTTTGGTGATCGTCCATAACCGATCCGTGATCGCGATGCCTTGCGGATCGTAGGACGTGTCGGCATAGCCGACCAGCGTGGAGACATAGGTCAGTAAACGGGACGGCGTGATGTTGAATTCGGCGACCGGTACGGCTTGCGCGGATACGGTCGTGGAAACATAGCGTAGATACGGATCGCTTTCGACACCGTACTCGTCGACGACGACTTGCTTGAAGATGTATTCCTTGTTGGCGCTTAGGACCGTCGGTGTCCCCGACGTCCACGACGCATCCGTCGTCAGCTTGTAGTACCAGTTCGTCGACTTGATGCCCTTGTCCGCCGTGCTTTCCTGATCGGGATCATAGGCCTGGTTGGTGATTGAAACGTTGTAGGAACCATCCACGGCGACGGTGAACTTCGCCACGGGCTTACGATGGACATAGACCGTCTTCACCAAGATATCCTGGTAATAAATCTCGTATTTCCCGGATTCGGTGAATGAAATGTCGAGGTTGTTGAGATACAGATTGTCGTAAGGGACCGTTCCGGTCGAATTTTCGAAATAGGTCGGGTCATGGTCGATCCGCCATTTCCCCTGCGGCCAATCCGCATCGATCGTGTTGGTTTGCTCGGAAGCCGGCGTGATCGAAAGCGAACTGGGTTTCCCGTAGATCAGTTTCTCCGTGTCGTTCTCCACGCCGTCGATGTATTTGGCGTAGATGTAGGTCGCCAGCGCCTGGACTTGTTCGGCATAGGTATCGGTCGCAGCCGCATCCTTATCCACGAACAACCCGTTGCCGGAATTCTTGGCGATGAAGGCGTTGCCGTCGACATCGTTCTTGCCCCATCCGAGATAATGGATGTTTTCGTTACCAAGCCGGGCGAGAATCTCGCCGAGGGCGACGGCGTCGGAGAAATCCGACACGGCGCCGTCTTCCGCATTGATGATGAAGCGTTTCGATTGGTCGCGCCATTCCGGTTCGCGGATGACTTCCGAGAAGCGACGGGTCGATTCCGTGCTCATACGGACATTATAGAAGGTGAAGTGGGTATGCAATGAACAACCATGGGAGAGATAGCCGACCAACGGTCCGAAACCATAACCGCCGAAATCGGTGGTCAACGGGACGGTCGTGGCTTTGGTACTGTTCGCCAAGGTGAAGTTGACGAGCACGTCGTTGTACCACATGGTCAGTTCGTCCGCCGTCGCTTCGATCTTCACTTTACGGGTGGTTTCCGTTCCGACCGCATAACTGGCGATTTCGGTGAATCCTGCGTAGGATTGGATCGGCGTCCCAGTGGAATTATGGAACGCGTTCACGTCGATGTTGGTGAATTTATACACCCGGATGGTCGGTGCGCCGCCATAGGGGTACTGGAAAAACAACAGGTAGCCCGACATGGTCCGGCTGGCGAGATTGGTGTTGGACGACATCGTGGTATTGAAGAGGAACCCGGCGCCGTTCAGGGCGTCGTAGAATTCCCCCTCCTGGATGGTGAAATCGAAGGTCTTTTTCCCGGTCTCGTCGTTGGGCATGAACATGAAATCCTTATAGCCCGGCGCCCCGTAGCCAAAGAAATCGATGTTGGTGCTGGTCGTGATGGTCGGGACGATGTGGTTGTACAACACGTAGTTCCCGTTGGTTTCACTATAATACGGGCGATAATAGTTGATGACATTGGTCGTATAGTTGGTATGGTCGTAGATTTCCCAGCCTTCGGACGTATTCCCCGCGCTGACTTCGCTGGATTCCACGGCTTGGATCTTGATCTTGTCCTGGGGTACGCCTTTGTTGACCAAAGCGGCGATCAAATCCGCCTCGAACGTATCGATGGTTGAGTCCGTTTTCCCCAACGTCAACACGATGTCCAACAGGTCGTCTTGATCGACGTTGATGTCGATGTTGGAAGCGAGTTCGGCATGTACGTTGATGCCTTGGAACATCAGGATGGCAAGGAGTAAAGCGAGGAGGGATCGACTGATTTTACGGAATGAATTCATACTGTTTCCCCTTCGTGCAAAGCACATCTAGTTTTATTATATCGGTGTCATCGTCTCCGTCAACGATTTTTTATACAATATTGCTTATTTTTGTATCCTTTTATCTCAAATAATGCGTGTTTACGCAATTTTTGTTACTGTTTTCCCGTGGAATCATCTTGGCATTCGATTGGCGAGGGGGTACAATGAAGGCATGAACTACATCACCCTCGATAAGACATCGGCCGTGCCGATCTATAAGCAACTCAAGACGTCGATCCAGTCGGCGATCCTTAGCGGAAAACTCAAACCGTTGGATTTTTTGCCGAAAGAAGAGGAAGTCTGTTCGCTCTGCAACATCAACCGCCAAGTCGTCCGTAAAGCCTATGCGGAACTGATCGAAGAGGGCTTGGTCGCCCGTAAAAAAGGGGGGTCCCCCTTTGTCTACCGCGCGATGCATCTAATCGTCCCGCTGACGAGTCTTCCGTTGATCGACGAGATCGACGACTACACCGTGAAGTTTGAGCGGCGCATCCTGGTCATCGAGAAAATCAAAGGCAGCGAAAGTGAGACGTTTCATTTCTTCGATGAGATGTTTCGGATTTCCATGGTGTTCATGCACATGCACGTCCCGGTCTATCGCCAGGAAATCTATTTGGACGCACAACAGCCAAGGGAGTTGCAGATCCACCATTTCTATACGACGAACTTCAAGGACTTGCTAGAACAAGATGCCGACATGGCGATCGACAAAATCAATAATTTCGCCTATCAAAGCGAACTCACGAAACTCGACGCCGGACTGTTGTTGCTTCCGGTCGGTTCTCCTGCCATGAACGTCGAATCGCATGTGATCGACCTGAATGGAAAGCGGATCGCCGTCATCGAATCGGTTTACCCCGGTGATTATTTCCATTTCACCCACGAGGAATCCTATGGAGAATAAACCCGTAAAACGCTTGGACCGGCGTTCAAAAGTCCCCTTTTATCTCCAACTGGCCAATACGTTCCGCCGTGAGATCCTGGATGGCGTGTATCCGTTCAAAGAAGCGTTGCCGACCCTTGATGAGCTCTCAGGACAATTGGGTTTATCCGTCGAGTATCTTCAAAAGACATTCGACGTTCTGATGCAAGAGAAACTCGTGGATTACGATGCACCGGTCTATCGATGCAAATTCAAATCCGTCCCCACCGTGATTTTCGAGAAAGTCAGCGATTTCCGTTTCATCATCGAATCCCGGGGGATGGCGTACCATATCGTCGACCAGCCGATCGTCCTTGAGAAACGGCAGGACGGGGATTGGATCCTCTTGCATCGGAATTACTTCGGCGATCAGCAATGTCTGATCCACGCCATAGCCCGTTTCAAGGCGGATGCATTCCCTCGATTGATCCATAAGCCCATCGACGATACCCGGAACTTCGCATCCATCTTCCAAGAAAACGGGATCACCCGTTTCGATACCTTGAAAACCATCGACCACATCCCATTGCCCGACGAACTCGCCAACGAGATGAATCAACCGAAAAACACCACCTGCAGTAGAACACGCTATGAGGTGAAGCAGAACGACCAACTCATCCTTGTCAGTGACTCATACATCATCGGATTCGGTTTCCGCTTCAACTTCCTAACGAAACTCGCAAAAAAATGAAGCCCTCGACATGAGGGCTTTCACTTGATTCTTCTTGTCTTCGCACCGTTTCTTAGACTCTCATCCAGCAAGTTTCGCTGAAGTAAATCCCTTATGAATCCCGGAAAGAATCGCGATTCATTGTCCGGACACATCAGCATCGGATATCCCGACCCCCGTTGCAGGTAGTCGTCGCTCATCACCGTATAAACGCACTCAGGAGCAATCCTCTTTTCATCGATCCAAATTCCAAACGGTTCTTTCGTAATCCTTACGTTGGCACTGACACCCAAGCCCCCGATGTGTGTCCCTCGAAAGCCCGGTCCCCTTCCGTTTTTAAGGACATGGTTCCCATCGAAACTCAGTCGGATCGCATCGATGAACTGTCGACCCGTAATCTTGATCAAGGTCGGATTCAGAGGCGATGGCGAGACTTCAAGCAGTGTTCTTCGACTGATCTTCCCGGCTAATCCATGGTTCACGATCCCATGGTTGATGAAACTGAAGTCGCACTTCACTTCCTTCATCAACGCATCGCAGATGAAGTTGATCAGGTCGTTTTCTTCAGAGATATGGAAATCCAATTTCTCGATTTCAACCAGCGTTTCGTTGAGCTTATCGTGGGCGATCCGAGTCTGTTCATCAATTAGTTTATTTATCCCCGCATCTTCTTCAAACGTGTTCTCGATGACTTCCCCGTTAAACCCGACGATCTTCCCGTCATCGATCTCCANNGCTTCATCCAATAAAGTATGGGAATGCCCCCCGATGATGATGTCCAACCTTTCGATCTCACGGGCACATCGCTCGTCGGTCGAAATCCCCTGATGACTCAACAAGATCGAGAAATCATATAATCCTGAATTCCGTTCAAGTTCATCACGGATCAATGGGATAGGGTTGTGGGAATGCAGACCGTCCATATTGAAGAAGACATTGTACTTCCCTTCACCTTCGATTCCGAAATAGGGGGAAACACCGATCACAAGAAACCGAATTCCACCTCTTTCAAGGATGATACTCTTCTTCACATTCCGAATCGGACTTCCGTCCAATTTCGTCAGATTCATCGACAACAGCGGCAAATCATCGGCAGCCATCTCCTCCAAACACTCGATTCCGCTAAACCCTTCATTGTTTCCAATACACAATGCATCATATCCTGCTTCTTTCAATAACACCTTCCCCGCTCTTCCCATGGTCCCACTGATCATGACACTTCTGAAGTCATTGAAATCACCGGCATCAAATACCAGGTCATTCTCACCACGAACTTGTTTGAGATAGGAACATAACGAAGAGAAGCGATCGAAATGGCTGTGGATGTCGTTAGTGTGGTAGATGTGAAGTTTGTGCATGATGTTTCCTCAATATTCTCTATACTATCATAATTTTGAATAGTTGGATTATTCCTTGAAAGCTTTTCAATTCTCTTTTTTCAAACCCTTTTATTTGCAAAATTTGCAGAATTTGATTTATACAATTCAAATTATTCTAGAATTTTAAGTCAATGCATAGATCTGAATCATCAAAACATTCAACAATTAAGTCTCAATTATCTCGAAAAGCGTTTGGCAACGTACTTTTAGTAATCCATTAGCATCATTGAGATGCATTATTCAGTGTTACTTGCATTGAAATTCCAAAACTCAAAATTCTTGAACTTAGCGCGTGTCATCTTTTCATCTCGTTGATCGACTTTATATTACAAAATGCTCTTTTTTAACTTATACTATAGTTAACAAGATAATTTCGGAGATCAAAATGAAAAGTGAGCGCAAATATGGAGAAGAGATTATTGGAGGAATAGTTAACGTTACAAAGAATGTAGCAGAAGCAACTGGTGTAATGGCTGAAAAATCTAGAGCAATGGTCGTTAATTCAATTGACGAAAACGGTAATGGTGAGATAGACATTGAGGATTTAATCATTAAAGGATTTAAGACACCTGGTGTTAAAATAAATAGAGGACAATTCCTAAAAGCTGAATTATCCAAAAATTATTCGAAAACAGTGATTGAAGAAGCCATAGCATTTAATCCTGCCCATGCAAATATATCTCCTAAAGAGATTGATAAGATAGCAACTGAAGTAATAAAGTATGAAAGAAACTTTGTTTCTGGTATTTCTGCCGCCTTAGGTGCACCTGGCGGATATGCAATGGTAGCAACAATTCCGGCTGACATAATTCAATATTACGGTTACATGTTAAGAGCAACTCAAAAGCTATTATACTTATATGGATTCCCTGATTTGAATATTGAGGAAAAAGAACAAGTTTTAGACTCAGAGACTATGAACATTATGATTTTATGTTTAGGAGTGATGTATGGTTCGGCAACAGCAAATAATGCCATTAAGGTCATTAGCAAAGCTTTGGCTACTGGTGTTGAGAAGAAACTATTGAATGCTGCTTTAACAAAGGGAACGATTTACCCAATAGTTAAGCAAGTTGCAACATGGTTTGGCAAAAAGATGACAAAAGACATATTTGCTGGTTTCTTCAAGAAATCTATTCCCCTAGTTGGTGGTGTTATCGGTGGTGGAATCACTTACTTTTCCTTTGAAAAGAGTTGCAGACTTCTAAAAGATTCTTTACAGGACACTATGTTAAGTAATCCTGCTCATGATACATCTGACGTTGATAGTATATTTGAATTTTAATATAATCTAAGAGCAGGATAGATACCTAGTCCTAATGTTACTTTTTTTTGACAATCGACAACAAACTTCGTTAAATAATCATCGTTAATGAATTACTTAGTGATACTCAACACAAAAATTGGATAGATAAATATAAACATGCAAAACTAAAATAAGTCACCTCACATGAAGCTAGAATGTTTATTTTTAAGTTTAAGTTTTCTCACCAAACCATTAACTGCCTAAAATATTTCGCACAAGAGCTGGCATTATTTAGGAAATCATTAACTGCTGCTAGGAATAATGTTGAAAAATCTCATTGCCTCTGCTAATGGAAAACAGACCCGCTTAAACTGCGGATTTATGCTTTTTTTGACTACTAGTGACCATACAATAACCATACAAATGCACTTGATATTGTTCTCTATAAAAGCTTACTAGATATAAACCGGAATGGATGATGAGAGACAAAATGAACCATATACCCTGATGTATGCATATGTTACATCATTAAGGTTTTTAAAATCTCATAGCACTTCATCATTACTGATTTGAAAATCTACCTTCAAGAATTGTCAAATTCTGCTAAGAATTCACTTCCAAATAGATAGTCGATGATTAACTTTGCCAACTCATCGGTTGCTACTATGAAGTTATTAAAACTTAACTCATCAAGATCATTCAAACATCTATTTCGATACACTCTTTCATTACACATTTGTCTATAACTCGATATTTTCGATCGTATACTTATATCAATACAATCTCTATAAATAGGTGAAAATACTATTGAAGCGAATATTGAACTGTACTGATTTACGTTGCTAAAATCGTTGCTTGTCAATAAATTATATTCTTCACTAAGTGGAAAAATATCTATAAATCTCATTCTCATACATGTTTTCTTTATTATTTCGTATCTGTTCATAATTTTTCCTCCCTAGAAATTAATCTATATCTCGATAAGTGATGAATCAGTTAGAATTATCTCTTAAACCAAACTCGATCAAAAGTATCTCATGAAGTTTTTTGTTAAGAGGAGTAACATTCTCACTTATTTCAAATTCAACAAATTTCGATTTTATTATTTCTTCAACAATATGAAACAATTCGTCATCATTCAATTTCGATGAAATAAATCGTTCATCTGTGTTCGACTCGATAGAGACTAGAATCTCATCACTAATAAATGTGATTTTCATTTTTTCCCTCCAAAGAAAAGTTTCCTATAGCCAAATTTCCTTATTCTTCTAGAAAGCGCTTCGCGACCACCATCAAGTATATTGACAGATAATTCGAGAATTGTTTTACCCGACATATTTGAATTCAACGAATGATAATCATATTGTTTTCTGGATTCCATAGAATCTGCTAGCAAATCGAATGTATTATCATCGTTTTCACAAACAATAATCACATCACTATCACCATTAATACAAATATTTGCATTATGTGTTACAGCAATGACTTGCCTTCGCAATTTTATGCTCCTAAGCTTTTCAAGTATTTTTGCACACACAGTCTCATTATCAAGGTCATCTTCTGGCTGATCAATTACTAATACCTTGTCAGAATTTGAACTAAGCACTATATCCATCAGTATGTCGGATCTTTGCCCTGGTGACATCTTAATAAAATCTTGCAGTTCACCTTCCTGGCCTACGAAGATCGAATTTATCCCTTTAAGTCTAACAAATTCATAACCCCCTAATAATCCACTAGTGAATCGTAAATCTTTTTGCATTGCTTGCCTAAAATGCTCTCCTGTAATATCGGAAAAAATCATCCTAATTGCTTCCTTTTTATCTGGGATACTCTTGTACGAAGGCATGAGCATTTCTCTTTGTTGTTTACTTAAATTTAGAAAATTAACCTCCTCCTCCAACTTTACAATGAACATTTTGTCACCAACATCGAATTTGTGAATTGTAGTTTTTCTCTTAATACCAGTGGTGCTTAGAATTTCGCTCTGGTAGTTATATGATTCACTCAATAATTCTTTCATCTGGTGAATTCTATTATGGAAACTTGAGAAATTACTAACGAAATTATTCTCCTCATTTGTCATTTGTTTGCTTAACTCTTTAGTAATGTTTTTGATTCTTGGAAGAACGAGATTAAGTCCGTTCAAATCTTCCTGGACTTTCGAAAGATTACTCATGCTAAAAACCAATAACATATCCAGCTCAGTAAGAAAATTCTCATAATTCTCATTATTCGAAATCTTCAGGTCGATAACAGTTTTAGTTTTTTGACGAATCTCAAGTAGATCATTGTGATATTCCTCAAGAATTGTAATTGCACTACTATTTGAATCAACTTTCTTGTCCAACTTTTTTCCCAAACTTTCAAATTTCGTTCTCAATTCATAAGAGGCTCCTGACCCTCCAATAAAATTATCGTATTTCTGTAAAAAATCATAGTTAAATTTTTCAGATTTCAACTGGTTAACATGCATGTATAGGGAAATCTGTCTATTCAGAAGACTAACAAATTCTTTGATTTCGTCATTCTCGCTTTTAGATGCTGGTATTCGAAACTGTGAAATATTTTCTATGAATTTATCAATATCATAAGGTGCTTCAACGAGAATATTATATAGACTGTGATTATCTTCATTATTGTCGTTTTTTTGACTTATATACTCTATATTTAAACTATCAAAACTCTCTCCATTTAGCATATTTATTTTCTCAATAGTTATGTCGGAAGATATTTTACTATCTGTGTATTTTGAATTCTTACCAATAATTGACTTAATTATGTAGCTTTTACCACTTCCTCGTGATCCTATTATTGAATTAAGTCCATCACCGAGGAATAGTTTTCTTCTAGAACCTCTAATATTCAAGTCAATTGACTCAATGATTGCAGAATTAGAACTTTTACTAAATCTTTCTCGCCTTCTGTGCGAGAATACTCGGCTTTCCTTATCTAGTAACGACATTCTTAAACCATTGAATGTGTTTTCTGCTTTTATAAAGAATAGTAGTTTTTTCTCACTTTTATAGTCATCAAGATTCTTCTCTCCGTGAAAATCCGACCCAAAAATCTGAGGGACATCATTAAGTTCACTTTCAACTCTTAAAATGAATTTTATATATTCTTCTCGTTTGTTTATTTCTTTTTTTGCCAATTCTAGATCTTCAGGACTTACTCCATTTCTAAGTTTTATCTCATACTCAGATATTTTTTTCGATAAATGCTGCTCTGTTTCAACAATCTTGCTCACGAACATTTCTTCATGTTGAGATGATTCAAAACCAAAAATAACATTATCGTTGACTAGATTAACTATCTTTGAAAGTTCTTCATCATCTTTCTTTACTAAATTAAACCATCCTGAAGACTTTTCAAAATGAGGAATTGCCATATATTCAATATTTCTCTTGCTCAGAACTGATATTATTTTTTTAGCATTCTCGATGTTTGAAAAATGTGCTGATTGTTTTAACTGATCGATTTTTTCTTTTGTTAAATCTATACCAAATATTCCGTAAATTTCATTCGAGATTTCATGTGCAATTCTATAATTGTCAGCATCCAGTTTTTCATTATCGATTATGAAGATCCAGTGAACTTTACAATTGTTAATTTCTATACCTGGCAGTAATGTAATTCCTTTAGTATTACACTGTTCTTTAAGCGCAATATACTGACTTGAATCAAAACAATTATGATCGGTCATAACTAAAAGACTAACTTTTTCATTATCAGAAATAATCTCAGAAATGCTTGCCTCGTCAAACTTTTCGTATCCAATATTCTCGTATGCATCATATGACATTTTTGTGTGAAAATGAATGTCTACTAAGTTGTACTCAACTTTTTTATTCATATAATTTCTTGGCATCATCTACACTGATACCAAATTCCTTTCATTTCTAACAAGTAAATCCTACATATTTGAAACATTCATTTGTCCTCGATCCCGTACAAGAGAATCTTGAGATTTCGAATTGCTTAACTATTCTCTGAAGAGATTAGGCTTGGTATTTGGAGTAACAATGCTTAAAAGTTTAGGGATGCATCTCTAAATCACATAGTGATGGAACTCTATTCTCTTAGCTTTATTCAATTCTTTCAATGTTGGTCCGAAAAGAACATTAATGTTAGCCGACCGACATCCATTAAATATTTCAAATTGTTTTCTCATTTGTTGAGCTTTAACAATTAATTCAACACCTTTATCTTTAATTCCACCATCATTTACAGTTCTTTGACCATATGTAATCAAGATTTTTTGTGGACAGTTTGTTCTTAATAGCTTTTGATACTCATCCAACCAATCCTTTCCATCATTCTCATGTTCAATAATTGATGTCAAAATCCAATCATGATGACCATTATAATGCCAAGTTGAAATATCATAACTCTTCTGTTCAAACCCGAAATAGTCAACACCAGTTCGATATGACTCATCTTTAGGCTTTCCATTAAACAAACTAAATCCAAGATTTATCAATACTTTTCCAATAATCTCTTCCTTCATTACATTTGTACAAAAGCCCTTTTTATGATAATTATCTCTCCCATTATCGTTGTTTAAGTTACTGTCAACTTTTTTATTAAAAGCTTGGATAAATTCATTGACTTCGAGTTTTTTTACATTAATCTGTCCAGTCTCGTTTACCATAGTAAACCCCCTTTATAGTTTTTCAATCGACTCATCATACTGCTTCAACCAGAAATAAAACGCCTTCTCATTCACTTGGACAGTAAACTTTACATCATTCTCAGTATGATCATAGAACTCAACATCATCGCCGAACCAATCGATAATCTCATTCACGATGTATCGTTTTGCTAAGCAATGGACCCTTATCGATGGACCGGAGAACATATAGATGTGTTCCGCCATATGCTTGGGTAGACATAATCCGTTCTCAAGACCTTTGACACTTTGCATCGGTTTAACTCGTTCATCGATGATTTCGATATCCGTAATGTGATCGATGCGATAATGAGAGACATCATGATACTTGTCGGTGTTTGAGATCAGATAGTATCGACTATTCGCAGCGACCATCTGGTAAGGATTGACGATGTACTTCGAGTCTTTTTTTGGATGTAGCTTTTTATCTATGTTGTAGTGATTATAGATAAATGCCACTTTCTTCTCTTTGCTTATCGCTTCATCAAGGATCTCGATTGTATGAAAAACTTGCTTGTTATCAACCTGCGATGTATCCGGTAATGTACTCACATAGGCAGTTCTGGACTTAAAGTATACCGATGTGAGACCTTCAAGTTTATGGATTAAGTCACGACATTGGTTTGTTGGAAGATGTCGCGAGAAGAGCAAGCTATCGATCAAAAGTCGTAGCTCACTCTCGTCAAATTCACGTTCTGCAAGAAAATAACCATTCTCCCATTGAATTTCGGCACCATGTTCAATAAGGTGACCAATGACACGGCTAATCGATTTACGTTCGACCTTTACACCAAATTCAGTTTCAACTTTGTCTATTAGTTCTTGTTGGTTTAGGCGATGGTCGAAATCTGTGTACTTCCTCAAGATCTCAATCAGATAGAGTGGTAGTAGAGATTTGTACCCAGAAGAGGTCATAGAATTACCTCCGGCATATTTTTCAGTTTCCCATTTTAAAAAAGCGAAGTCAACAACTTATCGTGTGCATTTCAGATACTTGTCAATTTATTTACATATTTTTATATTCAATAAATATAAAACGGACTTTTTTAGATATCTGGTTGGAGTGTACTAAACCAAGAAAGCAGAAATGAATCTTGTAGCATTAGGCAAGAGTCATTTATTACTTGAATTCTTTCTAGAGATAATCGGAGTAGCGATACTCAAATTGTAGTCTGCTTGTCTTATCCCTTAGTATTATCTGCAGCATTCCTTTATCAAGTAAAAACTCCTTTTTAGCGTAATGAGTCGACTTACCCAGATCATATGACCATTTTCCTCTATATCGAATCACATCTCGCACTAGGCTATGGATCGTCTTACGATACTGATAGAATTCGGAAACTTGGTTCTCTTGCACCCATTCAAGAAAGCTCACTTCAATCTCCGGATCATAAGCTATTTTCGAAGAAGTAAGAGTTGTTTTAAAGATGCTCCATGCTTCATGGAGAGGTAAGAAATCGAGTTCGAAAACTTGTCGAATGATGAATCGTAAACTCGGATAGTCAGACATCAATGACTCCCAGTCCTGACTTTCAATGAGAAGATACAATCCGAAATTCCAAGAGTAGTTTAACAATAGGGTGAAAATCGGTCGAAGTAAATCTTCATTGAACCGATAATCATAGAGTCCACTTAAATCGATGACAATGGCTCCATTTTTTGCGGTATCGAACGTTGTCATCAAGTCGACTTCAGAGTTTTTTCTGCAGTTTGACAAAAGATCGAAACAATCGACTCTCACGATGTTTCGATGCTCAAGGAAGCCCAATTCATGGAGAACTGCCGAGTGTCTCTCAACGAATTCAGTATGTCCGGTTCCCCTCTTTCCGATTACGGCATAAGTTTTAGGGACTCGAACACGACCGGATTCCTTGATGAATCCCTCTTGGAAAAGTCGCGACAATTTTTTAAGTGCATCAATTTCAGACTTGACCTCCTCCGTACTAAACATTTGCAACAGTTTTTCGGAAGATGATTCCCCACTTATTTCTGGAATTCTCATATCAGGAAATGACGATGCATATTGTGGGTATATTGAGGTAATCACTTGTGATCGATATACTCTTTGGAAATCCGAATCATTATTTGTATCTGGTTGAGTCTTTGACTTATAGCGGACGAATCGTTCAAATAGATCTGAGTTGTTGATACCATACTTCCCGAGTCTTTCAGCCAATGAGGTTCTTTCATTTGAAATGTTGGATTGCTGACCTACATTAAGCGCCAGAATCGGAATCGAAATGAGATGCTCATTAAGTTTATCTATCACCATTCTTTGCTTGTTGGATATTGTGAAGATGAACTGATGATCGATAAAGTGAGGTTGAAATGCTTCCGCAAGTCTGATAATGAATTCAGTGGTAAAATCTTGATCGAAATCTTTTTCAAAATTGATTTGAATGATCGACTCTTTTGATGTATTGAGCAACGTATTCATTTTGTAGACGTTGAATTTCACATAGTCTAGCGAAATCTTCACTACTCTTCGACTCCGTTGCCTCCTATTCTCTAGAAGCAAGTTGACAAGTACATTGAATGCTTTTTCTGAATCGATTGAATTCTTGTAAAGCAGCGCATAGTGGATGGGATAACAACTCCGTATCTCTTCTCTAGATCCTTCTAAAATCCGAAAGGTCTCCTCATAGAAACTATTCTGATCAATCATTCCATCAATGATTTCATTCATTTCAGACTCGGCCATGGTCGTGTCGAAGTATCTTTCTTCGATTGTAATCCCGTCTTCAGAATCATGAACCAAAGCTTGTTTGATCGATTGGGTCTGGAATTGGACTTCGCCAAAATCGATGGGTCTATCTCGTAACATGGCAAGCATCTCGAAGGCCATCACTTCTTCAACTCTAGTCTGATCAATAATCATCTCAACATCTAGGGTTTCTAGAAATACTCTCGTGTGATTTTGGACATCTAGAGTTGACATCCATTCGTCCGCCCAAAAGATGAGTTGAGTTATCGATGATTCCAATTTTGAAATTACCAATGCGAATTTGCCCTCAGTAAACTTTTCATTAAAGAACATTTCAGCGTTTTCTACACGTTTTAACATTTCCTTCATTCGATTTTCTTCATCATCAATCCCTTTTATATTGACCGTTACTTTGTAATACATACTTCCTCCCTTTTAGATTGTCTCTTATGAAAGTATGATTCTTTGCTTTCCTTCTCTGATCTCTTCAAAATCTTCTACCAGTAATGTTTTAACTATCGCTTCATCAACTTGACTAGAATCCAGATCGTAGAGTCGAGAGGCAAGTCTCCTCTTAGCTTTCTCTATGATATTGTATACATATCTTCCATTTCCAAAATTCTCGTTTTGATTGATTCGTCGAAAGTGTCTCTCAAGTAATTCAAGTGCATCACGGTCGATCATTAACGATTGATCCTTTACCATTTTCATCGCTATTTGCGTTAATTCAGTTGCGGAATAGTCAGGAAACTCAATGATCAACTGGATACGACTACGTAACCCCGGATTGCGATCGATGAAATCATTCATTGGATCTGAGTAACCAGCAAAAACGACCACTAAATCCTGATATCTCTTTCCCAATTCAGTGACGATTGCATTGATTGCTTCATCTCCGTAAAGCCCGTTTTTTTCATCAACAAGCGAGTAAGCTTCGTCGATAAGAAGCACATTCCCTTTCGCTGACTCAAAGATTTCTTTCACTTGTACTGAAGTCCATCCAACATACTTGCCCACAAGATTTGACCGCCCCACTTCGATTAAACCGCCTACAGAGAGAATGCCTTTCTCTCTGAGTACTTTCGCCATTATCCGAGCGATGCTTGTTTTGGCTGTTCCGGGATTCCCATGAAATGCCATGACGCAACTAAACTCATCTTGTGGGAATCCTAGATCTCCATATCGTTTTTTCACTTCATAGTACTTAACAAACTCAGATATCTGTTTCTTCACTTCTTTTAACCCGATGAACTGATTAAGCTGAGAGAGTGAGTCACTCGAGTCCTCGATAACGATTTTTGAATTCCTTCGTGGTGTGACAATCGGGAGATTCAAATGTCCATCAATAACACTGTCGACGGCTGCATTCACCTCAGTTATTGAGTATGAAATCTGGTTTTTCGGATAATGTGCTTTCAACTTATCCGATGTAATCTTCAGGCCAATCCCACTTAATGTTTTCTTTGCAATCTTGATTGCATTAACCAGAGAAAAATCGACATCATTGATTTCGACAAAGCGAATCGGACTCAATTCTTTGACGAGTTGATTCAGCATTGGTCCAGATGTAGAATCAGACTCAAGAAACACCAGGACGCTATGTCGATATTTGCTTATAAACTCAAGCAAATAGTCAAGTTGGTTAATGTTGTTTCCAGCGAGGTTATCATCATCAGGTGCGATTCGAGAGTAGATCCAAATACTCCCACCCATCATTTCATCGAAAACATGAACGTACTCATCCAAGGTCAATCTCGTAAAATTATCAACTTCGAGCCTTAGTAATCGACGGCTCAATAAGCAACCTGACTTGGTCATAGAGTTAATGATCGAATGTACGATAGCCTGACTCTGATCGGAATTCCTACTCGATAATCGAAAGTGATAAAGGTGACCCAAGAACTTCCCCGAACTCCTTCGTGACTTGATTTCATTCAGAACATGCTTCATGCTCTCACTCGTTTCAATCATCGGTTCTTCACCATTTGTCGTTTGATTGAAGTCACTCGCTACGATTTCATCGATGATGTTTCTTCTTGCCTGAGTATCATTGAAATCAAATATGTCTTCAATTCGCATTTGGTTCATTGAAATATTATCGAATCGGTATGCCGAATTGAGACAATCCCTCATTTCGCTCAATGTTATTTCTTGAACAGAACATCGAATCGGATCAAGTTTTAAGGCTTGTAGATAGTCATCACTAAGTTTCTTTGGATTATATTCAAATCTTCTTCGCCATGGAATGATAAACGCGAAACTAATCATGTCGGCATCCAGCTTTATCAGCATAAATTTCAGATCCTTAGGTAATTGATGGATGAACATATTGGACTTGTCGATTTCTCTCGCATACCTAACCCTGACCCCCTTTCCTTCAGCACAGTCAATCACTTTACTTAGTTGACATTCAACGTGGAAGTACATGTTATCACCTCAGTCTCTATTCTATAAAAAACGATGCACCATATTTGGTACATCGCTAATAATCCGAGAGGATTCTTTAAATCTACTTCAGTCGTTTGTTCTGTGCTTTTTCACTTTATCTATCAACCATTGAGCAATGTTTTGATCAGCATCCAAAACAAACTCTTGTCCAATCATCGCTGATTGAAAGTAATCCTTCTTTTGACTGAACTCGTTATGATATGAGATTGTTTTACACTTGATACAATCCGGAAGTTCCCATTTCGATCGAGAATATCCTTTTCTTGTCAAATCCAAATCCTCCGAATAGGTAAACGTTCCATATCCAGGTAGTTTCGTATCCAGTAGAAACTCTAATGCCGTAAATATCGCATTTGGTTTCGAAGGCCGCGTGGTCGAATGAGGGTGCCAGTGATACTTGGCTATCTCATCAGATGTATCATGTATTCCGCTGATTTGAAAATAGCCAAAAATGACATGCTTATCTGACGCTCCTCTTTTATATTTATATCCAGATCCTACATTTTCTACCTCTATAAACCAACCAAAAAACAGGAAAACATCACCGACTTTTACTTTTTGGTTCATAAGGTGAGTTAACGCTGCCTCCTCTTGACCAAAACAAGCTTCCCAATCATCTGGTCTCTTTTCTAGAATGTTATCATAAATATCTGGATCAAGATGACACTTCTCGAAGTTGAAAGTCGGTTTCAATTCCTTTACTATTTGAAAATAGTTTTTTCCTTTGTATTTTAGTTCGGAGTACTTTGTTTCATTCTTATCGAATGGTATAGGAAAAGATAGCAAAACTTTGCCATCGATAATCTGGCTAGTCATTTTTGCATTATGTTCACCAGAATCAAAACCTTTCCTTCTAATAATAATTTTTTTGTTTTATCTCCTTCATGTGTTTAGTTATAATCTCAGTAAATGATATAAGAGACTCAAATTGCATTCTGTGAAAAGTCGAGATCGAAGTATTGTTCCTCGATTTGTACATCACCTTCTGGATGATTCACCAATGCTCAAAAGACGTTTGAAATAGGAAATGGGATTTCGCCACAAACAAGTGGTCGATCTCTATGCAGATAATGCGATAGTACACCCTTCACCGAGCATCAAATTCTTTGCGAATTGCTCTTCGATGCGGCAACGATTCAAGATAAACTGAATCTGCACGAATTTTTCCAGAAATCATTAAGGTAGACACTGACTTTGTGATACATGAGTTCTCCTTCTCAACCCTAGTTGATAATATACATTTATTCGTTCTAGCAATCCTTCAAGTCCATATTAACTAAATACTTTAGATTTAGTTTACAATGATTTATCTACATTATTAGAAAAGGTTGTACCGAATATAGTACAAACACTCTGATATATGATAATTGTAGAAAAGTATTGAATAGTTAATTTATTACAACACTTATCGTGTATGTATTTGCCGATTTGGAGTAAGTAAAATGAAATTAACATAAGTCCAAATGTATATCAATCGTTAAGTTAGCCTTATTATAGGAACAAAAAGTCACATATGTGACGAAAGGAAATAGAATGAAAAAGAGTATTTTCTTACTTTATTTGCACAAAGCCGTAGAAAGACTTCGCCCAAGAATCGAAGAAGGAGGTTACCGTTACATAACCGAAGAACATGTGGAACTTCAAACAGAGATTAATATTATGAACTTCGAAAAGGTAGCCTTTGTAACAGACATGCATCTAAATCAGAACTCATTCTTTAATTTGATAGACACCATGACAGAACATTTTCGCAAGCATCAAAAAACCTTTTTATCCACAAGAGGGTTTTCAGTATTGGGTTGGTCATCCGCTGGTTTGTCAGATGAAATTAAAACAATAAGGTTGAAAGTAATAGAAATTACGAAAGAAAACTACATAAACGATCCATTACAAACGGACTTTATCCAATTGCTTACAAAATTAAATTCGGTAAAACGTGTTGATTTGTTTGTCATTTTTACTGATGCAGAATTTTCTATCAATATCGAACTTCCGGTTCACTATAAATATCGTCCCTTGTTAAGGAAATGTCTCTTCTTAGTTTTTAATCCAGATAAAAGTAAAGTTGATTATTTCAAATCAAAATTAGGAATTAGCAAGATAAATATCCTCGCTTTAGATGATAGTAACCAGAATGACCAAATATGAAAAAAGAGGTAAAAATTGTTATGGAAGTAGATTATAATAAAGCCAACGGATTAATGACTAAAGAAGTTAACAAAGTACCAGAATATCTCGCAGCAAGATACCAATCACTGAAAGATCTTGTTGCAGATCGTAAAGTCCAGTTTGCCGAATTAATGTCTTTTATAGAAAACGAAACATCATATTTATCGACCCCCGCATCGACGAGATTCCATCTATGTCGGGAATTCGGTCTATTGGAACATAGCATTAATGTTGCAGAAACAATGTTAAAGATTAAAGAGATTCTCGCACCTGAGTTAAGTGATGAGAGTTGTGTGATTGTGGCTTTGCTTCATGATCTTGGAAAAGCTGGAATGCCTGGAAATCCTCAGTACTTTGAGAACGAACCTTCTGAGCGCCAAAAATGGGCAGGTCATCCTGCGAGTACACCCTATAGATTTAACAATGATCTCGTTTATCTTAGTGTACCTATTCGCAGCATTTATTTGATTCTACAATACTTCCCTCTTTCAGAAGAGGAAGTGCAAGCCATAGTTTATCATGATGGTCAGTATGTTGAAGATAACCGAAGTGTAGCAACGAAGGAAGAGAAGCTGACGTTATTACTTCAGTACTCAGATAACTGGAGTGGATTCATAACGGAGGAGGAAAAAATTGAGTAACACGTCAAAGGGGTTGGGTAAAAGAGGAAGTAAGTTATGGATTCAGTTTTTAGTCAATCAAAAGCACGGTGACAAATTATCGAAATGCATTATCCAAGAAGACAATGGCATTAGTAAAATCAAATGGTTGTCTCCGTTAAAACAAGAAGACTATGAAGAGTACATGCTTAATTCTGATATCATTTTAGAAAGAATCCGTAGTGAAGGCGTTTATATCGACAAGAATATGATCTTGAACTTTTGGCCTTCTCAAAGTCCACATTGGGATGCAATCGGAATATATTATGATGAGCAAAATATACCCGGTTTACTACTTGTAGAAGCTAAAGCAAACATAAGAGAAATGAACTCAAAGAAAAGTTCAGTACCGAGTTCATTCAGGAGCCAACAAAACACTTTGCTTATTGAAGAATCTATGCTTAATGCATATGATGAATTTTGTTCTGGACCTAACTTTGCATCTTGGACAGAAAAGTACTATCAACTTGGAAATCGATTAACTTTTCTAAATAAATTGAAAAGTCATTTCCCAGTAAAACTCATTCTATTAAACATTGTAAATGATGAAACTTATATAAAGTGTTCTTTTGAAGAATGGCAAGATCACTATAGAAACGTATTTGCAGAGATGACGAATACAAGGAATTTACCTTCCTTAAAAACAAAAAACATCGACATTGTTTATTATAATGGTGAGTTTGCTCAAATTCTTGATTCCGGTAATTTTGAAATAGTCGAAATCGAAGACAACTTGCTGAAAATACCCTCGAAATTCGTTCAAGATGTAATTCGAAAAATAATGGATGATAGTTTGTCAGGCATAACTAAATTACCGGCAGATCCTAATAGTTTTAAATCTCAATTTGGAAGTAGTTTCAGTCCCAGAAAAAATGAAGATAAAAAGAATGAGCATACAATATGCGATAAGTATAATTTCATACCATCAGATTATTTGGGTGAATGTTGCGAAACGCTCGTTGCAGTTTGTTACAATGGTGATGATTTTGACGAGAGACTTCGTCAAGGTCTAAACCATGTTATAGACAATTGTTATAATCAGAATAAATATCTGTATTTTTTAACAACACAATGGGACATTAATAGCATTAGAAAATACAGAGACAAGATACTTCGGGCACTTGAAATCGGAGTTGAACTACATTTTATACTAATTAATGGAAAAACTGCTAAAGAAATGCCATATCTATAAATTGACGTTATCTAATAGTAGAAGGTTCAGGATAATTGAACCTTCTTTATTTTGGTGTTGAGGATTTCCTGGTCAACGAGGATTTCCCCGTTTTGGATTGCTTGAATATATTCTTCAAGATAGGTCATTCATCATCTTCAAGGAAACAATAAAATGCATCTTCTTCCTCGATAACATTCTTGGTAAGAACAGCGCTCAAGGTCTTGATGACCACAGAGTATGCTTTCAAGTTCCGTAGATATTGCTCCCCTGCTTCAATAGGCTTCTACAGTTTAGGCTGGGTTGTATGCGTTTTAATCATCCCAGTTTGTTCAATCAAGGACCGTAGATGGTCATTTTGATTCGCAAGGAAGGTCGCTTCATAAATGGCTTTTCAGCCAGTTTCTGCTTGTATGAATCGATCTTTTGGAAGATTTCCTGCTGTTCTAAAGTTCAGGTTGTGGAGTTCGTTAATTGCTCATTCTGTCACCTTCTTTCTGAAGTTCTTTGAGGTTCATGCGTTTTAACGGCTTTATCCAAAAGTTGGGAGGAAATCTCAAAGTCTTGGTTTGCGTGCATCCATTGTCCCTTGTTCAGGTCCCAGACGATCGTCCTGCATTTCGACCGAGAGGGAGTCCGGCCGAAATGCAAGGAACCAAACGTGGATATATTTGTGCCATTCTGTTTGGAACGGCAGTTTATCCTTATCTTCAAATAAACGACGAAGACACTCTTCTTTGGTAGCTTCGACAAAGAACAACTCAGCACCCATGGCTATTGCGAGTCGCTGCCGCTCTAACTGAAATGAATAGCCACCGATGATCCAGGCATTCTGCCATTTCCCCATACGTATTTTCATTTGATCCAGGAGTTCATCACGGATTTGAAACACATTCATCTTGAGCTCAGTAGGCTTATCATAGGCAGGTAGTAATGTGATGGCTTGGTATAGTTCATCAAGATCCAGCACCAAGTCCTTTCGTCCTTTATTGTTACGGACGAAGCTGGTCTTACCGGACAACGGTGGTCCATAGACGATGTAGACACGCTGCAGCATGGTTTGTCCGAAGCGTTCGTGGAGTGCGTTATGACAGCGGTGATGTACCAGCAGAATGTTTCTTGGGTTCAAACTCACCTGTACATCGTTAACATTCTGGGGTGTGAGTTCTTGGATATGGTGTCCGATACACTCGATATCTCTTAGTATCGGTTCATGACAGATCTCACATAGCAGCCCTCTGCTTGTACTACTCCGTTCCAACATGAGCTGCTTACGTAGGTTGATCCATTCCGGACTTTTATAGAATTCAGATAGGACTTGATACTTTGCCATTACCAATCCCCTTGTTTAGCTAGACGTTCTCTCAGTTCCAACTCTTGTTTCTTGAGTTGCAGCATCTGAGGATTGTCAGAGTAATGTTCCGGGTCCTTATTCTTCAAAAGACCGAATAAAGCGCCAGTGTCTGGTGGCTGATGTTTCTTTGTTATTTCGGTATAGGTGACTGATTGTCCATTTTCTGTTTTGGTGTAGACTTTCTTTTCTTCGTAGTCATATCCCAGAGCTTTTTTAATCAACGCATTCTCGAGTTCAGTAATCAGAGTTTCCTTCCCCTTTTTAAGGGCCTTCATTAACTCGGGTTGAGATTTTTTATATACTTCCAGAGTGGTGACAGAAATACCTAGGTTCTTAGCAATCTGATCTTCACGAAGACCATCTCTTGCCCACTTCTCGATAAGGCTCAATTTGGCTTGTACAGATTCCCATTTACTTTTGGCCAAATTATCACCTCTTTACAGTGAAACGGTACCATACAAAAAAACTCCGGTAAGTACCGAAGTGTAAAACGATATGTGAATATCTTCTATAGGAATTTCAAATATACTAGACCAATTGATGTCATTCTAGAATTTTCATCTTTTCTCTATCGAATTCAACATCAGTCAATATACCTTTTTCTCTCAACTCACTCAATTTTACAAGCTGATCATAATATACAACGGCATTACTAGCTGATTTAACTGGTAATAACTCTCTAGAATCTATTGCAGAATTTTCTTGAGATTTACTGAAAGCGCTATTTCTACCTGAAGCATTTGATTTTTCATAATCAATTCTTACTTCATATTCTAGTAGAGTCAAGAATCTTTCTTTATCTGCAAGATTCATGGCAATCTCAAATGACTCAGCTGTTATAGTTTTTATCTCGAATACTGCCATACGTTTCTTCGCAAAGTAACTAATTAAGAAGGCAACTCCACCCCAAATCAATCCTGTAAAGAGTGAGTTAGTTATTATGCCTGTCCAATCATATTCATACGTATAATATGAAATAAATATAACAGGTAATGTTTCATAATTATAGAATATCATAAGTAATGTAATTACGGAAAAAGCAATAAGAAATGCGGTTCCTCCATGATTTATTTCTTTATCTTCTTTGCTAATCACAAAAGTTATATCTCTGCAATCAACAATTTTCCTAGGTTGAACATCAAATACAAGCCTAGACTTATTGAAATCAATATATATCTTTTTCCTTTTAAGTTCGCCTGATAAACACAATGCTTCTTCAATATTAGATTGGATATTTCCATTGACATTCTGTGACATTGATTCCCCTCCATATTTCCTAAAATACCTTACTATCTCCATGCAAAACGATAAATTCATGCTTAATCTATAGAAGAATCACAAACATAAAGATATTCTTAATCACTAAGTTGCCATTTTCACTTCAGGTCATTTGCTTCCTCTATTTCACTATGTTATGGTTCTATTTACTTTCTTTTCATATTTTCGTTCCCCTTTATCCATAATTATGATAATCCAGTTACTTAATTCAAGACTTAGTAAATACACAATATACTCAATACTTTATGAGTAAAAATTGATTGAAAACTCTAGGTTAAGCCCAATGTTTCAACGGACTTCGTAAAGCACACAGATTTGATTGACTCAAAATTCTATAATACATGTTAAATATAATTGGTATCTATCTGGATCACCAAACAATAAATACTATTGTCTTACTTCAAAACCACAATCTTCACAAACGTAGAAATCTTCAATAGTCTCGCTTTTTTGTGCGTTTGTCAGAGAGTCGGATACAATATTTGCTATTGTTCTCGTAATAGAGTATGAAAAAGATTGATTCCTTTGTTTTTTAGGAGTACTTTTATGTTTAACATTCTCAGACCCACACCTCGGGCAACATACTATACCCAAATAATTGTTTATAAGAATGATTCGCCGAATAATTTCCTGATTATTTTTGTCAAACTCAAGTGTTTTCTTAAAATAGTGTTTTGATTTCAATAAATCTACTTCCACACCATTTCCAACAAAATAATTCATAGCATTTAAATTATAGATTAGTTTAAGAGATTTTTTATAGTCTTTATCATTTGGGGCAAGACTTAATGCCTTTTGCGAACATTCCATCTCATCACTAAGATCCGGTTTCCGGTTCTCATGTTTTGAATAAGCATAACTTAGATTTGAATAACTTTCAGCAATTGCACTCAAAATCTCCTCGCTTGACGTTGCATATTCTGTTGCAATATCTAAATATTCTTTTGCTAAATCAAGATCATAAACTTCGAGCTCTCTGTTTAGCATTTTTTGACAATATTGCCAATAAACACTTGCAAGATTGGCTTTTGCTTGTTCATTTTCAGAGTCAATTTCAGCAACCCTTGCTGCAAAAGAAACTGCCATTTCCATATCGAAAACATCTCGAGCACGTGTTGAATAGGCAAATCCAATTTTTAAATATAAACACATCAATTCAATAGATATTACTTGTGAGCATTTCAAATAATCAATAGCCTTCTGATAATACTCTATTGATTTATCAAAATCGCAATGTAACTCTTCTCCATCACAAAAATAAGCATCAGCAAGTAATTCAAATACTTCAGCATCAGGATCCATTATCATGGATAGCGATTTTATGGCTTCATTAAATTGCTTTCTCTCAATTTCACTAGATGCAATTTGGATCAAATCTTCACGACTTAAATTTGTTTCAATTTTGGCGTTTTTTTCCATTGCAATTGGGAATCCACAATTTGGGCAAACATGGGCTTTATCTGAGACATCTTTACCACACTCCGGACACATTATTAGAGCCATTTTTTCCCCCCTATTATTACATAGAAAAATCATACATCTATTTACTACATAATAATAGTGCAAATTAAATCTTTAACACCATCACATATGAGAACTTAAAATATTTCGATTTTCGAATTCGAACGCAATATAAGCCTAAGGTTAGATTACGTGCCGGAAAAGTATGTTATAGCCTTTAAATAGGGGGTTTAAAGCATGAAAAAAGGGTTCGATACTTTCCCGAAAAATCGTCCTCTTTTTTTGATGCATTTTCTGTTATTCTACTCTGTTATTTTCGGCAATCGAAATAATCCATTTTTCGATCTCGGGAGTACTTTTCATCACAAATTCCTGACCAATCATGGCTGATTGGAAATAGTCTTTCTTTCTACTGCGATCATCATGGTAAGTCATGGGCGATGATTTCAAGCAGTCAGGTAGTTCCCACCGTGAACGAGAATAACCATCCTTTGTTAGCACCAAATCTTTTGACAATTTGAAAGTACCATATCCCGGAAGGTTCGTATCCAATAATTTATCAGCTGCCTTATAAATTACATTTTTCCCTACTTCATGGTTGATGGAGTGTGGATGCCAGTAAAGTTCTTTGATTCGTTCATCGGTAATTTTCTCTCCAACTTGCAGATATCCAAAAATGATATGTTGATCAGAGGCACCTCTTTTATATTGAATTAATCCATCTGACTCTACAGTCTGTTTGTACCATCCAAAGAATAGAAAGATATCTCCCTTATTGACGTCTTTAGCTTCAAGGTGCGAAAAAGCAGCATGAGATTGACCGAAACAGGCTACCCATTCATCTCCACGTGACTTCACTTGTTTATAAATATCCGGATCAAGGTGACATTCACAATTCTTAAATTTATCCATAACATTTAGGTGGCTTAAGATTTCATAGAATGAGTATTTACCATAACGTAATTCTGAGTAACTATTATTATCATCTTTGTTTGGAATGGGTAGAGATAGTAACGTGCCATCCTCAAGAATTGGACTTGGCTTTCCTCCATTCGCTGAATCAAACCCTTTTCTACTTAAGATGATTTTTCTCTCCATAAGATTCCCCTCACTTTTGAATAATTTTAACATGACTCTCGCAAAACGAGTATAAGAAAGAGGACATGCACTCTAATTTGGGGGAAGGGATGCATGTCCTCTGGTTTATTATATCTGATTTCTAATTGTTTGGTAAAGGATTTGATTTGTCGAGATTGAGTTGTACAGATTTGCTACCAGTCAAGTCCTCCCAGCGTTGAATGATCACATCCACGTATCTAGGATCCATCTCCATGCAGTAGCAGGTCCGGTCCAGTTGATTAGCCGCAATCAGCGTAGAACCGCTTCCTCCGAAGGGTTCATAGACGAGTTGATCTCTAAGGCTGCTATTCTTAATCAAGCGTCCAATGAGCGGCACGGGCTTCATGGTGGGATGAATGTCACTCTTGAGCGGTTTGTTTTCATAAAGGATCGTGGTCTGGGTTTGCTCGAGGAATCTGGAGAGGAGCTCGACGAGTTCTTCCTTCTTGAGTTTCTCGATGTTTTGGGTTTCATCGAAGATCGTCGACTGCGTCCGGTCATCCACAAAGAAGTGTCCGGTGCCTTCCTTCCAACCATACAGGATTGGTTCATGCCTCCAGTGGTAGTCGTGTCGACTGAGATTGAAGGAATTTTTGACCCAGATAAGGTTCTCGGAGAACTTGAACCCAGCAGTTCGGAATGCTGATTGGAAACTGATCCGCTCGACGTCACTGTGGAAGACATAAATCACACCACCGGGTTTCAGATGCTCGTAAGCCAGGATATACATCGCGAGCAGAAAATCGTAGAACTTGTCACTGTCCATATGATCATTTATGATCTCGTTGTTTTTCCGATGTTCGTTCTTGAAACTCTTATGGTAGTCGATCTTGTTTTCGTAGTTGACGTTATATGGAGGATCCGTGACGATCAGATCCGCTTGCTTCCCATGCATCAGGAAGAACACGTCATTGGCGTCCGTAGAATCGCCGCACATGAGCCGATGCCGGCCGAGTTGGTAGATATCCCCCCGCTTGGCTTTCGGTTGCTCAATCGCGTCTAACGCCGCCTCAACATCGAAGTCATCTTCTTCAGCCGAAGTCGTATCCATCTTGGCCAGGAGTTCCTTGAACTCGTCATCATCGAAACCAGTAACTCCTAAATCGATTTGGTGCTCGAGTTCAAGCAAGAGATCCTTCAGCTTGTCCATCTGCCATTCCCCGCTGATTTTATTCAGGGCGATGTTCAAGGCTTTCTCTTTGGTTTTGTCGACTTTAACCTGGACGACATTGACTTCATCATAACCCAGGTCCTTAAGGACCGAAGCGCGTTGGTGTCCTCCGATAATCGTTCGATCGGCATTGATGATGATCGGATCGACATAGCCGAACTCCTGGATACTTCGTTTGATCTTCTCATATTCAACATCTCCGGGTTTCAGTTCTTTCCGGGGATTGTAGTGGGCATACTTTAACTCACTTAACTTCAAGGTTTCAAATTGCATTGTCCCTCTTTCTAGAACGGTTTTATTAACCGCTGATAGGCTGCTTGAAGGGTAATCTCATTTACGAGGCGATTGCGCCAGACATAATACGTTGTCTTCTCAACGTTGAGTCGCTCGAAGATTTGTTGTTCAGGAAGTCTCATTTCATACTTTAAGTGTAGTAACTTCCCCATTTCAGTGCCTTCGTACTTGGTGAAGGTCTTTTCGACGATGACAGACCACTGTTGTTCGATGGGATCTTTGCTGGCTTGGAGCTCTCTTCGATCATAGAGATAGCCTTCGATATTCTCTCGATATTTATTCATACTGCTGTTTCCTTTCGCGCAGTCGCATATTCATTTTAGGATTCTTATTGAGTTCAAGCATGTAGCTACCGACTCTTTGGAAGATCCGGGAACCGATGGCTTCATCGATTCCCAGGATTTCCTTTAGAATCTTCTCAGAACTCAAGATGGTTGTCAGTTCCGGATTGTTGTAGCGGGCATTCAAGATTTCGAAGGCGATGTTGATGTCGGAGGTCGTGGGATGTTTCCCTCGTTCCGATTTGAACAGGTCATCGATGTACAGAACCGGCTTGGTCTTGAATGCTTCCATCGCTTGGAAGTATTCATTCCCTTCCATGACGTTCGCTTTGAGCTTCATGATTTCATCGCGCCAGAGCATGTACAGTGCTTCTTCTCCCTGCTTCATCAACTCGTTAACGATCGCAGTGCAGATATGGGTTTTCCCCGCTCCGACTTGACCCCCTATGAAGAACCAGTGGGAATCGGTGTCTTGGACAAAGGCTAACGCTTTTTCCTTGATGACTCGCTGCCATGTTTCTTGGGCGATGAACTTCTCAAAGGTGTATTCTTGGATGAGGTTCTTGAGTCCGCTCTTCTCAATGAGCTTCTTACTTTTACGAGTCTCAAGACAATCGCATTTCTTCAGAGCGGTATATCCATCATCCAGGATCATGATGTAACCCTTGTTTTTACAGACAGGACAATCGATTCCTTGCAGGGTTCCGACTTCATCGTTGTAACGTTGTACTTTGATTAGTAGGGATGAATGAGGTAGATCAGTTGAATTCGTGTCTAATGTGTCAGCCAATAGCTTCGTGAGTATCACCTCGACAATTCTCGCGCGCGAATTTACAGTAAACTTCTTTGTTTTATCTTTGTTTTATCTTTGTTTATCTTTCTTCTTTTCTTTTCTTTTTCTACTTCTAAAGCTACTCTACTCTGTAGCTTGACTTTTTGGACTTGTCTTTGACAGGTTACGAAGGGCTAAGCTTTCTTTCCGCCGAGCACGTTCTTCACGTTTCTTCATCTTGTTGTACTCGCGAACTGCTGCCATCTTCCCAATGTTTTGATACTTCTCCCAATTCTTGATTGCCCAGACATTATTCTCAATCTCGATCATTTCCCGTTTCTCAAAGAGTGCGATCGATTCTCGGATGAAGTCTTCTGACAAGCGCATCTCTTCCGCAAGCAGTTCAACCGAGTAGGGCTCTTTGGAGGAGAAGAAGAGAAGTCCATTATCATTCGTGTTTCCTGCGATGCATAACAAGTTGATCCAAACTGCTACTTTGACGTATCCGTTCTCTGATTGAACAATTTTACGAATTTTGCGATTTTGGTAAAAACCGGAGTCAAGCTTAATCCAAAATATATCCTTCATGATGATGTCCCCTCTTCCCGCTACTTTCGGCGGGGGTTCATATTTTCGAGTTTTTTTCTCTTTTCGTCCAAGGAGGATCGAGTATAAATCCGGGTCGTTTCTAGCGAGCTATGACCTAAGATGTCGGCTAGGTCCAGGACGTTATTGTATTGCTCCATAAACTCTTTGGCGAACAGATGACGGAAACTATGGGCATGGACTCTCTCGAGCGATACCTTTGCTTCACTGGCTGTCTGCTTCATCTGTCGCCAAATCGTCGGGGTGCTTAAGGTAAAGATCTTGCCCTCGCGGATCTTATGATTTTTACAGTATTTTCGTAATTCACGGGCGAGTTCCTGGGTCAAAAGGATCTCGCGCTCTTTGCCTTTGTTAAACGCTTTGAAGTGGTGTTTCTGGATATTCTCAACGGTGAAGTATTCCAACTCGCTGATCCGTATCCCGGTGGTGCTAATGATCTTCAGAATCAAGTAAATATCATCTCGCTTGCGCTTCTTCGCAGTCCTAAGTAATCGTTTGGCATCCGCTCGTGTCACGACGTCGGATAGACTCGACTTTTGCTGCGTCTTGATTTCCTTGACGGACATATCGGGCACCTTCGCCCAGCGATGGAAGCGATTGAGAATGACGATATACGTGTTAATGCTATTTGATTTGTATTTGCCCGAGCAGATCTTCTCTTTGTAGGCCAAGACATGCTCTTTGGTAATTTCTTCGTTTTCCGGGATGAAGTCGACGAATTTTTGGACATCACAGACATATTTCTCGATGGTCCTCTGACTCTTCTCAGCGAGACGTAAATCACGGGCGAATAGGGGTAAACTATTTTGATACTCACTTTTCTTCATCCAGGATCCCTTCAAGTCGTCCCAGCATCCGCAGCAGCTTCAAGTCCTCCACATACTGTTTCATCGGTAACATAGTATTGAAGTACTGGGTCTTGAAATGGCGCGCTTGGGCTTTCGCATAGGTCTCGATCTCACTTCGGTTGGCGTGATCGATACGGATGTAGATACCCTTACCCTTCTCAGATGGAATGAACAACACCCCTTCTTTCCGGAGTTGACTCAAGACGGATCGGACCAAACGCTCTTGGGGATAGTCTGCGGTGTTTACTAGAATTTCAAGTCTTAACTTTTCATTGAGGGTTTGAATGTCCATCTTTCTACTCCATTGGAATTGGATACTGAGAGATTCTC
>DOUE01000035.1 GCA_003520745.1 Erysipelotrichaceae bacterium
ACCCGCTCATCCCCGTCGTGAATACCACTTCGCCGACGCATTCCCCTTCATAGCCGAATCCTTCGCCATGAAACATCGTTCCGTCTTCCAATAACAGTATTTTTTCCATTTACCCTCGCTTCCAGACGATCTTTCCATCCACGATCGTCATGACGGTCTCCCCGTAGACTTCCCAGCAGATAAACGGACAATTCGAAGATTTCGATTCGAACCGAGACGCGTCGATGATCGTTTTCTTCTCAAGATCGATCAAGGTAAGGTCCGCGACTTCGCCGACCTCCATTTTCCCCCGAGGCAAGCCAAAGGTTTTCGCCGGGGTTTCGCTCATCCAAAGCAGCAGTTGTTTCAAGGAGAACACCCCGGTTTTCACCAGCTTCGTATACAGGACGGGAAACGCCGTCTCCATCCCGATGATCCCGAACGGGGCTTCCAGCATCCCTTTCGCCTTTTCCTGGCTTGTATGCGGCGCATGGTCGGTGACGATCTGATCGATGGTTCCGTCTAGCAGCCCTTCGATCAGAGCGGCTTGGTCTTCTTTCGAGCGCAAGGGAGGATTCATCTTGAAATTCGCATTCAATTCCAAAATATCCGTATCCGCCAACACCAGATTATGCGGTGTCGTTTCGCAGGTTACGTGGATTCCCGCTCTCTTTGCATCCCGGATCACCCGGACCGTCTCTTTCGCCGAAACATGGCAGACATGGTAGTGCACGCCGGTCGCTTCCGCCAGAAGCAAATCCCGGGCGACTTGGGACGACTCGCTCACGCTTGGAATCCCCGGCACCCCCAATCGACAACTGACGTTTCCCTCATGCATCACGCCGCCGTATTTCAACCCTTCGTCTTCCGCATGGGCGACCACCACCGCATTGATCTTCCGTGCTTGCCTCATCGCTTCATACATCACCCTTCCGCTCTGAACCCCGACCCCGTCGTTGGTGAAGGCGAAGGCCCCGTGTTCTTTCAATCGCTCGAAATCGACCAAGGTTTCGCTTTTCAACCCTTCCGTGATCGGAGCATACGGCAGAACGCGGACGATCGCGTCTTGCGTGATGATCCCCATCACATGATCCATTCGATTGACCGTATCCGGTGCGGGATTCGTATTGGGCATCGCACAGATCGTCGTATATCCGCCATGGGCCGCCGCCCTTGTCCCGCTCTTGATGGTTTCCTTCGCTTCAAACCCCGGCTCACGCAAATGGACATGGACATCGATAAATCCTGAAGTGATCAGCGCCCCGTCCGCATCGATGACTTCATCCGCATTATCTTGTATTTCTCCGATTCGTTCGATTCGATTCCCATGAATCAGAACATCGACTCGTTCAAATTCATCGTTTTCAAGGACACGCTTTGCGTTTTTGATCAACAAGCTCATAGGACTCCCCTGCCTTTCAGTATCGCTTCCAACACCGCCATCCGGATGAAGACCCCGTTTTCCATCTGGCGAACGATGCGTGAATTCTTCGCTTCAACCAAGGCATCCGCCAGTTCCACATCGCGATTCACCGGAGCGGGATGCATGAGGATCGCCCCGGGTTTCATCGTTTTCCATCTCTTATTCGTCAACCCGTATTGGGCATGGTAACTTTCTTTCGAAAAGGATTCATCCCCCGCATGACGCTCGTGTTGCACCCTCAGAAGCATAACCACATCCGCTTCTTTGATTACCTCATCGACATCGACCCTTGTCCCGAAGGCATCGAACGCTTCGTCATACCAAAATTCCGGACCGGCGAACAGCACCGTCGCCCCTAAGCGTTTCAAAACCATCGCATTGGATCGTGCGACGCGTGAATAGCGGATGTCCCCGAGAATGGCGACCTTCAACCCTTCAAACGTGCCGAATTCTTCATGGATCGTCATCAGATCCAATAAACACTGGGTCGGATGTTGACCCCGCCCGTCGCCACCATTGATGATCGACACCGGTAAATGAAGGAGATCCGCATAATACTCATCTTGAGGATGACGGATCACCATCACCTCGACCCCGATCGCGGCCATCGTCAACACGGTGTCGTAGAGCGTCTCCCCTTTATTGACCGAACTGGTCGAAGGTTCGAATTGGATCACGCCCATCCCCAGTTTCTTCTGCGCCATCTCGAAACTCCGGTGCGTCCGCGTACTGTTCTCGAAAAACAAGTTCGACGCAAAGACCTGCCGTTTCAATGTTACGTTTTCACCGTGTTTAAATTCTTTCGCCCGTCGAATCAACGCGTGGATCTCATCGATCGTCAACGCCTCGACACTTAGCAGATGTTTCATCGTCATGGTTTCGGACATATCGCCCCTCCTTCGTAAAAAAAGCTCAACACCCCGAGATACCCGAGTGAAGAGCTTGTGTGAACGAAAAGATTCGCGTTCGTAGCTCTTCCGGGTCTCTCTGTACTCGGTTAAAGAACCATCTATATCGCTTTCTTAAGCAGGATGCGATCGATCCCGTCGATCTCTTCCATCTCTACTTTGATACTTTCATCTTTGGAGGTCGGAATGTTTTTCCCGACGAAATCGGCGCGGATCGGCAATTCCCGATGACCCCGGTCGACCAAGACGGCCAACCCGATACTGATCGGTCGACCCAGATCCATCACCGCATCCATCGCTGCACGGATCGTACGCCCTGTATAGAGGACATCATCCACCAACAACACCTGTTTTCCCGCAACGTCGAAGGGCAATTCGTTCTTCTTCGCCACCGGTTCGTCGGTTTGGCGGATGTCGTCGCGATACAAGGTGATATCCAATTCCCCGACCGGGATGATGATCCCTTCGAGAAGGCGGAATCGTTCCGCGATCCGTTTCGCCAAGGGAATCCCCCGTGTCTTAATCCCGACCAACACCAGATTATCCAGATTCTTGTGACGTTCGATCACTTCATAGGTGATTCTCGTCAGCGCACGCTTCATCGTTTCCGAATCGACGATCACTTTTTCCATTTCCATACCGTTGTCTCCCTCCATAAAAAACCCCTTATCAAGGATAAGAGGGTCGTTGCGTCATTGAAGTAGAAGATCCGAGATCTTCTTGCGCTACCCTTCTTAGCCTCACTGGACTACCGTTAAAGGTGTTTCTTTTGTCATTCATACTTTACTTCGATTCATGCGGAAAGTCAATACGAAGGTCGATTGTAGGGAGTTAAGGTACCAAACTTGCTAAAAATCGGTTAATTGCATTCTTTCAAGCTCCGTCTTTTTCTCGTTCACGATTTTTCGGCAAACATAATAGATAATCGTTTGTTCGATTGCCGGGATGGCAAAGACGAGGATAAACCATATTGGGAAAAGGAATGGAACCATCATCGTTAGAATCACGGCAAGTAGAAAATCGGCCAAAGGAAGAACCAATCCAACATATTTTTCCTTTCTCATCGCTAAATGGATTTCAAGAAAAGTCAATCCTATCAGAAGCACTCCCCATAGTGCGATGAATAGATACATATACTGTATAAAGTCGCTCATTTTTATTCCCCCACTTTCTTTGTCTTACGATATTCACTAATCAAAACCTTGGCTGTGTCGAGATCGATTTTCTCATTGATCGCCATTCTTTTGATCATTGCGACGTAAGGATCGTTCCCTTGTTCATTACTAACTTGAATGCGTTGAATCAATCGATCAAGTCTCAACCGTACCGTCGGATAAGTCACTCCATACAATACCGCGATTTCCTTCAGGGAGCCTGAAGACAAAATAAAATTCCGCATGAACGTAATGTCTTCGCTATCCAATTCTGTCAACCAATCCGGCAGAGTATCCTGTTTCATAACTCACCTCGTATATATAGTTTTATTTTAGTATTATATTTAATATTATTCAAGTTATATTTAATATTATTTAACTTTTCGATTTTTTATACCCAGAGATTCGAGTTAACGTTATAATTTACCCAATCAAAGGAGAATTTCTTATGCCAGAACTCGTGAAATACTCAGATTCCCCCGTGATCGCGGTCAAAGGACCCATCACTCGTAAAATCCTCGCCCATGGTCCGTCGTTGATGACGGTCGAAGTCAGTTTCTCAGACGAATTCGTCGATGTCCCTCATTCCCATTTCCATGATCAGATTTGTGTCATCCTTGAAGGGATGTTCGAACTGAACCTGAATGGGGAGATGATAATGATGACCCCCGGTGATTCGATCTTCCTCCCGGGAAACGTTCCCCATTGCGTCAATTCGCTGACACCCGGAAAACTATTGGATATTTTCAATCCACGGCGTGACGATTTCCTTAAATAACCTAAAAAAATAGACCGTGAGGTCTATTTTACATCGTTGTTTTTCGTACGGTCGAAGTGGATGCGCAAGCGACGGTTGATTCCTTCGCCTTCCGATTCCGTGCGGATGTTTTTCATCTCGCTAAGGAACTGGTGGACGACTTTTCGTTCGTCATTGGGCATCGGATCGAGCGTTGCGCTGATTTTGGTGCGTTGGACGGTGCGAGCGACGCGGGAAGCGATACTCTTCACCTTGTCGTAACGGTCGACCTTATAGTTGTTGATATCGATCATCACGTTGAAGCGACGCCTGAAGGCGGAATTCACGGCGGCGCGAACCACGGTATTCATGGCTGTCAACGTCTGTCCGTTCTTTCCGATCAAAATCGCGTTATTCTCTGCGTTCAGCATGATTTTAAACGTTTCGCCGTCTTGTTGGACGTCGACTTCCACATTCTGTTCCAAAGAAGTGAAGAAACGATCCAGGTATTCCTTGAGGAATTCCTTCACATCGACCATGGCATAGATTTCCGCCGTAACCGACGTTCCAAATCCAAGGAATCCGGCTTTCTCTTCCGTCACGAAATAAGTCAGTTCCTCGACGGTGACGCCTTTTTCGCGAGCGGCGTTCTGGAGTACATCATCCAGATTCTTACCGGAATATTTCTTCATACGGCTTTACCTTCAGGTTTGTCGATGAAGTAGTGTTGAATGTATAAGGTTTGCGCTACTTGTGCCACGGCTGAAATCAACCAGTACAAGGACATCGCGGTCGGCCAACTGATGGACAGGAACAAAATCATACCCAATGAAGTGTACATGACGGTGTTCATCGAATTGCCCTTCTTCGGCTTATCCCCAGGATGGTGGATCGGCTTGTTCTTCTTTGAGGTGCGTTCCGCCAACCAAGTCGGCAGTTTCATCGACAAGAATTGGAAGACGGCCATCAACAAGAAGATAAGTACATAAACCCATCCGCCGGTGGTAATCGTCGTGAATCCCGACAACGGTGTGTTCTGTAGGCTTTGTCCGAGGATCGACCCGGTCTGGACGGCGACGGAACGTTGAACGGCTTGATACATCGCGAAGATGATCGGCAACTGGATGAAGGTGATCAAAATCGTACCGAACGGGTTGATGTTGTGTTTCTTGTACAGGTCGTTCATTTCCTGTCCCATCATCATCTTGGAACGGTCGTCGGTCTTGCCGGCATATTTGTCTTGGACTTTCTTCATTTCAGGTTGGATGACCTGCATCTTCTGCGAAGCGACGGTGGATTTGATCGTGAAGGTCAAGGTCAACAACTTGATGCCGATAGTGACGATGATGATCGCGAAGACGACGTTGGCATAGGTGGAAATGAAGTTGATCGCCTGTGCTAAAGGATAGACCAAGAACGCGGTGAACCAACTTTCGTCCAGAACGCTGGCGAACGTCGTGGACAGCTTGATTAGGTACTCTTCGAGTACGTGACCTTTACTGTCAGTAATCCGAGTACAGCCGCTCAACAACACCAATAATAGAGGGGCGTACATCAGGAATTTTTTGCTTCTTAAATTTTTCATTCGAATCTCCTTACGTGTTACGGTGGGTACACTACATTTTAACTTTTTTAACCAGGTTTTCCAACTCTTTTTTATTGGCATGGAAGTCCAATTTCAAAAAACCCTGACGAACAAGCACAATCGAGTCATAATTTTCAGAAAAACTGTAAATTTCTTGGCACATCATGCGGACTTGCCGCTTGATTTTGTTGCGGACGACCGCGTTTCCAAGTTTCTTCGACACGGAAATCCCGATCCTGGCGTTTCCTGTACTCGCCGGACGCTCTTTAACATAGAGGGCGAAGGAAGCACACGTAAAGAATTTCCTGCGGTTGAGGATTTTCTGGAAGTCTTCATTCTTTTTTACCCTGTAGAGTTTTTTCATGGGATTGATAAAAAAAGCCACCCTTAGGTGACTTTACGCCGACAAGACCTTCCTGCCTCTAGCACGACGACGGGCTAAGACTTTGCGTCCTCCGACCGTTTTCATTCGGGCTCTGAAACCGTGGACCTTTTGGTGTTTTCGTTTGCTCGGTTGATAAGTTCTTTTCACAAGAGCCACCTCCAGTTCTGTATTGTTACAATATTGAGCAATTGCCTTATGATTATACATAATCCACCGAAATAAGTCAACGAATCCAAGAAAATACTTATGGATGCCCAAAATATGTCGTTTTTAGCTCTTTTACTGTGTTGGTTTCGCTCAATTTTAGCACGGATCGTCTGCTTTTTCCCGTTTTTCACCTCTAAAATCAACTTGTTTGAAAACGGCTCTTTTATGTAAGTTATCCACATCCCCGTTTTGTGGATAAACCCGCGAATTCCCCACTGTTTTTTTACTGTCTTCCCCACAACATAGCGGATAGTGTGGAAAATGATGTAAAAGCTTGAAAACATCGGCTTTTTGTACTGTGATGAACTATGGATAACCGTGTGGAATCACATCCACTATCCACAGTTATCCACGATTTTCCAAATGTGTATAAATTTTCACCAACTTTCAACTTTCATAAAGATGTGGAAAATTGTGGATAACTCTTCAAAAGTGGCATAAACAGGCACTTATCGAGCGTTTGTTTTGTGGGAAATCCTGTGGTTATTTTTTTTGATGTGGAAATCTCCTAAAAAGTCGATTAGAATGAACCTACACAAAGGGGTTTTATCATGAATGGAGTCGAGTTTTTATTCTCCGATATCTGGTCAAAGACCAAATCAATCATTAAGGATCACGAGAGCATCGGGAAAATCATCTATGATACTTATTTCGACGATTCTAAACTTATTGATCTGAATTCGGACAAAGCGGTGATCGTCGTTCCTACCAACCTTCAAAAGATGGTGCTTTCTCAACGCCTTGATTTAATTAGTCAATCCTTGGAAAAGGTTCTTAATCGTGCCGTTAGTTGCGAAGTCATCATGCAGAACAACCTTAAGAAAATCCAAATCGAAGACAGCAAACCTGAGCCATACAACGATTACCTTGAACAAGACAATGTCTTGCCCTTTTATACCTTCGATAACTTCGTTGTCGGACCTTCCAACAAGGAAGTTCATTCCGCGGCGCTTGCCTGTGCCTACAACCCGGGTAAATTTTACACCCCTTTATTCATTTTTGGGAATTCCGGGCTCGGAAAGACCCATTTGGTCAACGCAATCGGGAATTACATTAAGAAAAACGATCCGGCTAAACGGGTATATTACACTTCCAGCAGCGATTTCGTAAGCAAAGTGGTCAATTCCATTAAGAACAATTCAATCGAAGAATTCAAACGTTCGATGAACGAGTTGGATGTTTTGTTGGTGGATGACATTCAATTCTTAGCCGGAAAAGAGAAGTCGCATGAGATTTTCTTCCATATTTTCAACGAATTGGTCAACAACCGCAAGCAAATCGTACTCACCAGCGACCGGGATCCTTCGGAAATCAAGGGGTTGGAAGAACGGATGGTCAGCCGTTTCTCTTCCGGATTGTCCGTCGGGATCGATTCGCCTGAATTCGAGACATCATTGGCGATTTTGCGGTTTAAAATGGAAAACCAAAGCATGGATGCCGGGATGATCGATGAAGAGGTTTTAAATTATATCGCGACAAACTTCTCAAAAGACGTCAGGAAACTTGAAGGGGCTCTAAATCGATTGATTTTTTACTCCATCAATTTCGGGAATAATGAAAGAATTGACTTTAAAACAGCTTTGGGGGCTTTTAAAGGAAGCAGTAACGTCGATAAGAACGAATTGAACGCGAATAAAATCAAACGGATCGTCGCGGACTACTATGGATTAACACGGCAACAACTGATTTCAAAGAGCCGGACGAAGAATATCGCCAACGCGAGACATATCGCGATGTACCTCTGTCGCAAGACACTGGACCTTCCATTTATCCGGATCGGTGAAGAATTCGGCAAGCGAGACCACTCCACCGTCATGAACGCTTGCATGAAAGTTGAAGAGAATATCAAAAAAGATATCAACTTCAAGCAAGCACTTCTTGAAATAGAGCGACAGTTCACTCAATAGCTTGTTTTTTATCCACATCTTTGCACTTTCCTTCCACATGCAAAAGTGATAAAATAGTATTGTAAATAAAGGGTTTTCGAGCATTTATCCACACTATGAACAGTCTTAATAATTATTATCTTCAGGATAATATAAAAGGAGGAAACCGGTATGAATTTCAGAATTTCAAAACGCGTCTTCTATGGAGCCTTGGCCGCGGTGTCCCGTGCGATCGCCGCGAATTCGCCTCTTCCTTGGTTGACAGGCATCAAGATCGACGTCAAAGAGAACGAAATCTACTTGACCGGTAGCGATTCGGACATATCCATCCAACGTGTCCTGAAGAAAGAAGGCAATGACTTCGTGATGGATATCCGGGAAACCGGATCCATCGTCATCGAAGCGAAGTACATCCTTGAGATTGTCCGAAAGATCGACGCGGACGAAATCGAACTTGAAGTCGTGGACGGACTGTTGACGAAAATCAGCGGACACTCGGCCGAATTCAACATCAACGGTATGAAGGCTTCCGAATATCCCAGTATCGATTTTTCGAAGCCGTCGAAACAATTCGAAATCGATGCGGACGTCTTATTGAAAATCATTACACAGACTGGTTTTGCGACCAGCGACAAAGAAACCAGACCGGTATTGACCGGCGTCAACTTCAAATGCGACGGATCGAAACTGGAATGTGTCGCGACCGATAGTTATCGCTTGGCGAAGAAGACGGTCATTCTCTCGGGTGAGAACCATTTCAACATCACGATCCCCGCAAAGAGTTTAGGCGAAGTCGCAAAGACGATCGAACGCGAAGGGAAAGTCCTTATCTGCGTCTCGGATAAAAAAGCACAGTTCTGGATCGATTCGACGGTTATCCAAACCCGTTTGATCGACGGACTCTATCCGGAAACAGGAAGGTTGATTCCGACCGAATTCTTGTATGAATTGACCTTGGATGCCCGGGATATGCTGAATGCGATTGACCGTGCTTCCTTCATCAAGAGCGAAGGGATTTCCATTATCAAGCTGAGTGCCAGTTCCAATGAAATCATCATCTCCAGTAAATCGCAGGAAGTAGGATCTTCCATGGAAAAACTGGATGTCATCCAATATACCGGAAAACCGCTTGAAATCTCGTTTAGCGGACGTTATGTCTTCGATGCGATCCGTGTTTTGGCGGGTTCGGTCGTGAAAATCGAGTTTAGCGGAGAGATGAAACCGTTCGTCATCCGCAATGTCGACGACGACTCGATTCTGCAGTTGATCTTGCCTGTACGTACCTACTCCTAAGCAGAATTTGCCCCTAACAATAGGGGCTTTTTTGTGGTAAAATAGAAGAGGTAGGAAACGAAAGGAAGGTCGACGCGATGATCAAAATCACAACCGAATTCATCACTCTTGGACAGTTTCTGAAGATGACCGATTGGATCGATTCGGGCGGTCAGGCGAAGATCGCCGTGAAGACATTGAAGATCTTCGTCAACAATGAAAAAGAAGACCGGAGAGGGCGAAAACTTTATCCGGGAGATGAAATCAAAGTCGAAGGGAAAGCCTATCGAATCGATAAATGAGAATCACTTCGCTGACGCTGCGTAACTTTCGCAATTATGCGTCGTGCTCCATCAACCTCAATGAAGGGGTGACGTTGTTTCTTGGAAGCAACGCCCAAGGGAAGACGAATTTGCTGGAAGCGGTCTACCTATTGTCGACGACACGATCCCATCGGGTTTACGAGGAATCCCAATGCATAAAGCGCGGTGAATCGGCTGCGAATCTAGGGGTTCAGGTTGAAGAAGAAGGGGGTCGTTTTATGTTGGGGGCGGTGTTGCATCCTGAGGGGAAATCCTTACTTTATCAGAACCAGCCGTTGAAGAGGACAAGCGAGTTTATCGGGAAGTTGAATGCGGTGATGTTCTCTCCGAGCGATATGGATTTGTTCGAAGCGTCGCCTCGGGAGAGACGTAAATTGATGGATGTGGAGATGGGAAAAATTTCCTTGCCGTATTTGAGTCATTTAAACCGATATCAAAAGGTATTGAAGGAACGTAATGCGTATCTGAAAGAGAAGAGCATCGATCCTTCCTACTTGGAAGTGTTGACCAAACAATGCATCGATACGCAAATCGAGATGATCGAATTGAGATATCGTTTCATCGATGACCTTAACGAGCATCTGCAAGACTATTTCACGAAGATTTCCGCTTCGGACGTCAAAGTCGAAGCCGAATATAAAGCGCCGGTCGAGAGCCGGGAGAATCTTGAACAGCAGTTGACGGAAAAGTTCGCCAAGAGTCTGGAGAGGGACTTGACCTTCAGACAGACACATCTAGGCGTGCATCGCGACGACATCGCGTTTACGATGGAAGGGGTCGCGGTCGAGAACATCGCATCGCAGGGGCAAAAGAGAGTGTTGATCCTTGCGATCAAGTGTTCCTTGATCGCGATGATTGAGAAACGCACCGGGAGAAAACCGGTCGTGCTCTTGGACGACGTGTTGAGCGAATTGGATGCGGTGCGTCGTAAAGCGTTGTTTATGGCGTTGGATCCGACGTTACAGACCTTGATCACCACCACCGACCTCGAAGATGTGAGGGAATGGGTGAGAAGCAAGGCGACGGTCTACGTCGTGGATAACGGAAAGATATTCGAAAGGAGGACTTAACATGAACGAACATGTGGAACATTCCTATACAGCCGACGATATACAAGTGTTGGAAGGGTTGGAAGCGGTACGCAAACGGCCGGGGATGTATATCGGCACGACGTCGCTGAGGGGTCTGCATCATTTGGTTTGGGAAATCGTCGACAATGCGATCGATGAAGCGTTGGCAGGTTGGGCGGATCGGATTTCCGTCCTGGTCGACAAGAATAACATCGTTACGGTCGAGGACAACGGGAGAGGGATGCCGGTAGGGATCCATGAGAAAACCGGGAAGTCGTCGGTCGAGACGATTTTTACCGTGCTTCATGCCGGAGGAAAGTTCGGTGGAGGGGCATACAAAGTTTCCGGAGGGCTCCACGGGGTCGGTGCGTCGGTTGTCAACGCACTTTCGGAGTATTTGGAAGTCTATATCCACCTCAACGGGAAAGTCCATTACATGCGCTTTGAGAACGGCGGGACGGCGGTCGAGGATTTGAAGATCATCGGGGATACCGATAAGCACGGGTCGATCGTACGGTTCAAAGCCGATCCGGCCATTTTCAAGGAGACATTGGATTATGACCACGATACCCTTCGTGATCGTCTGCAGCAACTTGCTTTCCTGAATAAAGGTATCGAAATCATCTTTACGGACGAAAGGGTCGAAACCAATCAAACCGTAACCTATATTTACCGCGGAGGGATCAACGAGTACGTCAAGTTCCTCAATAAAAACAAGGCACCGATCCATACCGAACCGGTTTATGTGGAAGGGGAAGAGGAAGGGATCCAGGTCGAAGTCGCCATGCAGTACAACGACGGCTACGTCCCCAACATCTATTCGTTCTGCAACAACATCAATACCCATGAGGGCGGTACCCATGAAGAGGGATTCCGTCTTGCGTTGACGCGGGTCATCAACAATTACGCCAAAGACAACAACCTGATGAAAAAGGACGAAGAAGGCTTGCTGGGGGAGGACGTACGTGAAGGGTTGACGGCGATCATCTCCGTAAAACACCCGGATCCGCAGTACGAGGGACAGACGAAGACGAAACTCGGCAACGGGGAAGTCCGTAAGATCGTTTCGTCCGTGTTTGCGGACCAATTGGAGCGTTTCCTGCTGGAAAACCCGGTTGAAGCGAAGATTATCTGCGAAAAGTCGATCATCGCCTCAAAGGCCCGGATGGCGGCGAAGAAGGCACGTGAACTGACCCGTCGTAAAGGCGTGTTGGAGGTTTCGAGTCTACCCGGGAAACTGGCGGACTGCGCATGCCGCGACCCTCGCCTCAGTGAAATCTATCTCGTCGAAGGTGATTCCGCCGGAGGTTCGGCGAAAATGGGACGCAGCCGTGAATTCCAGGCGATCCTTCCCTTGCGCGGCAAGGTCATCAACGTCGAGAAAGCCCGATTGCATAAAATCTTCGACAACAATGAAATCCGTTCGATGCTGACGGCGTTTGGCTGCGGGATCGGCGACGAGTTGGATGTCGATAAGCTCCGTTACCACAAAATCATCATCATGACCGACGCCGACGTCGACGGCGCGCATATCCGTACTTTGCTTTTAACGTTTTTCTATCGGTTCTTGAAGACCTTGATCGAAGAAGGGTACATCTACATCGCGCAACCGCCGCTCTATAAAGTCCAAAAAGGGAATCTCGTCCGTTATGCCTACAGCGATAACGAACTCGAGGAAGTGAAGAAGGAAATCGGCGATCGATACAACATCCAACGGTACAAAGGGTTGGGGGAAATGAATCCCGAACAGTTGTGGGAGACCACCATGGATCCCGAAGTACGTACGTTGATCAAGGTATCCGTCGAAAACGCGATGGAAGCCGACATGGTCTTTGACATGCTGATGGGGGACGAAGTCGAGCCGAGGCGCAACTTCATCACCGAGAACGCGCATTTCGTCAAGAATCTGGATATTTAAGGAGGAATGGACATGGAAGAAAACAATACGTTTGACAAAATAAAACATGTGAATATCACCTCCGAGATGAAGACGTCCTTCTTGGACTATGCGATGAGCGTCATCGTTTCACGTGCCTTGCCGGATGTCCGGGATGGACTGAAACCGGTTCACCGCCGGATTCTGTATGCGATGAACGATTTAGGCATGCATAGCGACAAACCGTTTAAGAAATCCGCCCGTATCGTCGGGGAAGTCATCGGTAAGTACCATCCCCACGGCGACGTGGCGGTCTACGATACGATGGTCCGGATGGCCCAGGAGTTTTCATACCGCTACATGTTGGTGGACGGACACGGAAACTTCGGCTCGATCGACGGCGACGGTGCGGCGGCGATGCGTTATACCGAAGCGCGCATGTCGAAGATCGCGATGGAATTGCTGCGGGATATTCAGAAAGATACGATCGATTTCCAAGACAACTATGACGGCGAGGAGCAAGAACCGGTGGTTCTGCCGGCGCGTTTCCCCAACCTGCTTGTCAACGGGGCGACCGGGATCGCGGTCGGGATGGCCACCAACATCCCTCCGCACAATATCGGGGAAGTCATCGATGCGACCATCGCGGTCATGGAGAATCCCGAGATCACCGTCTTGGAATTGATGGAAAATTATATCAGCGGACCGGATTTTCCGACCGGGGCGTATATTTTAGGTCGTGCCGGGATCAAACAAGCGTTTGAAACAGGAAGAGGATCCTTGGTCATCCGCAGTAAGGTGGATGTCGAAGAGCTGCCTAACGGGAAAAAGATGCTGATCGTGACGGAAGTCCCGTATCAGGTAAACAAGGCCATGATGGTCGAGAAGATCGCCCAGCTTGTCCGCGATAAAGCCATCGAAGGCATCACCGATTTGCGTGATGAATCCAACCGCGAGGGGATCCGTGTCGTGATCGAGCTACGCAGGGATGTCCAAACCGAAGTCATCTTGAACCAACTTTACCGAATGACGTCCTTACAGACGACCTTCGGGGTGAATACTCTGGCTCTGGTCAACGGCGCTCCGAAACAATTGGGATTGAAGGCGGTTTTACAGTACTATGTCGACCACCAGGTCGAAGTCATCGTACGTCGTACGAAATACGATTTGGTCAAGGCGAAAGAACGCGCCCATATTTTGGAAGGGTTGCGCATCGCGTTGGATCATATCGATGAAATCATATCGATCATCCGTTCAAGCAAAGACGATACTACGGCTCAGACGAACTTGATGGAGCGGTTTAGTCTCAGCGAGATCCAGGCGAAAGCCATCCTCGAGATGCGTCTGCGCCGGTTGACCGGATTGGAACGACAGAAGGTCGAAGACGAGTACAACGAACTGTTGGTCGTCATCACCGATTTGAACGACATCCTAGCGAACCATTACCGCGTCGTGACGATCATCAAGGAAGAATTGATGGAAATCAGGCGTCGTTTCAATGATCCGCGCCGCAGTGAAATTATCGATGCGGACTTGGATATGCAGGACGAAGACTTGATTCCGGTGGAAGACGTGGTCATTACGATGACGGTCAACGGATACATCAAGCGTACGACCATCGATACCTATCAGACGCAAAACCGCGGAGGGAAGGGCATCAAAGGCATGGCGGTGAACGAGGACGACGTCGTCGACCAGTTCCTTACCATGAGTTCGCATGACTTCCTGATGGTGTTCACCAATTTCGGGAAAGTCTACCGTATGAAGGGATATCGCATCCCGCAGGCCAGCCGGACATCCAAAGGACTGCCGATCGTCAATCTGATCGGATTGGATAAAGAAGAGAAAGTACGTGCGTTGGTTGCGCTGAAGCCTGAAAACACCGGTGCCTATCTGTTCTTTGCGACACTGCAAGGGATCGTCAAGCGCGTTCATGCGTCGGAATTCGAATCGATCCGTCAGTCCGGGAAAATCGCGATCAGCCTGCGTGAAGACGATGAACTCGTCGCGGTCAAGGCGACCAGCGGCGATGACGAAATCATCATCGCGGGAGCCAACGGGAAAGCCGTACGATTCAATGAAAACGATGTCCGACCGATGGGTCGAAACGCAGCCGGTGTCCGCGGATTCAACGTGGACGGAAGCACGGTCGTCGGGATGGCGACCGATAAGGAAGGGTCCTACATTCTTGCGGTGACGCAGAAGGGTTACGGAAAGAAATCCGCATTGGAAGACTACCGTTTGACCAATCGTGGCGCCAAAGGGGTAAAAACCATCCAAATCACGGATAAGAACGGATCGTTGGTCGTCGTGAAGGCCGTCAACGGGGATGAAGACCTGTTGATCGTCACCAATGAAGGGATCATCATCCGGATCAATCTGGAAAAAGTCGGCATCTACGGACGGAATACCCAAGGGGTCAAGCTGATCACCGTCGGGGAAGACAACGGGGTTTCCATGGCGGCCGTCGTGGAGAAGGATGAAGAAGCCGAAACCGTCGAACCGGAAGTCATGGATGAACCGATCGAAGAGATCGCGGAAACCGTCGACGATGCGAACGAAGTCGTAGAAGAGATCGAACAAGAGTAAAGAGGCCCTCGAGCCTCTTTTTTTAGCATTGGATCCAATATCGCTGCATCATTTTCCCATCATTCATCACTTCGTTCTCCAACACCCCGCCTTGCGACATAATCGTACGGGCGGAAGCAAGATTGTCTTGATCGCAAGTGATCAGTACACGATCTAGCTTGAGATCTTTGCATTTCTGCAACGCCAGCCCCAACATTTCCTTGGCATACCCCTTACGACGTTCCGATTTACGGATACTGTAGCCGATATGTCCGCCGAATTGAAACATATACTCATTCAGGGTATGGCGGATGTCGATGATTCCGACGATCTTGCCGTCTTCGATGCGTTGGGCGAAGTAAGTGGTTGCGAGAACGCGGCCAGGTCGCAGCGTTTCGATCTTTTCATTATCCTTGAGCGCACTCAACCACTCTTCAAAAGATGTCGCTTCGGTCAACCCGGCGCTTCCGTGGATTCTTTCATCGTTTGATTTGAACTCGGACTGATAATCCAAAGTCTCTTTCCGTAGAGTTTCATCGATTTCGATTAATTTAAGCATGGTTCCTCCTAAGTCGTTTTAAGACGGTAGTTCTGACGGGTCAGGATGACGTTATAGATGACGATCGTCGTCAAGACGATGGCGCCTCCCACCAAGGAGAGCGGTTTAGGCTGTTCGCCGACCACCAGGAAAACCCAGATGGGGTTGAGGATCGGTTCGATCGTCGCCAGGATGCTTCCGGTGGTCGCGGAAGTATGTTGGATGCCTTTGGAGAAGAGAATGTAGCCGAATCCCAACTGGAACACCCCCATGAACAGGATAACGAGCCAAGGGGTGACGCCATGGGCGAAGAGTTGGGAATCAAGAAAGACGAAGGGAAGTAACAACAAACTCATCACGTTCCCCAAAAACGTCGCATCCATCGGATTGGCGCCGGGGAGTTTATAGGAAAAGAAGACACAGGCGAAGGCGAGCCCGGACAGGATCGCCACGAAATTCCCTAGAGCGTTGCCGCCTTTGAGTTGGTCGAGGAAGAAAAGCGAAACACCGAAGAGCGTACCGACGACGGCCATGATGTCCCGTTTTTTCGGTTTTTCCTTCAAAAAGATCGCGGAGAGAAGGATGATGAATACCGGGGAAGTATACTGAAGGACGATTGCGTTGGCGGCGGTCGTCATTTTATTCGCCATCATGAAGAGGATCGTCGTCAGATTGAGCGCGACCGCGGCCGCAAGGGTGGATTTCGTGAGTTTGAAGCGGAATGACCGGCGATAGAGGCCGATGACGATCGCGGCGATGATTCCACGCAGGGCGGAAATCGTGAGTCCCGACCAAGGGATCAGCTTGGCGCAGACACCGCCGAAACTCCAGAACACGGCGCCAAGGACGATCCAAAGCGGACCGGTAGTTTGTTGTTTTTTCATAGTGACCTCGAGGAACATTTCTATTTTACCACTCAAAAACGAAAAGAGAGAGGGGAATCGGTGGAATTAAGTCCTAAATATTGCGTTCATACAGAAACCTTTTGACCTTGACTGTTTCTTTCCGTACAATGAAAAACAGTACATCAAGGGGTGATCCATTCATGAGACTTCGTAACCGCGTACTGTATTGGGGGACGTTCATCACGTCGGTGATCTATATCGTCTGGCGGACGTTTTTCACCTTGCCTTTCGGCTATGGCAATGTGGCCGTTTTCTTCGGCATTTATTTGCTTGTGGTCGAATTCCTGGGGATGCTGGAATCCGCGAACCATTTCTTGGGGATGGCGCATCCGTTGAAACCTGAGAAACCGATCGTCGACCCGGTATTGTTCCCGAGCGTCGATGTGCTGATCCCGACCTACAACGAACCGGTCGAATTGCTCCGTAAAACACTGATCGGTGCCAAAAACATGGAGTATCCCGACCCGAGTAAAATCCGTATCATTCTGTGCGACGATGGCGTACGGACTGAAATGAAGGCCTTGGCCGAGGAATTAGGTGTGGAATATGCCACGCGGGTCCAACATAAGCATGCGAAGGCGGGAAACCTTAACGAAGCGTTGAAAATCTGTTCATCGGGCTTGGTGGCCGTGTTCGATGCGGACATGATCCCCTTGAATCATTTCTTGATGGAGACTGTCCCGTATTTCTTTCGGGAGGAAAAGGTCGGATTCATCCAAACTCCTCAGGCGTTCTATAACCCCGACCTCTTTCAATATCATCTTTATTCCGAACATCGGATCCCCGATGAACAGGATTACTTCTACCGCGACGTACAGTTGGCGAAGAACAGGGACAACGTGGTTATTTTCGGAGGATCGAACACCTTGCTTTCCCGGAAGGCGTTGGATGATGTCGGCGGGTTTAAGACCGGTGTCATCACGGAAGATTTCGCGACCGGGATGCTGATCCAAAACGAAGGATATCACTGCTACGCAATTGAAAAGGTATGTGCCATCGGATTGGCGCCGACCGATATCAAGAGTTTATTCAAACAGAGGGAACGCTGGGCGAGAGGATGCATCCAAACCGTCCGGATCGTCAATCTCTTGGGGCTAAAAGGATTGAGCGTTCGGCAGAAAATCGGATATCTCTCTTCGATCTGGTATTGGTATGAGCCCTATAAAAGGTTGATCTACATCTTGGCGCCCTTGTTGTTCGCTGCCTTCGACATTCTGGTCGTTCGTACGACATTGCTTGAAGTCTTGGTTTTCTGGTTTCCGATGTATTGGTTCTCCGGCGCCTCATTGAAACGCTTGTCGCGCGGGATTCGTACGACCAAGTGGACCAACATCTATAACACGATACTCTTCCCCTATCTACTTTGGCCGGTGCTTTTGGAGACGTTCGGGATCCGCATGCTGAAGTTTTCGGTCACCAAGAAAGAACGGACGACCCAATCCTTGGGATTTCGGATCAAATGGGCGATTCCCCATGCGATCTTGTTCGGGATTTCCATGGTTGCGATCGCACGCATCATCGAACGGATGTTTCTGGAAAACACCTTAGCCTATAGCGTCATCTTCTTTTGGTTGTTGATCAACGCCTATAACCTGTTGATGTCGGTGTTTTTCATGCTGGGGCGCGAGCCGATGCGCAATTCGGAGAGATTCATCGCGGAAATCGATGTAAAACTATCGACCGACACCCAATGCATCCAAACGAAGACCTCGGACATCAGTGAAGGAGGGTTTTCGATCCGCTCTCCCTATCCTTTCTATTTCGACCCCGAGAAAGGGCTCGATGTACGACTTCAAGAGAAGCGTTGGATTGCGGAAATGAAAGCCAACATCGTCAGCGTGCGGGAAATCGCGGGCGGATGGCAATATGCCTATCGGTTCGTGGATGTATCCCGCCAACAAATGGATCATCTCTACGCGATTCTATACAATCGAGAACCTTCCTTGCCGACGAAACTGCCCGACCATGTCAGCACGTTTGAAGACTTATCGTTGAACGTACAGCGTCGATTCGCGAAGAATACTTCTTTCAACCGCAAACTAGCCAGGATCCGGATCCACGAAACGTTCTTCGACGATACACTGACGAATGTGGAACTTCGGGACTTCAATTATGAATACATGCTTGTCCATGGTACCGACCGACCCAAGATCGAATTGGATTTGGAAGGCGGGTTGGTGCTCAAGGGTGAATTTTCACGCGAACAAGGAAGCATCGGGGCGTTGTATAAGGTGACCAACGCGCAAGAATTACGCGATTTGCCGCAGTTCCAGGCAAAAATCACTTCTTGGATCGCCAAAGAGAAGAAGGCCGAGATTCAACGCAAGAAGAGGGGAGGGCTTGAAGATGAGTTCAATGAAAACGAATATCTCTAGCGCCCTGGTCATATTGGCATCGATGGTATTGTGTAGCTTGCCGATCCATGCGCATGAAAAACAACTGACAAACGTAAGTTTCAAGTACTGGAAACAAGGGACGACGATCAATGCGGCGCAAAATAGCTACTCCTTGTCGACGGTCGGCTTGGAAGATGGTTATTACACGACGACATTGGCCAACGAGAGGGCACGGGATTTTACGGGTGTCGCCGGGATGAAGATCGAACTGAAAGTCGCCGACCAAGAGATTCGTGTCAATTTGATTTTCGGATCCGATACGGCGGTCGTTTTCGAAGACGGTAGCGTGATGATCGCATTGGATGAAGTGACCGGTGAAATCCATCGGTCGGTTGCTGCTTTCGGGACCTTCACGGTGCCGGCATACTTCTCCGGAACCCTTTATTTCCCCTTTGACGCACTGAAATCGAACATCGGTAAGATTGATTATTGGGGATTGACGATCGTTCAAGAAGAAGACACCGTCGTCGGATTCACCTTCGAAACGGTTTCAATACTGGATTTAGAAGATGCGGTTGAATATCAAACATATCTCCAGGACCAGTTTATCTTACCGACATCCGTTCAGATCCCAGTTGTCGGAGAGTCGATCGCGATTTTAAAGGGACCGACAACTGGCGAATATCGCCTCGATTCAACAACCCAGGGTGTAACCATCGAAAAAAATAAGATGACATTGACAACCGAGGCAATCAAAGGGTCGATCGACTATCGCTTCACTTACGATGACGGGAGATTTGTCCGCTTCAGTACGAATGTCGTTCCGTCATGGATCGTGGGTGTCGAAAACCAGGGGATTCCAATCGCACTTCCGGTGAAGAGTATTAATCTAATACAAAGATTCGGTATTTTAGTAGATAACAGTTTTATGCATGGTTTACGGCTTGGAATCGGGATCATCGCCCTGCTTTTCATAGTATTCTATCGATTTATCCGAAGTAAGGAGGGGAACTAGATGCTATTCTCAAGTGTTACGTTCTTACTCTACTTCTTCCCGTTTGTTTTTGTCCTTTATTATCTTTTCTCGTTTTCACGTCCGATTCAAAACGTGATCCTCTTGCTCTTCAGTCTTCTCTTCTATGCCTGGGGGGAACCCATCTTTGTATTGGTGATGATCGGATCCATACTATTCAACTATTTCTGCGGTCTTGGCGTCGGTTCCGCGGATCGAAAGAAAGCAAAAGTCGTACTTATCTTCAATATCCTCGGAAATCTTTTAGTGCTGTTTGTTTTCAAATATCTCAATTTTACTTTGGAAAATCTAGTCGGCGCCGGCTTGGTCCACTTCTCTATCGCCAAAATCGCACTTCCGATCGGGATTTCATTCTTTACCTTCCAAGCGATGTCCTATATCATCGATGTCTATCGCGGGACTTCCCAGGCGTTACGGAATCCGTTCTATCTCGGATTGTATATTTCTTTCTTTCCACAGCTGATTGCCGGCCCGATCGTCCGATACAACACGATTTCCGAGCAGATTCTATACCGTAAGGAGACCTTGCGAAAGTTATCCGTCGGGACGAACCGATTTGTCACCGGATTGGCGAAGAAAGTGGTGATTGCGAATTCCATGGCGATCGTCGCGGACCGGACCTATGCGATGGCGCAAAGCGGATCGATCCCTGCGATGTTGGCCTGGGTCGCGACGATTGCTTATACTTTGCAGATATTCTTTGATTTCTCCGCATATTCCGACATGGCGATCGGACTTGGGCTGATGTTTGGCTTTCAGTTCGATGAAAACTTCAATTATCCCTACATTTCCCGCTCGATCACCGAATTCTGGCGCCGATGGCACATTTCCCTCTCGACGTGGTTCAAAGACTACCTTTATTTCCCTCTGGGGGGTTCCCGCTTAAGGAATCAAGACAAGGTGGTTCGAAATCTCTTCATCGTTTGGTTGGCGACCGGGATCTGGCATGGTGCTTCGTGGACCTTTGTGTTATGGGGGATGTTCAACTTCGCTTTGATTCTCTTTGAACGCTTTTTCGATATCGAAAAGTCGCAGAAATTTCGGTTCCTGCGTCATGTCTATACTCTGTTCGCAATCAACATGGCTTGGATCTTCTTCCGTTCTCCTTCCATTTCCTTTGCGGGGCGCATGATCAGCGCGCTCTTTGGGACGGAAGGGGTCTATAGCCCCACGGCGATGATGTTTATCCGCGAATATTCCTTCGTCTTCATCCTTGCTATCTTCTTCAGTATCCCCATCGCCAAGCGAACCAATACTTTCTTGGTGTCCGATCGTTCGAAATGGGTTCGTTGGTTCTTTGAGTTGGCGTATCCGCTCGCAATGATCGTATTACTGGCGATTTCGTTCGCTTATATCATGAAGGGTAGTTACAATCCCTTCATTTACTTCAATTTCTAAAGGAGGTTGACCATGAAACGCTATTTCACGATGAAGTTATTTTCCGCGGGATTGATTCTAGTCGCATGGTTTACCTTCGCCATCATGAATCTTACGCAAAATGCGGAGGGCTTGTGGAATAAAATCGAAGCGACCGGACATTCTGTGACGGAATTCACCCTATTTCCGGATACTTTCGACGCTTTTGCGAATCAAGATGTCTTTTCCAAAATGAGTTTGATCGAGACGTACGGATTCTTACAGAAATTGATGCTGAAGAATGAAGAAAACAACTTCGAAGTGGTTAAGGACACGGACGGGAAACTTCATTATGCAACTTTCGCCGACGGACCCAACGATGTCAAAGAAATCGTGAACGCCGTTTCTGCGCTAAACCGAGCTTTATTTTCTACAGAATCCAAATTAACGGTTCTCATGCCGCCGGATAAGGTGCTGCAAGGCGTAACGACCTTCGATGAAGCGTTGCCATATTCCTATCATAACGAAACGGCGGATCGATTCCTTGAAGCCATGTTGCTACGCGGAATCAACGCAATCGACTTCCGTGACGCAATTTTGACTTCCGGGATTCCACCGAAGGACATTTTCTTCGATACCGACCATCACTGGACCATCGAATCGAATTTCTGGGCATTCACCCACCTGCTTGAACAACTGAACGAGATCTACGACCTTGATTTAGATCCTGACGGATTCTATACCGACCCTGAGAACTATAATTTCATCACCTACGAAAAGAGTTATCTCGGCTCGATGGGTCGTAAAACCGGGGTGATTTATGCCGGAGCGGACGATTTTACCGTGATTTTCCCTAAATTCGAGACGAAATATCGCTTCGATGCCTTCAACCCCTTGTATGAAGTCCATTCCGAAGGCCGGTTTGAAGATGCATTGATCATCGGATATCCCTTCAACATCCAAAACTTCGAACAAAGCATCAATACCGATAAGTATTTCGCCTATCTTCAAGGTAACCAAAGTATTGTCACCATCAAGAATGAATTGAGCGACGGACCCAGGGTGCTCATCATCAAAGATTCGATGTCCGTCCCCATGACGGCGTTCCTTTCGACGGTTTGTTCGGAAGTTGTGTTGATCGACCCGAGGTTTTATGAGGAGAATATCATCGAGTATGCGATACAAGGGGAATTCGATCATGTCATCGTCTCGATCTATCCCCAAAATCTGACACCTGAGTTTTTCGACTATAACACAAAGTAGGGGAAGGCGGTTTCCATTGACATTGTGGTGGTCGCTCGATAAAATAATCATAGAACGTTGATGGGGAAAAGTACTGCTCTGACGGATCCAGAGACGCGGTGGCTGGTGTGAATCGCGACGGATGAGTAGGAAATCCACCCCGGAGTGAAAGTAATGCTTTCCGGTACCGACCGTTATCAGGCTTGAGAGGAAATGTTTCACGTGAAACATTTCAAAAAGGGTGGCAACACGAGGTATCGTCCCTTAGGGGGATACCTTTTTTATTTCAAAGGAGGAAAAACCATGTTAGACATCAATTTAGTTCGAAAGAATCCGGAAATCGTCCGCGAGAACATCAAAAAGAAGTTCCAGGATGACAAATTACCTTTGGTCGATAAGGTGTTGGAGTTGGATGCGGAATTCAGAAGGGCGAAAACACGCGCGGATGAGCTGCGCGGTCTTCGCAACAGTTTAAGCAAGCAAATCGGGATGCTGATGGGGCAAGGGAAGAAAGCCGAGGCGGAAGAAATCAAGAAACAAGTCGCCGCGATGGCTGCCGAATTGGTTGAAACAGAGGCGAAAGAAGAACCCTTACAGGAAGAAATCCGCAAAATCATGTTGGTTTTACCGAATATCATCGATGAAACGGTCCCTTTAGGCCGAAATGATAGTGAAAACGTCGAAAGATACCGTGTCGGCGAAGCAACGGTCAAAGATTTCGATGTCCCGTACCACATTGAAATCATGGAAGCCCTCAACGGGGTCGATTTGGATAGTGCACGTAAGACATCGGGGAATGGATTCTATTTCCTAATGGGGGATATAGCGCGACTTCATTCTGCAATCTTGTCCTATGCCCGCGATTTCATGATCGACAGAGGGTTCACCTATGTCATCCCTCCGTTCATGATCCGCTCCGAAGTCGTGACCGGTGTCATGAGTTTCACCGAAATGGAAAACATGATGTACAAGATCGAAGGGGAGGATCTCTACCTGATCGGCACCAGCGAACACTCGATGATCGGTAAGTTCATCGACAATATCCTGACCGAAGAGCAATTACCTCAAACCTTAACGAGCTATTCCCCCTGTTTCCGCAAGGAAGTCGGCGCGCATGGCATCGAGGAGAGAGGGGTTTACCGTATCCACCAGTTTGAAAAGCAGGAAATGATCGTCGTATGTAAACCGGAAGAAAGCAAGTACTGGTTTGAAGTTCTCTACAAGAACTCCGTCGATTTCTTCCGTTCATTGGATATCCCCGTACGTGTTTTGGAATGTTGCTCCGGCGACCTTGCCGATCTTAAGAGCAAGTCGGTGGATGTCGAAGCGTGGAGCCCGCGTCAGCAGAAGTATTTCGAGGTCGGATCTTGCTCGAATCTTACCGATGCCCAGGCAAGACGTTTAGGGATCCGTGTCAACGGACCCGACGGGAAATACTTCGCGCACACCCTCAACAACACCGTCGTTGCCCCTCCCCGTATGTTGATCGCATTCCTTGAAAACAACATTTTGGCGGATGGAAGCATCCGCATTCCCGAAGCGTTACGCCCGTATATGGGATTTAAGGATAAAATCGTCAAGAAATAACGTTCCACGTGGAACATCGCTCATGGAAACATGAGCTTTTTTATTGGAAGGGTAATAAATACGAGAATAGAACAGGAATCGACGGATAACGAAGGCGGATTTGAGAAATCACTTGAAGTCAAAGTGAATATCGATATGATAAAGTCATACGGAAATCGTGAGAAACAAGCAAAATGAAGAGTCGCGAACGAATATTGGAGAATTTACGAAAACAAGTCCAAGGGAATCACCATCTCTTGGGCGTGGCGATTGGTTCTGGCTTGACGGCGAAGTATGCCGAAGAAGGTGGAGCGGATTTTTTGCTTGTTTTAAACTCAGGGAAGTTCAGACAACTCGGAAGAAGCTCGTTTGCCGGTTTCATGCCTTACGAAGACAGCAACGGGTTGGTGATGAATTTCGGTAGCCGCGAAATCATGCCGTTGGTCAAATCCATTCCGGTCATCTTCGGACTCAATGCGACGGATCCGTTGATCAATCTGGAAACATACATCGAATATATCCAATTCATGGGGTTTGACGGCATCAATAACTATCCTTCGATGGGATTGATCGACGGAAAATTCAGAGAGGCGCTTGAAGAGAGCGGGATTTCATACCAGAGCGAGATCGAGGCGATTCGAATCGCACATGAAAAGGGCTTGGTTACGATCGCGTTCGTCTTCGATGCCCGACAATCCCGCGAAATGGCCGTAGCGGGCGCGGATGTGATCGTTGCGCATCTCGGGTTTACAAGCGGAGGAATGTTGGGCGCAAAGAAGATTCTATCGCTTCAGAACGCCAAGCAAGAGGTGGATGCGATGTTCGCGGCGTGCGACGCGGTAAGAGGCGACATCATCAAGATGATTTATGGGGGGCCGGTCAAAACCCCCGTGGATGTCCAATACATGTACAAGAACACCTCGGCGATGGGATACATCGGGGGATCGGCGATCGAACGGATCCCGATGGAGAAATCGATTCTCGAATTGACACGGGCGTTTAAAACCACCGGATCGATTGACGAAGACCAACTTATGGTGAAAATGCTGGATGGAATCACGAAACATTACGATTACGTGGATTTCGTCATGCGTTATATCGCAGAGCACTATAGCGAACCGATCTCGTTGGATGATCTGGCGCAAGTCGCACATATTTCGGTCAATCACCTAAGCACCTTATTTAAGAAAGAAATCGGGATCGGGTTCAAGCAATACCTCGTTCAATTCCGGATCTCGAAAGCGATCGAGATCCTCAAGGATCGGGATCTTCCGCTTTTCGAAGTCGCGGAACTCGTCGGTTACAAAGACTACGCCCAATTCAGTAAAATGTTCAAGAAAACAACCGGAGAAAGCCCGAAAGCGCATACACATCTTAAATAAACACAAAACGACAATAAAAAACAACATATACATCGAACATAAAAAACAGTACATTGTGAGTGAGAAGAACAGTACTGTTTTTGCTTAGATGGTCGACTGGAACAAAACCGATCATTTTGGTTCAGTCGAAGAAAGGAAATGCGAAATGAAAACAGTAGCATTAGTAGGGACTTTCGATTCGAAGGGCGTGGAGTATGCCTATGTGAAGAAAATCCTGGAAGATATTGGATTAAAAACCTTCACCATCCACATGGGTGTCTTCCCTCCGATGTTCACTCCGGATGTATCCAACGAAGATGTCGCGAACGCGGTCGGTGTGGATATCCACGACGTCGCATCGAAGAAGGATCGTGCCTGGGCGACCGAAGTCTTATCAAAAGGAATGGAAAAACTGATTCCGCAACTCTACCGCGAAGGGAAATTCGACGGCATCCTGGCTTTCGGGGGTACCGGCGGAACATCGATCGCGACACCTGCGATGCGTGCGCTACCGATCGGAGTTCCCAAAGTCATGGTTTCGACCGTCGCTTCCGGAAACACCTCACAATATGTCGGGACAAGCGACATCGTCATGATGCCTTCGGTCGTCGATGTTTCAGGATTGAACTCGATTTCCACAAAAATCTTCACCAATGCGGCTTTTGCAATCGCCGGCATGTTGTCGTTTGAGAACAAAGCGGTCGTCGAGAAGAAACCTTTGGTCGCAGCGACGATGTTCGGGGTCACGACCCCCTGCATCAACTTCGCCCGTGATTATCTGGAAGCCCGTGGGTATGAAGTCCTCGTATTCCATGCCACAGGAACCGGCGGAAGGTCGATGGAAGACCTGGTAAAAGCCGGGTTCATCGAAGGCGTATTGGATATCACGACCACCGAATGGGCGGATGAAGTCGTCGGAGGCGTATTGTCCGCGGGACCGCAACGCTTGGCGGCGGCAGGAAACATGGGAGTACCCCAAGTCGTGTCCGTCGGCGCGGTCGACATGTGTAACTTCGGTCCGGTCGACACCGTTCCGGCCAAATTCTACAATCGCAAAATCTACAAACATAATCCGACCGTCACGCTGATGCGTACCACGGTTGAAGAAAACGTCGAAATCGCCAACAATATCGCCGAAAAACTCAACGGAGCGAAAGACTACACCGTTTTAATGCTTCCGTTACTTGGCGTTTCGATGATCGACGCGGTCGGCCAGGCGTTCTACGGGCCGGAAGAAGACACCGCCCTATTCGATACGCTACGCAGCAAGATCGACCGCAAGGTCGTACGCTTGGAAGAATACGCGATGCATGTCAACGACAAGGAATTTGCAGAAAAAGCAGCCCAGAATCTCATCGAAATGATGGATCGTAAAAGAGCCAACCGCTAACAAAACTTAGGTTGACAAGGAGGAACAGATGAACACGAAATCAAGACAAGAAATCATGGAAGGATATCGCAAACAGATCTCCGACGGGAAAATCCTGCTCGGAGTCGGCGCAGGGACCGGGATTACGGCCAAAAGCAGCGAAAAAGGCGGAGCGGATATGTTGATCATCTACAATTCCGGCCGTTATAGAATGGCGGGAAGAGGGTCGTTGGCAGGGTTGATGGCTTATGGCGACGCGAACAAGATCGTGGTCGAAATGGCATCCGAAGTCCTGCCGGTTGTCGAACACACGCCCGTCTTGGCAGGGGTTTGCGGAACCGATCCTTTCCGGGTCATGCCGGTATTCTTGAAACAACTCAAGGAAATGGGCTTCAACGGTGTTCAGAACTTTCCGACGGTCGGATTGATCGACGGCGTCTTCCGCCAAAACCTGGAAGAAACCGGCATGGGGTACGGATTGGAAGTCGAAATGATCCGTAAAGCGCATGAATTGGATCTTCTGACGACGCCTTACGTATTCGACCCCGAACAAGCTAAAGCGATGGCGGAAGCCGGTGCGGATATCCTGGTCGCCCACATGGGATTGACGACCAAAGGGGATATCGGCGCACGAACCGCCCTGACACTGAAGGATTGCGTCGTTAAAATCGAAAAAATCATCGAAGCGGGACGTTCGGTCAACCCGGACATCCTCGTCATCGCCCATGGCGGGCCGATCGCGGAACCGGATGATGCCGCGTATATCATCGCCAACACGAAAGGTGTCGACGGTTTCTTCGGTGCATCCAGCATCGAACGTTTCGCCGCTGAAGTCGGCATCAAAACACAGACCGAAGCATTCAAAAAAATAACCAAATAAGGTTCAAAGGGAGAACATCATGACATTCTTAATCGCCGTCGGCATCAGCGTCGGTATTTTAGCCGGCTTATGGGCAGGCGTCAGCGTCACGTATGGGTTAATTACATTCGTCGGTTTCCTTTCCTGGGCGAGTTTCTACGCCGCGGGGGGAAAAACCAAAGGCTTGAAAGATAGTTTGATTCTGAATTTCAGCGGCGTCGTCTGGGGCTTCCTGATCGTCCAAATGGCCGGGATCTTCGGACCGGTCCTCGGAGCGACCATCGGATTGAGCGTCGCGGTCGTCATCGGCGCCGGCGCGATGTGCTGGCAAGCGCATCTGCCGTTGCTGGGATTCATTCCGGGGGCGTTCATCGGTTGTTCGGCGTACTTCGCCACGAATTTCGACTTCAAAGGCACGGTCATCGCGTTGATCGCCGGCGCCGTCCTGGGGTACATCTCCGAACAAGGCGGCATCCGGATCCACAAAGTTTTCGGTAAGAAGTAATCTTGACATCCACTCTTCACAGGGTGGATTTTTTTACGATCGGCTTGATTGTGATATGATAAATCCGAGATTACGGGTAGCATTTCCTTTTTCAATCTTGTATAATACTCATGCTACCGCAATGGAATCCTACGAACCAGGTCAGGGTCGGAAGACAGCAGCCTTAAGAGGCTCTTTCATGTGTGGTAGCTTTTTTCTAAGGGAGGTGAACGTATGCATACACGATTCATGCTTGAGGCCATTAAAGAAGCGAAGAAAGCGGGGGCGATCGACGAGGTTCCGATCGGCGCCGTGGTGGTGAAAGATGGGAAAATCATCGCCAGGGCTCATAATCTGCGTCAGACGCGGCAAATCGCGACGGCGCACGCAGAAATACTTGCGATCGAAAAAGCCTGTAGGAAGCTGAATACGTGGCGTTTGGAAGGGTGTACCTTATATGTCACCTTGGAACCTTGCCCCATGTGCGCCGGTGCGACCATCCTTTCCCGGATCGAAACCGTCGTTTTCGGTGCCTACGATCCCAAAGGCGGAAGTTTCGGAACAAGCGTCGATTTCACCACCATCAAAGCCTTTAATCATCGCCCCGTCATTTTCGCAGGGGTTCTTGAAGAAGAATGCGCGACCCTTTTGAAAGATTTCTTCATCCTCAAACGCAATAAAAATCAAAGCGGTCCGACCGAGAACGACGAACTTTAACTATCCTTCACCCCAAGATTTTGGTATAATGAAAAGGCAAGAAGGGGCTGATTCCATGGCATACAAAGCACTCTATCGGACCTATCGGCCCAACTCTTTCGAGACGGTCATCGGTCAGCAACATATCGTTAAAACCTTACAAAACGCGATCGCGCAGAACAAAATCTCGCACGCGTATTTGTTTTGCGGTCCAAGAGGCACGGGGAAGACCACGGTTGCGAAACTCGTGGCGAAGTCGGTCAACTGCCTGAATCCCGGGAAAGCACCCTGCAACCAGTGTGAACATTGCGCGACGATCCAAGCCGGGATCCATCCGGATGTCATCGAAATCGATGCCGCTTCCAACAACGGGGTCGACGAAATCCGCGAATTGATCGAAAAAGTGAAATACGCGCCGCTACAAGGGCGCTTTAAGGTCTATATCATCGATGAAGTCCATATGCTCTCCCAGGGTGCGTTCAACGCGTTGTTGAAGACCTTGGAAGAACCGCCTTCGCATGTCATTTTCATCCTTGCGACCACGGAACCCCACAAAGTGCTGCCGACGATCATTTCCCGTTGCCAGCGTTATGATTTCGTCCGTGTCGGGAAGCGGGAAATCCAGCACCGGATCGAAGAGGTTTTGAAACTGGAGAAGATCGGATACGAAGACGAAGCGGTCCGTTTGATCTCCCAATTGGCGGATGGCGGCGTCCGTGACGCGCTTTCCATTTTGGAACAATGCATCGCCTATGCGCAGGATGATTTGAAGGCGATCCATGTCAATGAAATCTACGGGATCGCGACCACGCAGGATAAACTGAAGCTGATCGAAGCGGTGTTCGACGAGAATGTCGTCTCTCTGATGGGGGAAATCGATGCGATTCTCCAGAAAAACATCGATATTAAACGACTGACCAACGATTTGATGGAAATCCTGAAGGAAGCCGTCATTTTCCACTATACCAAAGACGATTCGCTCATCAATAAACTGAACCGTGAAGAAGCGGTCGGGTTTTTACGCATCCAACCGAGGATTCTGCTTGGTATGATCGACGATTTGATGGATACGGCGGAAAAATACAGAAGTTCGGCGAATTTGGTGTCGTACTTCGAAATCGGGATGCTGAAACTGATGAACCGGATCAACATGAAACCGACCGAAGGACTTGCACAGCCGAACGCGAGCGTAAAAGAAGCAATGAAACCCGTGATGCAGGCGAAGTTCGAGCCGAAAACGCAAGAAAAACCCAGACCGATCGTGAATCCTGTCGAAGAAACAANNGAAACAACGAAACCCGTGGTCGAATCGGTGCGGATCGAGGCGATGAAGCAAGAAATGAAGGAAGAAAAGCCGAAACAAGAAGCACCGGCCTTCGATGGATTGATCCCGTCGGTCATCGACTTCGATTTCCTGTTGCGGCTTTTGGTCAGCGCGGATAAAGACAAACGCAAGTCCGACGAACAATCTTGGGCGAAGATCGACAACTATACGATGGATTTGGTGTGGGCACGCTATGCCAACATGCTTCGGGGGAGCCAGGTCGTCTGCAGCGGGGATGGATACATTCTGGTCAACGTCGTTTACGGCGCGACCGCCAGCGAATTGAACAGCCCCGACCACGAACACATGTTGGCGAAGTTCACCAACGAGATTCTTGGAAAATCCCATAAACTTTTCGCGATTTCGGATGATGAAAAGGTCCGTTTGATCAACTTGTTCATCGAAAAGAAGAAAGAAGGCAGCCTGCCTCAAGGCATTCATATCCTTGCGCCTGTCCTGCATTCCGAAATCAAGGAAAGTAAGCCGATCGAAGAGGAAATCCCCAATTCGCTGTTTTCGCTTTTTGGCGGAGAGATCGATCTTGTCCGGGAGGAGAAGAAATGAATATCCAGCAGTTGATGAAACAAGCCCAATCGATGCAATCCGACATGGAGAAGATCGAACGCGAGCTGAATGAGAAACAAACGACGGTGAAGAATCAAGGACTAGCGATCACGATGAACGGAAAACACGAATTGGTGTCCGTTGCGATCGATCCTTCGCTTCTCACCCCTGAAAATAAGGAAATCATCGAAGATTTAATGCTTTTAAGCATCAATCAAGCCACAAAAGCCATCCAGGACGAGCGTGCCGACAAACTTGGCGCGCTGACCAAGGGATTGAATCTTCCGGGGTTCATGTAATGTATCCCCAATCACTCCAGCAGTTGATCGATAGTTTCCGTAAATTACCCGGGGTAGGTGCACGGACCGCCGAACGATATGCGTTTCAACTGTTGAACATGTCGCGCGACGAAGTGGAAACCTTTGCGAACAGCCTGAAACAAGCGAAAAACAAGCTCCATTCCTGCCGTACTTGCGGAAACATCGCCGATGAAGAGGAATGCGTCATCTGTAAAGACAAACATCGCGACGCGACGACCATCTGCGTCGTCCAACATGTGAAAGATGTCGCCGCGATGGAGAGAACCCGGGAATACCAGGGGGTTTATCATGTCCTGGGCGGGGCGATCTCGACCGTGAAAGGGATTCTGCCCGAAGACTTGAACATCGAATCCTTAATCCGACGGGCAGCGGACGCGAAAGAAATCATCATCGCGACCAACCCGACCTTGGAAGGGGAAACAACTTCCCTCTACTTGGCAAAACGTCTTGAAGGCAAGGTTCCGCTGGTGACCCGTCTGGCCCATGGATTACCGATGGGCGGACATGTCGACTATGCGGACGAACTGACTTTGATCAAAGCGATGGAAGGTCGCAATAAACTCTAGGGAGAAACCATGAAAACAGATATCGAAATCGCACAGTTGAACGTCATGGATCCGATCGATCGAATCGCAAGAAAAGCGAAGGTCGACTCGGATTATTTGGAATACTACGGGAAATACAAGGCGAAAGTGAGTTTGACCTTCCAAGAGAAGGTCGAATCCAACCACAACGGGAAACTGATCCTTGTAACGGCCATCACTCCGACCAAGGCGGGGGAAGGGAAGTCGACCACGACCGTCGGGTTGGTCGACGGCTTATGCGCGATCAATAAACATGCGATCGGCTGCATGCGCGAACCTTCATTGGGACCGGTTTTCGGAATCAAAGGCGGTGCGACCGGTGGCGGATTGGCCCAAGTCGTTCCGATGGATGAAATCAACCTCCATTTTACCGGCGACATGCATGCGATCACGACCGCGAACAACCTCGTTTCCGCGGTTTTGGACAATCACATCTGGCAAGGAAACGAATTAGGCATCGATCCCGAACAGATTTTGTGGAAAAGATGCCTGGATATGAACGATCGGGCTTTACGGAACGTGGAAATCAACGTCGACGATAAGAAATCGCCGTCAAGACGGGAACATTTCCAAATCACCGTTGCTTCGCAGATGATGGCGGTCTTGTGCTTGTCGAAAGACCTGAAGGATTTCCGTAACCGAATCGACAAGACGATCATCGCCTTTACCTATGATAAAAAACCGGTCACGATCTCCGATCTGAAATGCGGAGGATCCGTCACAATCTTGATGAAAGACGCGATCAAGCCCAATCTCGTCCAAACCCTTGAGAAGAACCCGGTATTCATCCATGGCGGACCGTTCGCTAACATCGCCCACGGGGCCAATTCCATCATCGCGACCAAACTCGCCTTGAAATTGGCGGATTATGTCGTCACGGAAGCGGGTTTCGGTTCGGATCTGGGTGCGCAGAAGTTCATGGACATCACTAGTCCCGCCGGGGACATGTTCCCTTCCGCCGTCGTCTTGGTCGCTACGATCCGTGCTCTGAAGATGCACGGGGGACAAGCCTATGAAGACCTCAAACAAGAAAACCTCGAAGCTCTGAACGCAGGCTTGCCCAATCTTGAGAAACATACCGAAATCATCCGCAATTACGGCGTACCCTTGGTCGTCGCATTGAATAAATTCTCCAGCGATAGCGCCGCAGAATTGGCGATGGTCAAAAACTGGTGTTTCGAACGTCAAATACCGTTCGCCCTCAACGAATCCTGGGAACAAGGTTCGGAAGGTGCGAAAACCTTGGCGCACGAAGTCATCCAACTCTGTGAAAAAGCCTCCAACAAGTACCATTCGATCGTCAACGCCAACCAAACCATCCCTGAGAAACTTGAAATCATCACGAAGCAGGTCTATGGTGGCGATCATGTGGTGTTCAGTGAACTCGCCTTGGCCCAACTCAAGCAGATCGAAGAAATCGGCTTGGATAAACTCAATGTCTGCGTCGCGAAGACCCAATCGTCGATCACGGATGATCCGAAGCTCCTGGGTCGACCCACAGGGTTCGACCTGCATGTCCGTGAACTTCAAATCTCCTCAGGCGCCGGATTCATCGTCGCCATCTGCGGTGCGATGATGACCATGCCGGGTCTACCGAAAATCCCTGCCGCGAACAGCATCGACATCGACGACCACGGGAGAATCACCGGTTTATTCTAAGGTTCACATCCTTTTTCCATCATCCAAGCAGAACACAAAATGATACAATAAGACAAAGGAGATTTATCTCAAATGTCCTCGATCGCGTATATCACCGACAAGAACATGATCGAATTCCATCGGATTCACGGGAATACCGAAATGAATTTTTGGCGTCCGACCAGTTCGAAGCGATTCACGGACTTTTTTGAAGGCGATCTTCTTTTTTTCCTGGCCAAAGGAACGGAACATGGGATCCATCGCGAAAAAGGGATCATCGGCTACGGCCGTTATGAAGAAGCGAACATGTTCTCGTTTCGTCAAATGTGGAACCGGTTCAATACGAAAAACGGCTATGCGACATTGAACGAGTTCAAAGAAGCGATCCTGAAAGTATCCAAGACAAAATCGCTCTCGCCCCTCTATCATTGCTTGACTTTGAAGGATGTCGTCTTCTTCCAATCCCCCGTCTATCTCTCTGAAATCGGGATCAGCATCTCGGCCAGCGTCGAAAGCTACATCTACCTTGAAAAAGAAGATCGTAACGCGACCTCGAAGATTCTGACGAAAGCCAACGAAGTCGGGATCGATGCTTGGAGCGCGACGGTCAGCGACCATGCGCCCAACGCGACCGTCTTCGACGACGATTTGATCCGTCAGACGATCCAGGGCATTCTCAACGAAACTTCCGACACCTTCGATACGCATCGCGAGTATGCCCGGGGGCTTCGCATTCTGAAGTCCTACCAGAAAACCCGTAGCGGATCCGAATTCGTGGATGCCCGGAAAGCGGAACTCATCGAACTGGTTGACGGTAAAGTGGAAATCATCCTACCGATGGTCAGCCTCAAAGCCGATCTGATGCGCAAATCGCTCTACTTCATCGGTAAAATAAATCTTCTTCAGGAGAGGTTGAAACGACTTCCCGAAGCGAAACGTCGCCCGATGCATTTCACGATCTTAAGCGACGGCCCCTTACCGCAAGAAACACTCGATCTTTTCACCGTTGCCCCGATTACGATTCAAACCCTGGATAAGGAGAATAACGATGAGTAACTACGAAATGATGGACTACATCCGCTGTGGAAACAGCGGATTAAAATTACCAAGGATGGCCTTGGGTGCATGGTATAGTTTCTCGGAAAACGACGACTATGAAAACATGCGGGCATTGGTGAAAACCGCTTTTGAGAACGGGATCACCTACTTCGATCTTGCGAACAACTACGGACCGCAAGTCGGGGCGGCCGAGATCAACTTCGGGAAGATCCTGAAACAGGACTTCGCAGGACGTAGAAACGAACTCCTCATCGCCACCAAAGCCGGCCACAAGATGTGGGAAGGTCCCTACGGGGACGGCGGAAGCCGTAAGTATTTATTGTCGAGCCTGGAAGAAAGTCTGAAACGGCTCGACATCGACTACATCGACATCTTCTACCATCATCGCTATGATCCCGAGACACCGATAATGGAAACGATGCTTGCGTTGAAAACCATGGTCGACAGCGGGAAAGTTCTCTATGCGGGGATCTCGAAATATCCTCTCTCAGCGGTGAAAGAAGCGCTTCAGATCGCCAAGGAGATTCGCCTGCCACTGATCGTCGGACAATACAAAGTGTCCATGCTTGTCCAAGATGTTTTTGAGAACGGCGTCTACGATGAACTAAGAAACAACGGCATCGGAATCAGTGCGTTCAGCTCGTTATCGATGGGTCTCTTGACGGATAAGTACCTGCATGGGATTCCCGAGGGTTCGCGTATGGATAAAGACAGCCGCTTTCTGAAGAAAGAAAGCTTGACGCCCCAGCTGATCGAAGCGCTCAACAAGCTCGATGTCATCGCAAAGCGCAGGCAACAAACCCTTGCCCAACTCGCCTTGACATGGGTTCTCTCCAAGGACGTGGAATGCATCATCCTTGGCGCAAGCAAGCCGTCGCAGATCCTGGACAATCTTAAAGCCATCCGCAGTCCTCGCCTCACCCCGGAAGAGCTGACGGAAATCGAAGGAATCCTTTCCGAACTTTAATCAATACAGAGCGTACAACACTAACAACCACCCTTGATTCAGATGATAAAACATCCAAAAAGGGTGGTTTTTCTACGGAAAACGCGCTTTTTACCTTATTTTGAGTGAAATGACCTTTCATTGAATTTCAAATCATGGTATATTCAATACAAAGAACACGATATTTAATAAACATATGAGCGAAAATCGCTCGGAGGATTCCTTATGGCTAAACCTGTGATTCAATTGGTCGTTTCAGAGGAAGAATTTGCGTTTTTAACCGGTAAAGCACGCAATAAACGGATGACGATCCAAACCTATGTGAAATCCAGGATCTTGGATGACACCGACTTTGTCCAGTCATACAAGGAAATGGTGAACCGGGTCGAAAAACTGAAGTCCGGATCGGTATTCAATGTGAAAGCATTGTTGGGGACGGATTGGGTCAATCTCAATAAAGGGACCAGACTTTCCCTCGGGAAAGCGTTCTTGACCTATGTGGAAGCGAATCCGGGGACATGTGAAGTCTTATTGATGGATAAGGACGGATCAGGGACGCAGTGGTATAAAAAAGCGTGAGTTTCCTCACGCCGTCGCCCGTTGCATCTTACTGATGGAAGGGCGATAGGGAATGTTTTCGAGTTCAAGGATTTCCATGAATCGCCGATAACCTGCGACCGGATCCCCTTTGACTTCGAATTCCAATTCATAATCCGTGATTACACGATAGAAGTTTTGGTCAAAACAGAGCTCACCCAACGGTTCATCGACGGTCGATCGAACCGTTTTTACGTTTCCAACCACGATCAACTCTTCGCTTACCCCGATTTCTTCGAACAATCTTCGAAACTCGTCGCGCCGGAACACGTTCGCGTCGAATTCTTCAAGGTCGACATCATATTCCATGACCCCTTGATCCACCTTATGTTTCACGGTCGCCACGATCGAGTCGTCGCTCACACGGATCCGGCATGCCATCTTCAACGCCTTGAGTGTACGATCAACCGTGTCGAAATAGGTGTTGGTCTGCGTCACTGTTTTAAGCACAGGAAAATGTTTCAGTAGGCGTTCGAATTGATCACGGGTGACCAAGGTCTTGTATTCGATTTCCGTATTTGTCCGCATCATACCATTCCCTTCGGCTTCATGATACAATAACGAGAGAGCAAAAGGAAGAAACAAGATGAGACGATTCACCATTGAAACACGCGGCGACGACTATTCACGCCGTCTACAGGAAGAAATCAGCGATCGCTTGTGCGGACTCGATTTCGTTTGTGATCCCGATTCCCCCGAATTGGTCATCACGATCGGCGGGGACGGTACGTTTTTACGTGCGATCCACCGTCAGTTCAGCCGGTTGAACGAAGTCGCCTTCGTCGGCATCCATACCGGGACCCTGGGATTCTTCACGGATTACTCCAAAGACGACCTGGAAGAGTTCTATCGCGATGTCTCCACCAAGGAAGCGCAGATCCAGAAAGTCCCGCTCATGAAAATCACGACCTACAACGGCACCAAGTTGAACGACTATTTCGCCGTCAACGAGATGCGGGTGGAGAACGTGAAACAAACCCAACTCATCGATGTGCGGATCGACAATGAATTCTTCGAGACGTTCCGCGGGACGGGCATGTGTGTCAGCTCCCAGGCGGGAAGCACCGCCTATAACCGCTCGGCCGGCGGCGCGATCCTCCATGAAGGATTGGATTTCCTTCAGTTGACGGAAATCACGGGGATCCATCACCAAGCCTATCGTTCCCTGGGGTCACCGTTGATCATCAAAAAAGACGGGGTGATCCGTCTTGAGAGTCATGATTTCGAGAAAGCGATCTTGTGTTACGACCATCTCTATACGGAAATGATCGGGGTCAAAGCCATCGAGTGCAGAGCGTGCACGAAATCGATCCGCTTCGCCCACTATAAGAAAATCCCGTACTTACAACGCTTAAAGAGTCTGTTCTAGCCGAAGGATCAATGAATCCTTCGGTTTTTATTTTCATTACTCATATGGAAGATGATCGCCAAGGGCAACATATACGACAGTAACGAGGACCCACCGGAAGAAATCAGAGGAAGCGTGATCCCGGTGATCGGCAACAATCCGACGATCATCCCCATGTTTTGGATTTGCTGATAAAAGATCATCCCCAGAATGCCTGCGACCATGTATCGCTCGCGCGGTTCCTTATATTGAAGGGCGATGCTTGCGAGCTTAAGGTCTAAAGCCAAACTCAAGAAGAGAACGAAGGAAGTACCGATGAATCCGAAATCCTGTCCGATGACGGCGAAGATGAAGTCGTTCTGGGGTTCGAGGATCGTGACGAGTTTCGTGGCCAACCCATGTCCGAACCAACCTCCCGACCCGATCGCCAACATCCCCTGATACAACTGCAATCCGAAAGATGAAATATAGCGTTCGGTCTGTAGCCAACCGTAGAAACGATTCAACTTGTACGCATCGCCGAGAATCTTCGCTAAAACATCGGGATAGGTATAGAAAAGGAAAACAAGTCCCGCCAATCCGCCGATCAAACCCAAGGTGCCAAGCCACACCCATTCGCGGCGGACGCCGCTTACCGCCAACATCGCCAAGATCCCGATGACGATGATGATGGGGATGCCGGTGTCCGGTTGTAGGAAAATCAAGAGTAAGGCGGGGAAGGCGAAAATCGCGATCTTGTAGAACAACTTCAAATCACTTGAGAAACTCATTTCGGTTTTCAATTGGTTATGCGAATGAACGACGTTGGCGGTCATGATGATCAAGACGATTTTCATGAATTCACTGGGTTGGAACGTCCCGATCCCCGGGAAGTTAAACCAAGCGCGGGTTCCGCTGATCGGGCTGATAAACGGAAGGTTGATGAAGCGATCCAATAAAAGGATGACAAGCAACCCGAGAAGGATCCAATAGAAGACGCGGATTCCGGTGAAGAGCCGGTCGATTCCGAAGAAAATCAAGAAAACCAGGAATGAATACCCGATGACGTACCAAACGACCTGTTTCGCCAAGAGTTCGACGCCGTCTTTCCATTGAGGTAAAAGCGGAAGAGCTCCATAGATCGCGACCAGACTGGAAAGCGTCAATAAAAACAAAATCACCACGAGGCCGCGGTCGATGTGGAATTTCTTTTTGGCATGCGTTAGCGAGGATTTTGTCAAAGTGATCTCCTTGAAGGTCGCTTGGTCGACTTTCATTGAACAAGAACCATAGTAATGTTATCATAGGAAGCGAGGTGATGTCATGAGAAGATGGTATACGCTCATTGAAATCCTACAATTCCCTCTTCAGGTTCTTTTCCTGGCGATGGTGTTCATGGGATTGAGCGGCGTCATCCTGAATCCGAATTTTAACACAATTTTCAACATCAACAATGCCTTGGTGATTCAAATCGCTGAAATGTTCCGCTATTTCGGCGGATTCATCATCATGAACTTCCCGATGTTGATTTTGATCAAAGCCCTGGCGAAACGCTATGACGATTCCGTCGTCGTATTCACCGGGATTTTGGGATATGTCATGTTTCACGTCGTCACGATGTTCTTCGCGCCGACCAACCTTCCTTCCCAAGCCTATTATGCACTTCTCGGAATCCAGGTCGACGCTTCCACGTTGATGGATTCGACGACGAGCGGCATCCTGACCCCGCTTCAAACCGGAGTCGTCGGCTTGGTCATCGTTTTGTCGATTACGCGATGGTCTTATCATAGCTCCCGCAACCGGTTCACTTACGGGGCTCTGGGTTTCATCGACCGTAACGTCCAAGCGGCCATCAACACCGTTTTCTTCAGTATGCTCGCAGGCGCAATCATCGCTTTCTTCTGGCCGTGGTTCATCCGCGGTAGCGTTTCGATGTTCACCTTCTTATCGGAAGATCTCAATAATCCGATCAATCTCTTTATCTACGGAATCCTCGACCGACTGTATGCGGTCTTAAACATGAGCGGTCTACTGCGCGGTCTGTTCTGGTTCACCGGATTGGGCGGAACGTGGATCAATCCCTTCGGCCAGACGTTTCTGGGCGACATCAACGTCTGGATTTCGCAAACATCCTATTCCATCTTCGGTCTGGGTGCCGGTCGCTTGATCACCCCGTACTTCGTACTTAATATCTTCGCGGTTCCTGCGATGTTGGCGGGGATCTATGGTGTGTACACCGATAAAATGGAACGTCGCCGTTACCGACTCTTCTTCATCCTCGCCGGTCTGGTCTCCGCCATTTCCGGAACCTTGCTTCCTTTGGAAATCTTCCTTCTGGTTAGCGCCCCGCTCTTATTTTTCTTCCATCTCCTGATGACCGGATCGATCTTCGCCCTCTTCGAGGCGTTGAATGTCTATCTTGGCTATACCTTTAGCGGAAATCCGCTGACCGCCACGCCGGGATCCATCATCGACATGATCGTCTATTGGCGAAACGTCGACTTGATGAAATCCTTACTGATCATTGTCCTTGTCGGGTCGATCACCGGGTTGCTTTATCTGGCCGCGACGACCTATTATTTCCGTAAAGGCGCCGTGAATTTGGTGGACGTCAACGAGCTTGAACATCGTCTGGGTGCTTTCTTGGCGAGTGTCGGCGGGATCGACAACATCCGGATGATCCACGCGGCACCGACCAAACTGACCGTCCAAGTCTATGACCGCTCCGTTATCGACTTCTCGAAAATCCATCACTACGATGTCAGCCGGATCGTGGAAACACGTGCCGGATATTCCTTGTCCTATGGCGCTCCTAGCCATATGTTGTGGGAAGAAGTCATGAAGTTGAAGAAACAATTGCCGATCGTTGAAACAAAGTCCGCCTAGGACTTTTTTCGACTCAACTCATCCATCGTTCTTGACATCGGATTGCGAAAAAGAAGAGAGGAAAGGCAAGTTCGACGGTATAATGGATAGAGGGATGGAAACATCGATCTTTGGATGACATGGTAAGGTTTGTTACCTGTAAGTCACAAACTTTAGGGAATTCGATTCAAGTTGGAACGTTTGAATGGATAAAAGCAAGTAAAGGGAGAAATTATGGCGAACATCTATGAAGAATCACTTAAGAAACATGAAGAGTGGCGTGGGAAAATCGCCACGGAATTAAAGGCGCCGATCACAAACAATGCCGAGTTAAGTCTGGCGTATACGCCGGGTGTAGCGAAACCTTGTCTAGCGATCGCCGAGAATCCGCAAGACGTCTATAAATACACGTGGAAAGGCAACACCGTCGCCGTCGTCACAGATGGAACGGCGGTCTTAGGCTTGGGCGATATCGGACCCAAGGCCAGTCTACCGGTCATGGAAGGGAAATGCGCCTTGTTTAAGGCGTTCGCAGGGGTCGATGCGATTCCGATCGCCTTGGACACCAAGGATCCCAAAGAAATCATCGCCATCTGTAAAGCCATCGCACCCGGATTCGGCGGGATCAATCTCGAAGATATCTCCGCCCCTCGCTGTGTCGAAATCGAGCGGACATTGATCCGTGAATTGGATATCCCGGTCTTCCACGATGACCAGCACGGCACGGCGATCGTTGTAGCAGCCGGCTTGATCAACGCCTTGAAACTCGTGAAGAAAGACTTCAACGAAGTCAAAGCGGTGGTTTCGGGTGCCGGAGCGGCGGGGAGTTCGATCATCCGCATGCTTCATCGTCTGGGCGTCAAAGAAATCGTCGCCTTCAATAAAGACGGGGTCCTGCATCGCGACCAGTTCGATTCCTATGATTTTCTGACCCGGGAACTTCTCGACATCGTGAATCCGAACAACGACCATCATACCTTGGCGCAAGCCTTGGTCGATGCGGATGTGTTCGTCGGGGTTTCAGCACCGCGCTTGGTGACTTCCGCCATGGTATCGACCATGAAGAAAGACGCCATCGTCTTCGCCATGGCGAACCCCGAACCCGAAATCACCTATGACGAAGCGATCGCCGGGGGAGCGACCGTCGTCGGAACGGGACGTTCGGATTATCCGAACCAAGTCAATAACGTGTTGGCATTCCCCGGACTTTTCCGCGGCGCCTTGGATTGCCAGGCAAGCAAGATCACCGAAGAAATGAAGATGGCGGCTGCGGTCGGCCTGGCTTCATTGATTCGCGATGATCAACTTAGACCCGACTATGTCATCCCTTCCGCCTTTGATCCACGCGTCGCATCGACCGTGGCGGCCGAAGTCATGAAATCCGCGATCCAATCCAAGATCGCCCGCAAACCATAACCGAGGACAGTATGGACGAAACCCTTCGCATCCTGAACCTGGAAAACGAAAGACAACGTGAATCGCTGCGTTCTTTTCTGTCGCGTTTTTCCTTCACCTTGGATGAAGTCGATTTCGCCGTCGTCCTGCTCGACCATGGGGAGATCGTCGCATCCTGTTGTAAACAAAGAAACGTGTTGAAGTTCTTCGCGATCGACCCTTTGTATCAAAACCAAGGGCTAAGTCAGAAACTCCTTACTGAAGTCACCTATCGGATGTTCGAAGAAGGGTACGACCATAGTTTCGTTTTTACCCCTCTTTCCAATCGAGGGATATTTAAATCGCTCGGCTATGACGAAGTCGCGACAAGCGATGAAGTGGTTCTGTTGGAGAAAGGACCGGAAACGATCGTGGAATATATCCGTCGGATCGATGAAAGCTACGGACTGAGCGACAAAGAGAACGGTGCGATCGTGATGAACGGGAACCCGTTCACCCTGGGTCATCAATACCTCATCGAAACCGCTGCGAAGTACGTCCAACAACTCCTTATCTTCGTGGTCGAGGAAGAGGCGTCGACGTTTCCGTTTCATGACCGGTTCAGGATGTTTCAAGAAGGGACCAAACACCTAAACAACGTCATCCTTATCCCTTCAGGAAGATACATCATCAGCCAAGCCACCTTCCCCAACTATTTCCTGCGTGACCTTCAGAATTCCTTCGCGATCTACGCGACGCTTGACGTCACGATTTTCGGGAAGTGGTTCAAAAAACTCAACATTACGAAACGCTTCGTCGGGGAAGAACCCCTGGATCCGATGACCAACCAATACAATGAAACGATGAAGAAGATTCTGCCCGATTATGGGATCGAACTCGTGGTCATCCCGCGAGTATCCAATGAACAAGGGATCATCAGCGCCTCGATCGTTCGTCGGCTTCTTAAAGAAGACAAGTGGGATGAAGCGAAGAAATATGTCCCTTCTTCAACATTTGAATATCTAAGAAACGCGAATGAAGTCATCGCCGAGTTGAAGAAACATGACCGAAAGCACTAACGTACTATCCGACCGTGAAGAGAGAGCGTCGTTTCAACGTCGTCTCCTTGAACGTTACGGACATTCATTGGTCGTGGTTCGGGCGAATTACCCGGGGAATCAAAAACACACGCCGGATACGTTCTATGTCGTGGAGACGATGAAAAAGTACCTCCGCTCTTCTTCTAACGTTCTCCATGAAACATCGACGACAACGTCGGAGGGAAGGGTGGGTTACTTGATCCTCGACGAAGATCCGATGTCTCTAAAACGGCGGATGGTCGATCTGGAAGAGAGCCATCCTTTCGGACGACTGGTCGACATCGACGTATTGACCCTGACCAAGGCCTATCATCGCAGCGACCTAGGTAAGGGAATGCGGAAGTGTTTCCTTTGCGAAGAGATTGCACAGGTCTGCGTTCGATCCCAAAGGCATCCCCTTCATGAACTGTTCGCATTCTACCATCGGTCGGTTCTGGAGTATGTCGAAACGAATCCGCGTGAGATGTTTCGCTACGCGCTGCTCGCGGAACTCAGCTGTTCGCCGAAGTTCGGCTTGGTGACCCCGTTCACTTCCGGATCGCACGACGATATGGATGCACGGATGTTCATCGCAAGCATCGACGCCCTCTCNNAAAGGGGCGATCTTCCTCTTCTTGATTCTAATCACGGCCCTTCGGATCAACCCGGATCGAAGCACCTTGAATCAGACGATTCGAACGTTGACCGAGCCGGTCAAGGAAGATTTCAGCGATGAAATACAACCGACAACCGTCGGGTTGCGCTGGCATCGATCCCATGGCATCGGCGGGATAAGAGGCTTGGTGGTGGATGGGATGAACCCCGTACTCGACGACTACCTGCCGTTTTTCACGGATGAAATGAAGCGGACACAGGATATGAACCGTGCCATGGTGAAGACGTTGTTGCATATCATGAGTACGCTTCAAGACACGACGGTGCTGAAACGTGGCGGATTGGATGGATTAAGCTGGTATCAGAAACAAGCATCTAAGCACATCGACCAAGACAAAGAGGCATGGCAAACATTCAGCGAGGAGTGCATCTCACGCAAGTTAAGCGGCGGGGGAAGCGCGGATGTCTTGGCCATCGTGATCTATCTCTACTTAGCGCTATCCAAGGAGGGAAACCTATGAAAATCGAAAAGCCCGCACAAGCCGGGACACTGGAGTCCAACGACATCTATGTCCAGATTCTACCCAATCCGAAAGAAGAGATCGAAATCCGTTTGAAAAGCGTGGTCATGCTTCAATTCGGGAAACAAATCCGACAGGTTGCGATGCAAACCCTGAATGAAAAAGGAATCACTTCCTGTATTTTGAACTTGGAAGATAAGGGTGCGTTGGATTATACGATCAAAGCGCGGATCGAAAGTGCGGTTGAAAGAAGTCTATGTTGAGGCGCAGCGCACTGTTCATGCCGGGAAACAACCCGGCCATGTTGCTCTCGGCACCGATTTTGGGAAGTGATTGCATCATTTTCGACCTGGAAGACAGCGTTTCTCTTAATCAAAAAGATAGTGCCCGCTTATTGGTGAAGCATGCGATCGAGACCCTGGATTTCGGAAGTGTGGAAGTGGTCGTACGGATCAACCCCGTTTCATCCCAAGGATGGAAACAGGATCTGCGTGAAATCGTTCCTGTATATCCCGATGCAATCATGATCCCTAAAGCATGCAAGGAAGACGTGGAAGAGATCGAACGCTTCATTCTCGAAATCGAAGAAGAGAAACAGCTCACCAAGAAAGTGAAACTGATGATCATCGTCGAAACCGCCTATGGAATCGAAACGATCGTCGAAACGTTGAGATGTAGCCGACGCATCGAATGTGTTCTCTTGGGGGCGGAAGACTTGACGACCGATTTGGGGATCAAACGCACCAAAGAAGGCTATGAAATCGACTATGCGAGAGCTAAGGTCGCCATGGCGGCCCGCGCGTTCTCAGTCCAGGCGATGGATACGCCGTTTACCGATGTGGAAGACACTGAAGGGCTTGTGAAGGACACCCTCCACGCGAAATCCTTGGGATTCAGTGCGAAAGCATGCATCCATCCAAACCAAATCGATGCCATCCATGCCGTATTCGATCCGACGCAAAGCGAAATCGATTCGGCGATCGAGATCCTTGAAGAAAGAGATCGGGCATTATCATCGGGATTGGGGGTTTTCTCGATTCACGGGAAAATGATCGACCTCCCGGTGATCCAACGTGCCCAAAACATCGTCGACCTGGCACGAAAGACGGGGAAACTAAAATGAAGAACGCACTCGGGAGGGATGTCCCCGGACATCCCTATCTTGGCTTACAACCAATCGAAAGAATCGAATATAAACAAATAAAGTCTCTAAAAGAAGATCGAAAAGATAAAGTCCATTACGACCTTGAATCCTTCATCAAGACCTTGCCTCTAGAAGACAAAATGACCCTTTCCTTCCACCACCATTTACGCAACGGCGACTTCGTGATGAATCAGGTCATGGCGGAAGTGGCGAAATCGGGCGTCAAGAATCTCACGATCTGCGCCAGTTCGATTTTCCCCACCCACGCACCGTTGGTTTCTCTCATCGAACAGAAAACCATCACAAAAATCATCGCGAGTTATATCTCCGGTCCCGTCGCGGATGCGATCAGCGAAGGTAAACTGGAGGATGTTTGTCTACTTCAGACCCATGGCTATCGCGCCACAAGCATCATGAGCGATGAAACCTCGATCGACATCGCCTTCATCGCCGCCCCCGCCTGCAGTCCTGAAGGAAACATCACAGGAAGCATGGGGCCTTCGGGTTGCGGCGTATTGGGCTATGCGATCGCGGATGCCTGGTATGCGAAACGCGTCGTCGCCGTCACCGACTTCCTCGTCGACGTCCTCGTCCCGGAAATCCCGGCGTGTTGCGTTGACGACGTGGTGAAAGTCGATCGGATCGGAGACCCCGACGGTATCGTCAGCGGTACGACGAAGATCACACGGGATCCGGTCGGACTCCGTATCGCGAAGTCGACGGCCGAACTCATGAAGGCGACGGGATTATTGAAGAACGGATTCACGTTTCAAACCGGAGCCGGAGGGATTTCATTGGCGGTCGCCAAAGAAATCCATGCGCTTTGTCTCAATGAAAACATCAAAGGGAAATTCGCCAGCGGCGGCATCACGTCATATCTGGTAAAAATGTTGGAGGACGGGGTGTTCGAAGAACTTTACGACGTCCAGTGTTTCGAATTGGATGCGGTCGAGTCGATCAAACGCAATCCCAACCATCACAAGATGTCGGCGGCGAAGTATGCGGATATCCACGACCCCGACAACATCGTGAACCAACTGGATTTCGTCATCCTCGGGGCGACCGAGATCGACCTTGATTTCAATGTCAACGTCACGACCGGAAGCGACGGAAGGATCATGGGGGGAAGCGGGGGGCACGCGGATACGGCCTACGGGGCGAAATTCGCCATCATCGTCTCCAAACTCGTCAGTTCAAGGATCTCGGTCGTCGTCGACCAAGTCACGACCATCACGACCCCCGGGGGAACCGTGGATGTCTTGGTCACCGACCGGGGGATCGCGATCCATCCCCGCCATCAAGCGTTGATCGACCACCTCAAAGCCACGACGAATCTCCCCATCGTCGAGATCCAAACCCTCTACCAACGGGCATTGGCACTGACCGGAATTCCGGAGAAAACACAAAACCTTGGGAGAATCGTCGCCTTAAGTCAATATCGTGACGGTACGATTCTCGATGTCATCCGTCAAATCGATACGGCAGAATAAACTGAAACTCCGTTCCGTCAAGGATACGGAGTTTTATTACAAGAGGGACGTCAGATTTTGGTATAATAAGGGGCAAGAGGTGTTTGAATGGAAAAGCTAAGCCCGATGATGAAACAGTATCAAGAAGTCAAAGAGAAATACCAAGACGCGTTGGTGATGTTTCGCCTGGGCGATTTTTATGAGTTGTTTTTCGATGACGCGAAGATCGCATCCCTTGAATTGGATCTCGTGTTGACCGGTCGTCCTGCCGGAGAGAGCGGACGGGCTCCGATGTGCGGCGTCCCTCACCATGCGATCGCCGGCTATGTCCAGAAATTGGTCGACAACGGACACAAGGTCGCCATCGTCGAACAAATGGAAGACCCTTCGGTCGCCGTCGGCTTGGTGAAGCGGGATGTGGTCAAGGTCGTGACCCCCGGAACCATCCTGGATGAAGTCAGCGACGATAAGAACAGTGTCCGCATCGCGTCGCTCTCCGTTTTCGCAGGGAAGATGTTCTTGGTGTTCTGTGAATTGGCCGGAGGGGAAACCCAGGTTCTCATCTTCGATGCGAAAGTCTCCCTCCTGAAGCAACATATCCTGAAATTCAATATACGGGAGTTGGTCCTGCCGTCCGATTTCCCGGAAAATACATTACTGCGCTTGCGTGACTTTGGGCGTGCGATGATCTCGTTCTGCGACGATGCATCGCTTAGCGATGAGGCGACCCAACGCTTGGGAAACATCGACGACCCCTTGAAACGTTCGACCTATGGTCGTTTACTACGATATCTCGAATCGACGCAACGTCGATCGTTGTTGCACCTGAAACCGGTTCAGGACGACAACCGTCACCAGATTTTGGAAATGGATTACAGTACGCTTCAGAATCTTGAACTCACCCAGTCGTTGCGGACCAACTCGAAAAGCGAGACGTTGTTTCGCTTCCTAGATACCTGTCATACTTCAATGGGATCCCGTCTACTTCGTAACTGGATCGAACAGCCGCTACGCGATAAACCATTGATCACACTGCGCCAAGACCGGATCGCGGTGTTGGTGAAGGACATCCTGCTTCGCGACGGCTTGGCGAACACATTAAAAGGGTGCTACGACTTGGAACGGTTGATCGCGAAGAGTGCGTTCGGGAGTGCGAATCCCCAGGATTGCCTGCGCTTACGAAGGACCCTGAATGCCGTCCCCATCCTTCAAGAAGTTTTAAGAGAACATAAAATCTACACCGCGTTGATTTCGGTCGATGGGTGCGACGATTTACGGAAGACGTTGGAGATCGCGTTGAGCGAGAACCCTCCGGCGTTCTTGAAAGACGGGAACGTCATCCGCGAAGGATACAACCAGGAATTGGATGAACTGAGAACCATCCAGCATTCCGGGAAACAATGGATTCTTGAATTCGAGAACCAAGAGAAAGAACGGACCGGGATCAAGAACCTGAAGGTCGGATACAACCGGGTTTTCGGCTACTACATCGAGATTTCAAAAGGGAATGTCTCCTTCGTCAAAGAAGACTTCGAATACGTACGCAAACAGACCTTGGCGAATGCGGAACGATACATCACGCCTCTCCTCAAAGAAAAGGAAGATGCGATCTTGCATGCGGAAGAACGAGCCCTGCGGTTGGAAACGAGATTGTTTTTGGAGTTGATCGAAGACATCAACGGTCACATCGCGAAAATCCAGCGCATCGGAGCGATGATCAGCGAAGTCGACGTGTTGCTTGCGTTGGCCGAGAAGTCCCAGCAAGCCGGCTATGTCCGGCCGACCTTCCATGACGGGGAGGCGTTGGACATCGTCGAGGGAAGACATCCGATCTTGGAGAAACATACGAAATATGTCTCCAATTCCTGTAAAATCAGCGAAGAAACCCCGATTCTATTAATTACCGGTCCCAATATGGGCGGGAAAAGCACCTACATGCGCCAAGTCGCCCTCAACGTCATTTTGGCGCAGATGGGATGTTGGGTCCCGGCGCAGAAAGCCTCTTTGCCGTTGATCGACAAGATCTTTACCCGCATGGGGGCCAGCGACGATATCCTACAGGGTCAATCGACTTTCATGGTCGAGATGACGGAAGCCAATCTCGCCCTAAGCAACGCGACCAAGCAGTCCATGGTTTTCTTCGATGAGATCGGACGGGGGACGTCCACCTATGACGGGATGGCCTTGGCACAGGCGATCGTCGAGTACATCGCGACCGTGATCGGATGCAAGACCCTGTTCAGCACCCACTACCATGAACTCACCCAGCTCGACCAATCGCTCTCCCAAGTGAAGAACCTCCATGTGGAAGTGCATGAGGAAGGGGACGACGTCCATTTCCTCTATCGTGTCAAACACGGACGATCCGACCGGTCCTATGGCGTCAACGTCGCACGACTGGCGAAATTGCCCGATGCGGTGCTGGTAAGGGCGAAACACCTGCTAAAAGAACTGGAAAGCAAGAAGCGTGTCGTCCAGCAAACCATGGAGATCGTGGAGATGGTCAGGGTTCCCAAACACCTGGAAACCATCGACGAACAATTGAAGCACGTCGATGTGGACAATACGACGCCACTGGAAGCGTTAAGATATTTAAGCGAATGGAAGAAACTCCAAAAATAGAAACGAGGGAAAAGCATGGCGATCATCAAACGACTCGATGAACATCTTACCAATATGATCGCAGCCGGTGAAGTGGTCGAACGTCCGATGGGCGTCGTCAAGGAATTGGTCGAGAATGCGATCGATGCGCATGCGACCTACATTACGATTCGGATCACACAAGGCGGGATCGAAAGCATCGAAGTCGAAGATAACGGCGTCGGGATGGACAGTGCTGATGCGCTTTTGGCTTTTGAGCGTCATTCCACCAGTAAAATCGCCTCCCAGAGCGATCTTTTCGCCTTGCATTCGCTCGGGTTCAGAGGGGAAGCACTGCCTTCCATCGCTTCCGTCAGTAAAACGACGCTCACGACCTCGGACGGGAATGAATCCACATTCGTACAGATCGACTACGGGACACGGACGATGGTTCGTCCCCATGCCTGCGCCCGTGGGACCACCCTCCGTGTGGAGAACTTGTTCCGCAAAACGCCGGCACGATTGAAGCATCTCAAAACCGCCCAGTACGAAGGCTCGCTCATCATCGATTTGATCGAGAAGTTCGCACTCTGTTATCCCGAAGTCGCCTTCAAATTGATTAGCGATGAGAAAACCATCCTTGAAACCTCGGGTAACGGTCAATTGATCGACTGCATCGCACGGACGCTGTCCAACCCGGTCGCACGCTTGGCCAGGGAGTTCTCGGCCGCCGATTATGACTTCACGATCGAAGGCGCGCTCATCCTGCCGAGCGAATCCCGTTCCAACAATAAAGGCATCTTCATTTTCATCAACCACCGGATCATCCGTTCCTGGCAAATCCAGAAAGCGATCCTGGAAGCCTATCGTCCTTTCCTCTCCCCCGACCGTTTCCCGATCCTTGTGATGCATATCCGCATGGATAGCTCCTTGGTCGACGTGAACGTCCATCCTTCCAAGTGGGAGATCCGTCTTTCCAAGGAGCAACAGCTCTATTTCCTCATCGTCGACCAATTGTCGGCGTATCTGCGATCCTATATGGCGGCGCCGGCGATCAAACTGACACAGACTCAAGAACGGGTAGTGCAAGACCCGCTCTTCAGCGTCGACCATCCCGACCTTTATCCCCAGAATCCGGTGAACTACGAAGTGCGTGAGGAGAAGATCGAAGCGAGGGATACGGACCTACCCGATCAAGAGTCGCAGAATGCCAACGTTTTTCCGCACTTGGAAGTCCTTTCCCAATTGCATGGCCGCTATATCCTCGCCAGCGCCTCCGACGGGTTGTATATCGTCGACCAACACGCGGCGAAGGAGCGGGTCAACTACGAAAAGTTCCAAGACTTGCTTCTCCATGAAAATGCATCGGTCCAGACCTTGACGGTACCGATCCTGATCGAGACCAAAGCGAGCGTCATCGCCCGCTTCGATGAACTTCAAACCCTCCTTAAGAAACTTGAAATCCATCTCGAACAACTTTCCGGGAACAGCCTTTTAGTCAGAAGTCTTCCGATTTGGCTTCATGACGTGGATGAAACCGCGTTTTTGAAAGACCTGATCGATTCCTTCGAATCCCAACGGACGATCACGCTGGAGAAAGTACGCCAAGACGCCTTGGCCTCTTTGGCCTGCCACGCCTCCGTCCGCTTCAACCAAGCCCTGACCCGTCAAGAGATGGCGAATATCCTGGTCGAACTCTCACGGTGCCGGCAACCCTTCAATTGTCCCCATGGACGTCCGACCTTCCTCAAAATCAGTTCGGAACAATTGTTAAAGGAGTTCGGCCGATGAAAAAAGTGATCGTCATCGCCGGTGCGACAGCGACCGGTAAGTCTTCGTTTGGAATCCGACTCGCCCATGCCTTGAAAACCGAAATCATCTCGGGCGACAGCATCCAAGTCTATCGCGACCTCAACATCGGGTCGGCGAAACTCTCCTATGATGAAATGGAAGGGGTCCTCCACCATTGCATCGATACCCGCGACCTGAGCGAACGCTATAGCGTCTACGACTTCCAACAGGAAGCCCGCGCCGCGATCGCCGACATCCACGACCAAGGGAAAATCCCGATCCTGGTCGGCGGTACGGGCTTGTATCTGAAGGCGGTTCTGTTCGATTATGACTTCACGGAAGAAGAGAACGAAATCCCCGTCAGCGATGAAAGCAATGAAGCGCTCTATGCAAGACTGCTTGAACTCGACCCCGAATCCGCGAAATCCATCCACCCCAACAACCGTAAACGCGTGTTGCGTGCGCTGGAGATTGCGAAGAGCGGGGAACTCAAATCCGAACGTGAAGCAAAACAGTTAAAAAAACCGATCTACGATGTTACCATGGTCGTACTGGATGTACCGCGCGAAATCTTGGACGAACGCATCCAACGACGCGTCCAAACCATGATCGAGAACGGACTGGAAGAAGAAGTACGCCGTTGCTTCGAGTATCCGAAAACCCGGGAGTACCAAAGCTTCCAAGGGATCGGATACAAAGAGTGGAAAGAGTACCTTGAAAACAAGGCGACGATTTCCCAGACAATCGAAGCCATCGTCATCCATACCCGTCAGTTCGCGAAACGTCAACTCACCTGGTTTAAACACCAATGCGAAGCGACTTGGGTGAATGCGTTGGATCCGCTCGCCCTGGACCAACTCGAAAAACAGATTCTCGCCTGGGCGACACAGGAGGAAACACAATGAAGAAAATCGTACTTGCCGGAGGTTGTTTCTGGGGGGTCGAAGAGTATTTCAGAAGACTTAACGGAACCCACGAAACACGTGTCGGATACGCCCAAGGATTCCATGAGAACCCGACATACCACGAAGTCTGTTCAGGCTTCACCAAACATGCGGAAGTCGTCGAAGTGACCTATGATGAAACCGTCCTCGGTCTCCGTCAACTCATCGACCATCTTTTCCGCATCATCGATCCGACCTCCCTCAATAAACAAGGCGGCGACGTCGGGACGCAATACCGGGTCGGCGCCTATCCTGAATCGGAAGAAGAACTGAAATTGATCCGCGACGAAGTGGATGCCCGTCAAAAAGACTATCGCAAACCCTTGGTATTCGAAGTCGAGAAGCTGAAATCCTTCTGGACCGCCGAACAATACCATCAGGAATACCTGGTGAAAAACCCGGGTGGATACTGCCATGTGGACTTCCGCAAGATCAAACCCGAGGAATTGAAGGATAAATACCGCAAATAGGCCTGATTTATCGGATAAGAAGATAATCTATGTAATATAATAGATATATGAATGAATGAAATAAAAAGGATGACAAGGTCATCCTTTTTCGTGGATACTGAATTCCGTCGCGATTCCTTGTGTGCTGTCCGGTCCGACCCAGAGGGTGAATTTCCCGGGTTCGATGACGAAATCCATCTTGGGATCCAAATAACCGAAGCGTTTCGCCGGGATCTCAAACTCGACGGTAACGGTCGATCTTGCCTTTACAAGCACTTTCTCAAACGCGCAAAGTTCCTTGACGGGTCGCGTCACCCGGGCGACCAAGTCGCGATAGTAAACTTGAACGATCTCTTTACCATCCACGTCGGAGGGGTTTTCGATGTCGATCCTGAGATTCAAGGATTCATTCGGTGTGATTGATGGGGTTGAAAGTTTCAGGTTCGAGTAGGTGAAGGTACTGTAACTCAATCCAAACCCGAACGGAAACAAGGGTTCGTCATCCATGTCGTTGTATTTCTTGAAGAGGGGACGACCCGTGTTTTTATGATTATAGTAGAGGGGGATCTGCCCGATGGTTTTCAAGAAGGTCGTGACAAGTTTCCCGCTCGGATTGACGCGTCCCATCAAGATATCGACGATCGCCTCTCCGCAACGCATCCCCGGATGCCAGACACACAAGAGGGCGTCGGACAGTGCGACGGTTTCCGGGATGGCCAGGCTTCGACCGGTGAAAAGCAAGGTGACGATGGGTTTGCCCGTGGAGGCTAGCGCTTCCAGTAATTCAAGTTGCGCCCCAGGCAGGTTCAAGAACGCCCGGTTGTTGTTTTCACCGCTCAGGAAGAAGGGTTCTCCCAGGGCAAGGACGACCAGATCGGAATCATTCGCCAATGCAACGGCTTCGTCGACTTGTTTCTTTTCAGGGTCGATCGCATCGCATCCTTTGTGGTGGGTGAAGCGCAAGCCTTCCTGAAGGAAAGCGTCTTTGATCGAAGTGACCCATTTCGCGCTCGCCTGTCTCCCCCAACTTCCGATGGGGGTATGGTGGTCATCCGCGAACGGACCGATGAGTGCGATCTTCCCGGGATTTTTGAGTGGCAGGACCCGGTCGTTTTTCAAAAGCACAAGGGATTCATGCGCCATTTCCAAAGCCGCTTGGCGCATTTCAGGATTCATGGTGACGTTCTCGGCCAACTCTTCATCGGTATAGGGATGGTCGAACAGACCGAGTTCCTCTTTCACGGAAAGGATCCGGAACACGGCGTCGTCGATCAAGGGGATCAACTCCGGTTTCTCTTTCGCAAGGCTTGGCAGATGATCCAGGTAGACGCCGGAATGCATATCCATGTCCACCCCTGCGCGAAGGGCGACTTCGGCGATGTCTCTCTCATTGTCGGCGAGTCCGTGCGGAATCATTTCCTCGATCGACCCCCAATCGCTGACGACGAACCCTTTAAATCCAAGTTCGCCTTTCAAGATCGTGCGAAGCGTATAGGGGTTGCCGGTCCCGGGTTGAGCCAGGATGTCGTTGAACGAGCTCATGAACGTCAACGCGCCCTCGTCCGCAGCCGCCGCGAAAGGCGGGAGATATGTCGTACGCAAGGAATGTTCTGACATATCGGACGTATTATAGTCCCTTCCGCCTTCCACTCCGCCATATCCGATATAGTGCTTGGCACAGGCGGCGACGATCGGATGACCATTCTCGTTGAGGGATTGATAGCTTCGAACACGGGACTTAGCGATTTGTGATCCAAGAAAGGGATCTTCCCCCGATCCTTCCGCGATTCGTCCCCAACGGGGATCACGCGCGATGTCGACCATCGGGCTGAAGTTCCAACGAATACCGTAAGCAGATGCTTCGATGACCGAGAGGCGCGCGGTCCTTTCGATCAACCCGAGATTCCAACTACAAGCCTCGGCCAACGGGATGGGGTACATCGTGATATGTCCATGGATCACGTCATGTCCGATAAGCACGGGGATTTTCAGCCGTGACTCTTCCATCGTGATCCGTTGGATTTCATTGGCGGTCTTCGCATCCAACACATTCAGGAAAGATCCGATCTTCCCTTCTTTAAGAAGTTGCTTCTCTTTATTTTTATATCTTCCAAACTGGACCATCTGTCCGACTTTTTCATCCAATGTCATTTCCGCCATCAATCGGCGGATGCGCTCGTATTTCTCGTTCATGGGTTCCCCCTTGGACCGATTCAAGGTCCTTCCTTATCATTTTAACAAATCCATCCAAAAGATAAAGAAAGAACGAAAACGATTTCATCAATCATGTGATTAAAAACAATTTCGGCGGATTCTTCTTCATGGAAGAATCCGATCGGTTGCATAGAAGAGAAGACAGGAGGTGGAAAGATGCTTGAAGTCAAAGGAATGTCGAAAACGTATGGGAAACATCTAGCGTTAAGCGATTGCGGATTTACGGTGCAAAAACATGAGATTCTCGGCGTATGCGGAGAGAACGGGAGCGGGAAAACGACGTTGTTTCGCTGTTTGATGGGATTGATCGCGAAAGACGAAGGGGAAATCCGGGTCGGGGGGAAGAAGATCGACGAAGGGGTACGATCGAGTTTCGGGTATCTGCCCGAACAAAGGAGCCTGTATACCGATTTGTCCATCGAAGACACCTTGGTCCATTATGGAAGATTGCGAAACATGGAGCGGGATGCGATCGATCGTCGGATCAGGGAACTTTATGCCTCGTTCGATTTTACGATCGCATTGAAGACGAAAGTCGGAAGTCTTTCCAAAGGCAACCAACAGAAAGTCCAGTTCATGGCTTGTCTGATCCATGATCCCCAGATCGTCATCCTGGATGAACCGTTCACCGGGCTGGACTATGTGAATCTGGAAAAGACACAGTCTTTCTTGATGGACTTGGCGAAAAAGGGGAAATGCATCCTGCTCTCCAGCCATCAGTACGATGAACTCGATGCGATCTGCAATTCACTGCTGATCCTGAAGGAAGGGAAGACGATGGACTACGGAAATCTGGACCGGATGAAAAACGAGGTAGGGAAATGTACGGTCAAGGTCAACTCGCAAGTCCCTGTCCTGCAGCACCTCAAGGAAGACGAAACGGTTGAAATCGTCGGGAATTCCTCAATCATTCAAACACAGACGCCGCAACGGGCGAAGAAACTGATGAATCTGTTGGCGAAAGACGAAGCGATCCGTGATCTTGCGATGGAAAGAATCAAAGTCAAGGAGCTGATCCGGTTGCGGTGTACGCCATGACCGAGCTGATTTTGTTTGGATTGAAACGTCGCTTTTTGAATAAGACGTTCTTGATTTCCCAATTACTCTTGATTTTTTTGCTTGCCAGTCTGATGAATGCGGATAAAATCGCACTCTACTTCGGCTTCACGCCTCCGGGACATCTTCCGCTTTCACTGATGGAAAAAGCGAGCGAGGTCGATGAAGCGTTTGCGAATGCGTATGGCTTCACCCTTCAAGAAAAGGCGACGTTAAGCGTGGTGAAAATCGTCGGGGGATATGAGGTTTTAAACTCGGCGCAACTCGACGGAATTCATCGACTTCAACTTCAAGCCTATCTCACAACCCTTAGTAAGAACGAGTTTCTGGCGCTTCGCAACCCCAGTGTCGCCGAACTGATCCAAGAGTATGAATCCGTGGAGATCCGGTTCGACACGCCGATGGAAATACGCGCCGTCGGGAAAGAAAGTTTCGTCTTCATGATCCTGACGGCGGTTTACTTCATGGTTCTCAACTTCGCCGCGATGACCAGCAACGAAGTGGTCTCTGAGAAATCGGCCAACGTTTTGGACATGGTGTTGAGTGCGGCCGATGCGAAATCGCATTATCGTGCGAAGTTGTTCGGTGGATGGCTGACCATGATCCTGCAAGGGTGTTTCGCTTTGGGGACGTTGGGTGTTTTCGCGATGCTTCGCAACCAAAGCGACCTCGGTAAGGGTCTGTTGGTGTGGGCATCGCAGTTCGGCTTGGTCGATCGCGAGGTCACGAGTTTCCGTGCCTTGTTTGAAATGTTGGACTTGGACTTTTCCTTCGGGATGACAATCGCGCTTTGCGTCTTCTTTTTGTTGTGCGGGATGGCGATCCTCCAGATCATAATGACCGTAATCGCGACCAAGCTCAAGAGTGCGGAGGAAGCTTCCATCCTACAAGGTCCGGTCTATATCTTTCTTCTTATCCTCTATTATGTCGCCCTTTCGCAGAACACGATCCCTCGTCTTTCGCAGGGATTCGGTAAGATCGCCTCCTATGTCCCGATCAGTTCGATGCTTTTCATGCCGATGAGGTTGCTCTCGTTGAAACTCGGGGCAGGGGAGATCCTCTTGTCCGGATGCGTCGCCATCACGAGTCTTTTAACCTTATTGTTTGCAGGTCAAAGGATCTATGAGAAAGGGTTGCGCCATGAAAAAATATTCAAAAAATGTATTGTGAAAAATAGAGCAAAATGAGTAATAGTTTTGAACGACTTTGCGAAAAATGGCGAAATATGTTGAGAAAGTGAAAGTATTAACATAAAACACGTTGACGGTCAAGACGGGCATTGTTTATAATCATGCGTGTAAAGGAGGAATTTAGAATGAAAAAATTAGTATTCTTACTTGCTGCCGCAGTATTGGTTATTTCTTCGTTGACGGGTTGTGCCGCACCGAAAGTCTACAAATTAGGTACCGCGAGCTTCACCGAAGTTTCCAGCCGTGCCGCCACCGCCGAGGTCGCCGGTCGTGTACAATTCACCACGATCTACACCACCGTATTGCTTGACAAAGACAACAAAATCGTATGGGTCTCGATCGACTCCGCTCAAAACAACGGAACCTTCGACACCTTAGGCGCGATTGTCAAAGCCGAAGCCGCTCCGACCAAAAAGGAAAAAGGCGACGCTTACAACATGAAGGCCGCTTCCGCCATCGGTAAAGAATGGTACGAACAAATCGCCGCCCTCGAAGAATATTTCGTCGGTAAGACGGTTGCTGAAATCTTGGCCATGCCGTTGACCGACGAAGCCCCCGACGATCTGAAGACTTCCGTAACCATCGGTATCACCGGTTACCAAGAAGCCGTTAAGAAAGCCGCCGACAACGCGGTTGAAGTCAAAGGTTTGAAATCTGTAGGATCCGCTTCCGTTACGACCGTTTCCGGACGTACCGCGACGGCAGAAGTTGCCGGACGCGTTCAAACGAACGTCATGTTCACCGGTGTCGCTTTCGACAAAGACGGTAAAGTATTGGCTCTCTCGATCGACACTGCTCAAAACAGCGGAACCTTCGACACCGTCGGTGCCATCGTTAAAGCTGAAGTATCTGCAACCAAGGTTGAAAAAGGCGATGCTTACAATATGAAGGCCGCTTCCGCTATTGGTAAAGAATGGTATGAACAAATGGCTGCTCTTGAAGAATTCTTCATCGGCAAGACCGTTGCTGATATCATGGCGATGCCGTTGACCGACGAAGCTCCGGATGATCTGAAGACTTCCGTAACCATCGGAATCACGGATTATCAAGCCGCTGTCGAAAAAGCATTCGAAGCCAAAGTCGAAATCAAGTAGTTCTCGACATAATGTCAAAATCAAAAGAGCCTTCGGGCTCTTTTGTTATTTCTCTTTCTTCAGTTTCGCCAAATCGATTCTTCGCTTGTTCTTCCTTAACTCTTCAAGGTTGGCCGCAAGTTGCTTTTCATACGTACTGTTGGTGTTGGGTTGATAGAAACGCAGGTTCTTCACCGCATTGGGAAGATATTGGATCTTGTGCCACAAATCCGGACGATCATAGGGATACTTGTCTTCTTCCTTCATACCGACCGGTGTCAGTCTTAAGTAATCCGGGACGGGATAGGCATGGTCTTCCAGTTCGGCGATGGCCGCATGAATCGCGATGCATCCGCTTTTGGATTTAGGCGACAACGCGAGATCGACGACGGCTGTCCCCAGGATGATCGAAGCTTCGGGGAACCCGACTCGTTTCGCGGCGTCGATCGCGTTGATCGTCCGTGCGACGGCGGCCGGGTTGGCTAAACCGATGTCTTCATAAGCGGTCACAAGCAATCGTCTCTCGATCGAATCCATGTCGTCCGCAAGGATCAACCGTGCCAGATAATAGAGCGATGCATCGGGGTCGCTGCCTCGTATCGATTTCTGAAACGCACTCAAAGCATCGTAATGATCATCCGCATCGTGGTCCATCGCAAGATTCGCCTGCCGGGTATACTGGTTTACGTCCTCACGCGTGATCTGCTTGCCCGGGAGAGCGATGGCGAGGATCTCCAGGAGATTGTAGGCGTAACGGATATCCCCGTTACTGAGGTCGCAAATCGTTTTGATAGCATCTTCATTCAGTGAACATCCGCCCAATTGGGATTCCGGATGATTCAAGGCACGATCCAAGGCTTTACGCATGTCCTGTTCTTCGATCCGTTTGAATTCCAACAACTGACATCTGGATCGGACCGCAGGGTTGATGGAAAAGAACGGATTGGATGTCGTCGCCCCGATCATGATGATCGTACCGTCTTCGATATGGGGAAGAAGCAGATCCTGTTTATCTTTATTCAACCGATGGACCTCATCCACGATGACGACCATCGACCCGTAGAGTTTCGCCTCGGCGAAAATCGTATCCAATTCCTTCTTGTTTCCGGTCACCGCGTTGAACTTTCTCAACGGCAGCGTCAACTCGTTGGCCATCACGGAAGCGACGGTGGTTTTACCCGTTCCTGGAGGCCCGAAGAAGATCATCGAAAACAAACGCTTCTCTTCGACACATCGACGTAAAAGCGCGCCTTGGGAAACCAAGTGCGATTGTCCCAGGACATCGTCCAATTTTGTGGGACGAATACGGAAAGCCAAGGGTTGTTTCATCGAATCACCTCCTTTCTATTCTAACATTACTGAAAAGATAGTAAAATGAAAGAAGAGGTGATCTTATGCGTGCCATCCTACAAAGAGTATCCCAAGCCCGGGTGAATGTGGACAACGAGGTCGTTGGATCGATCGGTCATGGACTGGTCGTCTATGTCGGGGTCCATCTGGACGACACGGTCGAGGATGCGAAGAAGCTTGCCTATAAGATCGCCCATGCCCGGGTCTTTGAGGACGACCAGGGGAAAATGAATCTAAGCGTGATCGATGTGAACGGCGAGGTGCTCTCGATTTCCCAGTTCACATTGTACGGGGAGACGAAGAAGGGGCATCGTCCATCCTATGATAAGGCCGCACGGCCGGAGCCTGCGAATTTGCTTTATGAAGCATTCAATACGGAGCTGCGTGAAAGCGTCCCGGTAAAGACCGGCATCTTTCAAGCCCATATGATCATCGACCAAACCAACGACGGTCCCGTGACCCTCGTGTATGAAACAAGGGAGGCAAACCTATGACTGAATTGATGGATGGAAGAATGACCGCGAAGAAGGTCGAAGACGATTTGAAGATCAAGATCGGATTATTACGGGAGAGAGGGAAGAGGACGCCCCAATTGACCGTCGTGTTGGTCGGCGACCATCCGGCTTCGTTGAGCTACGTCGCCGGGAAAGACAAAGCGTGCCAGCGCATCGGGATGAATTCCGAAGTGTTGCGTCTGCCGCGTACCATTTCCCAGACCGAACTCATCAAAGTGGTCCAACGCTTGAATGACGATTCCCAAGTCGACGGAATTCTGGTACAATTACCCCTGCCTGCCGAATTGGATCCGCAGGAAGTCGTACGCGCCATCGATCCTTCCAAGGACGTGGACGGCTTGCATCCGATCAACGTCGGACTTATGCATATGCAACTCAAGGGCTTTGAACCCTGTACGCCCAGAGGCATCCTGAGACTATTGGACGAATACCAGATCCCTTTACAGGGAAAAGACATCGTCGTCATCGGAAGAAGCAACCTGGTCGGCCGTCCGGTCGCGCAATTGTTGCTGAACCGCAATGCGACCGTCACCGTCTGCCATTCCAAAACCGCGGATCTGCAACGGTATACCCGCGCGGCGGATGTCGTCGTGGTCGCCATCGGCCGGCCTCATTTCCTGCGCAAGGAACATGTCTCTTCCAAGTGCGTCGTCATCGACGTCGGCATCAACCGGCTTGAAAACGGCAAACTGACGGGGGACGCGGATTTCGACGCCCTCAACGGTTATGTCTCCCACATCACCCCGGTACCGGGCGGCGTGGGCCCGATGACCATCGCCATGTTGCTGGAAAACACGATGGACGCCTACTATGCACATGAAGCACTGCGGGAGGTCTAAATGGAATACGATTTGAACGACATCGTCGAAATGAAGAAAGAACATCCCTGCCATAAATCCAAACAATGGCGGATCATCCGCATGGGTGCCGACATCAAGATCAAATGTCTTGGATGCGGGGCTGCGATCATGTTCGACCGAAGCGAATTCGAAAAGAAACTGAAAAAGGTGGTCGAACACCACCCGAAAACGGAATAACGCCTTGAAAGGAGTTTCACTATGCCCTTAACCGCCGGAATCGTCGGCTTACCGAACGTCGGTAAATCGACCTTGTTTAACGCGATCACCCAATCCCAGGTCGAAGCCGCCAACTACCCCTTCGCCACCATCAACCCCAACGTCGGGGTGGTCGAAGTCCCCGACCATCGGGTCGATACCTTGCATGAGATGTTCAACAGTAAGAAAACCATCCACACCACCTTCGAGTTCACCGATATCGCAGGCTTGGTGAAAGGGGCCAGTAAAGGCGAAGGCTTGGGCAACCAATTCCTTTCGCACATCCGCGAATGCGACGCGATCGTCCATGTCGTCCGTTGTTTCGACGACAATGAAATCACCCACGTCGAAGGGACGATCGATCCGTTACGCGACATCGAAATCATCAACCTCGAACTGATCCTGGCGGATGCGTCGAGCGTGGAGAACCGATTGAATAAAGTGGAGCGCAAAGCCGCCCAGAAAGATAAAGACGCCGTCTTGGAGTTCCATGTCCTCAAACGTGTGTATGATGCGCTGATGGCGGGGAAATCCGCCCGTTCCGTCGAAATGGCGAGCGATGAAGCCTTGGTCGTCAAGGGATACAACCTGTTGACCGCCAAACCGGTCATCTACGTCGCGAACATGTCCGAGGAAGAGATCGGGAATCCTGAAGCCAACGCCTACTACCAGATCGTGAAGAAGTTTGCCGAGAGCGAAAGCAACGAAGTCATCCCCATCTGCGCGAAGATCGAAGAAGAACTTGCGATGTTGGAGGCGGAAGAGAAGAAAGAATTCCTCAATGACCTTGGGATTCAAGAGAGCGGCTTGGACCGTATCATCAAAACCACCTATCATTTACTTGGACTTTCCACCTTCCTGACCGCAGGGGTCCAGGAAGTCCGTGCCTGGACCTTCATCAAAGGCATGAAAGCGCCTGAATGCGCCGGCGTCATCCATACCGACTTCCAAAAAGGGTTCATACGTGCTGAAACCTACGCCTATGACGATCTGATCGCCCTCGGGAGTGAACAGGCTGTGAAAGACGCCGGGAAGCTGCGTTTGGAAGGAAAAGAATATCAAGTTCAAGACGGAGATGTCCTGCATTTCCGATTCAACGTATAACTATGATATAATAGAGGTATCAGTAGAGGAGGACAGATCATGAAACTTATTCTCGCGATCGTTTCCAACGACGATGCCCATAGCGTCATCAACGCTCTAAACAAAGCGGATTTCATCGTCACACGTTTATCCACGACCGGCGGTTTCCTGCGTGCGGGGAATACGACCTTGATCATCGGTACCGAAAACGAACAAGTCGAACATTGCATCGAGGTGATCGGCGGAGAAAGCAAACGCCGCACCGAAATCGTCCCTTCGACCGCTTCCTATGACATCGGACGATATGCATCTTTCCCGATCGAAGTCCAAGTCGGGGGTGCGACGGTCTTCGTACTGGATGTTGAACAATTCCACAAACTCTAGGAAATGAAGTGAAAGCGACCTTGCGGGTCGCTTTTTTTAGGGATGGGGATATTCCAGTTCAATGATGTCCGGATTGACCGCCGTGGTCACATCCGATGTTTTCCGTGCGCATTTGACACCGAAGGAAACACTGAGTTCGACGGACAAACCGTGGATCATCGCATGCATGAAGCCTGCCACCAGGGCGTCGCCCATGCCGATATCGTTACCTGCTCCTAAAACCGGGGCTTCGATGTAGGTCGATGTACCGTAATAATCGAAACGGAGACCGTCCTGGTCCATCGTGACGCACCTGAGGGGGATCGCCGTTGAATCCTTGAAGAAGCTGAAAATCGAGTCCGAGGTACGTAACACCTCGTGCTTGTTGGCGAAGACCGCGAAGAAGGAAGATTGAAGTTCGACCGGGGGAAGAAAGCCCAACGCGATCCATTTGATGTCGGGGGTGCGTTGGATCAGGGTGGCGAGGAACTTCGGATCGTCCTGGTCGGTGATGCCGATCTCCTGTCCTTCCAGCATGAACGTCGGAAAGAGGTCGTTGCGGTTGAAATAGAAATCATCGGTGATGGTGGACGCCATCATCGATTTCTTATTGGAAATCAGTTGATAGAAATGGGGGGTCGGGGCGTTGACGATCGTACTGTGCACCTGGATACCCAAGGTTTCCGTACGCGTGATCAAATCCAAGGCTTCGCTGTCGTTACCGAATTTCGCCCAAAAGAAAACCTTGTTTCCCAACAACGCCAGATTATGGGCGATGTTGCGGACTGCTCCGCCGTCGGCGGGATAACGCGTGCTTTTCGTACATCTTCCGATCTCGAATGGAGTCGGCGAGAGAAGTACCGTATCGATCATGGCCGTGCCGATCGCAACAAACAATCCCATGCAATCACCTCGGACATTATCATACCATACTTAACCAATCGGGTTGCACACTCAATGCTGAAATCGGGGAAGTCATGACGAATTTGCGTTGCGTCATGGGGTGAGGTGTGGTAAACTATGTTGTGAAAAAAATCTCATTATGAGGATGGAGGGTCGCCATGACGATCGAAATCTGTATCGGTAGTTCGTGCTATGTGAAGGGGTCGGATAAAGTCGTGCTTCTGGTCAAGGAAATCTTGGTCAAGCGCGGGTTGGATGCGAAGGTCGAACTGAAAGGTTCGTTCTGTATGAACGCCTGCACGCAGGGGATCGGCGTGAAAATCAACGGGAAGATGATCCGTCTGTTGGACCTCGACCTCGCCGAGAAACAACTCAACTTCGCCATCGACGAGGCCATGGCATGAATCCGATTTCGCTTTTCGAAGCGAATTGTAAATCCTGCCACCATTGCGTACGAGCCTGCGTGACCAAGGCGATTTCCTTCGTCAACGGGAAACCGGAGATCGACGATGAGGAATGCATCCTGTGCGGGGCGTGCTATACCGTCTGTCCCCACGATGCCAAACAAATCACCAGCGACCTGGCGCAAGTCCGCCAATGGATCCTCAACGGCGAGGAAGTCATCGCCAGCCTGGCTCCCAGTTATCCCGTGTTGAACGCGGATTTTTCCGCATGGAAGAAACGTCTGCTTGAAGTCGGCTTCAGCGATGTCGTCGAAACGGCCCAAGGGGCGGCGTTTGTTTCCGCGGAGTATGTCCGTCTCGGCGCCCAGTATCCCGACCAAACCTTCATCTCGACCTGCTGTCCCGCGGTCGTGACCTATATCGAAACCCGCTATCCCCAATTGACGAAACTCTTGGCGCCGACCCTATCCCCGATGGTAGTTTCAGGGAAACTCATCAAGCAAAACCATCCTTCGGCGAAAGTCGTCTTCATCTCACCCTGCGTCGCCAAAATCAAGGAGGCGTCCGACTTCAGATCCTTCATCGACGGGGTCGTCACGATGAGCGAACTCGACCAACTGGTCCGGATCTATGACGACCGTTATCCCCCAAACAACCCCGAAGTCTTTTCGGGAAGGATTGCACGCAGTTATCCTGCGTCCACGGGGATCTTGAAATCCATGCGGCCCTTCGTTTCCGACCAGATCGACCTGATGTGCGTGGAAGGGGTCGACCGCGTCAAGGAAGTGCTTGACGGTCTGTTACGTAACGAATTGCCCTCGACCTTCATCGAAATGAGCGCATGTGTCGGGTCGTGCATCAACGGACCCGTCCTGCGTCCCTATAAAGACCGTGAAATCGCGGCCATCCAGGCATTGCGTACGACCCGTGTTCTGGACAATCTCCCGATGGATCCCACGTTGGTTGCGACGATACACGTCGCCCATCCTTTACTAGAGAAGATCCATCTTGAATCCGACATCCTTTCCGTCCTTGAGAAACTGGGGAAAACCGATCCTTCCAAAGAACTGAACTGCGGAGCCTGCGGCTATCCGACCTGTCGCGAAAAGGCGGTGGCGGTGCTGGATAAAAAAGCCGACCCCTATCTCTGTCTTCCGTTTGCGTTGGAGCGTGCCCAGTCGATGTCCAACGCGGTCATCCAACACACCCCCAACGGAGTCGTCATCGTGGATGACGAAGCCCGCATCGTCGAAATCAACCCGGCCGCACGACAACTCCTGGAATGCGTTAATTTCCCCGTGGTCGGCTTCCCCTTGGAAGCCCTGCTTCCCGACCCCCAGCTTAAACCCCTCGTGTTGGATCGTACGCAGGTCCACTATATCCAAAGCGACTACCCCCAGTACGGACGCACCTTCATGCATGCGACCGTGCCCTTACCCGAAGAACGCTGCACTTTGATCATCCTGATGGACCTCACCCAGGAAACCACGCGTGAAAAACACTTGAAGCAAGTGCGAACCGATACCTTGCTTGTCACCCAACAGGTTTTGGATGAACAAATGCGCACCGTCCAGGAAATCGCGAAACTACTCGGCGAGACCACGGCGAAAAGCAAGATCGCCTTGTCCCGTCTGAAGAAAAGCGTCGAGGAAGACCAATGATCGAAACACGCGTCAACGCCGCCTATCGTTCGTTGACGAAAACCAAGGAAGAACTCTGCGGGGACGATGTCCAAATCCGCGTCGACGAGAAAAACTTCGTGCTTGTGCTGGCGGACGGATTGGGAAGCGGCGTCAAGGCGAACATCCTGGCGACCCTCTCCGCAACCATCATCAGCGAACTTTTGATTCAAGGCTTGGATCTCAGCGAAGCGGTCGCAACCTTGGTGGCGACCCTGCCTGAATGCGAAGAACGGCACATCGCCTATGCGACGTTCGCCGCATTGATGATCGATTCGAAAGGAAATGCACAATTGGCCGAATTCGACCAACCCCAAAGCGTCTTATTCCGAAATCGACGGGAACTACCGATCCAACGCACTTCCAGCCTCATCGAAGGGAAAACGATCTTCGAAGCCCGCTTCGACGTCCTTCCCGGCGATGTTTTACTCTGCTTCTCCGACGGCGTGGAACACGCAGGTTTAGGCCGTGTCCTGAATTTCGGCTGGCAACGCAAGGAAATCGTGCGTGCCACGGAAGAAATCCTGATGAAAACCATGAATCCGATCCACCTTGCGGATCGATTGATCGATCAAGTCGACTCGCTCTATCATTTCGAAGCGGGGGACGACGCGACCGTCGCCTTCGTCGTCGTGGAAGGAAACCAGGAAAGCGCGGTGCTGGTCGGTCCGCCCTCGGATCCGTCGCAGGATCATCGCTTAGTGTATGAATGGCTCTCCCGACCAGGCGCGAAAATCGTATGCGGTGGAACAACCGCATCGATGGTCGCACGCGAACTCGATCTAGAACTGAAAATCGGGGAGATCCTTCCCGGGGCGACCTTACCTCCGGCGGGATCCATCCACGGGGTCGACCTCGTGACCGAAGGGGTGCTCACCCTTAGTCGGACACGCGACCTTCTTCGCCATGCCTCGCTGAATCAAAGCGCCCTACAAATCCTATTAGACGACGACAGCCCGGATGCGGCGACCCGATTGGCGCGCAAACTCTTGGAAGGACCGGTCAAAGTACGGTTCATGTTGGGGCTGGCGGAAAACCCGGCGCATAAAGCGGAAAAAGGGTTGTTGATCTCGCTCAACGCCAAACTCAACCTCGTACGCGAGATTGCGGAAGAGTTAAGGAAACAAAGGAAATTGGTGACTGTGGAAATGTATTAGACCGAGGCGACTCGGTTTTTACGTTACTTGTATCGAATCGACTGTTTACTTCGAATGTTATTTTCGGTTATGATTGAAAAAAGACATACGCTTTCTGGGGGAAGATATGATTGAACTCATAAAAATGAACTTTCAGATTATTTGGAAGAGAGGACGGTTGCTTAATTATGCGGTCGTTTTAACCATCTTTGCTTCCGTATTAAGTTTTTATCTTTATCGAGTCATGGATATAACAAAAATTAGCAATTATCAGGGAGAATTCATCCTACTTAATGAAAATACTCGAACCTTAATTTTCTTCTCACTGTATTTGATTCCGCTTTTCGTGACGATAGTGGATGGTGATATCGGCATCATAGAACGTAAGATCTATCCGCAGATTTTCACACGAGTTGAAACGAAAAAGTACATAAACGCGAAAGCAATCACCGAATTTCTAGTGGGCTTCCTGGTCATTTTTTACTTTCTTGGCCTCATGTATCTTTTCATGTTAGCTATGATTGATCACTCTGCGACCATCTATTTGAAAGAAACGATTATTTACTTCTCTAATCCAAGTAAAGATGCTATTGGTTACACGATGCTATTTATAAATAACCCTCATCTTTACAATCTTTTCTACATATTTTCGATCAGCATTTATAGTGGAATTTTATCGTTGACTTCGTATCTTCTCGGACTGTATATAAACTCGAAAGTCGTTGCTTTCATTGGGCCTTTCATTCTATCGATTCTATTCGCACTAGGTGTCAACTTAGCTGGTGCACCGTTTAATCTAGCCTATCCACAGTTGTTTTTAAATCCTTTTGCGACACGACTATCCGTAGAAGGATGGTTTAATCTTGAGAGAGTCATCCCACTCGTTCTCGTAATGCAAGTAATCACTTTGTTTGCCCTACTTCAGCTTAAGAAATGTACGATTTCAAGAGAATAAAATCTAAAGAAACATCGAGGGGGATGTCATGCGAATATCGAGAAATATGATCTATGTCCTGATCGCAAACTTATTAGTCATGTATGGATTGTTTTATCTCTATTCACAATCGATGGAAATTGAAGTGATTAAGTCACACTTGATTTCATTTCCAATACTTTTAGTGTCTTCACCAGTGAATTTGATGCAAATACTGTTTATCTTGTTTTGGATCACTCCGGAGATGATTCTTTTTGCATATTGTTTTCAATATTACGCAAGATACTTGAACAAAATCTCAACATACACTCTTACCCGATCCAAGAGCATGAAGAAAAGTCAGTTTTTCATCCTTGGAAAGATTCTTTGGATACTTTCCTCAATAAAGCTTCTGCGATTTGCCATCCTTTCCATCACTCTCAACATTTGGTTTTCTACCTTTATGAAACAAATACCACCATTCTTTTTGTCAAATCTAGTCATGTTCATCGAAATCATGATGATTTGTATACTATACCAACGAGTTCGTGATGACCGAATTATCGTTCTGTTCGTCTTGGCACACCTACTGATAATCTTCGGCTTTATACAAGGCAAAATTGAACTAGTGAACACCCTACTCTACAATGTCGAGCCAAGTAAAATCGGGATAGTATTTGGTATCGGGTTATTGATCGTTATGTTGTTGTTTAGTCTTCTAGTAAGAGTCGCCAGAAAGGTGGAATACTAAATGAGTGGGAACAAAATCATACTAAAGGATGTCAGTAAAAAGTTTATTCGGCAGAGCGTACTTGAAAACATAAGCTGTGAGTTTGAAAGCGGTAAAATCTACGGTATCATTGGTGAAAATGGTTGTGGGAAAACCGTACTTTTAAAACTTATCTGTGGGTTGATGAGACCAAGTTCAGGGCAGATTCTATACAATGAACTTGAACTTAAGAAAGACATCGATTTTTTACCATCGCTTGGGGTAATCATTGAGAACCCCGGTTTCTTTGAAGAATTGAGTGGATTTGAAAACCTGAAAATCCTTGCTGGGTTTCAAAGAAAAATCGATGATCGTAAAATTATCGAGTCAATTGAAAGAGTGGGCCTCGTCAATAACAAGAAGCCGGTTTCTAACTATTCTCTTGGAATGAAGCAAAGACTTGGTGTTGCTCAAGCCATCATGGAGGATCCTGACATTCTCGTTTTGGATGAATTCACAACTGCGCTGGATACGGATGGAGTGGACATGACACACAATCTTGTGAGGGAACACAAGGAGAAAGGTAAGATCGTTATCATTACTTCACATTCCGTCTATGACATCCGCTCTTTGTGTGACAAGGTATATGCAGTAGAGAAGAAGGGGTTGAAAGATGTCCTCTAAAACTAAAATAGCACTCGTCATTTCAATGATTATTCTTACTCTTGCTATTGGCATATTGACTGTTGAGAGAGAAGATAAATCTGCAAATATGTTGATCAAAGAAAACGAGGGGGTTTATTTCAGTGATTTCATCCGGAATTTTTCTGGGGATGATTATCCAAAGTATAATGATCAAGTGCTCTTTTCGAACAGGGTTGAGCATCTTGCTCAACTCGAAAATGAATCGGGGCTGATTGTTGAAGTTGAACCGGACTCAAGAGTTATCATCGGCAGTTATGTGAGGACTAGATGTACGGTTCATAGAGTCATAAGTTCTAAAGATGAGAAGATTGATGTAGAGGATGTCATCTATATCTATGAACATTATTCCGCAAGCCAAAGTACGATTGATCTGGATTCCCCAATATTCCCTATGAAAGATGATCAACGTTATATCGTCTTCCTGAATAGAATAGAAGCATATAGAAAAGGAAACCAATTCAACGTGTCATCCAGTGTGTTCGGAGTTATACCCGTTAGAAACAAAGTTGAAATCAAAATTTCACCTTCAAATCGTGATGATTTTAAACCCTGGCAATACAAAGACTTCGCTTCAAGTGACTACGTAATCGATCCCATGACGAGTGAAACAATTAAAGAAATCGAAGATAATATCAAGCAAAGTCTAGTCGACCTTGAGTCGAATTCAAATCAGTTACCCAATAGCGAATACAAAAGGCAACTTGATGCAATTGTTGATCAGCGGATGTCGATTCCTTTTGCTTTGTCATATGAATCAAGACTAAAGGAAATCGTTAGTGACGCACTGCTGAAGTATTATGATATCAAAGTAGAGTTTGAAGACTAGAAAGTGAATAGATTCTAGAAAAACACAAGGTAGGATTGAAAAGTAGTGATATATGATTAAATGTGAAACGCTTTTCATGTAAACTTCATCATTCGAAGAGGGAAATATGGTTAAATGAGAATACCCACGATATCCCCAAGGAGTCCCATGAAAAGAAACATCCCCGTTTTCGATGGCATCTTCGTATTGCTTGGACTTGTTTTGATCTATATTTTGAACTTCGTGAACCTCAATCGGCTGCCGATCGATCTTCCCGACGTTACCGTGTTGGTCCTCTCGTGCGTCTATGTGCTCGGATGGATGATTTTCTCTTTTGTGGCAGGTCGCCGTCGCGGCAAGATCGGATGGTATGAGATCACGTTTGTGTGGATCATCTTGCCTGCCCTCTTGATCGGTTTCATGACGGTGCTGGCGAGCTTCCAAAGCATCACCAACATCCTCTCCATGATCATGAATTTACTTTATGTGAATGTCTTACGGGGGTTCAACGACCTGACGACGTTCGGAATCGATTTGTTCGAGTATTTCAGCGACAAGGGCTATCCCGTCATCCCGGCGATCCTGTGTCTGGTATCCTACGGGATCGGACGGCTTTTCCCAAAACCTAGAAAACGTGCATGAGAACGGAGTTTCCGTTCTTTTTTCTTGCGTGGTATAATAGGCTTACATGAAAGAAGGGGAGTTATGCTGCGCATCGGACAATCGACGGATATCCATCCGTTACGGATTGGAAGGGATATGGTTTTGGGCGGGGTTTTGATCGAAAGCGACCTGGGTCCCGACGGACATTCGGATGCGGATGTTCTGACGCATGCGATCGCGGAAGCGATGTTGGGGGCGTTGGCGTTGGGGGATTTGGGGAAACACTTTCCCGACACCGATCCAAGATACAAAGGCATCTCTTCGATCCTCCTTCTTCAAGAAGTCGTCCTAAAAGTCGAATCGTTAGGATGGCATTTGGTCAACGTCGATAGTTTGGTTCTCTTGGAAGCGCCGAAGTTGGCGAAATACAACGATGCCATCCGGATCAATCTGGCCAACGCCTTGCATGTCTCCGTCGACCAAGTCAGCGTCAAGGCGACCCGAGGGGAGAAACTCGGGTTCATCGGACGAGGCGAGGGGATCGCGGCACAAGCCGTCGTTCTTCTAGAAAAGAACGGCTAAGGGGGTTCACCCATGTTTGGTAAACTGAACGAAGTCAAAGTATTACGGGATCCGATCCACGAATACATCCATATCGAATACCAGGTGATCTGGGATTGTTTGAATTCGCCTGAATTCCAGCGTCTACGGAGAATCCATCAACTCGGGGCGACCCATCAGGTCTATCATGCGGCCGAACATTCACGGTTTTCCCACTCGTTGGGCGTCTATGAGATCGTCCGTCGCATGGTCAACGAAGTCGAAGGCTTGAAAGAAGCGTTGAGCGAAGAAGAACAGATCGAAGTGATGTTGGCGGGGATGCTGCACGATATCGGGCATGGACCGTTCTCCCATTCCTTCGAATCCGTTTTGGACTTCAACCATGAAACGATGGGGGCGCTGATCTTGATGGGTGAAAGTACGATCCATGACGTCTTGGTTTCCCACCATCCCGATTTGCCGAAAAACATCGTCGACATCCTCCAACACAAACATTCAAACCCCATCCTTAACCAAGTGGTCAGCGGACAATTGGATGCCGACCGCATGGATTATCTCTTGCGCGACGCATATTTCACCGGGACCAGTTACGGAACCTTCGATTTGGAACGCGTATTGAGGACTTTGCGTCTTCATGACGATAAACTCGTCGTGAAAGAAAGCGGCGTCCATACGATCGAAGACTACATCATGGCCCGCTATCATATGTACTGGCAAGTCTACTATCATCCGGTATCACGGAGTTTCGAAACGATCTTGGTCCGTTTCTTCAAACGCTTGGTCGTATTGAATGCGGTCGATCCGGGGATTTCAAAACGATTCGCCATGTTCGGCCCGTTCTTCCACGAAGGGTACCCGACATTGAAAGAACACTTCGAACTGGATGAAGCCGCCTGTCTTTATGCGTTTACCCTGGCACGAAAAGAAAGCGACGAGATACTGAAGGATCTTGGGACCCGCCTGATGGATCGACGTTTGTTTGAATACGCGGAAGTCGAATCGCCCCAACAAATCGCTGCGCAGCGTCAGAACGTCATCGACGCCGGGTTGGACCCTGAATATTACTTCGCCTTGGACATGGCGGTACAGCGTCCCTATTCGCCCTACCAAGAGAAAGAAAACTCACTGATCTGGATTCTGAATACGAAAAACGAAATCAAGGAACTCTCCCAGGCCTCCGTCTTGGTCGGCGCGATCGTCCGCGGTGAAAACAAAAAAGACGAAAAAATGTATTTCCCGCGGGAAACCGCGAAGTAAGAAAGGTACGACATGGACAATCAACTGTATATCAATCGCCGTGAACGCGTGTTCGCGGAAATGGAGGAAGGAAGCTGTGCGGTCTTTTTCGCCGGGGAACTGGTGAAACGCTCCTCCGACTCGACCTATCCTTTCAGCGTCAACCGTAATTTCTTCTATCTGACCGGGCTTGACGAAGACGGACTCGTCCTACAACTCGTGAAGACGTCGCAGGGCAGAAAAGAAATCCTCTACATCAAAGAATACGATGCGATGGCCGAGAAATGGGTCGGACGTTCGATCCGTAAAGAAGAAGCGATCGAAACCAGCGGGGTGAAAGTCATCCAAGTCATCCCTCAATTCGACGCCGCGTTCGCACGTTCGGTCAATTTCAACACCCTCTCGATCGTCTATATCGACTCGGAGCGTTTCGATACGAAGTCGCGTCCATTCGAAGGGGAGACCTTCGGTAAGAAAGTCAAAGATCTTTATCCCGGCTTGACGATCGTCAACCTGAATACGACGATCAACGGATTTCGATCCCTCAAAACCTCGGCCGAGATCGAAGCGCTGAAGAAAGCCGTCGACATCACCCAACACGGGGTCGAAGCGATTCTGCGTAATTTGAAACCCGGAATGAAAGAATACGAAGCGGTCGCCCACTTCAACTATGAACTCTCGCGCCACAACGCCAAGCCTTCCTTCGATACGATCGCGGCTTCGGGACCCGAAGCCTGTATCCTCCACTATGTCCAAAACGACCGCACGATCAACGACGGTGAATTGGTGCTCTTCGATCTGGGGGCGGAATACGGACACTACTGTGCCGACATCTCGCGGACGTTCCCGGCTAACGGGAAATTCACGGAACGTCAAAAGGAACTCTACAATATCGTCCTATTAGCGCAGAAACGCGTCATCGAAGCGATCAAGCCGGGTGTCACCTTACAAACCCTCAACGAAATTGTCAAGCAAACCTATCGCGTCGAAGCCGTCAATGCGAAGATCATCGACACCCCCGAACAGATCGACGAAATCTATTACCATGGCGTCAGCCATCTGTTGGGTCTGGATACGCACGATGTCGGTCAAGTCGAATCGATGGTTCTCAAACCCGGACATGTGATCACGGTCGAACCAGGTCTATACAGTAAGAAAGAAAAGATCGGAATCCGCATCGAGGACGATGTTCGTGTCACCGAACAGGGATACGAAATCCTTTCCCCGGACATCCTGAAAGAAGTCGAAGACATCGAAGCCTTCATGAGCCGTTAACCAACGGCTTTTTTAGATGAATGTTCATGATGTAAATCATCAAAGACATAACGGATAATACATTAAGAAAATAGCACAAAAACAAAGGGGAGGAACGGTTCATGCATGAGATCAAATGCCCGCATTGCGGGAAAGAGTTTACGATCGACGAGGCGAGTTACGCGGATATCTTGAATCAAGTGAAGACGAGAGAGTTCGATACCGAAGTCCACGAGAAATTGGAACTTTTCAAGAAGCAACAAGCCTCCGAAATCGCACTGATGGAGCAAAAAACGAAAAATACGTATGATCTTCAGTTTGCGCAGAAGGAGAAAGAACTTTTCGAATTGAAATCCAAAATGGAAGCAAGTCAACAGGATAAGCAGCTTGCTTTGAATCAAGTCGAGAATGAAATGAATGCGAAACTTAGGAAGCAAGAAGAACTCATAAAAGAATTGGAAACAAAGGCGATTTCGATTCAAAAAGACAAAGAGATCGAAGCTCAGAGAGCATTGGCACTCAAAGAAAAAGAACTCAATGATCTACGGATCCAATTGAGTAATTTCGACCAACAAAAAGAACTCATTAAGCAGGAAACCGAGAAGAAGATGATGGAGACGACATTGAAGCTCAATGAAGAGATCAATGCGTTGAAGTTGTCTTTGAAAACGGTCGAAAGCACGAAAGAACTGGAAGTATCTCAGATCCTCTCGGAAAAAGAAAAAGTCGTGGCCGAGTTGGGTTCACGTTTGGATTTATTAACATCACAGAAAGAAATCGAGTTTAGTACGATTAAAGAAAGCCATCGTAAAGAGTTGACGACAAAAGATGAAGTGATTGCTTTCTATAAGGACTTCAAAACCAGACAATCCACGAAACTACTTGGTGAGTCCTTGGAGCAACACTGTGAAATCGAGTTCAACAAGATCCGAGCGACATCCTTTAAGAATGCCATCTTCACGAAAGACAACGATATTCAGACCGGAAGCAAAGGCGACTATATCTATCGCGAATACGATGACAATCGAATTGAGATCATCTCGATTATGTTCGAAATGAAGAATGAAGGCGATGTGACGGCGACGAAAAAGAAAAACGAACACTTCTTCAAAGAGTTGGATAAAGACCGGATTGAAAAGAAGTGCGAATATGCCATTCTGGTATCTTTGCTTGAAACGGACAATGAACTCTACAACAGCGGTATCGTGGATGTGTCGCACGAATATGCAAAGATGTATGTGATCCGGCCGCAATTCTTCATCCCGATCATCACATTGTTGCGTAACGCTGCGATGAATTCTCTAAAGTACAAACAAGAGTTGAGTTTGATGCGAGAACAGAATTTGGATATCACGAACTTCGAAGAAGACCTGAACAATTTCAAAGTCGGGTTTGCGCGTAATTACGACCTTGCGAGCCGTAAGTTCAAAACTGCGGTGGATGAAATCGATAAGGCGATCCGAGCACTTCAGAAGACGAAAGATGAATTACTGTCTTCCGAGGATAATTTAAGACTCGCCAATAATAAAGCCGAGGATCTGACGATCAAAAAACTGACACGGAAGAATCCGACGATGAAAGCGAAGTTCGATGCGTTGGCTACGCATTGGGATGAAGACTAAGTTTTACTGCTAGGCATATCTGAGTTCAGATTGAATCAAGGAGTTATTTGAAGTCATGATGTGGATGGTTTGCGAGGATAGGGTTTAGGGAAAAACCAAGCCTTTATAGACAGAATAGTTCCCTAAATCATAGAACTCACAGTAAGCATAATGAATTAACATCTTAATTGCTTGAATTATCGGTAAAGACTCGGTACGCGAGTCTTTTTTCCGAATGCAACTCAAGCGGCGATCCGAAGTTCACCAATGAGATACAATAACGATACTTTTAACCATCGATGAGTGGATTTTACTTTTGCAAACAAGGACATTTGAGAAATTTTTGTTTATCCCTTGACAACTCACTGTCATTGCATATAATTCAAGAGAAAAAGGGTGGAGACATGAACGAGGTACGTAGAATCGATTTGACTGTCAAACAAACCGAACTCGAAACCGGAGTAACCCAAATCATCTATCAAGGGAAGGCATTGCGCGTGAAAAACGAAGTGATGTATTCGCTCACGTATAACGAATCCAAGACGACGGAAGTCCATCTGGAAGTGTATTTAGACCATTTGGTCTTGAAGCGCACCGGAGAAGCTTTGACGACGTTGACGTTTAACCCCGCTAAGAAACAGACTGGAAGTTTATCCACGACCTACGGCGTGATTTCACTGGACATCCTGACGGAACAGTTGCGAATCACTTCTTCGCGTCTTCGATGGATGTATCGGCTCAACCAGGGGGATGAGCTTGTCGGAGCGTATGTCAGCGAGTGGACAATGGAGGAAACCGAATGAATTTGATCGAAACAGCCTTAAAACAAGCCATACAGAACGCCGTGAAGAAGGCGTTTGACACAAGCATCGACCTCGAGGAAATCGTCGTCGAGGAGCCGAAATCGAAGGAACACGGAGATTATGCATCCAACGTGGCCATGCGGTTGGCGAAAGTATTGAAGCAAAACCCAAGAAACGTCGCACAGACGATTTTACAGGAGATCGATACGAAGGAAGGCGGGATCCGCCAGGCGGAAATCGCCGGACCGGGATTCATCAATTTTTTCATGGAAGCCGGAAGTCTATCCGAAGTCATCAAGAAAGTACTCACCGAAGATACGAAATACGGAAACACCGAGTCCAGCGACAAACGCAAATGGAACGTTGAGTATGTCTCCGCCAACCCGACCGGGGATCTGCATCCCGGCCATGCGAGAGGGGCTTCCATCGGGGATTCTTTGACACGCATCATGAAAGCCGCGGGCTATGACGTCACGCGCGAATACTACATCAACGACGCGGGGAACCAGATCAACAACATGGCGAAATCCCTGCAGGCGCGCTACCTTCAGTATTTCGGTGTCGAAGCCGTCGTTCCGGAAGACGGATATCACGGGAAAGACTTGATCGAGATCGCGCAGACCCTCGCAAACGAAGTCGGCGACATCTATGTGAATGCGGATAAAGAAGAGAGTCTACCGATCTTCCGGACGTTCGGGTTAAGGGAAGAAACCAAGAAGTTGCGTGAGGATCTGTTGGCGTTCAACGTCGAATTCGATGTCTGGACTTCCGAACAATCCATCTATGATCGAGGATTGGTTGAAAAAGCATTGACAAAACTGATCGAACAAGGCCATACTTACGTACACGAAGAAGCCACATGGTTGAAAACCACCGATTTCGGTGACGATAAAGACCGTGTGCTGGTTCGTGGGAATGGATTATATACCTATTTGATGCCCGACATCGCCTACCATCTCAACAAGAAAGACAGGGGCTACGACGTCCTCATCGACTTGTTGGGGGCGGATCATCACGGGTACATCGCACGGTTGAAAGCCGCCATCCAAGCCTTGGGTTATCCCGCGGGCGATCTGGATGTGGACATCATCCAGATGGCACGGATGATCAAAGACGGTGAAGAATTCAAGATGAGCAAACGTACGGGGAAAGCGGTCTCCCTCAAGGATCTGACCGAAGCCGCCGGCGTCGATGCCGTCCGTTACTATTTCGTCAGTAGGGCAGGGGATACCCACATGGACCTGGACTTGGATATGGCAAGTAAGCAATCCAATGAAAACCCGGTCTATTACGCCCAATACGCCCATGCACGGATGTGTTCCATTCAACGCAACGCCGACATGGACGTCGCAGATACGTTTGAGCGGATCACCCATCCCAAGGAAATCGAACTCTGTAAAATCATGATCGACTTCCCCCAGATGATCAAAGACGCGGCCTTGACGCGCCAACCCCACAAAGTATGCAACTATATCCAGAAGCTGGCCGCCGCGTTCCACGGGTTCTACAACGAATGCCAGGTCTTGAATCTTGAAGACGGCGCACTGAGCGCCCAACGGCTGGGATTGGTGAAAGCCACTCAGTTCACCTTACGCAACGCACTGACCCTGATCGGGGTTAGCGCACCGGAAAAAATGTAGCAGGAGGAATACCATGAGCAATCGATCCATGACCGATGTCGCATTCGACATCCTACAGACCCAAGGAAAAGAAATGACGTTTGTCGAATTATGGGGCAAAGTCTGTACATCCTTCGGATTCAGCACATCCCAAGCCGAAAATAAAATCGCCCAGTTTTTCTCGGCGATGACCTTGGATGTCCGCTTCGCACCGTTGGCGGGCGGAATTTGGGACTTACGTTCCCGTCGTACCTACAACGAAACGCACATCGATACCGATTCCATCATCATCGAGGAAGAGTTGATCAAGGAAGACGATTTGATGGCTTCCGTCTTCGATGACACGGAAGAAGAGTTCGACAAGCCTTTCCACGAAGAACCAGTACCAGAAGAAGAATTCTAATCGCCGGGAAACCGGCTTTTTTATTTTCTCTTTTTGTGCATTTCAGTAAACTAAAAATTCAGAGTGCATACAGAAAACGCGAACATTTAGTGTATATGTAGAAAATCATACTGAAAACTGAGTCTTGATAATGTGTATAATGATTAAAACAGGTGCAATCATGAAAACAACTATCGAAAAAACTAAGATTTATCCAGTATTGAAAGTGGGTGAAAACCAATTGAAGTTCATTTCCTCAATAAACAGAATTCAAGAAGGATTAAAAGAGAATGAATGCACTGGATACTTGATTCGTGAAGAAGAGAATATAGTTGGATTTGCACTTGTAAGAAGATATGATATCGATAAACTATTTATCTGGAACTTAGTTATAGATTACGAAAATCAAGGTAAAGGATTTGGTAGAAAACTAGTTAGCGAAATAATAAAAGAGTACAGTAAGGATGGGGTTAGTATCTTTACTACGACTTGTCATACTGATAATTACGATGCAAGTCTATTCTTCATGAAACAAGGATTTATTGAGACAAGCAGAGTTGAGAGTAGTGAAGTTCATGAACGAAATCTTACCAAATTTATGTCTATTTGATTTATTAGGAAATCTGTGAGAACTATCTCCCAACATTGTTGAAAAAATCATGTTGAATCTGAATCAACATCAATATCTCAGTAAGATCTTCGATCGAAGCGTTTGGGATGGTGTTGAGTTCTCTTCCGCAACGAAACACCTTTCTCCCATCTTCATAGACATAGGTATATCCCGATAATTCCTCACCGCATCTTCCGCAGCCGTAGCATCCCGTATACTTCCCTTGGAACTCTTCGATGACATTCTTGACGGAAGCGTGGAATTTTTCGGAGTAATCATCGGAAGCATAGTATTTTAGTCGGAGATCATGCGGGTAGAATTTGGCGATGGTTTGGTTCAAACCGGGAT
>DOUE01000043.1 GCA_003520745.1 Erysipelotrichaceae bacterium
CGGGGAAACCTTGGTGTTACGCAATCCAAGCGGCAACGTGATCGAGTCCTACAAGCTTCCCGAGGTTTTGAGCGGTAGGTCGATCGGGCGAAACGCAGCGAGCCAGTGGGTTACCTATCGTCAAATCACGCCGGGTTATGAGAACAGCACGCTCGGATACGAAGCGTTCATCAAGGATCGGATCATGACGGAAAGCCCGCTGAGAATCACGGAGTTCCTCCCGGAAAACCAAGGGAATTTCCTCGACAAGGCGTTTGGGTTGTCGGGATACATCGAAGTCACCAACGTCTCGGATCAAACGGTCCAACTTAAAAACTATGCTTTGGGGGATTCCTTGTCCGCCCCGTTTCGCTGGCGTTTCCCCTCGATGAGCCTGGCGGCGGGGAAATCCGTCGTGGTCTACACTTCCGGGATTTCCGAGATCGAAGGGAAGTTAAGCACGGGGTTCACCTTGAACGAAATCAACGGGACCGTCTTGTTGACCAACGACCAAGGGAAAATCCTGGATCAAGCGACCTATGAAAACCTACCCAACGGATATGTCATGGCGTATCAGGACGAAAGATACATCGCCCAACCCTTCGTAAGTCCGGGCTATGCCAACGACCCCGAAGGGGTTGAGGCGTTCAATGCATCGCTGGACTTACCCGACGGGTTGATCATCAACGAAGCGATGAATAACAATACCAAGTATCTCCCGCATAACGGGGCGCAGACCTATGACTGGATCGAACTCTTCAATAATTCATCCAAGACGATCTCGCTCAGCGAATATACCTTGACCACAAGTCAGAACACCCCTTCGCTTTATCCCTTGCCCGACATCCAGCTAGCCCCCGGTGAATATTACGTCTTGATGGCTTCGGGGGAAACCAGCCTTTCGACCACCTCGTTCAAACACACCAATTTCAAGTTGTCCGACGTCGAGTCGATCTATCTCTATCATCAAGGGAAAGTGTCGGACACGGCTTTTTTGGCCGAAGTTCCGATCAACTTCAGTTATGCCCGTTCATCCAAGGGTGGCTTCACCTACAGTTCGCAACCGACGCCCAGAGCGAAAAACATCGACGGCGAAGCGATGGTCAGCGCCCTTCCGAAAACCAAACTCGCGGCAGGCGTCTACGACGATGTGAACGTATTGACCGTGGCGTTGGATACGTTTGGAAAAACCTACTATACCTTGGATGGAAGCAAACCGAATTCGAATTCACGAGTTTATACATCGCCTTTAACGATTACCCAGACGACGGTGGTCCGTGCGATCACCATCGAGAACGATAAAGTCCCTAGCGCCGTCGCCACCTATTCGTACGTGGTCAATGAGAACCATAGCCTGCCGGTATTGTCCGTCGCCATGAACCCCAGCGAGTTCAGCGCCCTGCAAAAGAACCCGTGGGTCATCGGTACGGAATACGCCTCGCATGTGGAACTGTTTGAGAACGGGGAGGGTTTCGCGATCGATTGCGGATTCCAACTCTTCGGCGGTTCGACCCGGGGATTGGCGAAGAAATCGTTCGAACTGAATTTCAGAAGCGAATACGGACCGGGCATGCTTCATTATCAAGTTTTCGATACGCGGGATTTCTCCATCTTCAATAAACTGGTGTTGCGATCGGGCTCCCAAGACTATGACGCGGCCTTCTTCCGCGACATCCTTTCCAGCGAAATCATGGAAGACTCCGAAACCGTCGAGGTACAAGCGTACAAATCGATCATCTTGTACATCAACGGGAAATACTGGGGGGTCTACGATATCCGTGAAAAAGTCGATGAGTACTTCGTGTCCACCCACTACAACGTCGACAAGAACACGGCGAACGTCGTCCGGGCGGATTGGGATGTCTCGGCGGGTTCCTTGTCGGGGATCTACGGGATCGTCAGCTACGCCAATACGCACGACCTATCCGTGAGTGCCAACTACCAGCACATCCTCGACCGCTTGGACATCGAGAGCTACATCGACTTCTGGGTCGCGGAAACCTTCGTAACCAATAACGACATCATCAACACCCGCTACATTTCCTCGTCCCAATACGACGGAGGGAAGTGGCATATGGTGTTCTACGACCTTGACTATGCCTGGTACAACTACTACCGCGACTATTTCGAGTTCATGGTGAAACCGGAAGGGATGTCGGACTTCAAGGTCAGCACCGTGTTGATGCGCAACCTGATGAAAAACGACGATTTCAGAAGAGCCTTCCTCGAACGGCTTCAGTTGAATCTCGCGGGCATCTGGAGTGAAGAAAATGTGAGTGCGAAGATCGAAACGATGTATACCCTTCTTAAACCTGAAATGGCGCGTGACAGCGCGCGGTGGGGGTTCACGATGGAAAGTTGGGAGAAGGAAGTGCAACGGATCCGCGACTATACGTCCGTCCGTACCCGCTACCTGCTTGACCAGGCGAAAGCGTTCTTCGGATTAAGCAACAACGAGTTCGAAGACTACTTCGGGGACTTCGTATGAAACTGCGCCATGAACTGAAATTCACCCTCCACAAGGAGGCGGCGAAACTGTTGAAATCACGGATGGCCTTGCTTCTCCCTTACGACGGAAACGCGGATCAAAACGGGGAATACATGATCCGAAGTCTGTATTTCGATACGCCGGACTCAAGCGCCTACTACGAGAAGATGGACGGTGTCGAGAACCGTAAGAAGTACCGCATCCGTTACTATAATCAGAACACCGGGTTCATCCGATTGGAATGCAAAGAGAAGTTCAACCAGATGACTCATAAAAGAATGGTGAGAATCAGCCTCGACCAAGCGAAACGGTTCATCGCAGGGAACATCGAAGCGATGGACATCGAAGGGGAAGACCTCTTACGTGAATTTCTGATCGAAATGAAAACCAAGCATCTGATCCCTAGCGTCATCGTCGACTATCGCCGGACCGCCTTCGTGATGGAGAGCCTTGATGTACGGATCACCTTCGACGAAGTCATCCACTCGCGCGTCTTCAACCATGATTTGTTCGAAGTTTCCCACGGCGGAGTCATGCCGATGGAAGAGGTTGAATCCGTCGTCGAAATCAAATACAACGATGTCCTGCCTTCGTCGATCGTCGCCGTCTTGAATTCGATGCCGATGACCCGCCAAGCCTTATCGAAGTTCGCGCTTTGCCGCGGTATGCAATAAAGGAGAAGTACCATGAGTTTTCTAGATCTGATCAAAAAAGGAATCGTCGAGGAATTTACCGGGACCGTGTCGCTCAACGGCGTGTTATTGTCCTTGCTTACCGCGTTTGCGATCGCCATCTTCATCGTTTACGTCTATCGCCGCACCTACTCGGGCGTCATCTACTCGAAATCCTTCAGTCTTCTTCTTATCCTCTTGGCGATGGTGACCACCTTGGTCGTCCGCACCATCTCCTCCAACCTCGCCCTTTCCTTGGGGATGGTCGGCGCCTTGTCCATCGTCCGCTACCGTACCGCCGTCAAAGACCCCATCGATACCGGATTCATTTTCTGGGCGATCATGGGCGGCATCATGTCCGGCGTCGGCATCTATTTGGTCGCTTTCATCAGTTCGCTGGCCATCGGATTCCTTTTCATGATTTTCTACAATTTCGAATCGCGGTCGATCTCCCGTTTCCTCTTGATCGTAAAGTTCGACGACGCCGTCCACGAAGCGGTGTACGCGGCGCTGAAAACCATGCCGAAACATAAGCTGAGAAGCAAGACCTTGGTCGGACAGAACGTCGAGTTGACCTTCGATATCGAAATCAGCGATAAGTCCGAGCGGAAAGTCGATTCGCTGAAGAAGATTCCCGGCGTCGAGTCCGTCAGTCTGATCAGTTACCAAAACGACATCGGTGTCTAATCCCGCGAGAGCGGGATTTTCTTTTGTTTCAATGATAAAAAGGAATATAATGAAAGTAGAACCACGGAAAGGAAATTCAATATGAACCAGCCTCATGTAAGAAGCAGTTTCGACGGCGTTTCTCTAAACATCCGTTGGAATACCATCGACCAACCCAAAGCCACCCTCGTCATCGCCCATGGTCTCGCCGAGCATCTTGGACGCTATGACGAATTCGCAGCCAAACTCAATGAATGGGGATACAATGTCCTGCGTTATGACCAGCGGGGGCACGGACATTCCGAGGGCGAGAGGGGCTATCTCGCATCGTATTCGCATCTCTTCCTCGACTGCAACGAAATCGTCGAAGCCGCCAAAGAAGCCTTCCCCGATCTTCCCGTCCTGCTTTTCGGACACAGCATGGGGGGCTATACCGCCACCGGCTATGCCATCCTGTATCCAAGACATGTGAAAGGGATCGTGTTTTCCGGACCGTTGACCTTGGATACCGCCGGGATCCTGCGTTCGATCGACCTCAATCTGGATCCCCACATCCAAACCCCCAACGCGTTGGCGGATGCGATCTGCAGCGACCGTAAGGTCGTGGAAGACTATCAAAACGATCCCTTGACCCTCAAATCGATCGCTTTGGGGTTGATGCAGGAAATCGCCCGCAGCGTGCCTTGGATCGACGCGCATCTTAATGAGGTCGTCGATCCCATCCTGGTCCTCCATGGTGAGAAGGATGCGTTGGTGAATGTGAAAGACAGCGAAGAACTCTATCTACGCAGTGCTTCTACGGATAAGACGCGTAACGTGTTCGACGGATTGTGGCATGAAATCCTCAATGAACAGCGCCGTGAAGAAGTCTATCATGTCATCCATGAATGGTTGGATCGACACTGTTGAAAAAGGAGAATAAAATGAAAATCGGAATTGTCGGATTGGGAGATATCGCGAAGAAAGCGTACTTGCCGATCCTTTGCGCACGTGAAGAAATCGAACTGATCCCCTGCACGAGGAATCCCTCGACACTGCGGGAAGTCATGGATAAATATCACCTTGCCAAGGGATATCTCGATGTCGACGACCTCCTGCGCGAAGGCATCGACGCCGTGTTCATCACCGCCGCGACGGATGCGCATGAAGCCTTGGTCGAGACGTTCTTGAAGGCCGGGGTTCCCGTCCACATCGACAAACCGTTGACGATGCACTACGAAACATCGGAATCCTTGGTGATGCTGAGCGAAGAACGCAAGGTCCCGATGATGGTCGGGTTCAACCGCAGGTTCGTGCCATTGGTCAAGAAGGTACATGATTTGGGGGTGCCCGAACGGGTGCTCTACCAAAAGAACCGTTATCTGAAACCGGATGCGATCCGGCGTTTCATCGTCGAGGATTTCGTACATGTCATCGACACGACGCGCTATCTTTTGCAAAGCGAGGTCAGTGAGGTCGCCGTCTTCCCGAAACTCAGGGAAGGGAAACTGGTGTCCATCACGATCGTATTGGGCACGCCCGTCAACCATGGCATCTGCATCATGGATTATGAGAACGGCGTGACCGAAGAAATCGTCGAAGTCTTCCATACCCACCGTAAATCCATCCTACGCAACCTTGCTTCCATCGAGTCCTATGAACACGGCGTCCATACGATCGACGCACAGAAGGACTGGGAATCCACCTTGCATAAACGCGGCTTCGAAGATCTGATCGACGCTTTCCTCGGGGCGATCAAGAACCGTGAACCGCTTCCGATCCCGCTCAGAGACTCACTGAAGACCCATGAAATCTGTGAACAGATCGTAATCGCCATCGAAAACAAACGTCCATGAACCCCGCCTCGGTCTCTAAATCCGGTTCCGTCTTTTCTGGAATCCGCGTTTACGTCGAGGCTTTTCTTTGATGCTTGAAATAGGGATGGAACATCGAATCGTTTCGGTGTATAATACATCACAATAAACAAACGAGGTGTCAATCATGCGTCATTCGATACAAGAAAGAAAACGGATCGTCGTCAAAGTCGGAACCTCGACCTTGACGTATGAAAACGGGAAAACCAACTTCACGCGCATGGAGAAACTTGCGCAGATTCTCTGCGACCTGATGAACCAGGGCAAGGAAGTCGTGCTGGTCACTTCCGGTGCGATCGGCGTCGGCGTGGGCAAACTGAAACTGGACGAGAGACCCAAGACGGTACGTGAAAAACAAGCGGTCGCCGCGGTCGGACAATGCGAGCTGATGCACCTCTATAGTAAATTCTTCGCCGAGTACGGCCACATCGTCGGACAGATCCTCTTGACCCGCGACGTCGTCGAAGAGAGCCACATGCGCACCAACGTCATCAATACCTTCGAAAGTCTGTTGGAGAAGGGGATCCTCCCCATCGTCAACGAGAACGACTCGGTCGCGACGGATGAAATCGAATCCGGCGAGAACCGTATCTTCGGCGATAACGACACCTTGTCCGCGATCGTCGCCAAGCTTCTGCACGCCGACCTGTTGATCATCCTTTCGGACATCGACGGGTTCTACGACGCGGATCCGCGCAAAGACCCGCAGGCGAAGCGGATCGACATCGTCGAGGAAGTCACACCCGAGATCGAGAATAAAGCGGGCGGGGCGGGTTCCTCGCGCGGAACAGGCGGGATGATCACCAAGCTTCATGCGGCGAAGATCGCCAACGACGCCTCGGTGGATATGGTCTTGGCGACCGGGAAAGACCCGCGCATTTTGTTGGAAATCCTAGCCGGAGAAGATTGCGGAACCTTGTTTTTGGGGAAAGGAAGAAAGCGATGAGCGAAATCAAAGTCAAAGGAAGCCTGGCGAAAGAAGCCGCGTTGAAATTGTCGCTTACGGAAACGAAAGAGAAAGACGGCGCGCTCCATGCGATCGCACGCTCGTTGGTGAAACATAGCGACGAGATTTTGCGTGCCAACGGCATCGACATCGTCGAGGCCAAGGAAAAGGGGATCAACGGTGCTTTATTGGACCGTTTGACCCTTACCCCAAAGCGGATCTTGGACATGGCGGAAGGATTGAGTCAGATTGCGAAACTCAACGACCCGGTCGGGGAAGTGCTGGAAGTGATCGAGCGCCCCAACGGGTTGAACATCCGTAAAGTTCGCGTGCCTTTGGGGGTCATCGGGATCATCTACGAAGCCCGCCCCAATGTAACGGTCGATGCCGCCGGATTGTGCTTGAAAGCCGGGAACGCCGTGATCCTGAGGGGTGGAAGCGAAGCGCTCCACACGAATAAATCGCTGATCCGTATCATGGAAGAAGCCTTGGGTTCGATCGGATTCATCCCCCATGCGATCCAATTGATCGAAAACACGGACCGTAGCATTGCGACCGAAATGATGAAAGCCAATGCCTACCTCGATGTTTTGATTCCACGCGGGGGCGCGGGCTTGATCAAAGCGGTCGTCGAGAACGCAACCGTCCCGGTCATTGAAACCGGGGTCGGCAACTGCCATATCTATGTGGAAGAGAGCGCCGACCTGAAGATGGCGTCGGCGATCCTGGTCAATGCGAAAACCAGCCGTCCCGGCGTCTGCAACGCCGCCGAGAGTTTGCTGGTGGACAAGAAAATCGCCAGGGAATTCCTCTTGAAAGTGTATCCGATCCTTAAAGAGGAAAAAGTCGAACTGCGCGGATGCGCGTCGACGCTTGAAATCTTGCCGATGATCAAACCGGCCAACGAGAAGGACTGGGGTCAGGAATACCTGGATCTCATCTTGTCCGTCAAAGTGGTTTCCGGGATCGATGAGGCGATACCGCATATCCAACGCTACGGGACCAAGCATTCGGAAGCCATCGTGACGAGTGATGCGAACAAAGCGAAACGCTTCCAGGATGAAATCGACGCGGCCGCCGTCTACGTCAACGCGTCGACACGATTCACCGACGGGTTCGAGTTCGGATTCGGGGCGGAAATCGGAATCAGTACGCAGAAACTCCATGCCCGGGGGCCGATGGGGTTGAAAGAATTGACTTCGATCAAATACATCATCGAAGGGAACGGACAAATCCGATAAAAAACTCTGCGCTTGCAGAGTTATTTTTTTGCGTCGATCGCGTCTTGGATGACTCTTCCCAAACGTTTGATCGCTTCTTCGATCTCGGTTTCGTTGGAGTTGGTATAGTTCAAACGTAGGGTGTTCGCATCGACCCGGTTGACATAGAAGGGATCGCCGGGGACGAAAACGATCTTGTTGGCGATGGCCTGGTCGATGAGTTTCATCGATGAGATCCCCTCGGGCAAGGTCGCCCACATGAACATCCCACCTTCGGGTTTGGTGACGCTGACGCCCTGGGGGAAGTAGCGTTCGATCATCGTCACCATGCAGTCGCGCTGTCTGCGGTACATGGCCTTGATCGTGGCGATATGCGCATCGAGGTCGTTGTCTTTAAGGTATTGGTAGACGACGCGTTGGGCGAAGACGTTGGTATGCAGGTCGGTCGCCTGTTTCGCCGTGATCAGCTTATCCATGATTTCAGGACAGGCTACGACCCATCCCAGCCGCATCCCCGGGGAGACGATCTTTGAGAACGACCCCAAGAGAATGCCCCTCTCCCCCAGATAGGACTTGATCGGCATGACTTCTTCGCCATAGAAGCGAAGTTCGCTGTAGGGGTCGTCTTCGATCAACAGGCATTCATACTTTTCGATCAAACGCGCGACTTCGATGCGGTTCTCTTTCGTATAGGTCAATCCGGTCGGATTTTGGAAATTCGGTACCGTATAGAAGAACTTAGGTTGATGATTCTTCAACATTTCCTCAAGCATCCCCAAATCCACCCCGTCTTCCAATAACCTTACTTCATGGAAGGTCGGCAGATAGAAGGACATCGATTGGAGCGCCCCCAGGTACGACGGGTATTCGACGATCACATCGTCCCCGTTGTCGATCAAGACCCGCGCCAATAAGTCGAGGGCTTGCTGGGAACCGTTGGTGATCAGGATCTGTTCGAAGGGGATGTCCAACCCGAAGCGTTTTTTATAGCGCTCGCTGATGTACTTGCGTAAAGGCACGTATCCTTCGGTGGCCGAATATTGCAGGGCATGCCGACCATCCAAGTCCAACACCTTTTTCGCCGCCTCCGCGATCTCGTCGATCGGAAAGGAAGCGGGATTCGGGAATCCTCCCGACAATGAAATCATATCCGGTTGATCCAATACTTTGAAGATTTCCCGGATGAAGGATTTTTTAACGTTACCGATGCTTTTTGAGAATTTAATGTCCATGGGAGCCCCGTTTCTTTCTGCTCTTATTTTACGCTATGAAGGCGAAAACGGATAGAGTGAATGTAACGTATTCATCCTGTTTTCATATTTCTGAAAATGATTGTATTGATGTGGAAACATGATATCCTTGAATCAAGAGGTAAAGATATGGCCAATCACCGTTATTGTGGAGAAGGAACGATCGACTCGGTGGTCGACCTGATCAAGATCGGATTTCCTTCGACCGGGTTCAGCGTTACTTTCGTGGACGAGGCATGGAATGCGGATCGAAGCGCATGCATGTTGGTGTTTGAAAAGTACTTCATGCGCGTGGAGAACAGGGTTAGCTTAAGTATCTTGGTTTCCACGGAAAACCAAGAAGTGTGTGTCGATCTGATCGGATCGGGCGGTGGTCGCGGTGTGATCTTCAGTTTCAATTGGGGAAGCGAAGAAGACTTCGCCTACTCGTTGGGGAAGTTGCTTGCGGAGCGCGGATTCAGGAAGCGGGGATGACATGAAAGGTCTACGGACGATGTTGATCGTGATGTTGCTTCTTCTTTTTTATGTCACCCTTTTTCCCGTCAATGCGGACATGGGTCCCAAGCCTTCCTTGAAAATCATCGTCAAGAACCCCTCGGACGACGCCTATTATCTTGATCTATTGATTCAAGAGGAAGGCGATTTCGACAACTTGGGGGAAGAACGTCAGAACTATGACAAGAACATGCTTGAACTGCTATCATCACATGAAATCAACGGATGGTATCCTGCCTTAACCCACGGGACGAAAAACGTTCCGTTGTTTGGGAAACTCATCGGGATCCAAGAAGGGAAGACGAACGTTCATTCGTTTTCCTATATGGGGGTTCCGACCGACTTCAAGATCATCCTTGTCACCAAAGGCGGTTTGATCCAGGTGAGCGATGAAATCCATACCTTCCTTTTTCAAACCACGATCGTCTATGACATGGAATCCGGCAGAGTGATCGCTCCGAGCATCGTTGTCGCCTATCTGTCGCAGTTCGCCTTTACCTTCATCCCCACCTTGCTACTTGAAGCGTTGATCCTCTACCTGATGAAACTCTGGACCAAGCACAATCTGAAAACGATCCTCGTCGTCAACCTGGCCACTCAAGTTTTCATGAGCGCCATCGTGGGGACGGCTTTGCTTAAGATGGGCATACTCAGTGCTTTCATCCTCTTGATCCCGGTTGAAATCGCGATCCTGATCATCGAAACGATCGCGTACCGATTCTTACTGAAGGACGGAGAGAATAAGAAATACGTTCTCTATGCGCTCGTGGCGAATCTGAACAGCGCCGCGCTTGGCTTCATCTTGATCATCTACGAATCGATCCTTATCCTAAAATGAAATGCCGGTTTCCCGGCATTTCCTATTCTAGCGGTTCGACTTTACATAACCATCTGAATAAAGCATAGGAGAGCAAGACGATGAAGACCGATGCGATCAATGCGGTCAATACATCCCCAAGGACATAGACCGCAAGCAGAACCGATAGAATCGTCACTGCGATCCAGATCCAAACTACCGTCGAGCGTTTCATGGGCGCCTCCTTTTCGTATCCATCTTCATCTTAATTATAGTCTCTTGCGAATGAAAATGAAGTTTCACGATTATTTCGGCAAAAAAGACTTCATCCATTCAAGCGAACTCCGATTCATCTCAAGCGCGAAGTCACTGGCGAATTTGCGTGTGTAGATCGTATCCAGCACCTGTTTGAAATCCTGTGTCGGAAGACCCGCATCCCGGGCTTGCGTATCCATCATTTCTTTCAACCGGTGCTCATCCATCCGCCGATAGGTGTTTTCGTGGACGATGAATTCGCGCCGATACCGGGTCGGCTTCTTGCGGTCGCGTTGCTGCTGCACGGGATAGCCGAACACCACCATCCCGATCGGCAAGGTATACTCCGGTAGATCCAAGAGCTGCCGGTGTTCTTCCACATTTTCCAGGATGTCGCCGATATAGCAGGATCCGATCCCCAACGACTGGGCGGCGACCACCGCGTTTTGCGCGGCGATGAGCGCATCGCTGATGCATAGCAATAATTGCCCGACCCCAGGAGCAATGACTTCTCGCTCAAGCAGGTTGAACCCGTCATACAGGCGACGGGCATCCGCGAGGAAAATCAACACCATCGGGGCTTTCGCAATGAAGGGCTGATGGTCGCAAGTGTCGGCGAGCTTGTTTTTCATCGCCGGATCGGTGATATCCAGAATCGAGTAAAGATGGAGGTTCCCCGCGGTCGGCGCCTGGATGGCCGCTTCGAGGATCAGTGTTTTTTCTTCATCCGTAATGATACGATCTTCGAACACCCGCACGGATTTGCGGTCGAAGAGTTGCGTTATGGTATCGTTCATGATCGTCTCCTTTGACAGTCTAACTTTAGCATAATCTTCCGCCATTCAACGCAAAAAGGGCGATAAATTAATCCAAAATTAACGTAGACTATGATATAACACAAGTAGATGAGAAGAAATGCGTCTATTTTCACATTTTGGCCAAATCCAGGCCGAAAGCGAGGACACCTATGAAAAAATCCATCGTATTCTTTGCGGCCTTACTGTTGATGCTGACGGGATGTTCAAGTTGGTATCAGAGAAACGAATCCGGAAGTCTGGTATTGATCACGAGCCGTTCGATGATCAAGGACCTGATTTCGTCGCGTTATAGCGGATATACCGGACCGTTTGCCGAAGCGTCGAAAGACTCACTATCCGGGAACACCAATTATTCCCAGACCAACACGCAGATCCAAGGCATCGACGAAGGCGACATCGTTAAAACCAACGGTCGCCTAATCATCCATGTCGCCGGTCAGGTGATCCGCGTCATCGACACGGACACATCCAAAGCGATCGGTAAGATCGAATATGTCTATGATGAAAAAGCGACCAAGTTCTACTATCCCAGCGAAGTCTATCTCTATAATGATAAACTCATCGTCATGGGTTCGATTTCGAAGTACAACGGCGGGATCTATCCGATGGTCAAGGATGCGGATACCCGCATGAGCATGTTCTGGATCGGGTATCAAGATACCTTCGTCAGCATCTATAACCTGACCGACCCGACCAAACCGGTATTGGACAAGAATTATGAACTGACCGGCGGGTTCCATTCGTCAAGACTGACGGACAATGAACTCTTGGTCATCGCCAACCAATACAATCTAATCATGTATGATGACAACGGCGGTGAGAAAGTCAATGATCCGGCCGTCACCGAAACCACCAGCGGTACGACGATTTCGTCCTTGGATACCAAGTCGGCCTATGTGCTGCCGGGGAAACAAGGCGACAGTTTCGTCAACATCCTGAAGTTGGATTTGGATAGCTCGGCCGATCCGAAGATCACGTCCTTCTTGGGTAATATCCAGACGATCTATGTCGATTTCGACAATCTGCTGTTAGCCCAATACCGCTATGAAGTCACCAACCAAACGACCGGCGAAGGGAAGACCTTGACCGATCTGCTCCGCTTCGATCTCGAGAGTCTGGAATTGAAAGCCGACGCTTCGATCGAAGGCTACCTGTTGAATCAATTCTCTCTGGATATCTTCGACGGGAACATCCGAGTCGCCTCGACCAAATGGTCCAACGACGGGAAGGTTTCCAACGCGATCCATGTCTTCAACCTCGCGCTTGAACCGCAAAGTTCCATCGTGAACCTCGCGGAAGGCGAATCCATCCGTGCCGTGCGTTTCATGGGTGAAAAAGGGTATCTGGTCACCTTCGAAAACGTCGACCCCTTGTTCGTCATCGACCTTAGCAACCCGAAATCCATCAAGGTCACCGGCGAACTGAAGGTTCCCGGATTCAGCACCTACCTGCATCCGGTAAGCGACACCGTCCTGTTCGGCATCGCGGAAGACTTGGAAGTCGTCCCGATGACCGACCAATATGGCAACAAATGGAACAGCGTCAATCGTTTCGGGATGAAGATCAGCCTGTTCGATGTATCCGACCCGACCAAACCGACGGAATTGAAATCGTTGCGTGTCGTCGGTCAATATGGCTACACCGAAGCTTCCTACAACCACCGTGCCGTCGTCTATGACACGGAAAGGGATCTTCTGTATCTCCCGTATACCGATTCCGACTATACGACCCAGGTTTGCGAGACCTATGAAGGTAAAGAAGGCGAAGATAAATACACCTACTGCAACTTCAAAGTGGAAAGCGGGATCAAAGTCGTCCGCGTTACGGAAACCGGCGTCGAGCTAGTCAAATCGATCGTCATCGCCGCCAACAACGAATACACCAACCTGGTTTCCAGGGTCCTGTATGTCGGAGATAAGCTCTATGCGATCACCTACAGCGGTACCTTCGTCTATGACCGCGATAGTTTCGAACTGATTACGACGATCAAGTACTAAACGGCCGCAAGGCCGTTTTCTTATCTTCATGAAAAAAGACCTCGACATCGAGGTCTTTTTCTTACTTAGTCGATCGGTGTGAAGTCGGCTTTGGTGACGCCGCACAGCGGGCAGTACCAATCTTCGGGCAGCGCTTCAAACGGGGTTCCCGGGGCGACACCGGAATCGGGATCGCCGACGGTCGGATCGTAGATGTAATCACAGGCGTTGCATGCGTAACGTTTCATTTCGATTCTCCTCTAAGCCTTGGCTTTGAGTACAGTATACCAAAATCGAAAGGCATTGAAAAGGGTTCATCCCCCAAGAATGAAATTCATCGTCAAGAACGGTGCCGACACCCGACTAGATGAATTTCTCCAATGAGATCACGTAGGGGGTGAAACCGTTTCGCTCATAGATTGCGATCGCGGCCTTATTCCAGGCATAAGCGTGGAGTTTGATGCGATGGATGTCGTTTTGGGTAAACCACGTGTGAAGTTCTTCCATGAACTTCTTCCCCAAACCCAAGCCGCGCGCTTCCTCCATCACAAACAAGTCGTCGATCAAGCCGTAGCGGCCGGTCCCGTTGTCCGCGCGGGGGTCCTGGATCAGGATCTTCCCCACCGCATAGCCGACCGGGATCGTTTCACTCTCCGCGATCAGGATCAAACTCGCGTCGTCCCTTGATTCAAAGAACTCCCTCGATGATTTCGCGATGGCGTCAAAAACCGTCCGATCATCGTCGTATTTGCACTCATCCGCATGATGCGCGCGGTTGAACCGGCTTAGCGCCACCGCGAACGAAACGAACACATCGAGATCCTCATCCACCGCTCTTCTTATTTTCAATGCCATCGTCGTTTCTCCTTTGTCTTGTTGTTTGGTAGGGATTCAATAAAAAGCTGATTATCCCGTCCATGGAAAGAAGGAAGCTATGCTATAATTCTTCCAAGATAAGGGAGGTTACCCATGGAATTCCTCAAACTCGCGAAAGAACGCTACTCGGTACGTCAATACTCCAACAAACCCGTCGAAGAAGAAAAACTGGCGATGGTCCTGGAGGCGGGTAGGGTTGCGCCGACCGCCGCAAACAAACAACCCCAACGGATCTTCGTCTTGAAGACCGTCGACGAAATCAAGAAACTCCACGAATGCACGCGCTATGATTTCCATTCGCCGATCGTGCTGATCATCGCCTACGATAAGTCGGTTTCATGGAAGCGGAAGTACGACGCGCATGACGGCGGGGAGATCGATGCTTCGATCGTCACGACCCACATGATGCTTCAAGCCTGGGAATTGGGTTTGGGAACGTGTTGGGTCGGATCGTTCGACCCGGTCAAAGTGAAGGAACTCTTCGCATTCCCGGAAACCTTCGAACCGGTCGCCCTGTTTCCCTTAGGGTATCCTTCTTCGGATGCCAAACCGATTCCGCTCCATTATTCTCGCAACGCCTTGCTGGAAGGCGTCAACCTCTTTACGAAATGAACGGCAACCGCCGTTTTTTTATCGTATCACGGTGATGTTGTCCTGATGGACGACACGATAACGCTTATGTTTCTGGATGGTTTCCGCCAGGATCTCGGCCATGTCGCGATTGATTTCACTCACCGTCGGTAGGGAAGGGATCATCATGAAATCACCGCCCCCGACCGCCCGGTAGTTGTTCATGACGATCGTAAAAATATCGCTTTCCGATACGATTTTCCCCTTGTATCGAAGGTCTTGGATCCGTGATCCGATGGGGTTGGAAACGTTGATCGTATAGTCGACACCGTCGACCATGTCGTAGTTGAAATGCTGGGGCTTGGGTTCGTCATACTGCGGATTGACGATGATTCGGTCATCGCGAAGACTGAAATACTCGGCGCACTTCTCCAGAAACTGCTTCAACGTTTTGCCGTCGATCTGTTTGACGACCAGAGTGTTGGGGTAGATGTAGGTCGAGACGATGTCGCGCATCGTGATGTCCGGATTGAAACCAGTGGTGTTGTTGAAGAGGGCGACCGCGCTGAGTTGGGCATGCGAGACTTCGAGTTGGACTTGGTTGATGAAACTGACCAAGGGATGTTTATGAAGACGCGCCAAGAACGAGTCGTCCACCTTCAGTGAAGGTCCTTCCACGGATCCCAAGGGCTGGTCCAGCCATTTCTGGGTTTCAATCTCGATCGGTCGGGCGATCTCTTCGATCGCTTCGTCACGCTCGAAGGCATCCATCGGGATGATTCTTGCGGTGCATTTCACATCCAGGTCGAAATCGATCGTGATTTCGACGAACTCCTTCGCGTTGAAGGTGGATTGGGTCACCAAGGTTTGATTGATTTCCGCAACGAAAGATCGGTGTTGATGCCCCGTGATCAAGACGTCGATCCCATCCAGGCAAGCCAGAACGTATCCGACGTTTTCACCCGTCGGACGTTCGGTCGATGATCCGCTATGGGGATCACGCTCCAACCCCCCGTGATACATCACCACCACCGCGTCCGCATAAGGACGAAGCCGGGCGATTTCCTTCCTGACGGTTTCGATCGGATCAAGGAACGTCAGATTGCGGATATGCGCGGGTTTCTCCCAATGCGGGACGTAATCGGTGCAGACACCGATCAAGGCCACGAATTTATCGCCTGCGGTCCGAATCAGTTTACTGTGTCCGATACTCGACTCATGATCCAGGATGTTTGATGTAAGGCATGGTGCGACTAAATCGCGTAAATATCGGCGGTATACTTCATGACCGAAATTGAAGTCGTGGTTGCCCAGATTCACCGCATCGTAGCCGATATGGTTAAGGATTTGACTCAATAAATGTTTGTGCGGGGTTTTGTTCGCCACGGTCAAAAGCGGGGTTCCCTGCAGGATGTCCCCGTTATCAAGAACCAAGGTTTCACCCTTCGATCTGTATTCTTTTACCGCGCTCGAAAAGCGGGATAAGCCTAAGCCTAGGGTCGAACCATCCGCATAGCTGTGTGCGTACACACAACCGTGGACATCGGTCGTTGCGAGAATCATCAGTTTTTCCATCGTATCACCGTATCCATTATACCGTGAACCGGGATTCTATCCAAACATGGAGTCTGTTTTTTTATGCCCGGTCTTGCTATAATGACCAAAAGGGGTGGGAGAGATGGATAAACGGACACTGAGATGTAAAATACGCTCATTTAGAGTCATGGACGCCGAAGATGTCCATGCTTTCGCGTCGTTGCCGGAAGTCGCCTATGCGGCGAATTTCCTGCCGCATCGCTCGATTACGATCACCCAGGAAAACATACGGCGCTGGATGCAGGTCGACGATATCTTCGCGGTCGAGTTGATCGAAGAAGAGAAAGTGATCGGAGCGATTTCGTTTCGCCCCGATGCCCTTTCTCCCGCGGGGTGGTATAAAATCGGATATACCTGCCATCCGGCGTATCAGGGAAAAGGATATATGACCGAGGCGCTGCGCAAGGTCATGGATCATCTCGTCTATGAAAAGGAAGTGCCGGGTGTCGCGTTGCATATTTTCATCGACAATCTTCCTTCGCTTCGGTTGGCTTTACGATGCGGATTCAAGCCAAGCGGGGATCGGACCACCAAGCAACGTTTCGACGGGAAAACCGTCGTGGAAGAAACATTCAGGCAGACACGGGAGGAGTACCAAAGTCGTTTCGAAGGGAAGTGGCTGGGTGAGATTCGATCGAGTATAAAAAGGGATGTACAGGAATCCCGGATCATCCGCCGGCATGCGGTTCGCGGGATCGTCCGTCGAAACGACAAGATTCTCCTGATTCAATCGTCGCTGAAGGATGTGAAGTTCCCGGGTGGAGGGATCGAAGCGGGAGAGTCGATCGAAGAAGCATTGAAGCGGGAAATAAAGGAAGAAAGCGGGTATACGGTCGATAAAATCGCAAGACATCGCGGATACATCGAAGAATGGACCGACGCGTTTGAAAGCGACGAGCATGTTTTCGCCATGCGTTCGGATTTTTATGATGTGATGATCATAGAGAAACAAGATGCGTTGAAACTGGACGACTATGAAGCCGAGTTGGGGTTCCATCCGGTCTGGCTGACGATCGACGAAGCCCTGCAGGCGAACATGGGTTGTCTTTCCCCGAAACGATGGACGAAGCGGGATACGAAAATCCTGGGGATAATGAAACATGAGTGGGAGAACGGCGATGCGTGAGAGATCGATGAGAAATGCGTTGCATCGGAACATCGATGTGACGTATCTATTTGAATTCGGAAAAAACATGGGCTTTACCCAAGCGATTTGGGTGACCTATCTCGCCTACAAAGGATTGACCTTGGTTGAAATCGGTTTGTGCGAGAGTGTGTTCCATCTCACGTCGATGGTGATGGAATTGCCGACGGGGATGATCGCGGACCTTTACGGACGTAAAATCAGCCGCTTGTTGGGCATCGTCTCCAACCTGATTTATCTTTTCCTTTTGATTTTCGTCGACAACGTCGCCATGGCGTTTGTCGCCTTCGTGTTCGCCGCCTTATCCTACAACCTTGAATCCGGCGCGGATACCGCGCTGATCTACGACAGTCTTTTGGTCAACAACGCTACCGAATCGTTCACGAAGATCCAAGGCCGTCGCGAAGTCATCCTCCAATCTGCGTCGCTGATCGGGGTGGTGGTCGGGGGGGTGCTGGCGGACATCGACTACAACCTTGCGATCTTCGCATCCATCGGCTTGGCGGTGGTCGTTTTTGGCATCGGGACGCGGTTCACGGAAGCCCCTTACCCAAAAGACCAATCGAAATTCACCAAGGCGTTTGCGAACCAGTTCATGAAACCTTGGAAAATGGTGAAGGAACAACCCGAGTTGGTTTTCCATATGGTGTTGGTCGCCGTCGTCTTGTCGGCCGTGACGACGACGCATTACTATGCGACCGCCTATTTCAAATCGCAAGGGTTCTCTCTGACCTTGATTTCGATCTTCCTGGTATTGCAAGCCGTCGGGGCGATCACCGGGGGTTTGGTCGCGGATCGGTTAAAAGTACGGTTCAATGAAGAATTTCTCTTCGGTGTTTTTCCGTTTTTGATCGCAATGGCGGTCGCAATGATCCCGACTCCTCTGTTTGTGGTTTCCTTGTTCTTGATGGGATTGGCGGACTCCGTGTTGTATGTCGTGCTGACCAACTTGATCAACCATCGCATTTCCAGCGACCAGCGCGCCACGATCCTCTCGTTGAACAGTATGTTTTTCAGTATTATCATGATCGTCCTCTTCCCGGTTTTCGGGATGTTCGGGGATCGGTTCGGCTTAGATCGGTCGTTTTATGTCCTTGCCATCCTGATCGGAATCGTCGCGCTTTTGAATCGGATGAAAATACGCGCCAAGCGTTGAAGTCCGTTTGACACAGTCTACCCCCTATGGCATAATCAAAGATATTGTAAGGAGAGATACGATGAAAGAGAGATTCAACCGTCAAGTCACAAACATTCAATTCAGCGGGATCCGCTCTTTTTCTGAGGAAGTCTCCAAAGTGGAAGGGATCATTTCGATGACGATCGGTGAGCCGGAATTCGCGACCGAGCAAATCATCAAGGATGCGGCGATCGAAGCGCTTAACCGCGATTTCACCCATTATCCGCCTTCGGTCGGATTCCTGGACCTGCGTCGTAAAATCGTTGAGTTCGAAAAAGAAAAGCATGGACTCACGTACGATGTTTCCGAAGTCGTCATCACCAACGGTGCGACCTCCGGCTTGGCCGCCGTGTTCATGGCGTTATTGAACCCGGGGGACGAGGTCATCATCCCCGAACCGATGTATGTCGCCTATGCACCGATGATCGCTTATTGCCAAGCGAAACTGGTGTCGTTTGATACATCATCCGAGGATTATCAGATCGATGAAGCGAAACTTCGCGCTTGTGTAAGTGAACATACGAAAATCCTGGTGTTGACTTCGCCGAACAATCCGACCGGATGCGTCTATACGCAAGAGAGCATCGATGCGATCGCCCGGGTCGCGAAAGAATACGGGTTCTTCGTCCTTAGCGACGACGTCTATAACCAGTTGGTTTATTTGGATCATCTTCCGACGATCCATGATCATACGGAGCTACGCGACCAGATCATCATTGCGCAAAGCCTCTCCAAGCCCTATGCGATGACCGGTTGGCGCATCGGATACCTGTTGGGTGAAACGTCGGTGATTCGTGAGATCGCCAAGATCCACCAGTATCTGGTGACGGGGATTTCCAGCATTTCCCAAAAAGCGGCGATCGCCGCGTTGGATACCGATCCGACCAGGGTGCGTGAAATCTATCGTCGTCGCAAAGCCTTTGCGATGAAGAGGTTTCAGGAAATGGGTCTGCCGTGCGTCGAACCGCAAGGGGCGTTCTATCTCTTCCCGAACATTTCCGAATTCAAGATGGATTCGTTGGCCTTCTGTCGCAAAGCGGCCTATGAATACAAAGTGGCGTTGGTGCCGGGGGTCTACTTCGGAAGATCCGGCGATACCAACATCCGGATTTCTTTCGCATGTAAAGAAGAGGAATTGAAGGAAGGGTTGAACCGACTTGAGAAAATGATCCGCGATCTGCGGGGAAACTAAATGAAACCGGTCAAAGAGGCGATCACCGGTTTGATCGCGATCCTTTACGGCCATGCGGTGTTGGGCATGATCCTGATGGGATGGACGATCGTCATACCGATTCTATGGCAAAATCCGTCTTGGATCCATGTGTTGATCGCTTTTCTTCTTCCGTTCTTGCTTTATGGCATCGTCGGGTTCATCATCGCACGGTTCGCTCGACACCTGTCCAACCTCAACTACGGTTCGTTGATCTATCTTGTCCTCTTGTGGATCGGATTCGGCGTTTCGATCTATCTCCATGGTGAAGGGAAAAAGGGCGTGGTTGGCATTTATACGCTGGTTAATTATCCGATCGCCGCGTTTTATCGAAACGCGCCGGACTACGATCTGTTGACCGGATTGGCATTTACGGGAAGTTGTTTCTTGGCTTACTTCGGGTTGATCGAAGGATTCGCGTTTCAACGCAAGATCCTCGCTCGCCGGGAAGGGGAAAAACGATGAGTTCGAAAACATTCAACAATCTGGTTCCGTTATTCGTGATCATCCTGGGCGGATGGTTCGTCCGTTTCAGCGAAGTGTTCACCAAAGGGTCGTTCTTCGATACGGTCACGACGCTTCTGATCATCGCGACCTTGTTTTACTTCGGGATCCGGATGAATCTCAATAAAAAACGAAACGACGCGTGGTTTAAGAAACTCGTCATTTCGCTGGTTTTGGCATTGTTGGTGATGCTGCGTCTGGGAGTGGTCGTCCATGAATTGGTTCCGGATATCCTCTATTGGTTCGCCTTGGATGGATTCACCCAGAACATCCTGATCGTTTATCTGGGATGGCAATTCTTCGCTTAACGCTCACCGAAGATCAGCGTCCCGATCCGAATCATCGTCGCGCCTTCTTCAAGGGCGATTTGATAATCGTGACTCATCCCCATCGAACATTCCTGAAACGAAGGAATGTTTTTTTGTATCCCGACCTGGATCGATTTCGCTTCCTTGAACGCTTCCCGTATCCTTTGATGATCATCGGTGGTCGGACCAATCACCATGACTCCCCGTAACGTTGCATACTTGCATGACACAGCTTCCTTGAGGAAACTTTCGATTTCCTCTCTTTTCAGCCCCGTTTTCGAAGCTTCACCGGTCAGATTGATCTGCATTAAGACATGGACCGGCTTGTTGATCTTCGCCGACTGTTTCTCGATCTCCTTCAGTAGTTTCACGGAGTCGACGGAATGGATCCACGAAGCGACGTCGACCACATCCTTCACCTTATTGGTTTGAAGGTGCCCGATGAAATGCCAGGCGACCCCATCGATCCGTCCTGCTTTTTCCTTGAGTTCCTGCGCTTTATTCTCCCCGAAGTCACAAAAACCCAAGGCATGGACCTCGCGGATCCGTTCGATCGGATGGGTCTTGCTGACCGCGACCACCGTCTTTAACAAAGGATACTGTTGCTTCAGTTCGTCGACGTTCATTATGAATCCTTCTTTCTTCTCTATGATATCCCAAATCGGCTTGAATATGCTACACTGAAACAAAGGCGGTACGGGTTATGCGCAAAAAAATTATGAATTCGCTCGTATATCAAATCTGGCCACGTTCGTTTCAAGACTCGAATCACGACGGGATCGGCGACATCAACGGGATACGGAGCCGGTTGGATTATCTGGCTTCGTTGGGCGTCGATATGATTTGGCTTTCACCCGTCTTTACCTCCCCGGATGTTGATTTCGGTTATGACATCAGTGATTATCGCGATATCAACCCGGTGTTGGGAACGATGGAAGACTTTGATCTTTTAATCCAGGAAGCCAAAGATCGAGGTATCGGCATCATGATGGATCTTGTGGCCAACCATACTTCCGACCAGCATGAATGGTTTAAGAAAGCGATGGAGGATAAAAAGTCGCCCTATCGCGATTATTACCTCTTTCGTAAAGGGAAGAACGGGAAGGAACCCAACAACTGGCTTGGGCTTTTCGGGGGGAGCGCATGGCGCAAGGTCGAGGGTGACGAGTATGTCCTGACGCTTTGGGCACCCCAGCAGATCGATTTGAACTGGCGCAACCCGAAAGTACGGCATGAAATCTACGAAATCATGCATTTTTGGTTGAAGAAGGGGATCAAAGGGTTCAGGATGGACGTGATCAACGCAATCGGGAAGCATCCGGATTTTCCGGACAAGAACCCGGGGAAGAAAGGCTATCAGTTCGCCGACGATTTGATCGTCAGCCGGCCCGAGGTCGATGATTATCTCAAAGAGATGCATGAGGAAGTCCTATCCAAGTACGATGGGCTGTATTTAGGCGAAGGGATGCTGATGACCAAGGAAGCCGCGAAGCGGTTTTGCGGTGAAACGACGAACGAACTGGACCTCATGTTCCAATTCGAGCTTGCCCTGATCGATTGCGGACCGTTGGGGAAGTTCGACTTCCGCAAACTCTACCGCTGGTCGATCCCGGAATTCAAGAAAATCTACATCGACTGGCAGTTGGATGCCCAGAAGAACCATTATTGGATCGCCAATTACTTAAGCAACCACGACCAACAGCGGGCTGTGTCCCATTATGGCGATGACAAGAAATATCATAAAGAAAGCGCGAAAGCCTTGATTACGTCGATCTTGTTCGCCCGCGGTACGCCGTTTCTCTATCAAGGTGAGGAAATCGGGATGACCGATCTTGCGTTCGAGAGGGAAGAGTGGCAGGATTTCGAAGCGAAAAACATCTACGGACAACTGCAGTCGATGATGCATGTACCGGCGTTCTTGGCGGAGAAGATCGTGAAGAGGAAAACGCGGGACAATGCGAGGACGCCGGTCCAATGGTCCGATAACGCCTATGCGGGGTTCAGTACGGTGAAACCCTGGATCAAACTGAATCCGAACTATCAGAAGATCAACGTGGAAGCGCAGGAAAAAGATCCGAATTCGATCTTGAACTTTACGCGGCGGGCCAATCTGTTGCGTAAATCCAAGGATCTGTTTACGTTTGGGATTTTCGAACCCATACTGCAGGATCACCGCGAAATCTTGGGGTTCATCCGCAAAGACGACAACGAAGCCTATCTTGTCCTGATCAACCTCACCAACAAGCCCTCGACCTTGGAACTGAAGGAAGAATGGTGCGGGGAGACCATATTACAGAACGTCTACAATCCGCAACCTTTGGTGAAGAAGATGGTTTTCATGCCCTTCGAGGCAAGAGTGGTGAAACTTAGTCAAAGGATTTGAAACGATTGCATCGAACCCGTATCATGAAAGAAAGAAACGAGGTGCCGTGATGTTAGAAACCAATCAAGAAGCGTTCAACTTCGAACTCCCCAACCAACAAGGTACGATACGGAAGTTGTCGGACTACAAAGGACAGGTCGTCGTGCTCTATTTCTATCCCAAAGACAATACGCCGGGGTGTACGACCCAAGCCTGCAATTACCGGGATACGATGCCGGAATTCGCCAAGCGCGATGTGAAAGTGTTCGGGATCAGTAAGGACGACGGGGAAAGCCATCGCAAGTTCGAAGCGGATTTCGATCTGAACTTCGAATTGTTGAGCGATGAGGCACGAACCGCGATCGAAGCGTATGGGGTTTGGGGCGAAAAGAACATGTACGGGAAGATCACGATGGGCGTTCTTAGAACCACCTTCGTCATCGACAAGGACGGGAAAGTCGCCAAGGTATTCCCCAAAGTCGACCCTAAACTCGATCCCCAGCAGGTTTTGGAATTCATCGATACTTTATAAACAAAAGCGACATCCGCATTGATTGCGATGTCGCTCTTTTTTATTGGAATTTCTGGATCAACTTGACGGTCTTGACGATATCGTCGCGATCGATGTCGTTGTGAGTAACGAAACGATATTCGTCGTCGCTGCCGTTGATTTTCACGCCGTTTTGGAGAAGATAGGCACGAAACCGTTCGTGCGGGAAGTCGCTTTGTTTGAAGCGGAAGAAGACCATATTGATCTGGATTCTGGAGAGGTCGAGTTCGACCAATCCGGTTTCAAGCAGGATCTTGCCTAAGTACTTCGCGTTGTCGTGGTCTTCTTTCAGTCTAAGCGTCATCTCTTGAAGGGCGATGATGCCGGCGGCGGCCAGAATCCCCGCCTGACGCATTCCGCCACCGAGAAGCTTGCGGTTTTTTCGCGCCTTATCGATGAAAGCTTTATCCCCGGCCAAGATCGATCCGATCGGGGCGCAGAGTCCCTTGGAGAGACAGAACATCACGGAGTCGGTGCAAGATGCCAGATCGGAAGCCAGACATCCCAGGGAGGTCGCGGCGTTAAACAAACGCGCCCCGTCGAGATGGACATTGAGGTTCAGTTTCTTCGCCGTCAGATAATTCGCACGCAGGATATCCAAAGGGATCACCAAACCGTTGGAGAGCGCGTTTTCCATGGATAAAAGAGTGGTTTTCGGCTCGTGGATGTCGTTGGATCGAACATTCTTGCGAATGTCTTCCGGATAGATGAAGTCGTTCTCGTGGGAGATCGTCCGGACCATCGTTTGGGATAACACGGCGAGCGCACCGACTTCATGGACGACGATATGGTTGTGTTCGCCCGTGAGAATCTCATCCCCGCGACGGGTGTGCGTCATGATCGCCAGTTGGTTTCCCATCGTCCCGCTGGCCACGAACATCGCAGCCTCCTTGTTGACCATCTTCGCCGCCAAGGCTTCCAGTTTGTTTACCGTGGGGTCGTCGCCATAGACGTCGTCGCCGACTTCAGCATTCGCCATCGCTTCGCGCATCTTCTTGGTCGGCAGGGTTACCGTATCGCTTCTTAGGTCGATGTATTTCATCGTTTCAACCTCCGTGTCTTTATGAAAACCATTGTATCATGCGATAATGGACTTCCGCTTTATTTATTGGAGGGTTTAGAGTAAAATGATGTGGATAAAAGGAGAGAGAATGATGAACCTTATCGAATTGTTCGCCAATAAGACCCTGATTTACGGATTTACGATCCTGATCACCCTTGCCTTAACGGTCTTCTTGGTTAAAAAGTATAAATTGAGTAACTATCAGATCATGATTTTCGTGTTGTTGGTGCTGTTTTGGAGCGCCGTCAGCATCGTGCGCGCCTACCGCAAAGCCTATGCCGGGGGACCGCTTGAAAGCGGCGGCTTGGCGATGGACGGCATTTTGGCTGCGAACATCGCGGCGGCCTACGGACTGATTTCGATCTTCGTCCGTCTCCCGGTCTTCGCCTTGTCCGACTTCTTCAAATCGCGTAAGTTCTTCGTGATGCTTGCCTTGCTTTTCATCATCGCCACCAACATCCTGGTCGTGATCGACCCTTCCTACATGAGTCTGCTTCTTTCGTCCTATGCACTGGGAATCGGCGCTTCGTTGTTGGCCCTCTTCAACATCATGTTCAGCGAAACCTTCAACCTCCAGCAAGCCTTGATGTCCGTATCGATCCTCTCGGTGGCTCCGCTATTGGCGGAGTTCATCGTCGCACCGTTTCAGTTCGCAGCGACCGCCAGCAAGCCCAACGACTATGCTTTCATGTGGATCATGAGCGCCGTGTTCGCCGGCATCGCCTTCTTGTTTCTGCTTTTCGTCAAAGATAACAAATCGAAGGAACGCAACTTCACCTTGAATAAATTCATGGGTGCCCTCGGCGACAAACGCTTCTTGGTGTTGTGTCTGATGGGTGTCATCGTATCGTTCATCCGTTTCGCATCCAGCGGCTCCAACGTCGTCGCCTTCGCGAAGACGGATTTCGTCGCCATGCATCCCTTACTCATCGCCTATCTCGACGTCGTGTATTCGTTCTTCCAACTCATCGCCGGCGTCCTGGTCGGGATCGTATTGAAGAAGAAAATCGGGGTTCGCAATACGCTGATCCTAGGATTAAGTCTGAGTCTGTCCTACGCCTTGATCGCCGGGTTCTCCACCAATCCGACCTTATTGTTTGTCACCTATAGTTTGAACGGTTTCGGCTATGGTCTATCCTATAACGTCTTGTTGGGGATGGCGATGCAACCCTTCGCCAAGGACATGCGTGAAATCACGATGGGCATCTACCAAACCTTCTTCGCCGTCGGAATTTTCTACGGCGACAAGATCTATGCGTTGATCCTCAATGTCTTCAAACAGTCCTTCAGCGATCTTCAGCTTTACCAAAGCGTGTTTCTCTTCGTCGCGGGGATCTGCGTTTTCGCGATCTTCTTGTCCTTGTTGATCTTCAATCAGAAAAACCGCGCCTTCATGGAGTCCTAAGCATGCGTCTACTGAGCATTTTACGATCCATCGAGCACATGCAAGCCCTAAAGGATGCCGGCGTCGACGGCATCGTCTTAGGCGTCGAGGGATTCTCCTACCGATCCCCGTTGTATGACCTTGAACAGATCAAGGAAGTCGTCGATCGGGCGAAGTCCTTGGGGGTGTCGACCTACCTTCACTGTAACCGCATGTTGGATGAGGAAGAAATCATACCGGCGCTGACATTGATCCAAACGATCGATGCGCTTGGGGTGGACGGCATCCTGTTCCAAGACCTTGCCTATGTCACCCTATGCGAACAAGCCAAGGCGAACCTGGTTCGCATCTATGCCCCGGAAGCGATCTTAACCAGTTCTCCTGAAGTGCGGACGATGCTTGAAAACGGCGTCGACCACGTCATGGTCGCCAAAGAGTTGACCTTGGACGAAGTGTTGAAGATCGCAGGGGAAAACCCGAAGAAGGTCGGGGTTTTCGGTTTCGGACATCTTCCGATGTCTGTCAGCCGACGGCCTTTGGTCAAGAACTATCTGGATGAAATCAAGAAAGACCGCTCGCTCGCCGATGGGTTTGGTCTTCGTTTACAGGAAGAGAAGCGGGCCTTCCTTTATCCGATTCTGGAAGAAGATAAGGAAACGACGATCTTCCAAGACCGATTGTTCTGCGTTTTGCCTGAACTGACTAAGCTTCAAGCGAACGATGTCGCATTTGTGTTGGCGGACGATGTGTTTGTGGAAGAGGGGATGCTGACGGCGTTCATCCATTCGGCACATAACCGCATGGCTCAACGGGAAGATGATTTCATGGAACGTTACGCCCACGTCGTAACTTCCGGGTACTTCTATAAAAAGACGAATCTAACCAAGGAAGGGAACTGACATGAAACCTGAACTGTTGGCGCCGGCCGGGGATCTTGCCCGGGCGAAAACCGCCATCCGATTCGGAGCCGATGCGGTGTATCTGGGCGGGAAACGCTTCTCGCTTCGGTCGCGTGCCAGTAATTTCGAACTGGAAGACATCGCCGAAGCCGTCCGCTTCGCAAAAGAATATGATGCGAAAATCTATGTCACCGTCAATATGGTCCCGCATGACGAAGATCTGCAGGGATTGGAAGTGTACTTGCTTGCGCTTGAGAAGTGCGGGGTCGCGGCGATCATCGTCGCCTCCCTCCATATCGCGTTATTGTCGAAGAAGATCGCGCCGGCGATGGAAGTCCATCTGTCCACCCAACTTTCACTGACCAACTCGGCGGCGATCGAAACCGTACGACGCTTCGGAGTCGACCGTGTGGTCCTGGCCAGGGAAGTCTCGCTCGCTCAGATCGAAACGATTTCTTCCGCTTCTTCGATGCCGCTTGAAGTCTTCATCCATGGCGGGATGTGCGTCAACCTCTCGGGACGCTGCACCTTAAGCAACGAAATGACCCTGCGCGACGCCAACCGGGGCGGATGCGCCCAGTCTTGCCGATGGAAATACAAGCTCTATCGCGACCAAACCGAAATCTCCGATCCGAATTGCTTGTTTTCGATGAGTTCGAAAGACTTGCTGGCGATCGAAGAAATCCCGACCTTGATGAAACAAGGGATCTCCAGTTTTAAAATCGAAGGTCGGATGAAGTCCGCCTATTACATCACCGTCGTCGTCGATGCGTATCGTAAACTGATCGATGCGATCGATCAAGGGGAAGATGAAAAGGAAGCGATCGAGAAGGCCAGGAAGATGCTGATGAAGGCGGAGAATCGACCGACTTCGGACGGATTTTTCCGCACGATCCCCGGAGCGACGCATCATCTCTATGGTGTCAACGGGGAAGGCATCACCCAGGACTTCGTCGCCAATGTCATCGAAACGCATCCAAACGGGCGAACGAGCATCCTCATCCGCAATAATCTCCCGGTGCATACCGAACTTGACGTGCTGAGTCCAGGAAATGACGTTCGATCGTTCACCCTTGAAGCGATGTATCGCAAAGGGGAGGCGATCGAAGTCGCGAATCTACCGATGGAAGTCCTTGACATCGAGATCCCGTTTAGGGTCGAGAGCGGGGATTTCATCCGTAAGAAAGGAAGTTGAACATGAACCAACTTTGTTTTGAAGGGGCGCTGTCGGTCAAGTCCGTCATCGCCCACCGTGCACGCACGGTGGGTGAAGTCTGGATCGATAAGGCCAAGGATACCAAAGACATCGATTACATCCTCAATCGATGCAAGACACGCCATATCGCCGTCAAGAGGATGGATGCGGAAGTCATCGCGAAGAAAGCCAAGGGGAAAACCCATGGGGGCATCATCGCCTTCGCCTCAAGCCGCAACTATGACAAACTCGAAGACCTCCATCTACCCGAAGCACCGTTTCTGGCTCTGATCGAAGGGGTGGAAGACCCGTTCAATTTGGGTTATTGCATCCGTACCCTTCGTGCCGCGGGGTGTGATGGGATCATCCTGGCGAAGCGCGATTGGACCAGTGCGGAAGAAACCTTGATGAAATCCAGCGCCGGGACCTTCGACGAACTCCCGATCATCCAGTCGGACAACCTGGCGGAAACCTTGGCGACGCTGAAAGGCAATGGCGTGAAAATCGTCAGTGCGTTGCGCACGCCGTTCAGCCAACCCATGACGAAAGCCGATTTGACCAGCGGATTGCTTTTATGCATCGGCGGGGAACTGCGCGGGTTATCCAGGGCGGTGGTCGATGCGACGGATCTGTCCATCGTCATCCCGTATCCCACCACGACCAAAGTCGCCCTCAATGCGGTCAGCGCCACCGCGGTCTTGGCGTTTGAAGTCGTACGCCAACGCGCCGGCGCGGTTTAACTGAAACCAAGATGAAAATTTCGTGAACCCTCCTCTGTACAAGCAGGGGAGGGTTTGCTATAATGACACAAAGCTTTACGACGTATAGGTCCGCAACATCGGCGCGGACGTCTCTACCCGCCGGCCTGTCGGCGGACTACCTCGGAAGTGTTTTTTTATAAACACTCCGGGATCGTAAGCTTTTTTTACAAGAAAGGCGAAAACGATGGAAATCCAAGAACTGAGAAACCTGCGTGAACTGTTGAATGCCTCGCTTGAAGCCGATCTGGCGATTTTAAACGTCAACGTCCTGGACCCGTACATGGTGGAATTCCGTTTGACCGACATGACCATCCACCAAGGGAAGATCATCGCGATGAAGGCCCTGCGTGCCAAGAAGATCCTCGATGCGCAAGGGAAATATGCCTGCCCGCTCTTGATCGATGCCCATATGCACATCGAATCGACCACCGTACTGCCCTCTGAATTGAACGATTTTCTAATTCCAAGGGGAGTAGGGATGTTGATTGCCGACCCGCATGAAATCGCCAATGTCGCCGGATTGACCGGGATCGATTTTATGCTGGACGCAAGTGAAAATCTGGACTTGGATGTCAGGGTCATGCTGCCCTCCTGCGTCCCGGCGACCGCCTTCGAACATGCCGGTGCGACACTGAGCGCCGATGATCTACGACCGTATCTTAGTCATCCCCGGGTCTTGGGTTTGGCGGAAGTCATGGATAAGGATGCGGTGCGCTATGACGAAGACATGCTCTACAAAATCGGAAATGCACGCGCGATGGGGAAGAACGTCGACGGTCACGGGGCCAACCTGGACATCGACGATTTGGACCTTTACAGCGCGATGGGTATCAATAGCGATCATGAATGCGTGAGTGCGGAAGAAGCCAGGGAACGGGTCCGCAGAGGATTCTATGTTTTCATGCGTCAAGGTTCCGTCGCAGATAATCTCGCCGACCTGTTGCCCGCCGTGACATTGAAGAATTTCCGTCGCTTCTGTTTCTGCACGGATGATAAACATCCCGACGATCTCTTGGATCATGGCGGGGTGGATGCGGCGGTAAAGAAGGCGATTCAACTTGGAATGGATAGCGCCGTCGCCTTGACGATGGCGACGCATAATGCGGCGACCTGTTATCGGCTCGCATCCAAAGGGGCGCTTTCCCCGGGATACGACGCGGATTTCTTCTTGTTTCGCGATTTAAATGATCTATCTGCCGAACTTGTGGTTAAAAGCGGGGAAATCGTGGCGGAGAACGGACGCTTGACGCATCCGACCCGCCGGGATTTCCCGGTTCCCGATTCCTTGGCGAATTCCGTGAATTTCGCCCCGTTCAGTGAAAAGGACCTCGCGATCTGGCTCTATCCCAACCGTAAGGCGCATGTGATGAACCTGCATGCGGGGAACGTGTTGACGACGCTTACGATCGAAGAAACTCGGGTCGACGAGGAAGGGTTCTTCCAAGTCGACGTCTCACGCGATCTGGCCAAATTGTGCGTGATCGAACGTCACCATCATCGCGGGAACATCGGGTGTTGCCCGATCCGCGGATTCAAGCTTACAAGCGGCGCGATCGCGTCGACGGTCGCGCATGATAGCCATAACCTGGTGGTCGTTTCGACCAACGATGCCGATGTCCTGGCCGCCGCGCTTGAAATCAAGCGCATCGGCGGAGGGTACGTGGTGGTGGAGGACGGGAAGGTGTTGGCGTCCGTCCCGCTTGAAATCGGGGGGTTGTTGACTGCGAAACCCCTGAATCAAAGTCTTGCTTCGTGGCGCAAACTACACGAAGCCTTCGCCAAGATATCGGATGCGGATGACTTCAATCCGTTTCTGATGCTGTCGTTTATGTCATTACCCGTGATTCCGGATGTTAAATGCACCGACATCGGATTGATCGATGTGGCGCGCGGGAAAGTCCTGGATATCGCGGTTTATGAGGAGGAGAAATAAATGGATACCTTGCATGGAAAAGTCATAAAGGAAGGGTATACGTTCGATGATTTATTGTTGGTGCCGGCGTTTTCGCAAGTCGTCCCGGCGAAAGTCGTGTTATCGACGCGACTGACATCGAAAATCATGTTGAAAATCCCCGTGGTTTCGGCGGCGATGGATACGGTCACCGAAGACCGCATGGCGATCGCGTTGGCGAAGGCCGGCGGATTGGGGTTCATCCATAAAAACCTGAGTGTTGAACNNTAACGGACGCTTATTGGTCGGTGCGGCGGTCGGTGTCGGCGAGAAAAACATCGAACGCGTGAAGGCTCTGGTCGAAGCCGGCGTCGACATCATCGCGGTCGATAGCGCCCACGGACACTCCATCGGCGTCATCGAGACCGTGAGAGCGATCCACCAACTCTATCCCGACTTGGATCTGGTCGGCGGAAACATCGTGACGGCGGAAGCGGCGATGGCACTGATCGAAGCGGGGGCCAACGTCGTCAAAGTCGGCGTCGGTCCGGGATCCATCTGTACGACGCGGGTCGTCGCAGGGGTCGGCGTCCCTCAGTTGACCGCGGTCAACGACGTCTATCAAATCGCCAAGGAACATAAGGTCGGCGTCATCGCGGATGGCGGGATCAAGTTCTCCGGCGATGTCGTCAAAGCCTTGGCCGCCGGGGCGGATGTCGTCATGATGGGCGGGTTGCTGGCGGGTTGTGAAGAGACGCCGGGTGAAATCCTGGATGTCTATGGTAAAAAAGTAAAAACGTATGTCGGAATGGGTTCTCTAAGCGCGATGCAGCGCGGATCCAGCGACCGTTATTTCCAAGGCGGACAGACCGAACTGAAGAAACTTGTCCCCGAAGGCATCGAAGCGACCGTCCCTTACAAAGGTCCGATCGCCGAGGTCCTTTATCAAATGATGGGCGGGTTGCGTTCGGGCATGGGCTATTGCGGTTGCGAAACCGTCGAGTCCTTGAAAGTGAACGCCAAATTCGTCAAGATCACCAACGCGGGGCTGAAGGAAAGCCATCCGCACGATGTGGATAACGTGAAGGAGGCGCCGAACTACCGTGGCCGATAAAATCGTCGTCTTGGACTTTGGAAGTCAGTATAACCAATTGATCGCACGGCGCATCCGTGAAATGGGTGTCTTCAGCGAACTCAGACCGCATACGATCAAGATGTCCGACCTGAAAGACGACCCTGAGATCAAGGGTATCGTGTTTTCCGGCGGACCCAATTCCGTCTATGACCCCGAAGGCTTGCTGGTCGATCCGGAAATCTACACCCTCGGATTACCGATCCTCGGGATTTGCTACGGGATGCAGTTGATGGCCTATCAACTCGGCGGGAAAGTCGAACCGGGTCATACTCGGGAATATGGCAAGAACACCATTACGATCACACAAGGCAATGCGTTGACCAACGGTCTTCCTGCCCAACAACAAGTCTGGATGAGCCATGGCGACCATGTCGCACAGCTTCCGGAAGGATTCATCGTCAATGCGAAGAGCGAAAGCGGCATCCTGGCCATGGTCAGCGATGAGTCCCGTCAACTCTATGCGATGCAGTTCCACCCCGAGGTCCGTCATACGGTCCACGGTAACGACCTCCTGCACGCCTTTGTCTTCGATGTATGTAAAGCGCAGAACAATTGGCAACTAGGTACCTTCATCGACCAACAAGTCGACAAGATCCGCCAGACGGTCGGCGAGGACGAAGTCCTCTGTGCTCTCTCCGGCGGTGTCGATTCCGCCGTGGTCGCCGCGCTCCTCTACAAAGCGATCGGAAAGAAACTCACCTGCATGTTTGTCGACCATGGATTGCTTCGTCACCAGGAAGCGGATCGGGTGGTCGAAACCTTCGAGAAACAATTCGGCGTCAAGCTGATCAAGATCGATGCCCGTGAACGATTCATGTCGAAACTCGCCGGTGTCGTCGATCCTGAGCGTAAACGCAAAATCATCGGGGAAGAATTCATCCGTGTTTTCGAATCCGAAACCGCGAAACTGACGCAGATCAAGTGGTTGGCGCAAGGGACGCTGTATACCGACATCATCGAATCGGGAACCAGCACCGCCCAGACCATCAAGTCACACCATAACGTGGGCGGTCTTCCCAAAAATATGCAGTTCCAACTGATCGAACCGTTGAACCTGCTTTTCAAGGATGAAGTACGCGCTTTAGGGTTACTTTTAGGCTTAGCGGAAGACTTGGTCCATCGTCAACCCTTCCCGGGTCCCGGCTTGGCCATCCGCATCATCGGAGATGTCACAGAAGAAAAACTCGACCTCGTCCGACGCAGTGATTTCATCCTACGCCAAGAAATCAAGAACGCCGGTCTGGACCGAGAAATCTGGCAGTATTTCACCGTATTGACCAACATCCGTTCGGTCGGCGTCATGGGGGATCAGCGCACCTATGATTACGCGCTGGGCATCCGCGCCGTCACCTCGATCGACGGGATGACCGCCGATTATGCACGCATCCCGTACGACGTGTTGGATGTCATCTCGAGACGCATCGTCAACGAGATCAAAGGCATCAACCGCATCGTCTACGACATCACCGCGAAACCCCCGTCAACCATCGAATGGGAGTAGTAAAAAGCTCGGATCTCCGAGCTTTCTTATTTCATCCGCGAGTGGACCTCGCCGATCTTCTTACCGTTTTCATAATATACCTTCGGGATCCGATCGCTCACCTGCGTCAAGATCTCATACGGGATCGTCTCCATGTGTTTCGCCATCTTCACCACATCCGCATGGTCCCCAAGCAATTCGACGATCGTGTCGACCGGATGATACGTCTGAAGACGGATCATCGTCTGGTCCATGCAGACCCGGCCCACATATTCACACGCTTCATCCCCGATGTAGGCGACATCGCCTTGATGTCTGCGACTCCATCCATCCGCATAACCGATGGGGATCGTCGCGATCCATTCGGTTTTCAGTGGGGAGTAGGTTGCGCCGTAACTGACGGTCTCACCGGCTTCGACTTGCTTGACATGCACGATTTTCGAGTACAGCCGCATCACCGGCTTCAAGCCGATGTTGAAGGTGGAATACCCGTAGATCGCCAAACCCAGACGGGTCGAATTGCAGCGGTTCTCTTGAAAATGCAACGCCGCATCCGAATTGGCGCAATGGATCCATTTGAATTCGCGATCAAGCGAATCCAGCAATTCATTGAACTTTTCGTATTGTTTGGACGTCAAGACATTGTCTTCTTCATCGCTCGAAGCGAAATGGGTGAAGATCCCCTCGGTTTGAATCCCATGACGATCGCAGATCGTCAAGATTTCCCGAACTTCATCCTGTAGCTTGACCCCAAGACGGTTCATCCCCGTATCGTATTTGACATGGACGATCAATCCGTCGACGGGATGTTTCACGATTTCCTTCAACCACTCCAGCGAGGTCACCGTCAAGCGAATCCCGTGTTTCAGAGCCAGACGAACATCCTTGGGATGGATGTAGCCTAAAATCAAGATATCCCCGTTGATTTTCTTATTGCGCAGGGAAAGAGCTTCATCCATGGAAGACACCATCAGCATCTTCGCCCCCGAACTCAGCGCTTTACGGGCGATGAATTCATCGCCATGTCCGTATCCATTGGCTTTGATGACCGCGAAAACCGCCTTCTTCGTCCAGGCTTCGCACAAGCGTATGTTTTTCTGCAAGGCATCGAGATCGATCTCGGCCCAGGTTTCACGATAGAACATGCATTTACCTCGTTTCAATTAAACGATGCGGGACTCGACATAGGCGAAATAGACGCCGGCTGCCCGAAACAACAGATTAAGGAAGCCGAATCGAGAAACATCCATCAACGAACTGATATTGTAGAGAAAGGCGTCGACGAACAAGGCGGGATTGGTGAAGACTTCGATGCCTGCCAGATAGACGACATCGCCGATCAAAAAGACCAAGGCCGCAAGCACGGCGCCTAAAATCGAGAAGCGGGGTTGAACCCCTTTCCCATAGGTCCGGATCACATAACCGATGCCATAGCCGAATCCGATATAAAGGATGGAGGACTCGAAGGGTAGGACTTGAGCCAGGATCACATAAATCACGATGCTTGCGATCGCAGCCGCGCCACCGTAGAGTAACGCTCGTTGGAATCGTTGGTTTCTCGTCAGTGCTTGTTTATTGTATACTTTCAACATACTTCTACCTCCGTTTATCCGTACAATTATACCATGATTGAAAAGCGATGAAAACACTGTATAGGCCCTGAAAACAAGAAGAAATTTGTTGACGGTCAATTCCTATCATGGTATATTAATAGGGCGCTAAGGCGTGATGGAGGTTTAGCTCAGTTGGGAGA
>DOUE01000022.1 GCA_003520745.1 Erysipelotrichaceae bacterium
ACTGCCGGATTCATTGTAACTATAATACTGCGCATAGCCGTCGGGATCCTGAATGGTCACCGTGTTTCCGGCATTATTGAAGGTGTAGATCGATTTGCGTCCGTTGGTATCGGTGTAGAACGTCGTATTGTAGCCGTAGGAGAGACTCAACTCTTCCCCTAGTGTGCTTCCTTGACTCTCGATGAACTTGGTGACCCGAAACGGTTTCAATGTGGAATAAGTGTAGGTCATCTTGTAGCCGTCGAAATTCGTCGCACTCAAGAGTTTATACTGATCTGTGCCGGTTCCGTCGTAGGTATAGGTTGAGACTTTATTGTGGGCGGGATCGGCGTCAAAGACTTCCGTGACCGATGTCAGCTGAAGTCCGCTATAAGTGTAATTGGTAACCCGTCCGTCAACGCCGGTGATCGAGGAAAGGCAGGCATTCCCGCTTCCGCAATTGCTTGTCCCATAAAGGAGCGTCGTAACCCGGGATGAAGCATCCGTGATCTTCCATAATTGTCCGGCAGCGTTATAGGTCAGGGTGATCTTCTTCCCATCGCTGTTTTGAATTTCATACAGTTTCCCTGCGGTATTAAATTTCGAGATGTTGTTCTGGGCATCCGTCATCGTGTAACTGGTATCGGCGTTCTTCACCATCCACAACTGCGTCCCGGCTTCATCCATGTACTTCTGTTTGACGCTGTCATAGGCGAAGTAGTGCTTCGTGCCGTCTTCGTCGATCCAATAGTAGTAGGTTGTCGTTCCGATGGTTTCGGTTCCGGCTTGTTGGGTATAGTTTAACCGCCATCCGTTCCCGTAGCCGATATTGGTGGCGCGGTCGTTGAGGTTGTAGACATGCGAAACACTCACCGGCATCATATTTCCGGAAGAAACGGTGTCTTGTCGGATGAACACCAGGTTGCCGTTATAGTCGTTGGTGTACCCGATTCCCGCCCTTCCGACGTTTTGGCTATGATAGGTCCAATAGGATTCAAGTCCATTATTGTTGACATAGAAAATCGTAACGACCGGACGGAAATTCAGATAAGCGGAACTAGTATCGGCGGAGTAATACTCCTTATACCCGGATTCCGTCGTCTGGTTCTTCAACATCAACCCGTTATTGACGCCGCTGACATACCAATCCTTTACGATCGACGTGATATCCCAAGCATAGGCGTTCTTGGTGGCATCATGTCCGACGACTTCATAATCTTCGATTTTCGAATTGTATGTCGGTTGATTGTTCCAAGTCAATCCTGTTTCCGTCCAGCTTCCCGTGACTTTATGCGCATTGACTTGGTAATCGTTTTGCGATGTTCCAACATTATCGATGCTCATCTGAAGCGTAGAAGCGATGACCATATCCGCCGCTGTGAGACTGGGTAAGGTGAATCGGATGAAGGTACGATGCACATTGTTGCCGGTCTTCAGAATATAACTGTTATAGAAGTTGGAGGTCGGAAGCGTCGAGGTGACGTGCGTGTCCTCGATTTGTGAGGGGGACAAAGGAGTGCTGACAGTCGGATCCACGACAACGGGATAGGTCCGTTCCGGTGCGCTCAACCATTCTTGATCCGGTTGGATCGTCAGTTCCCAGGTCTCGTTCACTTGGGTCCAACGGGTTTGGATCGCTTGACTCTCTTCTCCCTTGGCATCCACCATCAAAAAGCGCTCAAGACGGAACACCATTGTTCCCTTCTCATCCACGAGCCATACCGTCCCATCCTCTTGGGTCTTCGGTGTCAATCCGTTAAAACGGAACACTTGGGTAAACGAGTGTTGGGCGGTCTTGGACTTCAAGATGAGGTTTTCTTTGACTTCATCCCCGCGCAGGACATATTCCAAGTCCACGCCTTCGAAAACATCCAGATAGGTCACGGAGGAAGTCAGGTTCTCCACCGTGGTCAGATCTTCATCTTTCGCTTGGGAGGGTTGGACCACTTGAACGGCTTTCTTCGCAATGTCCTTAAAGGTCCACGAGAGTCCGAAATCCCCGGACTTCAGTGAAACCAGTTTGGTGGACTGGGAATTCTTCGCCAACCGGATTTTGACTCCGCCGGCGGCATTCTCCAACACGTCGCTCTTCTCTTCGTCGACCGTATCAAGTAAGGTATTATCGATGGCTTTCCATTTCCCGTTCTCTGCGTAATGGACACTGACGGGATAGACCATCGCCACATAGCGGAAGTTATCCGTTAGGAAATGTTTGACATTGGCTTCCCGTTTCTCTTCCACTTCCTGAATCGGGATGTCTTCGGAAGGGTCGATGGCGGCTTGAACCTCTTGAATGACATTCGTGGGTTTGGATTCCGAGAAGGAGTCCATCGCCCAGACTCGTTGAGTCAACGACGAAAAAACCAACGCCGTAACGATCGTTGCGATGAAAAGGTGTCGTAATTGTTTCATACATGTTCCCCCGTATGTTGATTTCATAGTAACACTCTGCATAGAAGGCTTGTCAACACCCTATTGTATGCATTTACAGTTACTTCGAACCTTGAAGTCATATACAGGATTTAAGAATCAGCTAGAAACAGAAAAAACCCGAGTTGAGGAACTCGGGGCACATGGTATGGGGTAAAGTTGGTGGAGGTGAGGGGAGTCGAACCCCTGTCCAAATTGTGCTTCACATTCAAGCATCTACAGTTTATTCCGCTTCTAGTAATCAAACCTTAGCGAACGGACGAACTTGGTTTGATGTGATCGACTGGATTGTCGGAGATCTTCGTACGATCGGCTGGATCCCGTATTCCTCATTTCTGATGTCTAGCCCGAACCTGAGGACGAATCCGGGGAGACACGCTGAAGTCTAGTTTAGACTAATTAAGCAGCGAAAGCGTAATTGTTGTTAGTTATTTTTGTTTTGGCAATTAGGTCGCCACTCCACTGCAGCCTGAATCCAACAGCAACCTGTCGAAACCATGACACCCCCATGTGTGCGTCCATAGTATAGAATAAGGAAATGATAATGTCAATGGACACGAAATCCAGGATATGGAAGATGTCCGAAAGTCTACCCAGTCGACTTAGAATACGACGCAGACCGATTCAGGGGCGAAGACATCTTTCTGAAGCAAAGATAAGTGTCCGGTTGTCTGATCCCGTTCAAAGAGCGTCAAGGAATCGCTATCCAAGTGGGCGACCACCAGGAATCTCTCGTCGGGGGAGAGGTTGAAATCGCGTGGGTGTTTTCCATAGGTCGGAATGTTTTGGATCGTTTTCAAGATGCCTTCGCGATCGATCAAGAAAACTGTGATCGAGTCATGGCCGCGGTTGGAGACATAAAGGAATTTCCCGTCAACACTGATCCGGATCGCCGCCCCCCACTTGATTTGATCCTCGTTCACAGGCAAGGCGCTTAGGGTTTGGATCAGTTCAAGATGGTCGTCGTGCCGGATGAAGACGAGGACTTCGCTGCTCAGTTCCGTCAGGACATAAAGAATGGGTAACGTGGGATGGACGATGAAATGACGCGGGCCTTGTTTCGGTTGGGTATTGAAACTGTGTTTCAATACCAAGCGATCCGCTTGGATCGCATACGTCAATACCTTATCCAAGCCAAGGTCGCAAACATAGACTTCGTCGAAACGGGGTTCGTATTTGATCATGTGCGCGTGGGAGCCTTCGTCGTATGTGATGCGTTGAAGGTGTTCGAGCCGGTTTTGCTTGGTCGAATAGAGGTCGATGTGCCCCGCATGGTAGTTGGCGCTCATGACCAACTGCTTCTCGGGGATGGCGTTGACGAAGCACGGCGGCGTGTTTTCCTGGGTCACTTGATTGACGACGACGCCGTCCTGATACATCCGCAGTCCCCCCTGACCATCCTTCAAGACCGCATAAAGGCGGTTTTGGTCGTACTCGAGATAGGTGCTGTTTTGAATCGGATGCAACAACGTCAGGTTTTCCAATTTCTTTTCCTGTTCGTTGAGTTCAATCGTATAGATGCCTTGGCTACTGCGTTTCGTGTAGGTACCGAGTGTGATTTTCATGGTTTTTTCCTCGCATCCTTAGGATATCATATTTCGACGGGGAATTCCTTGCCCACAGCCCGAAAATAAGGGGCAACGATACCGTTTCTTGAGTTGACATCCTTTTCACAGACAAAGGGATGGAGTATAATCAAACTATACACAACCACTGTGTGATGAGGAGGAACCTATGGAATACATTGGTTACATTCTGCTTGGTCTAGTCGTCGTCATCGTCTTTTGGATGATCGGCGCATACAACTCGCTCGTATCGCTGCGCAATCGCGTCGATGAAGCATTCTCCACCATGGATGTCTACATGGTCAAACGCTACGATTTGATCCCGAACTTGGTTGAAACGGTCAAAGGGTATGCGAAGCACGAAAGCGAGACTTTGGAAAAAGTCATCGCCGCGCGTAACGCCGCCGTCGGATCGAAGACCATCGATGAAAAAGCCACCAACGAAGCAAGCTTCCAAGGGGCCTTGGGTCGCTTGTTCGCATTGGCCGAATCCTATCCGGATCTGAAGGCGAACGTGAACTTCATGGATTTGCAGGGACAATTGAAAGTCGTCGAAGAAGACATCGCGCAATCCCGCAAGTACTACAATGGATCGACAAGGGAATTCAATACGACCTTGGAACGCTTCCCGACCAATCTGATCGCCGGGATGTTCGGATTCAAACGTCGCCCGTTGTTCGAAGTGACGGACGAAGCTCAACGTCAGAACGTCAAAGTCCAATTCTAAATCGAAAGGGGAGCATCGTTCCCCTTTTCCCTTGAGGAGGGAATCATGAGAAAACTGAAAGTACTTTGTTTAACCTTCCTGCTGGCGACGATCGGTTTGATGGGGATGATTTCCCCGGTCCATGCGGAAGACGATGTCGTCATCAAGAACTTCAAGATCGACATGGTCGTGGACGAGAACGGGAAGATCACGGTCGAACAGACCATGGATTACCAGTTCAACATTTCCACGTCCCATGGGGCGGTGATCTTTTTACCCGAGAACTACAGCATGCAATGGACGATCGACGGCGAAACCTATGACCGCGATTATTACTTCCCGGTCCGCAATATCAGCGCGGGGCAGGATCCGATCGCCGAGACCGTCCGTGAGAACGGTTATGTCACGATCTACATCGGGGATGAAGACGTCTATGTCCCGATGGGATTGAAAGTCTATACGCTTACCTATACGATCCAGATGCGTGACTTGGACCTCAATGGCTACCAAGCCTTCTATATGAACCTTGTCGGTCAGTATTGGCAAGACCGGATCGAGAACGTGGAGTTCTCGGTGACACTGCCGAAACCGTGGCCGAGCGACATCACCTTCTATGGCGGGATCGCGGGAAACAATACCCCGTTGGATCTCAACTACACGGTCGTCGGAAACACGCTGAGCGGCACTTACGACCAGGGCATTTCCTATGGTCAGGCGCTGACGGTGTTCAGCGAACTTCCGAACGATTTCTTCACCTTCATCCCGGCGGCGGATTATTCGATCCCGGCCTTGATGTTTGCGATCGCCATGAGCGTTTTGGTTTTATTGGCGTTCTTCAAGTTCGGGAAGGATGAACGTCCGGTCGAAACCGTCGAGTTCAACGCCATCCCCGGACTGAGCAGCGCACAAGTCGGATTCATCTTCGACGGATTCGTCGATTCCCGCGATGTCCTTTCCTTGATCATCGAATGGGCGTCCAAAGGGTACTTGACCATCACGGAAACCGGGAAGAGCGGATTCACGCTCACGAAACTGATGGACATCCCCCAAAGCGAAATCCGTGCCGAAAGAACGCTGTTCAACGCCTTGTTCATGGGTCGGACCGAAGTCACCAACAAACAGTTGGAGAATACGTTCTACATGCACCTCCAACATGCCCAGGCGGACATCCAGCGTCATTTCCAGGGGAATAAATCCCGGAACATCTACCGCAAGGCATCCACCGCGATGAAGTTCATCCTCGGTGTCGTCTCCGTCTTCCCGATCTATTTGGTCTTGGCGGCGTTGGTCTACGTGGACACCTACATGGTCGACATGGCTTTGGGCCTACCGATCATCCTCTTGGTCTGCGGCATCGCCTTCAACATCCTCTTCTCGATCTTGCGTCAGAAATGGATCTCTCTCCGCCTGGTCTCGCGCATCGGCGCAGGATTCGGCTTGGCCATCTTCGCCTTGGTCGTTATCAGCGTCTTGCTTGGGATCTTCATCTGGATCCAAGCCCCTCTATGGATCTTGGTCGTCCTGTTGGGCTTATTGACCTTCAACGCCTTGCTTATCAGCGTCATGGATAAGCGCACCCCTTTGGGGACCGAGTATCTCGGTCGGATCATCGGGTTGAAACGCTTCATCGAAGTCGCGGAGAAAGACAAGCTGGAAATGCTTGTTCGTGATGATCCCGAATACTTCTACAAGATCCTTCCCTACGCCTATGTCCTGAATGTCTCGGATGTCTGGTCGAAGAAGTTCGAATCGATCGCCATTCCGCAACCTTCCTGGTATGTCGGTTCCAATCCGATGAACTCCTACTTGTTCATGCGTAGTCTGAATCATACCTTAGGGAATATGAACCGTTCGATGACTTCCGTCCCCCGCGCCAAAGGCGGCGGCAGCATCGGCGGCGGTGGTGGCGGCTTTAGCGGCGGCGGCTTCGGCGGCGGCGGCGGCGGTCACTGGTAAACAAAAGAAACGCTTCTCCGAGTTCTCGGGGAAGCGTTTTTACTTGATGGATTCGTCTTCGAGGTTGGGATAGAGCACTTTGTATTGATAGACCATCCAGACAATGAGCAGTAGGTGCAGGATGTCGTTTTCATTCAGCCAGATCTTGAAATCATGGTAGAGGATCCCTGAGATTCCGGAATACAACCAGGCGAAGTAAACGAGGTTGAGAAGCAGGAAATAGATCCATGTGTTTCGAAGTTTCTTGTCCAGACCCTTGGATTTCCCTTGTACGCTCAGGAAGTAGAGAAGGATCGTCGGGGAGAGGAAGATCAACAAAGCTTCGTAGGAGACCATGAAGGCATTCGCCAGCCAAAGTCCCTTCAATAGCCATAACGTATACCCGATACTGCTGATTGCGGCGTAGACCGCCACGATGCGCCTTAAACGAAGGTTCTTCATACGGTAAACCATCCCCATTAACAACGCGTTCATACTGAAGATGGTGATCACGAGATAGAGAAGCTCGACCCAACTGGTCTGCAGGCAAAAGTAACGGTTGGCGCATTTCAGTTCATAGCCGAAGGCTTGGTAGCTGCTTCCGGCGACGATCGCGCCGATGCCCCAAAGTACCATCCCGATCCCCCACCACAACCTGGATTTCTGATGCATGTGATTCTTGAGAAAAAGGACGCCAAGCAGGATCGTAAGTATCCCAAGCAGATAGACGAAGAACGTGGAAGAAGGTTGGATCAAGACAAAAGAAACTTCCCCGAAGGTGAATCGGACATAGGGCATGTTTTCAAGGAAGCGGGTCGGCGTTAGCTCGGTCGTCAAGGATTCCAGTTGTGAACACCCGCCAAGTAAAAGAAGTAAACCGATCATCTTGATTTTCTTCATCGTCCCCTCCTATGATTTTCGTAATTTCAGTATACCTTATTTATCAGTCGATTTCCCCACAAAAAAAGGGAACACGTCCCTTTTAGCGTTGATTCTTCAGCACTTTATCGATCTCGCGTTTCGCATCGCGTTCTTTGGAGGCTTCCCGTTTATCATGGACATCCTTCCCTTCCGCCAATGCGATCTCCAGTTTCGCCCGTCCATCCTTAAGATACATCTGAAGCGGGATGACGGTGAATCCTTTGAGTTTGACCTTCTTCTGCAACTTGGCGATTTCCGCCTTATGCATCAACAGCTTACGGTCGCGTGTTTCTTCATGGTTGAAGCGGTTTCCGAATTCATATTGGGCGATGTACATCTCCCTCACAAACGCCTCCCCGTCTTTAAACTCGATGTAGGCGTCTTTGAACTGGACCGACCCTTTACGGATGGATTTGATTTCCGTTCCATAGAGGACCATCCCGGCTTCATATTTCTCGACGATAAAGTAATCATGGGTCGCTTTCCGATTAACGGATACGGTTTTTACGGCCACTTGCCACTCCCCCTTTATGCGCAGGCACCGTGGATTTACGTTTCACTTCCTCCGCTAGAAGGAAATCCACGGTCTTCTTTTCTTTACTTGCCCCGGAGACTTTGATTTTAAGCTTCTGTCCCAGGATGAACGTACGATGCGTCCGACTTCCGCGCAGACTATGCAGTCTCGCATCGAACTCGTAATAATCGTCGGTCAGATTCTGGATATGGACCAAGCCTTCGACCGTGTTTTCAAGCGAGACGAAGAATCCGAAACGGGTCACCGCACTGATGATCCCCCAATGGATCTCGCCGATATGGTCCATCATGAACTCGGCTTTCTTCATGTTTTCGACTTCACGTTCCGCTTCCACCGCATTCCGTTCGCCGAACGAAGTTTCAAGCGCATAGGTCTGCATCCCTTTTTCGTCTTCGATCCTCGCGTTTTCATCCGGAAGGTTGAAGTGGTATTTCCGCAACATCCGATGCACGATCAAATCGGGATAACGGCGGATCGGTGAGGTGAAGTGAAGGTATTCCTTCAAGGCCAAGCCGAAATGGCCGATGCATTTGGGATCGTATTTCGCCTTCTGCATGCTTCTGAGTAACACCGTCGAGATGACATGGAACGCCGGACGGCCTTCGAACTTGGTCAGAAGTTTCTGAAGGACACCGGGTTGGATGTGTGAAAGATCTCCTCTGAGTTTTTCCCCAAACGGCATCAGGATCTTCGAGAATTCTTGTAGTTTCACCTTATCCGGGATTTCATGGACGCGATACAGCGAAGGGATCTCCAACCACTTCATATGTCTGGCCACGGTTTCGTTGGCCAAGACCATGAAGTCTTCGATGATCAATTCCGCATCGTCTTGGGTACGCGCTGAAATCGAAAGTACCTTGCCGTTCTCATCGACCTTGAATTTCGATTCGACGGTTTCGAAGTTGATCGACCCCATCCCTTCGCGTCGTGTACGTATGGCATCAGCGGCTTCCTTCATCAGAAAGAACAAGTCTTTGACTTCTTCGTATTGTTTGGTGACTTGCGGGTCGTGATCGAGGATTTTATTGACGTTACTGTAGGTCATACGGTAGTTCGACTTGATGAACGACGGGACGATTTCGTAGGTATCCACGCTTCCGTTTGGGTTCACGACCATGTCGCAGGTCAGCGTTAAGCGGAGTACGTTAGGGTGGAGTGAGCACACGCCGTTGGATAGCGCTTGAGGAAGCATCGGAACGACACGGTCGACCACATAGACGGACGTGGTCCGGTGCTCGGCTTCTTTGTCGATCGGGGTATAGGCACGGACATAATGGCTGACGTCGGCGATATGGACTTGTAGGTGATACTTCCCGTCGACCTTCTTGAGACTGATGGCGTCGTCCAAATCCTTCGCGTCTTCCCCGTCGATCGTGACGACGACCCGGTCGGTATAGTCCCTTCGTCCTTTTTTGTCTTCTTCACGGACTTCCATCGGGATCTTTTCGACTTGGTCCATGACTTCTTGCGGGAACTTCGGTTCGATGCCGTATTCCGCCAACACCGTCAAGACATCCATCCCGGGTTCGTTCTTATAGCCGAGGATCTTGTCGAGTTTAATGGTCAGCGGATCACCGTATCCGACGATTTTCGCGACCAAAATCACCCCTTCGGTCACACGGGACAAATCGCTTTGGGTAAANNACCCTGATCGTTTCGACGACGACCTGCGTCACCGCACGCTCAAGGACTTTCACGACGATGCCTTCGCTGCTTCCGTCGTTATAGGTCTTCGGCTTCACCAACACGGTGTCCTGATGCATCGCATCCTTCAACCCCGAAGAATGGATATAGATCGACCCTTCCTCCAGATCCACGAACCCGAATCCTTTCGCATTGATGCTGAGGACGCCGGTCTTCCAACCCGCATCCTTGGTCAGGATCACCTTGTCGTTGCGGGTCATGGTGAGTACCCCGTCTTCTTCCAATTCACGCACAGTCTGAAAAAAACGTTCGAGCTCGTCTTGTTTTGTTAGTCCCAACAGTTCTGCCCATTGGGTCAGAGGATAGTAACGTTGTCCGTTCTCCTCCAGTTTTTCAATCAATCTTGTTTTGAGGTCCATTGTATGCCTCCTTCCACATTGTATAATAAAAAAGGCCTGTGCGGCCGATTTTATACGATTCTTACTAAAATCACCAGGACAAAGAATGCGATCCCCAGAACCAAGGTCAACCGGGAAATCGTCTTTTCCGGACCCCGTTCTTTCACGTTCGCGAACAGGTTCAACCCGCCGCTTCCGGAGAAGGCACTGCTGATGCCGTCGGACTTGCCGCTTTGAAGAAGTGATAATAGAATCAGTAGGACGGCGACCACCATCAGTACGATATCAAGCATCGGAATCCTCCTTTACAGTTTGCCTATACATTTTATCAGATAACCATTCAAAAAACAACAAGCGCATTTTCACATCCCCTTGTTTTTAACGGATTTTTGTGAAGGGTGGAAAAGCGGCGATCATTAATCGATGTAATTCAAGATACATCACAAGGAAACACCCCTTCCGTTTGGAAAGGGGTGTTTGATGTTACTTAACGTTGAAGAAGCAGGATTTGCCCGGGAATACCGCGACATCCGCCAATTCGTCTTCGATGCGAAGCAATTGGTTGTATTTCGCGATCCGGTCGGTACGGCTCATGGAACCGGTTTTGATCTGTCCGGCGTTGAAGGCGACCGCGATGTCCGCGATGGTCGTATCTTCGGATTCACCCGAACGGTGGGAGACGACGGTCGTATAGTTGTTGCGCTTGGCCATTTCCATCGCGTCGAAGGTTTCCGTCAAGGTGCCGATTTGGTTGACTTTGATCAGGATCGAGTTGGCGATGCCTTTTTCGATGCCTTCCGCCAAGATGGCCGGGTTGGTGACGAAGAGGTCGTCNNATCGGATATTTGCCACAGAGATATTCGTAGTAGTCGACCATTTCTTTGGAGGTCAAGGTCTGTTTCGTGCTCTTCTTCCAGAAATAGACTTTCTTTTCGTCATCATAGAATTCACTGGCTGCAGGATCCATGGCCAAAGCGATGTCTTTGCCCGGAACATAGCCGGCTGCGATGATGGCTTCGACGATGACTTGCAGAGGTTCTTCGTTGTTGCCCAAGTTCGGGGCGAATCCGCCTTCATCCCCGACGGAAGTCGCTTGGCCTTTGGCCTTCAAGACTTTCTTCAAGGCATGGAAGGTTTCCGCACCCATGCGCAGCGCTTCTTTCAAGGAAGGTGCGCCGACCGGCATGATCATGTATTCTTGGAAGTCGATGGCCGCATCGGAGTGCGCACCGCCGTTGATGACGTTCATCATCGGGACCGGCAAGGTCTTTCCGTTGAATCCGCCCAAGTATTTGTATAACGGCATATTGTAGTAGTCGGCCGCCGCGCGAGCGGATGCCATCGAAACGCCGAGGATCGCATTGGCGCCCAAACGGGATTTGTCATGCGTTCCATCGAGTTCGATCATCAGTTTGTCGATGCCGTTCTGATCGGTGACATCCATACCGACGACCGCGTCCGCGATGATGTCGTTGACATTGGAAACCGCTTTTTCGACGCCTTTGCCTAAGTAACGGCTCTTGTCGCCGTCACGGAGTTCAAGGGCTTCGCGTTCGCCGGTGGAAGCTCCGCTGGGAACGATGGCGCGTCCGAACGCGCCGGAATCGGTGGTGACTTCTACTTCGATGGTGGGATTGCCGCGCGAGTCGATGACTTCACGTGCGTAGACATCAATAATGATCGACATGTGTTTATCCTCCTGGAATTACGCTTTTAAAGCGTCGATGATGGCTTTGAACGAGTCGACTTTCAAGGATGCGCCTCCGATGAGGGCTCCGTCGATGTCGGCTTCCGCCATGTATTCACGGATGTTTTCGGGTTTGACCGATCCGCCGTATTGGATACGAACTTTTTCTGCGACTTCGGGTCCGAAGTTCTTCTTCACTTCATCACGGACGATCGCACAGGTATCCTGGGCGATTTCCTTGGTGGCGTTCTTCCCGGTCCCGATCGCCCAAACCGGTTCGTAGGCGATGACCAGAGCGGCGACATTGTCGCCGGCCAAGCCGTTCAATGCGGCCGCGGTCTGCGTACGGACGACGGATTCCGTTTCACCGGCTTCGAATTGCGCCAACGTTTCACCAACGCAAATGATCGGCGTGATCTGGTTCGCGACCAGTTTCAAGGCTTTCTTGTTGACGGTGGCATCCGTCTCGCCGAAGTAGGTGCGACGTTCGGAATGTCCGATGATGCACCACGTGACGCCGACTTCCTTCAGCATGGATACGCTGACTTCGCCGGTGAATGCGCCGCTGTCTTCGAAATGGACGTTCTGCGCGGCGATCAAGAGATGTTTCGCATGCGCGACGGATTTCTCCAAGGTAAGAAACGGTACGCCGACGCCGAAGTCGGCATCGTCGTGCAATAGCGGTTCGATCGCATCGACGAAACTAACGGCTTCGGCGATGGTCTTATTCATCTTCCAATTCCCTACGATGATCGGTTTACGCATTATTTTTTCTCCTGGATGATGGCGATACCCGGCAATTCCTTGCCTTCCATGAATTCCAGGGAGGCTCCGCCTCCGGTGGAAATGTGACTGAATTTATCTTTGAATCCAAGTTGGATCGCTGCGGCCGCGGAATCCCCGCCACCGATGACGGTCATCGCACCCGGAAGTTCGGAAATCGCTTTGCAGACTTCCAAGGTACCGGCGGCGAACGGCTTCATTTCGAAGACGCCCATCGGTCCGTTCCAAACGACGGTTTTCGCTCCCAATAATTCGTTCTTGAAGAGTTCGATCGATTTCGGACCGATATCCAAGCCCATGTAGTCGGCCGGGATGTGGTCGTTGTCGACGACTTTCGTATCCGCATCTTCAGCGAACGCACTGGCCGTGATGTGGTCGACCGGCAGGACCAGTTTCCCTTTACCGCGTTCCAGGAATTCTTTCGCCAAGTCCAAACGATCGGCTTCCAGCAGAGATTTTCCGATTTCCTTGCCTTCCGCCTTCAAGAAGGTATACGCCATCCCGCCGCCGATCAACACCTTGTCGGCGATGTTCAGCAGGTTTTCGATGACCGCGATCTTGTCGGAGACTTTCGCCCCGCCCAATATCGCAACAAACGGTCGAGCCGGTTCATAGACGGCTTTGCCCAGCATATCGACTTCTTTCTCGACCAAGAAACCCAAGGCCGAAGGCAGGATTTCCGCAATCCCGACCGTCGAGGAGTGGGCGCGATGTACGGATCCGAAAGCATCCGTCACAAACAAATCGCCCAGCGACGCCCAGTACTTGCTGAGTTCGGGGTCGTTCTTGCTTTCGCCTTTTTCATAACGCGTGTTCTGAACCAACAGGATTTCCCCGTCGTTCAGCGCGGCGACGGCGGCTTCAAGTACCGGTCCGCGAGTTTCGGCGCAGAACGAAACCTTGGTGCTGACTTTTTCAGCCAACTTCACCGCAACCGGCGCCATGTTGTTCTTGGCCTTATCCGCCGCAGTGACTTCGGGGTCTTTATGATCCACCTTGCCTAAATGCGACATCAAAATGATGCGCGCCCCCTGTTCGACCAAATAGTCGATGGTCGGCAGCGCCTGTACGATACGATTATCGTCTTTGATTTTGCCTTCTTTGATCGGAACGTTAAAATCGACACGAACGATGACGCGTTTCCCTCTTACATCGAGGTCGCGCACTGTCTGTTTTGCCATATCTACATCCTCCTTGTAGTCACTCAGATTATAGCATTTCCACTACCTTGAAACAATGTTTTTATGCTTGTATGTTAGTCGTTTCACATATTAAGCGCTTTCATTTTCGCACTTTTTTAGTGCGCTTTCCCTGCTTCCCGTTTTACTCGGAGTCCGCATTCAAGAGCTTGTCATCCAATTCCGACCGACCCTGTTTTTAAGCGTTTTCTTAGAAAAAGCGTCTTTCGACGCTTTGATCACTTCGTTTTTCTTTCGATGAGTTTCGCGTATTCTTTGGCCGACTTACTCCAGGATACATCCTTCTTCATCGCCTGCTTCACCAGCTTTTTCCAGTTCTCAGGGTTGCGGTAATAAGTATCCAATGCGTATTTGAGGATGTGCTTGAAATCTTCACGGTTGAAATTGGTGAAGGTGAAGCCGGTCCCTTTGGTGGTGAACTCGTTGTAGGGCTCGACCGTATCCTTCAACCCGCCGGTTTCACGTACCAGGGGAAGGGTTCCGTAATGCATGGCGATCAATTGCGAAATCCCGCACGGCTCGAACGCCGACGGCATCAGCAACATATCAGCCCCCGCATAGATGCGATGGGCGAGTTCTTCATGGTATCCGCAATAGAAGACGGCGCGACGAGGATAGCGATATTCGATTTGACGCAGTTCGTTTTCGGTCCAATTGTCGCCGGTACCCAGGATGATCAGTTGCATGTCCCATCCCATGATTTCGTGCATGGTTTCCATGAGGATCTGAATCCCTTTTTGGGGTGTCAGACGGCTGACCATCGCCACCAGCATGACGCCGGGGTCTTGGCGTAGACCGAGTTCGGCTTGGATGGCCGCTTTATTGGCGGCTTTCCCTTTTTCAACCGTACGGGTATCGAAGGATTTCGCCAATGCAGTATCGACCGTCGGGTTCCATGATTTCACATCGATGCCGTTGACGATGCCATAAAGATCTTTCTTGCGCATGCGCAGGACGTCTTCCATGTGTTCGCCGAAGTCGGAGGTCAGGATTTCATGGGCATAGGTTTCGGAAACGGTCGTGACCGCGTCCGCATACAGGATGCCGGCTTTCATGAAGGAAACCATGCCTTCATGGAAACGGAGCGTCCCGTCGAAATACATCTGGTTGGAAACGCCGATGCAACTTTCCAGTAGGCCATAGGGGAAATTCCCTTGGAAAGCTAGGTTGTGGATCGTATAGAGGGTCAGAGGTTGGGGGATGCGATGGAGATAGACGGTCTTGCATAACAACGGCAAGAACCCGGTATGCCAGTCGTGGCAATGCAGGACATCCGCCGAAATATGTTTCTCTTCGATGGCACGCAAGATCGCGTGTTGTAAGAACGAGAATCGTTCGCCGTCATCCGGATAGCCATAGTATCCTTCGCGTTCGAAATACCCCGCGTGCTCGATCAAATAGTACGTGACATCGCCCACGAGACGGGAATACAAGGTCGCCACGGTGTTCAGACTTCCGACGATGACAGGATAGGTGGCGATCTTGGTCAGGGTGTGGTGTTGGGTGCGTGCGGTTTTAAGGTATAAGGGAATGATGACCGAGACGTCGAAACCGATCGCACTCAGTTCTTGAGGCAAACTGCCGACCACATCCGCCAAACCGCCGGTCTTGACGAAGGGTAAACCCTCCGATGCGGCGAACAAGATCTTTTTCATATCAACCTCACAGGGTATCCCGACGTTTGACGTAGATCAAATCTTCGGGTGTGCCCAAGAGTTCCTTCACATGCATGATCTTGGCATTCTTATCGACGATGCAGTACTTCAACTTCGCATTTTCGCCGATAAAGGCGCCGGGTAGGACGATACAGTTTTCAATGACCGCCCCCGGTTTCACGATGACGCCGCGTCCTAGGACCGAATTACGCACTTCGCCTTCGATGAAACATCCGTTGGCGATGGTCGAGAACTTGACATCCGCCAAGGGTGAATATTGGGTCGGGCAGGAGTCGTTGGTACGGGTATGGAACGGCCACTTCGGATCGAAGAGTTCGCTCGCCTTGTCCCTGCAGATCAACTCCATGTTGGCCTTGAAATACTGGTCAAGATTGTTGATGCAGGCGACATAGCCTTTGTGGTTGTATCCGACAACGTTCAACGTATTCAGGTTGTCCCCGATGATGTCGGAGAGGGTATACATCGAACTGGTCTTCTGTGCCAACTTCACTAAGTCGATGAAGAGGTTCTTTCTCATGATATACATACGTAGCGAAACATGGCGGTTTTTGAACTTGCCTTGGTTCTTTTCAAACTTCACGATCCGTTTGTCGCGGTCCAAGGTCAAGGTGTTGATTCCGATGAACGCTTCTTTCGCATTGTCGATGGTCTTGTAGGCGACGGTGACATCGGCTCCCGATTCCATGTGGGCGGCCATGACGTCGTTGAAGTCGATCTTGGTGACCATGAAACTCGGAGCGATGACGACATATGGATACTTCGCTTCTTCGATGAACTGCATGTTCTGCATGAAGGCCGTGATGTCGTGGTTGTAGATTTCGGAATGGATGGGTTCTTCCCCGCTCAGTAAATGCAATTTACCGCGCTTTGAATTGATGTTGTATTGACGACCCGTCCCCAGATGTTCGAAAACGGAACGCGGTTTCGACTTGACGTAGACCTGGACATGCTTGATGCCCGAATTGGTCATGTTGGAAAGCGCGAAGTCGATCAGGCGGTAACGGCCGAGAAACGACACCGAAGGCATCGGACGATAGTCCTGCAGCCCTTCGACATATGCGGATGCGTCATCGTAGTTGATGATTCCTAATGCGTTGCACATGGTGTGGCCTCCTCCTTACGCGTGGACATTCCGGTGGATCAGTTCGATCTCACCGTCGCCAGGTTTCCCGACCTTGGCGTTTTCTTTAATCTCGACCTCGTCCGCGACGATGACCCGTTGCACAAGAGCGCCTTTACGTACGATCGCTCCCGGCATCAAGACGGAATCGATGACTTTCGCCCCTTCTTCAACCACGCAGCTGGTGAAGAGTACGGAGTTTTCCACATGCCCGTCGACGATGCAGCCTTGGTTGATGTAGGCGTTCTTCACGGTCGCATTGCGTCCGATGTATTGCGAAGGCAAAGTGATGTCTTCGGTATAGATTTTCCAAGCAGGGTCGGAGAGATCCAGTTCGCTTCCGCGATAGATCAAATCCATGTTGGCTTCCCATAAACTGTCGATGGTGCCGACATCCTTCCAGTATCCTTTAAAGCGGTGGGTAAACAACCGTTTCCCTGAATTCAACGCTCCCGGGATGATGTCCTTCCCGAAGTCGTGGCTGGATTTCTCCGCCTTGACATCGTCGACAAGCATCTTCCTGAGTAGTTTCCAGTTGAAGATGTAAACCCCCATGGATGCAAGGTTGCTCTTGGGTTGTTTCGGTTTTTCTTCGAATTCGACGATCCGACCTGTTTCATCCGCGTTCATGATGCCAAAGCGCGACGCTTCTTTCAGCGGGACTTCAAGCACCGCGATCGTAATGTCCGCGTTGTTCTTCTTGTGGTCGCTCAGCATCTTGTCATAATCCATCTTGTAGATATGGTCGCCTGACAAGATCAAGACATATTCGGGGTCGTACTGGTCGAGGAAGTCGATGTTCTGCGTGATCGCATCCGCCGTCCCGCGGTACAATCCGAAGCCTTCGCTCTTTTCGCGCGGAGGCAAAACGAAAATCCCTGAATCTTTCGCATCCAAGCCCCAGCGTTGGTCTTGCGTGACATACGAATTCAAAAGCACCGATTCGTACTGGGTTAACACCCCGACGATATTGATGTCCGAATTCGCGCAATTACTGAGCGGAAAGTCGATGATGCGATACTTCCCTCCGAAATACACAGCGGGTTTCGCGACTTTGTTGGTAAGCTCCAGCAACCGTGATCCGCGCCCGCCGGCAAGGATCATGGCCACCATCGAATGTTGGCGCATATTATATTTGTCCCCTTTTCATTATAGTTTTATTATACTCCATTTTCGTTTTTCAACGAAATCGAGTTTTGCACTTTCTTGCGATTTCACTTCAATATCGGCACTTATCCAGGACGGTGGAATAAGAAAAACGGAACTTAGTTCCGTCTTCGTTCAATTAATCGTTCAATCGTACTTACAATGAAATATCCGAGTACGATATTGAGTTGGATCATCACCGTCCCCTTCACCAAACGGGGGGCGACGCTGAACCAAAACGGGATCCCGTACATGGTTTGAAGCCAGAGCGGGGTTAAGATAAGATTGACGACGAATTCGACCAATAAGACCGCGATGACCCAATCCGTCAATGCGAAACGCAGGTTCTTGGTTTTAAAGTAATTCGTGATGATGTTCAGCATGACGATCATGAAGGCGAAGAGGATCGTGCTGAGGATGAAGATGCCGATCTTCGTCATCATGGAGATCTCCATGATTTCCTGGCCGACCTTCACTTCGTCGATGGTGAAGGTGAATGCCATGGCAAGAAGGTAGAACCCCCCCAACAACACATGCGGCAGGTACTTGAACTGTTTGATCTTGGTCTTGGGGATCAACATCCATAGCGCCGGCAACATCGCGACCAGGATCTTGTTGAGCGTGAACCCGAAGAACGGGAAACCGACCGGCATGGTCAAGAGTTCAAGGACGTCTTCCATTAACCCGGCGAGAAACGCCCAGGATGGTCCGAGAAACAACCCGATCATCATCAAAGGCAACTGGGAAAATCCGATCTTCAAACTGGGATAGCCGAACATCGGGACCATCAGGGAAAAGATCGAAAGGATGACGGAAAGCATGACCATCAACGCCGTGAAGGTGATGGAACGGATTTCAAGTTTCAACGGAAAAAATTTGAACGTCAAAAACCCCAGGACTAGGATCGCGACGACCGCAAGTACTTGGATGACGATGGACAAACTAAGGATGGAGTCGAAAAATTCGCTCATGGGGATCGCCTTTCTAGAATTTCGTCAAGATAGTGGTTGCGGACATCGGAAATGAAATACAGGGATCCGGTGATCAGAAGACTTCCGATAGAAACGCCGCGCAGACCTTCACGCAAGGCTTCCAGGGGATCGGAAATGACTTCGACGGGTAATCCATCCGCAAGATCGACGGCTTTCGCACCACGATAGTACTGGAATTCCGTCACTATGATTCTATCACAAACACCCAGGAGTTTCTCCAACATTCCTTTGGCTTTCTTGTCTTTCAGCGCCGTGAACACCGCGACGACCGGTTGCGGGAGGGATTGGATACTGGAGAGGATGGCCGCGACCCCGTGTTCGTTGTGCGCACCGTCCAACACGATCGTGGGATTCGTGTGGACGACCTCGAAGCGTCCCTTCCACAGTGCACGCTCCAGTCCGTTCTTGATCGATTCATCGGAAACCTCCCAACCTAGATGATCACGCAGATACAACAGCGCGTCGATCGCCAGGGATGCGTTGCTGATTTGATACAAGGCCGGTCCTTTGAGATGGATGCGATATCCCTGATAGTCGAAGGTGACCGAGGATTGATCATGGGCGATCAGGGTGGCTTCCGTGGTCAGTAACAGTTCGCTTCGTTTCTCTTCGCAAACGCGATGGAATACGTTCAAACACTCTTCTTTCTTTTCACCCGTGATCACCGGAACATGGTCCTTGATGATGCCGGCTTTTTCACCTGCGATCAGTTCCAACGTATCGCCAAGATAATCCATATGGTCCATCCCGATGTTGGTGATCAGGGCGAGTTGGGGAAGGATGAGATTGGTGGCGTCCAACCGTCCACCTAGGCCGACTTCATAGAGCGCGATGTCGACCGCTTCTTCTTTGAAATACGTCGCCGCCAGGACCATGTCGATCTCAAACATCGTCAGTCCGTATTTCTCGAACACGGGATAGAAGCGGTTGCCATATTCCAGAAGTTTCTCGTCGGTGATGAAGATGTCGTTGATCCGGATCCGGTCGTTGTGGACTTCAAGGTGGGGCGATGTGAAACTTCCGACCCGGTACCCCGCTTCCTGGAGTACGCTTCTTAGGAAGTTGGTCGTACTTCCCTTCCCGTTGGTCCCGGCGATATGAACGCAAGGAACGGCGAACTGGGGTTGTCCGAGTTCGACCAACGCATCGTTGAGACGACTCAGTCCGAATCTTCCCGACGACATCCTTCGGGTGGTATAGTCGATGAATTCATGGATGGTTTGAAACATTAGTCGATCCTCCAATCGATCGGGGTTCTGCCTGACCGTATGAGGAATTCATTGGTCTTAGAGAACGGTTTGCTTCCAAAAAACCCGTTATACGCGGACAGGGGGGAGGGGTGGGGAGAGCGTATGAGATGATGCTTGGGATTGGTGATGACTTTCGCTTTCTCTTGCGCATTCTTGCCCCAGAGAATGAAAACGACGGGTTCGGGATGTTGGTTGCAGAGTTCAAGGATATGGTCGGTGAATACTTCCCAGCCTTTGTCCTTGTGTGAAAGAGGCTTGCCTTCTTCGACCGTCAGCAAGGTGTTCAGCAACAATACCCCTTGTTTCGCCCATGGGATCAGGCAGCCGCTTTTCGGGATCGGTAGATTCAGATCGGACGAGAGTTCCTTGAAGATGTTCTGGAGACTAGGCGGGAAGGGCGTTCCGGGGAGGACCGAGAAACAGCAGCCATGGGCTTGCCGGGGTTGGTGATAAGGGTCTTGACCGAGGAGGACGACTTTCAGGTCGGGAAGGTCGAAATAGCCGAAACAGGAAAAAACGCTCTCCCGCGCCGGGTAGATCGTTTTTTCTTCATACTCATGTTTTAAAAAAGCGGCCAGTTGTTGGAAATACGGTTGCTTGAATTCGTTTTTCAGGATCGCACCCCACTGGTTTTCCATCATCCGTTCACCCTCGTTTGCGCCTTTATCCGATCGCGCCTGTTGTGATATATTGTAGCATATCCGGTCAGGATCAGGGCGAACGTCGATGCGGTGATGACGGCCACCGGCAAAAACAGGTCTTTCGGAAGGAAGAGCGCGAAGAGCAGGATCAATCCCATCCCCATGACCCGCCCGGCGTTGATCGCGACTTCCTTGACGATCGTGCGGCCAAGGATACTTTCGTTTTTCACGTAGTCCTGCATGGCGTTCATCATGATGATCGAGAAGGGGTTGGCATAGAACGGCGTCGCGATGGCGTTCATCAAGCCATAGTAGATCGCTCCGTAAAGATTGGGGACAAGCACCAGGACGACGGTGCTGGTGAAGACCAGGAAAGAAGCGTAACGATAGGATTTCATCCGGTTCTTGCGGCTGATCACTTTCCCCGCCAGATAGAAGGTCAGGATACTGATGACGGCGAAAATCGCCAAGAGTTGGGAGTAGAGTCCGCCTTTGCCTCCGGTCGCGTTGTACACCAGCAAACCGGCAAGCACTAATGTGGCGCTTTCACGGAAGCCGAAGAGGAAATGCGAATTCATGACATAGGCCCATTGCGGATCCTTCTTGAGGTTGAATTTATCTTTGAGGGTGTACTTGGCTTTGGGGGTCACGACGGCGACGTTGAGCGACAAGAATGCGGTGATCGCATAGATGAAGATGACCACTTGGAAGATGCGCAGGTAGCCGGCGACGTCTGAGATCGAGTTGACGATGATCCAGTTTGCGGCCAGAGGGGCGATGATGCTGGAGACGGAGTTCATGACGCCCATCAGTGAAAGATATCTGGCGCGGGATTCCTTGGTCGAGGAGAGAAGGTTGAGGACGACGATGCTGCACCAGTAGATGCCTTCGCCGATCCCGAAGAAGAGTGCGACCGCGAATACCAACAAAGTGTTCTCGGCGATGGCTTCATTAAGGAAAAGGAGATAGAACATGCCCAAGATGATGATGGAAAGACCGGTCGCGATGGAACCGGAGAGTTTCAGTTTGCGTGAAAGCATGCCTCCGAAGTAGAAACCGATCGGAAAGAGACCGAAACGGATCATCGAATAAGCCGTCATGGTTTCCAACGACTTCGTGAAGACATAGAGATAGACATTGACGAACACGGCCGCCATGGTCGCCGCCAAGACATAGCTGGCATTGACGAAAATCAGTATTTTCTCGTTTTTACTCATTCGTTTTAATTACCTCCGCGGGATACCCGAGGTTGTTTGATATCCAGTCGATGGATAGGAGCACGATTTCGTCTTGGGCTTGCTGAGCCGTGATTTCCTGTAGAAATAAACGTTTCAATACAGGAAGGATTTCCATTTGACGATACATGGTGAACCCAAGCACTTTGGGGTTGCCTTCCAGCGCAATCAGTGGGAAACTCCGGGAATGGACATAGGCTTTCGCCAATTCCTGTTGTTTGGCATCGGGATAGGTCACTTGATCCGTCAAGCTTGGATGGACAAGCAAAGTCTTTTTCACCGTCGCTGTAAAAGCATTCAGGGATTCCACTTCGCGGATCACCCGCAAGACTTCATGGGCTGCCGAAGGATAGGCCGTGTTTTGGATCACATACCCCTCCACGCTCACCAAAGGTGTGAGGATTTGATCCTCCAGAGCCGGGAATCGCGCATAGCGGACATTGTGTTTGGTACGGTTTTCATAGGCTTCCACATACATCCATTCACTCGCCATGCTGAAGAGGAATTCTTTTCCCGAAAGGACTTGGTCGAATTGCCAAACCAATTTCACGGGATCGACCGGCCGCTGGGCGACGATCGTCGAGGCGCCGATTTTTTCAATCAACATAAGGGCTTCAAGGAACTCGGGCGTTTCGAATCCGGGTTCGGTCGCGATGTCTTCGGGGAAGATTTCCCATCCCCCCGCGGTAAGGAAAGGGTAAAAGGAAAGGGCTTCGTTGAACGCCAGAGGGAAAACGGAGGTATAGGTTCTTTTTACGTCTTGGGCAAGATACTTCGCGGCGACCGCCGTGATTTCATCCACGGTATCGATCGCATCGGGAAGTCCGTCCGCATCGACATCCTCAAGGCTGACGCCAAGATCGCTTAGCACGGTTTCATCATAGACGAAGGTGAATCCGGTCGCGGACATCGGCACGAAACGGAGTCCCTCCAGGTTCACTTCTTCGGATTTGTCCCATTGTAGGTTATTTAAAAGGAGCTCGTTCATCGATTCATCCAGCTCCAACAACGAAGCATAGTTCAACGCCGCTTCGTTCTGCGTCATGAATCGAAGATCCGGGGTAGTGTCGCTTGATGCATTCCCTACCACATAGGAAAGGAGTTTAGAGGTCTCTTGGTGGGCGGCGTCGAAAAGCGCGACCAATCGGTCGCCATATTCTTTCGTCGGTACTTCGACGACGATTTTCGCCCCGTCTTCAATCAAAAAAGTCTGACTCTTTTCGTCAAAGCAAACCTTCGTACCATCGGGTACGCAGGTCTTGGTCGAAGTCAGGGTGCATCCGATGACCAAAACGGCAAGCGCCGCGGTCAATAACAAGATGGATAGTCGTCGGTTCAGTTTCATAGTGTCCTCAAATTCCGTATTCAGTTTAACAAACCCCCACCCAAAAGACAAACGAAATCCAATGAATTCAAAAAGAAAGACGGCGAGACGCCGTCTTGATGAAGGATTATTTTTTCGCGAGGTATTTGCGGATGTCGATCGCGACCGCGGCCACGATGACCAAGCCGATCGCCACGTACTGTAAGTCGGGGGTGACGCCCAAGAACTGGAGGGCGGTTTTCAAGAGTTCGAAGATCAAGACCCCGGAGACGATGCCGCCGATCGTACCGACGCCGCCGGCCGTGGAGACACCGCCGATCGTACAAGCCGCGATGGCTTCGAGTTCATAACCGATCCCGTAGTTCGCCGTCGCACCGCCGCTCTTGGCGGCCATCAGAACACCGGCCAAACCATAAAGCAAACCCGCCAAGGCATAGACACGGATCTTGGTGAAGGTGACGTTGACGCCCGCGACTTCCGCGGCGACTTCGTTCCCACCGATCGCATAGATGTATTTACCGAATTTCGTCATGTTGAGGATGAACCACATGAAGGCGATGACGATCAAGGCGATGATGGCGAGGTTGGGTATACCGAACACCCGTCCCGTCGCAATGCTTGTCAATTCGACCTTCAACCCACCGATCGGTTCGTTGCGGGTATAGACCTGTGCGAACCCGTAAACGATGCTCTGCATCCCCAAGGTCGCGATGAACGGAGGCACATGCAGGTAGGCGATCACCAAGCCGTTGATCAAACCGATCAACATCGTGACGATCATGGCGAGGATTAGAATCATCCAAACCGGCGTGTCGGGGAAATTCGGAAAGAATTTCGCCGCGTAGTCCGGACGTTGCAACAGGGTTCCGGCGATGACCGCCCCGACCCCGACGATCCGACCGGCGGAAAGATCGGTCCCGCGGGTGATCAGCGCACCGCTGACCCCGAGGGCGATGATGAGACGGACGGATGAATTCATGAGGATATTCTGGAAGTTCCCCAGCGACAGGAACTTCGGACGTAGAATCGTAACGACGATGACCATCGTGATGAGGATGATGTACATCGCGTTTTCAATCATACGATTCTTAATGTTACTTGAATTAAGTTTCATTTTTCGTGTGGACATGGGGTGCTCCTTACATGTACTTTGTGGCCAATTCCATGATTTTCTCTTGGTTGGCGTCTTTCCCTTCGACAATTCCGCTTAACTTCCCTTCACACATGACCAGGATCCGATCGCTCATCCCCAGCAGTTCAGGCATTTCCGAACTGATCATGATGACGCTCTTCCCGGCTTTCGCCAGACTGACCATGATACTGTAGATCTCGTACTTGGCGCCGACGTCGATCCCTCGGGTCGGTTCATCGAGGATGAAGATTTCGGGATCCCTCGCCAACCATCGCGAGATGATGACTTTCTGCTGGTTCCCGCCCGAGAGGGATTGGATTTTCGTCTTCGTACTCGGTGTTTTGATACTCAGTTTGCGAATGTTGTCTTCCGCCAAGGCATTGAGTTTGCGATTGTTGAGTTTGATGTGGAAATCGACATAGTCATCCAAACTCGCGACCGAGACGTTATCCCGGACCGAGAGGACGCCGAAGATTCCGCTACCGCGCCGATCTTCCGTCAAGAGGGAGATCCCTTTTCGGATGGCATCGCGCGGATGATTGATTTTCAATGTTTTCCCATGGAGTTTGATTTCACCAAACGAACTGGCGCGGATACCGAAGATCCCTTCGACAAGCTCCGTCCTCTGTGCCCCGACCAATCCGCCGATGCCCAGGATTTCACCCCGGCGAAGATCGAAGGACACGTCTTTGAACGATCGAGGGTTGGGCGAGGTGAAGTTCTTCACTTCGAAGACCACATCCCCCGGTACGTTATTCTTCGGCGGATAGAGGTTGGTCAATTCACGTCCGACCATTTTGGTGATAATCAAATCCATCGTCAATTCGCTGCTGAGATAGGTTCCGATGTATCGTCCGTCACGCATGATGGTGACCTCATCGGAAATGCGCAGGATTTCTTCCATCTTATGCGAGATATAGATGATGGAAACCCCTTGGTTGCGTAATTCATTGATGATTTCAAACAGTTGGGTGACTTCCGCTTGGGTCAGCGATGACGTCGGTTCATCCATGATGATGATTTTCGCGTTATAGGAAATCGCCTTCGCGATTTCGATCGACTGGATCTGCGATACCGACAGATCTTTCAGTTTCGTATCCGGATTTGCGTTCAAGCGAACACGGCTCAATAAGTCCGTCGACATGTCGCGCATCTTCTTCGCGTCGACCATCACCGGTATATTGGCGATTTTAATCATCGGATATCGTCCGATCCAAAGATTCTCCGCGATGCTGCGGTATGGAATCGGCTGTAATTCTTGGTGGATCATCGAAATCCCCGCATTCAATGCGTCTTTCGGATTATGAAAATCCATCTTCTTCCCTTCGAGGATGATTTCCCCATCATCCGGTAGATAGATCCCGAAGAGACACTTCATTAACGTGGACTTCCCTGCCCCGTTTTCCCCCATCAATGCATGCACGGTCCCTTTTCTTACGTGAAAAGATACATCGTCCAACGCCTTGACGCCCGGAAAACTTTTACTGATGTGGTTCATCTCAAGAATGATTTCTTGGCCCATGGTTGTTTGTCCTCTCCATATCGATAAAAAATCAAGTGTGGTGGAAACCACACTTGATTCAGGATTCCTTTTTTACTTCTTACTTAATGAAGTCTTCGTAGTTTTCCGGCGTAACTTTTACGTACGGAACCCATTGCAGAACATCGACGGCTTCGCCATTCAACAGTTTGATGGCGGAATCAACGGAAGTGTGAGCCTGTCCATCGGAATCGTTCAGAACCGTACCCTTCAAGGTACCGTTTTTGATCGCATCCAACGCAGGGGCGGTCGCATCGACGCCGACAACCGGAACATCGGTCATACCGGCGGCAACCAACGCTTCGATCGCGCCGAGCGCCATGTCATCGTTGTTCGCGAAGACGACTTCGATCGCATCGCCGAACTGGGTGATCGCGGTAGCCATTTTTTCCTGGCCTTTTACACGGTCCCATTCGCCACGGTCTTCGAAGAGTTTGTCGACGACGATACCGGCGGCTTCAACGGCTTTGATGGAGTATTCGGTACGCAGGGCGGCATCCTGGTGGATGGCTTGTCCCATCAACATAACGTATTGGAGTTTGTCGTCTCCGTTTTTGTCGACTTTCGAATCGGTGGCTTCCCAAAGGTCAACGATGATTTCGCCTTGGTAAGTGCCCGAATCTTCAGCTTTGGCACCGACGTAGGTGATTTTGTCCCATGTCGCCATGTCGGCATCCGACGGTTGACGGTTGATGAAGACGGTCGGGATATTGGCTGCCTTGACTTTCGCTATGATCGTACTTGCAGCGGTAAGATCCACGAGGTTGATGATCAGAACATCATAGTCTTGAGCGATGAAGTTGTCGATTTGTTCGGTTTGAGCGACTTGGTCGTTCTTCCCGTCGGTAACTTCGACTTCATACTTGACGGTATCCGAATTCTTCGTTTCGAAATAAGCTTTCATTTCGTTACGATAATTCGTCATGAAGGTATCGTCGAACTTGTAGATGGCGATCCCTACTTTGATGGTTTTCGGTCCGGTTTCTTTCGGCGCGCACGCTGTCAGACCAAGCACCATCGCAACAACTGCTATGATTGCGAACAGCTTTTTCATTTCGTCCTCCTATAGACGGGTATACATAGTGTATACGCTTTCATGTTAGACCTTTGGAATTGTTAAGTCAAGGGCATTTTCACAATTCATTCCTACATTTATTTGTCAAGACAACCCAGGTGTAATCGATTTCATTTTGGCAACATCCCTAACCCCGATGGTTGTTAGGCTGTAACCGTTATCATTTTATCCAACCTATGGTAAAATGGTGGCGGAGGATGATTATGAAAAATTTGGAAAGAGTTGCGAAGGCGATCGCCAAGCAAGCGGCAGAGAATCCAGGCGTCTACAATTACGCGATTCCCGACCTTTGGGATAATTTCGGCTATACGGGCGAAGAGAAGGTCGTCACCCACGACGGTCATGTTTTGGTGAATCCGTACCGCTTCTATGGTTCGCTCATCCGGGATGTTTTCCTAGCCCGTGCGGATAAGAAGATCGACTATTCCGAGAGTTTCTATACCCAACGTCCGGTCGACGAGGAACTGAAGAACGGGGATTGGATCCGCAAATCGAGCGTCTATTCGATGATGATCCGCGCATCCGGCAGTTTCGACCATGACCGTACCGGTAGTCTCGAGGACCGGAATCTTTATAAACTGAAAGATACGGGGACGTTCATCAAAGCGTTGGCCATGTTGCCAAATTTAAAGAAGATGGGTATCGACGTGCTGTATTTGTTGCCGATCGCGAAGTACTCGTTGAAAGACAAGAAAGGCGAACTGGGTTCGCCCTACGGCGTCTCCAATTTCAACGCGCTCGATCAAGGGTTGAAAGATCCGATCACGGGCGATGCGACGACGGTCGAACAAGAGTTCAAGGCATTCGTCGAAGCCGCGCATATCTTGGGCATGAAGGTCATCATCGACATCATCCCGAGAACCAACTCCGTCAATTCCGACTTGATCGTCGACCATCCGGATTGGTTCTATTGGCTGGATCTGGCCGACCTGCCGGATTATCGTTCGCCGATGGTTCCGGGATTGAAAGCCGCGATTCCCGCCAAAAAGGAATATGCGCCTCAGATCTATGCTTCCGAAGAAGTTTTACAACATATCCGCAAATTCCGCAAGAACCCCAAACAGATCGACGCCAAGAAATGGCGCGAGATGATCAAGGAGTATAAATCCGAAGGCAATACGAAGGAAATCCTGGATTTGGTTCAGGAATACTTCAAGATGACGATCGCACCGGCGTTCTCCGATTGCATCAACGATCCGCAACCCGCGTGGAGCGATGTCACTTATTTCCGCATGTATCTCGACCACCCGGAAAGCAGCCAGCCTTTCTTGGATAAGCTGGGGCACTTCGAACCCTACATCCTGTTCGATGTCGCCAAGAGCAGCTTCAATCCCGGCACACAACCGAATACACCCTTGTGGGAAATGTTGAGCGGGATCATCCCCTTCTATCAGAAGCAATTCGGGATCGACGGCGCCCGCATCGACATGGGTCATGCCTTGCCGTTGGAACTGGTTAGCGAAATCATCCGTAAAGCCCGCGAGATCAATCCGGAATTCACGTTCATCGCCGAAGAGTTGGATGTCGTCAACGCCGCCGACTCCAAGTCCAAAGGCTACAACATGATCATCGGCGACGGGTTCATGCGTGAACCGCGCGTCTATGACGGATTGTTCAATAGTTTCGTCTATGGCGCCATGAATCTGGAGTCCCCCTTGTTCGCCTGCGGGGAAACCCACGACACGCCCCGTTTGGCGGCGCGCAACGGCGGGGAAACCTTGGCGAAGATGCTGACGATCTTCAATCTCTTCGTCCCCAACGCCATCCCGTTCTTGAATTCGGGTCAGGAAGTGTTCGAGCGCCAACCGATGAATACGGGGTTGGACTGCCGCCCCAACGAAGCGGAGATGCTTGACCCGAAAGACCCGTTCTTCGGCAAGCTCGCCCTCTTCGATCGTTTCGCCTTCCATTATCTCCATCCCGACCGTTGGGAGTTCATGAACCTGATCCAGGATGCCAATGCGATCCGTCAGCACATCCTCCCCGCGCTCTTGGATAAAGAGGCCACGTATCCCTTAGGCTTCAGCGCCCCGTGGGACATGGCGGCAGGATTCGGCTATCGTACGGAGAAGAAGATGATCTTGGTCATCGCCAACACCGACGTCTTCAACGAAAAGCATCATCTTGTCCGTCTCGACAATCTCCCGGCGAAGTATCTCGGTTCGAATCGTTCGATCCGCCAGATCTTCTCCAGCGACAAGAATAGCGTCTGGCCGACCATCGAGATCGATTCCTACCAAAACATCAACCTTCACTTCCAAAAAGGTGAAGTCAAGATTCTTGAAATCGAATGATAAGAAAGAGACATCGCGATGGCGATGTCTCTTTTACTGCAGTGTATCCGCTTCTTCGATGACGGTGAATCCTTCTTCGTCTTCTACCCAATACCTAAGCTTGCGGCCTTGGATCCAGGCCGCCCCGAGCGAGTACAACAGCCAGGCATGCATCGCATAGTCGATCATGTAGGCGGGGTCGAACCCTTCGCTTAGAGAAATCCAGACCAGGAATCCGGTATCCAGTAGATAAAGGATGAAGGCGATCATAAACCAATGGACTTTCTTCTTACTGAAAAACCATGAAATCAAGAAGACCGACAGGACGCAAACACCGATCAACACATAGATCAACCCGACAGCCAGACTGTCATAGACGGTGATCGACAAAAACCCGACATAAATCGTGAACATCGAGAAATAGGATGAATACGGGAAACTGACATTCGAATTCATGAAGGCGAAGGCGAGATTCAACACGGTCAGCACCAACATGAACAACAACGAACTCCGACCGGCCGATACGACTCTAGGCAACGTTTTTCTTTCCATTTTGTTTCCCCCTGGATGATTCCATTCTATCATCGACGGGTAATCGACGTAAAGGCAGAGTTTTCGACGCACCCAAAGAAAAGGCGAATTCGAGATTCGCCTTTTCCATTCATTCGAAATGCGTTGTTTCGCAATATTTCTTAAAATTGTCCAGGATCGACTGCCACCCGAAACGTTGTAGCTCGATGGAATTCTCCGTTTCCGCTTCGAAGGTCTCGACGACATGCGTCCGATCCCCTAGATTATTGAAAACCACTTCGACCGTTCGGTCATCGTCCAGGGTATACGCCAGGACGCGGTGAGGTACGACTCTTGTATAGGTCCCGCTGAAGTCGAATCCGGCGCTCCCGTCGCGGGCTTCCATGCGGCTGGAAAACTTCCCGCCGACGACTAGGTCGTTCTTCGACCAAGGCGAACACCAATCCTCGGAGGCGGCGTTCCACTGGGTAATATGCTTCGGTTGTGTCCAGGCTTCCCATACTTTTTCGACGGGTAGCAGGACGAGGGTTTCAATCGTGATTTTTTCCATGGTTTCTCCTTTTCAAGATTCTTCCTACACCATCTATACCATACTTGTTTCATGAATCCAAACAGGATGACTAAAGAGCGCACCGTCGGGCGCGCTCTTTCGATCAGTCTTTGATTTTAAGCGAATAGATCCGTGAACTCTCACCCCAGGGATGATAGCCGATCCCGACGAAACCGAACCCGAAGTGTTCATAATACCCCACATGGTCGGTACAGAGATAGACTTCGTTGAAGCCGGCGTTTTTCGCGTCTTCGACCGCTTTCTTGATTAGGAGTTCGCCGAAATTGTTTCCACGACGATCTTGTTCGATATACATCGCGCAAACCCAGGGATAGAGATCCATACGGCTGATGAAGTCGTTGGTGATGAGGCCGGCGCATCCGATGATGCGGTCTTCCTCCATGAGCAGATACCATTGGGGGAGCGGGTTTTTCGCGTTGGACGTGTGGGTCAGGCAATCCACGTAGACTTGACGGTTCTGGGGGTTCGCCCATTTCGAGGCGATATACTGGATCGCTTCACGAAGAATACTGGCATCCTGGCGCAGCGAGATGACGGTTGGCATAGGTTCACTTTCTTTCTTTGGGGACTTGGAAGAGGATCGGACGGTCGCTAAGCGCGATGGATCCGTGGTTGATGTGGATGGGTTTTGATGTGATCAGGTGAGGGTAGGATCCATCTGGGAGACTGACATTCATGACGCCGGTTTCATTCCCGACGTTCAGAATCCCGACGACGATCCTCTCCTCGTTCTCATATTCGAAATGCAATACGTCTTCAACATGGCTGACGATCTTGTAGCCTTTGTTTTGGGCGAAGATCGGATCTTTCTTCATCTTGGCCAGTCCTTGGATCCATCCTACGATTTCAGGATCGAGTTTCGACCAGTCGACCGGGTCTTTCTCGAAAAGGTCGGGCAAGTGGTCGGTTCCGGTTTCCATCCCGTATTGGATGAAGGCGATGCCTTTACTGAAGAAACAGTAGGCGATCCATTGGAGCGATTTCGCGTAATCCTGGGTGTAATAGCGGATCCGGTGGTTGTCGTGGTTTTCCACGTTACGTGCCTTGACGTAGTCGATCGGATAAATCCGCTCCTGCGCCCTTAGGGCTTGACGGAAAGTTTCGAGATCGTTCTCATGAAGCAAATAACCTGCGAACGGGATTCTCGTATCGTATTCATAGAGGGCGTCGAACACTTGGAAACATTCGGAATCGCTGAGGCATCCGTAGCCATGGTAGCGGAGATAGTCGATGTAGTTGGAATCGACGCTTTCCCCTAAGAGGAAGACGTCGGGGTTCTTCCTGCGCATCGCTTCCTTGGCCTCAAGCAGGAAATCCAAAGGGATCAGACTGGGGACGTCGAAACGGAAACCGTCCAACCCGAGATCCAACCAATAGAGCAGGACATCGATGAGTTTCTCATGGACAAGCGGCACATCGAAGTTCAGGTCGGCGATGTCCCACCAATCCCCGACTTTGTTTTTCAAGCGTCCGTTCTCGTCGAAATAGTAGAATTCGGGATGTTCAACCACCCAGTGATGATCGCGGGCGGTGTGATGGAAGACGATGTCCAGGATGATCTTCATCCCATGCTTGTGGGTGGCGTCGATCAGATCCTTGAGATCGGCCAAGGTTCCCAGATCCTCCGAGATCCCGGTATAGTTCTGGATGGCATAGGGGCTACCGTAGGTGCCTTTGCGGGCTTTGACCCCGATCGGTTGTACCGGCATCAGGTAGACGATGTCCGCCCCCAAGGCTTGGATGCGCCCCAAATCTTTCTCGACCGCTTTGAACGTGCCTTCCTGGCTATAATTGCGGACGAACACCTGATAGATGAACTGGTTTCTGTAACTCATGTTTACCTCCGAGTAAAAACCCGAATTGCTTCGGGTCTGGTTTAATAAATGGATTGTGTCGTTTCTTTATCGAAGAAGTGGAGTTTCGATACGTCCATCGAAAGTTGGATCGTGTCATGGGCATGGACGTCGACGCGGGAGGAAACCTTCGCCAAGATCTTCTGTCCGCCGAATTCTCCGTGAAGGATGAATTCATGACCGAGCAATTCGCAAACATCCACATTGAAATCAAACGGGGTTTCCGGGAAGGCTTCGGCGACGATGCCTTCGTAGTGGATGTCTTCAGGACGGATCCCGAGAACGAGGTCTTTACCGTTATAGTTCTTCAAGCGATCATGGAACATGCCCGGGACTTTGAAGGACTTGTTGTTGACTTCGAAACGACCGTCGCGATAGACGCCGTTGATGAAGTTCATGGCGGGGGCGCCGATGAAGTTCGCGACGAACATGTTGTTGGGGTGGTTGTAGATGTCTTTCGGCGTACCGATCTGTTGGATGTAGCCGTCTTTCATGACGACGATGCGGGACGCCATGGTCATCGCTTCGGTCTGGTCATGGGTGACGTAGATGGTCGTCGCATTGAGACGTTCATGCAATTTGATGATTTCGGAACGCATCTGAACACGCAGTTTCGCATCCAGGTTCGACAGCGGTTCGTCCATCAAGAACACTTTCGCGTTACGGACGATCGCACGGCCTAAAGCGACACGTTGACGTTGACCGCCGGACAGCGCCTTGGGTTTGCGATCCAAGTATTTTTCGATTTCAAGGATACGCGCGGCTTCTTTGACGCGGGTATCGATTTCATCTTTCGGCATTTTCTTCAATTTCAAACCGAACGCCATGTTTTCATAGACGCTCATATGCGGATACAAAGCATAGGATTGGAAAACCATCGCGATGTCGCGGTCTTTCGGAGCGACCGTATTGACGAGTTTTTCATCGATGTACAGTTCACCGGAAGTAATGTCTTCCAAACCGGCGATCATACGCAGCGTCGTGGACTTCCCACAACCCGACGGACCGACCAAAACGATGAATTCACGATCTTTGATGTCGAGATTGAAATCGAAGACGGCTTGGACATTGTTGTCGTAGATTTTATTGATATCTTTTAGCTTTAGGTTTGCCATGGTATCACCTCGTGTTTATTATACATGAAAGCGCTCTCTGTGTGTTGTGCATTGTGCACAAATCTAATCGAGGTTGGTTAACAGGAACCACATTTCCATGAGTTTCCCTTGGTCGATCTCCCGGATGTCCACTCCCGTTTGGGTGATGAACTTGTTGAGACGGTAGCGGAAGGTGTTGCGATGCAGGTAGAGATGCGCCGCGCTGGCGTTGACGTTGCGGCCGGTCTCCAGATACATGCGCGCCGTTTCCATCTCGTCGCGTCCGATCGATTCGAAGTGGCGATCGAGCCTTCGGACAAGCCCGATCTTGCCCAACAGTTGCGCGAGGACCAGGGCTTCGGCGGCACCGATCAGTTTACCTGGCCGGTTTTCCGCCAGGAAGTCGAGGAAAAGAACCATGATGTCATCCGCATCGAAACCGCTGACCCCGCTTAAGGTAAGTCCAAGATCATGTTGGAAACTCGAGAACATCAGTTTGAGCTGGACCCTGCCGAATTCGCTGAGATCGGCCTTGAGGGTGCGCGGATCGATCCAGCGCACATCCGTCACGAACGACTCGATGCTGTTCTCGATTTCATTGGGTTTGAAATTGTCGGTATGGACCCGCAGATACAAGGCGTGGCTCATCGCTTAGTCACCGATGATGACGCTGGCGTAGGGCTGTAGCGTCAAGACAGTGGAGACGAGTTGAACGTCCCCGTGTTGATAAAGGATCGTGCCTGAATCATTGAGGTCGACGGTCTGCGCGAAGCGGTCCAGGTTATGGACGATGGTCAAGGTCTTCCCTTCGAAGGTGCGGGTGAAGCCCAACACTTTGTTCGATAAGGTCAGGCTCTGAATGTCGCCGAAACGCAAGACGTCGGAAGCATCACGGAAATGGACAAGCCTGCGATAGAGGCTGAACATGGAATCTTCATCCGTGGTCTGTTGTTCATAGGGGGTGGTGTTTAGATTGAGTTCCCAGTTCTCCCACAACGCATTGGGGGCGTCGTTCTGACTGGTCCAACGATAGGGTTCACGGATCCTCTCGTCCGGTTTCGCCCCCACCATGCCCAACTCTTCCCCATAATAGATGAAGGGAATCCCGGGCAGGGTGAAGAGGATGTTCGCGGCGAGTTTGGCTTGGTCGACGTTGCCGCCCAAAACGCTCATGACCCTGTTCTGGTCGTGGTTGGTGAGGAAGGTCGAATCCAGGTAGTTCTCGTTGCGCCCGGTGAAAACATTCTTTCCGTTGAGGTAGGTCGCGACGAAATTGGTTTGGTATCCTTGCATGACGGTATTCACGATTCCGGTGGCCAAATCGAAGTTGAACATCGAGTCGAATCCGACCGCATACGGGGCGGCTTGCGTCGCCGGCATCCATACTTCAGCCAAAAGCAGGATATCGGGGTCTTCGGACTTTACGTATTCCTTCATTTCCATCCAGAACTGCTTGTTTAATTCCATCGTCCCGGTTCCGACCGGGTATTCATTGGCGTCATACATCCGCGGCGCGGCGTCGTAACGGAACCCGTCGACGCCCAGATCCATCCAGAACGAAAGGATCTTCTTCATCTCGTCGCGGACCGCTTCGCTGTCCGCATTGAGTTCGGGCATCTGGTCCCAGAACGAAGCATAGTAAGCCAGGCTATTGCGGAAACTCCACCCTGTTTTATTGGGGTATTCCGCGTTGGTCAGTTTCTCTTCGATGCGATAGTAGTCACGATAGACTTCATCCCCCGACATGGCTTTGATGAACCAGGGGTTGTCGTCGGCCGTGTGGTTGAAGACGATGTCGATGATCAGTTTGATACCGCGTTCTTCACAGGCATCCGAAAGGTCTTGGAAATCATCCAAGGTTCCGAATTCCGGGTCGATCGCATAATAGTCGATGACGTCGTATTTGTGGTAGGTCTTGGAGGGGTGGATCGGATTGAGCCAGATGGCCGTGATACCGAGGTCCGTGTCGGTCGAAGGGTCGCCATCGTTGAGAACATCGAGGTGGTCGATGATCCCGCGCAGATCGCCCGTACCGTCCCCGTCCGAGTCCGCATAGGAGATCGGGAAGATGTTGTAGGCGACCGAGACTTCGGATGCGAACTTGTCCGCATTGGAGCCTTCAAGCAAAGCAGCCAGTTCATCGACGGTTTTGCGTTGAATCGTCGGTTCTTTCTGGACGCAGGCGCTTAAGACAAGCAGTAAAACCAGAAGTAGTTTTTTCATGTTCACCTATTTCTCAAGCACCAAGGCTTGATAGGGTAGCAATACGATTTCCTTCGTTATTTCGGCGAGTCCGTAGTTGTCATAGTGGATCGCTTTAGGAAGATAAGGGAGTTTATAGCGGATCTCATGGGCGCGGAAGTTCGCGACCACCAGGACGGTCACATCATCTTTCTTTCTTTCAAAGACGAAGAGGTCTTTGTTTTTCGGCGAAATCAGTTTGAAATCCCCATTTACCAGTACGGAATGAAGATGCCCGTGTTTGCGTAACCTGATTAAATGCTTGTAGGCGTTGAGGATCGATGAAGGATCTTCGCTTTGTTGCTTGACGTTGATTTCTTTATAGTTTCCGACCGGTTTCTGATGCGGTTTCCCCGTCGTAAACCCTGCGCTGGCGCTATCGTCCCATTGCATCGGCGTACGGGCGTTATCGCGCGATGTACGGCGTAAATGGGTTAGGATCTGTTCCGGACTCTGGCGTTTGATCGCCTTTTCATAGTAGTTCTTCACCCAGACATCGTTGAAGTCGTTGATGTCGGTGTAATCGACGTTGGTCATCCCGATTTCCTCACCGTTGTAGATGAAGGGGGTCCCGGGCAAGGTCAACAATACCGTCCCCAACATGCATCCGGATGCACGATGGAACTTTCTGGGATTACCATATTGACTCATGACCCGAGGGTGGTCGTGATTGAGCCAATAATGCGGAATCCAACCCTTCCCTTTCATTCCCTGGATCCAACGGTCCATGGTTTCTTTGAGGTCGAGTACGTTGACCGTCAGTTCATCGTCGGTTTTATCTTCCGATCCGAACGCTCCGTTCTTCCAACAATGGTCGAAGTTGAACACCATGTTGAAGGCTTTGGCATGATAGCCCGCATAACGGGTCGCGGCTTTTACGTTCGCCCCGCCGCCGACTTCGCCGACCGACAGGCAATCGTAATGTTTCAACACTTCATCGTGGAATTCATGGAGATATTCGAACAATTCGGGGCGGTTGGAGAATTTCGACCAATCCGGGGCGACCCCGTCGTGGTTGAGTTTCATTTCGCTGTCGGTGAACGACGTGTCTTTGCTGAGGTGGGCGACCGCGTCGACGCGGAACCCGTCCACGCCCAAATCCAACCACCAACGCGACATCGCATACATTTCCTTGCGTAGATCCGGATTGGCCCAGTTCAAGTCGGGCATTTTATCCGAAAAGATCTTCAGGTAATATTCACCGGAGGTTTCGTCGTAGTTCCAGCACGATCCTTCGAAAAAGCTTGCCCAATTGGTCGGTGGGATTCGTTTCCCTTTTTCATCCTGGCGGGGTTTCTGCCAGATGTACCAATCCCTTTTCGGATTGTCCAAGGAAGAGCGTGATTCCATGAACCAGGGATGCTCATCGGAGGTGTGGTTTAAAACAAGATCCAATATGATGCGGATTCCCTTTTGATGGGCTTTCGCGATCAGTTCCTTCGCATCGTCCAAGGTCCCGAACAAGGGATCGACATCGTAGAAGTCGCTGACATCGTATCCGTTATCATCCATCGGCGAGCGGTAAAAAGGACAGATCCAAACGCAATCGACACCTAAATCCTGGATGTAGTCGAGTTTTTCGATGATGCCGCGCAGATCTCCGATTCCGTCGGCGTTGGTGTCTTTGAAGGATCGTGGGTAGATTTGATAACCTACCGCGTTTTTCCACCATTGTGTTTTCATGTGTCGTTTCTCCCTTGAAGAAAGATGAGCACCTTGCGATGCTCATCTTACGGTGTTTCAGTTGTCTCTACGGATTATTGATTGTCGGCAGCGATCTTCGCATCGGTCGTCGCGATCAATTCGGCGACGGCTTCGTCGACGGTCTTGGTGCCATCCCAAATCGCTTGGATCATCGCAACCAACGTACCATCATAGTAAGCAGCATCCATGGCTTTACGTGCAGGGTTCTTCGGAAGGGTCAATGCCGGTTCCGGATAGTTGTACATGAACGCAGCCATCATTTGTTCTTGGTATCCGCCTGCTTCGAGGGTCGGGGTCAAATCAGATCCATCCTTCAAAGACGGGGCATAGCTGGTGCCGGTAACCAACGCATCGAATCCATCTTTGGAATAGATCAAACGCATCAGTTCGGTCGCAGCGGAACGATATTCGGTATAGCCGTTGATGACGAAACCCTTCGTCTTAACAAACGGGGATTGGTGTTCGCCACCGAACGTCGGGAGAGCGGAAACGACATAGGTCGAACCGGTCGTCGTGGAAGCGCCCTTGATATCCATCCAAGTACCGACTAAGCCAAACGGAGCGGTTTCATTGTTGATGACGCCGTCCCATCTCCAGCCCATGTCGCCGGCTTTGGTCAAGATACCGGCAGCGTCGACGGAAATCTGAGCTTCTTTAGCGGCAAGCAGGAAGTTCAAGCCTTCTTTGAATTCAGGAGTATTGTAGCCAGGTTTCGTCGCATCGCCTTCGCCGAACAGTTTGAATCCGCCGGCGGTGAATTGGTGATAAGCGGACCACGGTTCACCCAAGGAAAGCGGAAACACGATGTCGACGTTCGCGCCTTTGTAAACCGGACGAGCGCCGATCCAAGACGTGGACAGAGCGAAGATTTCTTCCCAGGTATCAAACGCGTCAGGCAGGTTGTCGCCGTTTGCATCGGTGACGTCTTTGCCTAAGGTCGTAAGCATCGTCTTATTCCAAACGAATGCCATGCCATCATACGCCATCGGAGCATAAACCGTCGTAGCGGTCGCGTTTCCGGCTTTGTAGAAGGATTCCAACGAGTTTTCTTTGATGATGTTGGCAAGGAAGGCATCGATCGCCAAGAGATGGCTTTCGTTACGGGAAACTTCACCGTCGATGGCCATGAAGACGTCAGGATATTCACCTTGTTGGGTAGCTAAAGCATCGGCGGATCCGGCAGCACCGGAGTTTACGAATTCAACGGCGCCTTTGAGTTCAGGATACGTAGCATCCCAAAGCGCGACGATCGCGTTACCGACGACATCGTTGTCAGCACCGAAACGTAGGGTAGCGCCTTCTTCGATCGCATAGGCTTCAAGTTTTTCATCATAACAGACGACCGTGCCGTCGAGATCTTCGGCTTTACAGGTCTTAAGTGTGCGTCCGCATGCGGTCAATGATCCGACGACCAGCACGAGAACTGCAGCGAGAGTAAGCAGTTTCTTCATTTTAAAACATTCCTCCTGTGTTCTTCTTTTCAGAAGTCGTCTTAAGTATAGCACTTGATAATTTGTTTGTAAACGGTTACACTTCACGAAACTTTCACGAAACCTCTTCCGGATGGCTCAATTTCAACTTGCCGCGCATCACGCCGTAGTAGAGGACGATGATGCGTATGACGAAGGCGAAGGGCAAAATCATGGCTGCCGTCGCCGGGCTGAACATCCCGATCGCGGCACAAACCATCGCCGGCGCAAGCATCAGATTGATCATCATGGTGAACCCATGGGAGAACTTGATTTTCTTTTCTTCCTTGCGTCCGCCCATGAATTTAAACAGGAAAGCGATGACTAAAACATAGACGGTATACTGGATGAATTGCATGAAATAACTGAAGGTGAATTTCGCAAACAACGAACTCAGGTTGAGATTGCGGATAAACAGGGTCGCCAAATCATCGGGTTGAATCTGGTTCGCCTCGAGTTGCGCCGACAGATCCTGGAAATCGTATTTCCCGAAATTGTCATAATACCCGATGGCCAGCGATTTCCCGTCCTTGTCGATGACGACGCCGATTTCCTCGGTCAAATACACTTCGTTCTTGCCGGTCGTTTCAGGCAGGACGGTCACGAAGTGGAAGGTGGTTTTCGAGCCTTCCCACTTGCGATCCCTCGTGACGACACAGGTCAGTTTCCCATCGATCACGCAGTCGTTTTCTTTCAACATTTCCGCCAGATCGACCGAGAAGTTCTCCATCCGTGGCAAATAGGTCGACGATTTCTGCATGTATAGACTGAAGAACGCCGGGATACTGATGAAAAGGATGAGTACGAAATAGAGCAGGATCGGATAACGCACCTTCATTTTGCGTGTATCCAACACCGCTTGATTACTGTAAAACACTTTGATCCACTGTAGCATAGGTCCTCCTCGTAAGATAAGCGCGAATCTCGCGCTTATCCTTTTTCTGCTCCGGATGTCAAACCATAAACCATATACTTCTGCATGAAGAATTGGATGATCATGATCGGGATTGCGATCAGCAAGGCACCGGCCATGAAGTTCAAGGGATTATAGACCAAGGTCAACAAGGGGTCGGTCGTACGATACAACCAGACGGCGACCGTCATTTGTTCAGGCTGCAGGAAGACGGATTGCAGGATGTAGTCGAGCCAAGGACCCATGAAGGCGCCGACGGCCAGGAAACCGACGATCGGAACGATCAAGGGGAACAAGATGAGACGAAGGATCTGGATCGGGGTCGCACCGTCGATCGCGGCGGCTTCATCCAAGGATTTCGGGATGTTGCGCATGAATCCGCGGACTAGGAACGTGTTGTACGGAATGGAACCGGCGGTGTAGATCAAGGCGAGGTAGTTGGGCTTGTTGAGGAAACCGAAGGTCCTGAACAGCAAGAACAAGGCGATCATCCCCATGAACGACGGGAACATCTGCAGGATCATCATCGTCAGCAACATTTGCTTTTTACCCTTGAAACGCAGACGGGCGAAGGCGAAACCGGTGATGACGGCGAAGAAGACGACGCCGACGGTGTTGAGAACCGCGATCTGCAAGGTGCGTACGAACGCGCCGGGATAGTCGGCGAACAACGACGCCGGGTTGGATTTATACGTGAAGATGTAGTTGAAGTGTTCTAGCGACCATTTGGTGAAATCCGGAATCAACGGAACGCCCGACAGGAGTTTTCCCGGGGTGAAGGCGGCGGATACCATCCAAATCAGAGGGACGAGAACGATGATCGCTCCCAGAATGAGCCAGATATGCGTTACGATGTTCATTAGGATATCCGATGCGCGATATTTTTTCATGGCTTATTCCTCCTCCCAGATGCCTTTGGAGCGTGCAAGGTTGACCACCGAAATCGATCCGATGAAGATGAAGATCAAGATGGAGTAAACCGCTGCGATGTTGAAGAGCTGTGCGTTGTTCGAGAATGAAAGTTTATAAATCCAGGAAATCAGGATGTCGGTCTGGCCGGGGATGCCGCCCATGACCTGCATGCTGAGGGGGATTTGTTCTAGATTGTATGCGGGTCCGCCTCCGGTCAGGAAGTAGATCGCGCCGAAGTTGTTGAAGTTGTAGGTGAAGGTCATGATGATCGCAGGCAAGGTCGCCCGTAGAATCAACGGTAAGGTGATGTTGCGGAAGGCCTGCCATTTGCTGGCCCCGTCGATCGCCGCGGCTTCATAGAGATCCTTCGGCAAGGTCGTCAAGACCCCCGTAATCAACATCATGAAATACGGGGCGCCCAACCATAGATTGACCAGGATGACGACCGCTTTCGCCAGATTCCCGTTATAGTTGACCGTCAACCAGGAAATGACCGTATCGGGTCTGCCTTGCAATCCGATCTTGAAGAGGAAGTCGGATACCGCAGGCATCAAGCCCGTCTTCAATAACAACTGGTTGGCTAATCCTGTGTTTTCGAAAACGTTTCTGAAAACCATCAACGAAATCATCGCCGGGACCGCCCAAGGGACGATCATGATGGTACGCCAGAACTTTTTGAGTTTGACGTATTTCGATTCGATGATGATCGCTTGGATCAACCCCATGATATAGCAGGTCGCACTCGCCATGATGGCATAGAAGAACGTCCAGCCTAAGATCTGCGAGAACACCGAGAACCATCCCGGGTCGCCCGCGATCATGGCGAAGTTCTTGAACCCGACCCATTCGATCAAACGTGAAGGAACCGGAATCCGATAGGTATAGTTGGTAAACGCCAACAAGAACGAGAACATGAACGGGATCAAGGTAAAGAAGAGAACCATGACCAAAGTCGGCACCAGGATAAGATACGGGAACATATCCGACCATAGGCGTTTCACATACTCTTTGCCGGTTTCGACGATGCCGTGTTTCAAGATCGTTTTACGGGAAACATACGCATCGCGGATATTGTAGATCCATACCGCGATGACGATCGAACTCAACACCAACGCGATCAACCCGCTACCAAGCAAAGTGACCGAGTTATCCGCGGACAGCCAAGGGATGATCTTGTTGAAGGTTTCGACCGCTTGACCGCGATAGAGTTCGCCGCGTACGACTTTCCCCAAGGTCGCCAAACCCCATAACCCCTTACTGAAGATTCCGCCATAGTCACGGATGAAATAGATCTGACTGCCGGGATCCGCCGGATATTGCGCCAGGTCGGAAAAAATGTAGAAGTATCCTCCGGTAAACAACTCCGTCAGGAAAGCGACTGCCCCGAATCCAAGAAACGTAAATCCCTTCGCTTTCTGCTTGTTGCGGAACTGGCCTAAGCCCATCACAAAAAAAGACATGACAGCGGATTTCAATGCATCCGGGTTGTCCTTGATGTCTTTCAGGAGTTCATTCCACCGTTGGCCGAATTTTTTCTTCTTCATAATATACCCTCCTGTTGTTATTGTGCCATGATTCTTGTGATTCTTCAAGGGTTATGGTAAGCGTTTACATCATGATTCCCTCTGAAACCCTTTTCGCAAGGAAGTCGGTTGACATTTCCTTCCGGGTGGTTCAAAATATCGGCGAGGTGACCCATGAACATCAACGCAATTTACCACCGGTCGCAAGACAACTGGTGTTTCCCCTATGACGACCATTCCGTGGAACTTCGGATCCGCACCGGCTTGGAAGTGACGAAAGTCGTCTGCGAGTATGGCGACCAGCACGAAGGCACGGTCCTCTTTTCGAAGTGGAAATGGAAATCGCATGCGATCGAAATGAAACGTAGCGGTCAAACCGCCCATCATCAATACTGGACATGCATCGTCACCCCCTCGAATCGACGCATGAAATATCACTTCATCCTATCCGATGATCACGAAACCCTCGTTTTCGGCGAAACCAGCGTCCTTCCTCCCGATGAAGAACCCGATAACTTCAACTATTTCTTTTTCCCGTACTTCCATCGCAAAGAACGCTATTTCGCCCCTGCCTGGGTCAAGGATACCGTTTGGTACCAGATTTTCCCCGATCGTTTCGCCAATCAAGGAAACAGAGGGTTCAAAGCCTGGCATAACGGTCCCGTGAAGAATTCCGACCATTACGGAGGCAACCTGAAAGGCATTCTTGAACACTTGGATTACTTGAAGGAATTAGGCATCAGTGGGATTTATCTCACCCCGGTTTTCGCCTCCCCCACCACCCATAAATACGACACGCAGGACTATTTCACGATCGACCCGGACTTCGGTACGAAAGAAGATTTGATCGAACTGGTAAAACAAGCGCATCGCAGAGGGATCAAAGTCATGTTGGACGCGGTGTTCAACCATGCCGGCGACCGATTCAAAAAGTGGATGGATGTGAAAAACAATCCGGACTCGAACGATCGCGACTGGTTCTTCCTTGATGAGAAGAATCATTATGAAACATTCGCGTTTGCGAAAAACATGCCCAAACTCAATACCGAAAACCCCGATGTCATCGATTACTTCTGCACCGTCGGGAAATACTGGATCGAGACCGCCGACATCGACGGTTGGCGATTGGATGTCGCCAATGAAATCAGCCATACGTTCTGGCGCGCGTTCAGACACGAAGTCCGCTCCGTCAAACCCGATGTCTATATCCTGGGCGAAGTCTGGCACGATGCGATGCCGTGGCTGCAAGGCGACCAATTCGACGCCGTCATGAATTATCCCTACACGAAAATCCTGTTGGACTTGATCGCTCATGAGCGCATCGGCCTCGAAGAATTCAGAGCCGGGATCGATGAAATCCGCAACCATTACCCCTCGATCGTCCAAGCCAACCAATTCAACCTCTTCGACAGCCATGACACCGCACGACTGACCACCCTATGTAAGAACGACCTTACCAAAGTCAAAGGGGCGCTCGCTTTTCTCTTGGTCTCCCCTGGTTCACCTTGCATTTATTACGGTACGGAAATCGCGATGGAAGGCGGAAACGACCCGGATTGCCGGAGATTGATGCAATGGAATCCAGATCCAAAAAACCATGAATTGTTTAAACTGATCCAAACCTTCATCCAACTCCGCAAAGACCATCCCGCCTTGTCAAACGACGGTGACTGGAAGTGGATTGAAACCGCAAAAGAAGTCATCGCCTTTACTCGTTCAACGACGGATGAAACCTTTTCTTTCTATTACAATCCGACAACCCGTCCGGTCTCGATTGAACAAAGAAAAGGCGAATCCCTCTATGGATCCGCCTCTGTGATTCTTGCGCCTGGGCAAATACAGCTCATCAAAGAAATGTAATGACATGTAATAATTCGTTATTGTTTCATTGACGAGTACTGTTCTAAACACTCTATCGATCGTTCGTTGAGTTCATCTTTATGTATGTTGAACATTTTAAGCATGAAATCATAACTATTTTTTAGGTACGTTTAGCTGTTCCAACAATATCCCGACATTGCTTGGCCGATCCGCAACCAAGGCTCCCGCCTTCGTCAACGCTTCGATTTTATCTTCCACAGCGCCTTTACCACCTGTGATGATCGCGCCGGCATGACCCATCTTCTGTCCTTTGGGAGCCGTTCTGCCACCGAGAAATGCGACCAGCGGTTTGGTGAAAACGCCTTTTTCCATCGCTTCCGCAACCTCTTCTTCCATCGTCCCGCCCAGCTCGCCGATGATGACCACGGCTTCGGTTTGTTCATCCTGCTGGTAATAGGGTAGCATTTCCGCGAATCGGGTTGCGGGAACCGGATCGCCACCGACGCCGATCAGCGTCGAAACGCCGTATCCTCGTTTTACGATCATCGCGGTAACTTCGTTGGTCAATGAACCGCTACGTGTCATGACACCGATATTGCCGCGCTTATATACGCGTTGGATCCAATAGGGGAAACTGCCCATCATCGCTTCTTCCGGCGATATGACTCCGGAGGTGTTTCCGCCGATGACCAGTGCATCATGCTCGAGTGCCGCATGGCGTATGGCGACCATATCGAAAAGCGGTATGCCGTCAGCCATCGTAACGATCTTCTTGATTCCGTTGGCAAGCGCTTCAAATACGGCGTCCTTCGTGAGTTTCGGGGGGACGAAAATCATGGATGCATCGACTTCATGATTTCTTAATGCCCGCTCGACCGAATGGTAAACCGGTATATCATGGATGGTTTGACCTTCTTTTGCAGGGGTGACACCACAGATGACCTGGGTTCCCAAATCAATCATGTGCTTTGTCCAAAAACTACCCTCCGAGCCGGTGATCCCCTGAACTAAAACACGTGTATTCCGATCGATGAAAATACTCATATCTTCGTCTCCTTCGCTAAGGCAACCGCCAAGCGAACCGCTTCTTCCGTATCAAAAAGTGGATTCAATCCGGCTTTTCGCAGAGTTTCGACAGCTTCAACTTCATTAGTCCCACGGATACACGTCACGATTGGACGATCCGGTTTTAATTTACCGATGGCTTCAACAATGCCTTGCGCCATCACATCGGCACGGGCGATCGTTCCAAAGGTCACGATCAAGATGACTTTCGACGGAACTTTTAAACAGATTTCCATGGCTTTCATCGCTTTTTTATAGTGAGGTCCGCCAAATTCCAGATAATTCGCGATCGTTCCGCCTTCATAGTGAACCAAGTCGTAAACGGTCGTGGTTAATCCGGCTCCTGCGCACATCAAACTGATGTCGCCATCAAACTGAATGAACGGTATGCCTTCTTCCGCCGCCAAGCGCTCTGCTTCGTTTTCGATATCCCCCAGCGGAACGGAAATGTCTTCATGTCGAAACATGGAGTTGTCATCGATCGAACACTTCCCATCCCCGGCAACCAACTCGTTTGATTTGGTGATGAAAAGCGGATTGATTTCCAATAACTCACAATCATACTGAACAAACAAACGATACAGTTTAACCAGCAATTGGGTAAATTTCTTTGCGATTTCAGGATCAAAGCCACATTCATACGCGATGTGGTTGGCTTGATATGCTTGTAACCCGAGGTTCATATCGATTTTTGTCTGAAGGATCTTATGTGGCTGTTCAATGGCCAATGTTTCGATATCGACGCCGCCGGTAGCGCTGACGATGGATAGGGCTGATCCGCTGATTGGATCGATCGTAAATGAAGCATAGACTTCATGGGCAATATCCACGGCTTCTTCGATGAGCAAGGATGATATTTTTTGAGGCAGGGCAAACAGTCGGGTGACTTCTTCCATCCCTTTACCCTCGTTTTTTACAAACTGAATCAATCCGGCTTTGCCGCGTCCGCCACTCAACACCTGAGATTTGATGACACAGGGAAACCCGATTTGAGCAAACGCTTCAGACGCCTGATCGACGCGATGAATCAATTGGCTTTTCGGAACAATGATCCCTGCATTTTTAAACAGGTCTTTTACTTGATATTCAAAAAGTTTCATCAGCGATCCTTCTTCCCGCTGGCGAAATAGGCTCCGAATATTTCTTCATCACTCGGACGGACGGGCGGAAAGAACTCGGAAACCCAGGTCGTGTTGATGAAATGCTTGTACGTGATGTTTTCCGAGGTGATGTTTCCACCCCAACTGCCACATCCCAAGGATACGGTCGATGGCATGCCGTTAAAGAATGCGCCACCGTTCCCTGCGGCTTGCGCCTGATTGACTAGCACCCGGCTGCTACGGATTCTTGAGCCGATGTACTTAACATATTCATCGTTGAAGGTATGTATTCCACAGGAATGTCCGGTACCGTAATTATCGGTTAGTCTTTCGAGAATGCGATACCCTTCTTCAAAGGTTGCGTACTTAAAGACCGTCAATACGGGGGACAGTTTTTCTTGGGAGAAAAAGTCGGATTCGATATCTTCCCTACCTTCGACGAGCAAAACTTTCACAGAATCGTCCACCGTCAACATGGCTCCTTGAGCAATGGACCGTGCGGATTGAGCGATGATTTTGGGGTTGATCGAGCGATATCCTTTGTCGTTTAAAGGCCACATATACATCGATAATTGTTCGCGCATGTCTTCGGAAACTAGGTAGGCACCCAGTGAAATCAACTGTTCGATCATTTGATCATAAATCGACTCATGAATGATGATGGAGTTTTCACTTGAACACGATGTCGCATGATCAAATGCTTTACTACCCATGATTTTCGTGGCAGCGTCTTTCACATTGGCGTCTTCGGCGACGATGGATACTGAATTACCGGGTCCGACGCCATAGGCCGGTTTACCGGATGAGTATGCGGCTTTAACCATCGCCCCGCCTCCGGTCGCAAGTACGACATCGACTTGTTTCATGAGTTCTTCCGTGACTTCGATGGAGGGTTCATCAATGACTTGGATGAGATCTTCAGGAGCGTTGACCTTGCGAAGTCCGTCCCTCATAAATTGCACGGCCATGGCCGTCGCTTTTTTGGATCTCGGATGCGGCGCAAAGATAACGGCGTTTCTACCTTTTAAGATCGTGATCCCATTGCTGGCAGGTGTCGCCGTCGGATTGGTTACGGGAGTCAATGCGCCGACAACGCCAACCGGTTTGGCGAATTTCCTGATTTTCTTTACCTCGTCCACTTCAATGCAACCCACGGACTTGGCATGTTGGACATCTTTTAAAACACCGAGCACTTTGTTTTTGTGTTTAGTGATTTTGTCCTGGACATTCCCCATCTTCGTTTCTTCGACCGCAAGTTTAGCCAGTATCTCAATGTTATGATCATTGTATACTTCCCAACCGATCGCTACACAAACTTCATCGATTTGCTCTTGGGTGTAAAACTGGATTTGTTTCTGTGCAGCTTTCGCCCTCTTTACGTAGGACGACACATACTCTTTCGAACTCATATTTTCTCCTTTATTTTATGATGCCTAGCCGGTGAAGCAGTCCTAAGAAAGTGGACACGAAGGCTAAGGCAATGAACGCTACGATATACATTTTTTTGAAAAGCTTCTTCTCATCGACTCCTGCGGGTAAACTGCCCAAAGCCAGGGCTCCCATGACGGATAGCGGACTCATGGTGGTCATATGCGAGGCGACCGCTATGGTCATCGTCAGGACTGCCGGACTCACCGCAAAGTTCAGACTTTCCGATAAGGCGACCGTCGTGGGTATCAGCGTCGGCATGACCACGCCGACCGCCGAAGCGAAGGTCGCCATGGTTCCGGAAAGAATCGATATGATGAAAACCGCGGTCTGACCATTCGTAATCTTTGCTAGAAAATCGGTCATCATTTGAATGCCGCCGAGTTCACCGACGACACTGATCAAAACGGCTGCTCCGCAAATTTGAAGGATGGTTGTCCACGGAACGTGTTGAACGGCTTGTTGCTGATTGCCGGCTTTGAGAAAGAAGAGTCCGACTGCGAGGGTAAATCCAGCGAAACCGACGTGGGCTTTCCCGAAGATGACCCAGAGAATCAAGACCAGAATACTAAGCAATGTCAGTTTTTGCTCATAGGTGAAGGGTAACGGTGGTGAAACCTCCGTTTTCTGACCATTCATCTTATAGCCTTTCATCGCGATAAAAAAGAGCGTTGAAAAGATGACGATGCTGATCATGTTTAGCAGGTAGATCGATATTCCGAGTTCTCCCACATTGTTTAATCGAGCCAGTTCCAAGGCGACGATCCCATTGGGGGCAATGGGGGACAATCCGCCGGCGATGGATCCTTGAATGATCAGGACGCTCATCAACAGTAAAGACATATTGGATTGATAGGCAATGGCTAACCCAATGGGTAAAAGCAGGGCCGCTGCTGAAATGTTCCCGGGTCCGATGGAAGCAAGTCCCAATGACAGCACAAAGAAAATAATCTGGATCTTGATTTTGCTGCCCTTGCTGCGATAGATGATCATGGTTGACAGGTTTTCAAGGGTTCCGTTGATTTTCGCGATACTGAAAAACAATGTGACTCCTACCGTGGTGAAAAATAGGTTTAGCGGCCAAAATCCAATGATCGTGTTGGGGCTTAATCCACCTAGCGTCGTTCCTAGGAAGAAAGCAAATACGAGTGCGATAAACCCTACGTTGATATTCGTGGCTATGCCAATGATAATTGCGACTAAAATTGACAGTAGCGATATGATTTCAATCATACATGTTGCTTCTTACTGACGATGAAAGCTTTCTTTCTCAATTTTGGCTACGGCTTCCTTGGCCTTAACTAAGTTTTTAGCCCTCCATTCTTCCAGATTTTGGGTAAATTCGGTATTTAAGAAGGTTTTGGTCATTTCGACACCCATGATCGGCGCAATGATCCATCCACCCATACATAGAATGTTGGCGTCGTTGATGGCACGGCACTTCTCGGCTGCATATACGGATTCGCAGGCTGCCCCGAAAACACCTTCATGCTTGTTGGCGACGATGGACATGCCCATGCCGGTTCCGCAAATCAGGATGCCTCTTGTGTATTCTTTGGATTGAATTTTCAGTGCGCCTTTAAGCGCAACATCGAAGAAAGGCGCAGGTTTTTCTTCATCGGTGGTGCCGATGTCTTCGACTTCATAGGCTTCGCCAAGTAGATATTGTTTAATGGCTTCTTTCAATGCAAACCCGGATTTGTCTGATCCGATAAAGATTTTTTTCATATTACTACCCTTTTCTTTCGAGAACGCGATGCACGGCATCGACGATGTTATGTGCTTTGAGCCCGAATTTCTCCATTAAGAAGTCTTTCTTGCCGACTTCGCCAAAATGATCTTTGGTTCCGACGCGTTCCATGACGACCGGATATTCTTCAACCAGAACTTCGGCGACCGCACTGCCCAACCCGTTGATGATATTATGGTTTTCGGCGGTAACGATTGCCCGGGTCTTCTTTGCTTCAGCAATAATCGCTTCTCGATCGATCGGCTTTACTGTGTGAATATTGACGACGCTCGCGGATATGCCTTCTTCGGCTAGGATTTTGCGTGCTTCTAGTGCTTCTACCACCATGATCCCCGTCGCAAAGATACTGACATCGGTTCCTTCTTCGAGTTTGATCGCTTTACCTAAGGTGAATTGGGTTCCATCTGCGAAGACCGATGGAAATTCCTGGCGAAGAAGTCGGATATATACCGGACCGTAGTGTTCGATGATCTGATCAAACATACCGGCGAGCTGTACGCCATCGACCGGTTCAAAGATGGTCATGGTCGGAATGGTTCTCATGATCCCGACGTCTTCCAAAGACATGTGCGTACCACCATTTAAGGTAGCCATGATTCCCGGATCTGATCCCACCATTTTGACATTGAGCTGGGCATAGGCGACCGACAGCATGACTTGGTCGAAACAGCGGCGTGTAGCAAACGGTGTGAAGGTGTGCGTGAACGGCAGTTTCCCCATGTTGCTTAACCCGGCGGCGACGCCGATCATATTGGCTTCAGCGACACCGACATTGATGGTTCTTTCCGGGAATACTTCCGCGAAGCCGGTGGTTTTCGCAGCTTTCATCAAGTCAGCTTCAACGATGACCAGATTCGGATGCTTTTTCGCGGCTTCAATCAGTAAATCTACGTAGATATCTCTTAATTGACGATCATGTAATTTCATTTTCTTTCCAACCTCGCAATCGCTTCGTTCGCTTGATCCATCGTTACAGGCATATTGTGTGAGCCGGCTTGTCCTTCACAGAAGTAAGCGCCTTTTCCTTTTATGGTGTTCAGTATGATCATCGAAGGTTTCCCTTTGACTTCTTTTGCATGATCGATCGCTTCCGAAATGGCTAGCACATCATGCCCGTCAATGACTTGTACGTGCCAGTTGAATGCTTCCCATTTCTTGTCGAGCGGGGCAACATCGTTGATATCGCAGACGGCACCGTCGATTTGTAATTTGTTGTAGTCGGTAAAGGCGATCAACGTGTCCAGTCCGCGACTTCCAGCGAACATGGCGGACTCCCAAATCTGGCCTTCTTGGCTTTCGCCATCACCGATGATTGCGTAAACCGTTAATAGGGACCCATCCAACTGAGCCGCAGTGACCATGCCTACCGCAGCGGAGAATCCTTGACCTAAGGACCCGGTGGTCATATCGACGCCGATGGTTTTGTTTTTATCGGTATGACTAGGTAAGTTGGTGTTTGACTGATTCAGTGTCAATAGCAGCGACTTGTCAAAATACCCCTTGATGGCCAATGTTGCATATACGGCCGGTCCACCATGGCCTTTCGATAAAACAAATCGATCACGGCTCAATAAGCCCGGATTCTTGGGGTCGATGTTCATTTTTTCAAAATAGAGTACGGCCAAAACATCGGCGATCGACAGGCTTCCGCCGATATGACCGACACCCAACGTACCGATGCACCGCAAGGTTTCTTGGCGGATTTCTTTCGCCTTTTCTTCTAAATACGCTCTTTTTTCCATCTTTCTTCTCCTTAGTATTTTACTACTTCACACGCGAATAATTGAGCCAATACTTCCAATTCTTCTTTGATATCCCCATAAATAACGACGAAGTGTGGTTCCCATCCATCTTGTACCATGTTCGTGATCAGCGGATTCACTTTGGGTTCCACTTCGACGACGACACTGGTTCCTAAGAATTGTTGGGGCTTGTCCAATACTTTTCCATCGAGGATCAAAAACCTGAATGTCCCATCCGGTTTACGACCGATTCGGAAGATTGTGGCTTCTTTACATTCCTTAAGTCCAAACTCCATGGTCGGTCCGATTTTTCGATTGGGATGAACACCCACGGCTGCGCCGGTATCTTTTCTAGCCAAACCGCAGGCAGCGGTTCCGCAATGCCAGAACGTAATGGTGTTTTCTTCTTCATCGATCGAGACGGGATCCCCAAGATAGGTTGGCGATTTCGAGAGTTGTTGTCCGATATACATACTCAATGCGCCATAAGCGTCGGCTTCACAGGCCGCCGCAACGTTTTGATCGTTGAGCATGGCCAGCACACTGCATACCGGGGTTCCGTAATCCGTAAAGAAGTCCGGCCAGCATCGCGAAGCTATGGCTTTGATTTGATTTTTATCGATATAGTCTTGATATGCTTTGTACAGTTTGACAAAGTCGACGCGGTTTTTGGTTACGGTTTTATCCAATCCGACCATTCGCCGACCAATTTCATTTTCTTCGTTTTTTGCATCTTCGATCTTCATTTCCTGGGCAATCTTGGTCAGTTCTCGTGATTCAATGGCGAGAAGATTGACACCGAAGGTCGAGGCCATTTCGAGATCCAAAGCACGGCCGAAGCCGAATCCCTGCGGGGTGTGTCCAACCATCAGAAGATTCGCGTTTTTCATTTCGTGTTTCAACTTCGCGGCATGAATGATCTTTTTCAGTCTGTTTTGAATGCCATCTTCGCTGGGTGAGCCATACATGTAGAAAATTCTGTCTTTTCTCATCGCTTTGTAGGCATACCCTGCCGAGAACGCTCCGGTTAATGAGTTAAGTCTGAGTCTTCCGCCATCAATGACAGGTTCACGTAACGTCCACAACAAGACTGGCGCAGAGATACGTTTCAATACTTCCGTCGCATATGCAGAGTTGGCAAAGGTTACATTCTGTAAAATCACCAAGTCGGGATTCTTCCCATCGATATACTTAAGTAGCGTTTCGATAGACAATAGCATTTCACTGCTGACGGTAATCGTCTCGTCGATGCTCTTGAGCAAGCTGATTGAATCCTCATATGCTCTTTGGGCGGATTCTAAGTGAAATGTCGGAACACCAATCGGTACATATAGACATTCAAACGGTTTCATATGTGTCCTGCTTTCTTAAGAATCAGGGTGCTACACACTTGTATAGCACCCTGTGTTGTATTATTTCTTGGCGTCTTTGAGTTTGGTTTCTAGTTCTTGTAACGCTTCCAACGGCGTTGCTTCTTTAGCGACAGCTTTGCGGATGGCTTCGTTGATCATCGGATACATTCCCGGAACCATGACTTGAGTTAACCAGTCTTGAACATAGGATGCATCGGTCGCGGCGATTTCATCAAGGAATATGGCATACTCATCTTTGAAATTGCCATAGTCGACTTCTGCGCCTAAACGCGGTGTCAAGTAAGGAACTCCACCGGTATATCTGTCGTGGTTTTCGCCTTTGGCTAACCAAGTAATGAATTTCTTGGCTTCTTTGGGAGCGTTGGAGTCCATAAACGCTGCGATGGACTTACCGCCGAGAATGGTCGCGCGGTTTGTTTCTTTCGGCATCGGGACGACCGTCCAGTCAAATGTCAAGTCTTGATAACTGCTGACATTCCAGTTGCCTGACATATGGAAGCCGTATGCGCCCGTTCTAAACAAAGAGGCGGCGGTTGTACCGGCATAAACGGCATCGTCAATTAATCCACTTTCATAGAAACCGACGAGTTTAGTCAATGCGTCGACAGCTGCGGTTCCAGTCAAATTACTTTCAGTGTACGGTGTTTTCCAGATTTTTGTTCCGTGTTGATAAACCATCGGGAAAAAGCGGTGTGCTTGAGGATCGAAGACGCCCGGGAAGTTAACATCGGTACCGACACCGGCACGAAGCTTATTTACTTCGGTCTCGAATTCGTCCCATGTCCAGACGGCTTCGCCCGGTTTCGGATAGTTTACCCCGTATTTTTCCATCAAATCAACATTGATGAATAATCCGTTGGCCGTAATGTCCATGGGTAGTGCAATAACTTCTTCATCATCATTATAGAATAAGTTGGTGAATCCCGCGCTGTCAAAGACACCTTTTAAACTCTGGATTTTTCCTTTGAAGTTATTCAAATGTCCTTCGGTGACGCGTGCGAGTGCAGGAGCTTCTCCTCCACTGATCATGGTTGCCAAACGTGCTTCATAATCAGCGTAAGGAATTACGACTAATTCGATTTTTACGCCTGTTTTCGTTTCGTATTCTGTAAGCAATGTTTGCATGACCGCACCTTCGGTGCCGTCGCTCCACCACAGCATTTGCAGTTCTTTAGGTTCTTGCTTAGCGCAAGCACTAAAGCCGGAGATAACGAATAAGACTAAAAGCAGACTAAGTATTCTTTTCATAAAATCCTCCCTTTCTTTATATTAATGTTAATTAATACCCGTGTTGTTAACCCTTCATCCCGCTATCAACCGTTCCTTGAACGAATTGACGTTGGAAGATCAAGAAGACGATAAGCATCGGAATCATGGCTAATGCGCTCATCGCGATGACGGAATTGTAGTCGATCCCGAATTCACCCGAGAAATTGGCGATCGCCAATTGAAGGGTGTATTTTTTCGGCGAGTTGATCGCGATCAGTGGCCAGACGTAGTCGTTCCAGCGCCACATAAACGAGAAGATGGCGAGGGTGGCGATGGCTGGTTTGGCGTTGGGTAAGATGATGTTCCAGAAGATCCGCCATTCCGATGCACCGTCGATGCGGGCCGCTTGAATGACTTCATCCGGGATGGTCAACAAGTATTGTCTCATTAAGAATATGCCGGTCGGTGTTGCGGCCGGGGGGATGATCAAGGCCAATAAAGAGTTGTACAGTCCGAAGAACCGTAAAACCGAGAAGATGGGGACCATGATGACTTCCAGCGGCAACATGATGGTTGACAGTATCAACAACATGATGACATTCTCGCCTTTGAAGCGGAATTTGGATAGTGCGTAGCCGGCCATGGTGTTAATGATGACCGCGATGATCGTGCTGGATATCGCCACTAGGAAGGTATTGAAGATATACAATGAGAAGTTGCCTTTGCTTAGTGCGATGGTGAAGTTTTCCAGGGTCCAATCTTTGGGAATAAACGTCGGATTGGCGGAGAACAGCTCGGATGATGGTTTAAAGGCGGAGAAGATGATGTAGATGACCGGAAGTATGAAGATTAAAAGAACCACGATCGAGAGGACATAGGTTAAGAGGCTAGCCTTTTTCATACATTCTCCCCTCTTTTCGATAGAAAGAAGTTTGCTGCAGTGAAGATGGTGACGATCAATAACATGACCATGGACATCGCACTGGCAGATCCGACTTGATATTCTTTAAACGCTACTTCATAAACGTATTGAACGGTGAAATACGTGGCACGATGCGGCCCGCCGCCGGTCAAGGTTACGACCAGCGGATAGACTTTGAAGATTTCCATGGTCGTCAAGATAAATACCATCAGACGTGCCGGTCGAATGGCTGGATAGGTGATGTACATGAATTTTTGTAGCTTGCTGGCTCCGTCCATATCGGCGGCTTCGTAGAGGGGTACCGGAATGCTAAGCAGGGCGGCCATAAAGATAATCATGTAGTAGCCCGCTCTTGACCATACGAGTGCGAAGACGACGGACCACCAGGCAAACGTCGGGTCCGTGAGTGTCTTTAGCGTCTGAATGCCAAGAGACCTTGCGATGGCGTTGAAGATACTGAAATTTCCAGCCAATATCCAGTTCCACATAATACCGATGACGATGGCGGATATCATGACCGGCCAGTAATAGACGGCGCGAAACAGTCCTTTGGCTTTGAGCGGCTGCACGATGAGTACGGCCATTGTCAAGGATGCCACGTACATGATCGGAACCACGACGATGACAAGCTTGATTGTATTCACGAAGGCTTTGACAAAGTATTCGTTGTCGATCAGTTTGACGTAATTTTCCAATCCGATGAAATCGAAGCCGTCGAAGGTGAACAGGGTAACGTCGGTGAATGAGTAATACAGTCCGATGAGCGCCGGCACAATGATGAAAATCGAAAATATGAGCAAATTGGGCGCGAGGAACATATAGGGAACAATTTTTTGTTTGAATTCCACTCCACGCACTTTTTTCTTCACTTTTGTCATCGATTATCCCCCTTTCCCATATTTCTTGTAAATATCTTCGAACAACGTTCGATAGGTCGATTGTTTCCGGTAGAATACCGGCGGATATCCGATGGGTGCATCCACCGTGATTTCTCCACCATCGAATTCTGCTCCTGTCCATAAGTGAATCCAGGTATCGGAGGGTAGATAACATGTCTGGGAAAGTTGAGACTCTTTGACGATCGGTTTTACATACAAATCCTGTCCGAAAAGGTATTCGTACTGTAGATCAAACACTTTCTCGTCTTCCGGATAATGTAAGAACAATGGTCGCTGCAACGGATAGCCAAATTTCGTCGCCTCTTCAACCAATCTCAAGAAATACGGTTTCAAGTCGACTTTGATATTCGAGCATCGAGCCATGTGTTTCATGGTATCCACATCGTTGTAAAATTGGAAGTTCTGACTCGGACGGTTTCCTTCGTGGCTTCTCATGTAAGAGGAGAATATGTTCATTTCACACCAGCGGTCAAACAACTCCTTGGTTCGGATGTTTCCGTGTAAGCTGGTATATCCGCCGATATCGCTGTGTGTATAGGGGTTTCCGATGATGCCGGTGGAAAGTGCGGATGGAATGACGGAGGCGATTCCGTCATGGGTTTCCCAATTGACGCTTTGATCTCCTGCCCACATCGATGTGCAGTACTTTTGTGAGCCAAAGCCACCAGCTCGCATAAAGTAGAAGACTTTCCCCAAATTCCCAGATTCCTTAACGGCTTCGTAATTACACTTCGCCCATAATACCGGCCAGGCGTTGTGCATGATTTTCGCACTTACACCGTTATGCAGGACACAGTCGATGGGCAAATATTCCCCGAAGTCCGCCATCCAGCCTTTGATGCCCAAGGACAGAATGTTCTTTTTAATCACATTCTTATACCACTCGAATCCCAGAGGGTTTGTCAGATCGACAATACCGCAATAGAATTCGCCGAAATCTTCGAGATATGGATTCCCCTCAACATCAAGGGCAAGATATCCAAACGATTTCGCCTCGTTGAACAGCGTTTCGTTTTCCAATAAGAACGGGCAGATATAGGTCAGAAAGGCGATGTTTTCCTTATTCAGTTCAGCGATCTCATCCTTTAAATTGGGGTAGAGTTTCTCATTGAGCACCCAGTTCCAGTACAATCGCTTTCCAAACGTGGTAAAGCGGTGCCCGACCCAGTCTTGAACCCAAAGGCCGTTGACTTTAATCCCATTTTCAAGCGCAAGGTCTTTGTATTTGCGTACGGTTTCCATGCCACCTTGGACACCTAGGATGATCCCATCGTGCAAGAAGTCAGGTAGCATCGGCGGTCTTCCTGTAAATTCGGTCAGGTCGGTCAAGAGTTCAAGGTAACTATCACTGAAATTCAATGTCAGTTCACAGGGAACTTCCCAAAACATTAATTCATGAAAATCCGGTGATCGGAAATCAAACTCGGCATAGGCCGTCGATTCCACATGCAACCAGTATTTCCGGGTGGATACGAAGGTTGGTTCCGGATAATAGGTCGTGTAGTAGTCCCCACCAGCCTTATCCACTTTATCCGCATAGAATGTTGTCAATGAAGATTTATCGCGTCCAACGCCGGGCTCGGAGGTCCAGAGCGGATATTTCCTGTTTCTTAAGTTGAAGTAGGAGGCTTGTTCTCCACACCCGTATACTTTTTCACCGGCATCTGCTTTCATTCGGATCCAGAAGCGATTGACATCGGTTTTGTTGCATGAGAATTTCATGGTCAACCGTTGACTCACAATGAGGAATTCAACGGTAAGAGACTCGCCGTGACTTGAGAAAACACAACTGTTTTCGACGACCTGTGCTTCTGTCAGTGGAATCCGACTCTCTAGTCGGTCTTCGATTTGATAGTTGCCACGATAACTTTCAATCGTTTCATTTCCCCGCCCAACAAAAACGAACGGATGATCACTTGAATGTTCAAGGATGCACTCATCTTTGAACATCACTCTCAACCGATCTTTATTTTTCTCAAGTGTTAACATATCTTCCTCCATTAATAGTAGATCTCAATGTTTTCCCCATGGATCGCGCTGATTGCATTGAGTTCAACCATTCGAGTGTTTTCCGGGTGATTTAGCAGCCATTTGTTTGTCTTGAATAGAAACTTGCCATATTTCCCTTGATTGCCTTTGGCACTGACAAATTCCATGTTGGTACCATAAGGTAGAATGACCGCGCATTTGAAGCCTGAATCGGTTACTTTACAAGGAGAGAAGTGCAACGTCGTTGAATACACTTCGATCGCCGTATTCTGGGGGATATAGAATGCGGTCACTTTGGAGGAGTGAAACGTCGAATCGTCAATATCCTCTATATGCGCAAGCAGTAATACAAGCGGGGTGACGCACACATTGATTTCGGAACTCTTGTGGAATTCAAGGGCATTGAGTTTGGAGTTGTTCCCGTTGACGTAGCCATATTCTAACGGCACCCTCCCGAAGGTGTTGTGTATGACGGAGAGATCGGAAACGAGATCCCCCAATTCAGCCCGATGCGGTACATATTCATTGCCCACACTAGGCACAGTTGTGTGTAACTCTAAATATCTGATCAAATCACCAAATTCGCTGACGTCCAACACTTCCCCAAATCGACTAAACTCAGGATCGTGTACGGAATGGATTTGGATGTGGGGGTTCTTGACCCGAAGATTCTCTAGCATTTCATTCATTTGTTAGCGCTTACATCCTTTCAAAAAAATTTTGGGTTCTTGACCCGAAGACTCTTGTCTATTCACTCATCTGTTAGCGCTTACATTCTTTCCAAAATTTTTTTCGGTCGATTGATTAACAATGATACCGATAAGTTGATGCATGAAGTTGTGAATTTCCTATTAAACTATTTGTATTAAACTCATTATATATTTTCCTATTCACCGCGTCAATGAGTTACGAAACGAAAAATTTTCCAAAGTGGTGGTTTACAGTCGATGTATTCCATTAGAAGAAATAAAAAGCAAGAGACCTGCTATCGTCGTGTCGCGACATTTAGCAAAGAGATCTCCTGCATGTCAAGTACAGTTCAAGAAATGAATTTATGTCTCACATTAGTCAATCCTATCATCTCATTGGAGCAACCAAAACACCGTGATCTGCAATAAAAACCACTCGTTTGAAGTCTATCGATGAAACGGAAACTCGTGATAGAAGAAGCAATAATAGCTTATGAAATCTTGCACACTTCTTAAATTACTTGGATCCCACAATCACCATGGTATACGGGTTGATCGCGACGCTTTGGACGTTGTAATCGGTAATGGCTCCGGCTTCGTTGGCAAGGAGTTCCACATAATCCGGGAACGACTGATAGAAGACTTGGGAGGTCGGATTGATGTAGACGAAAATGGAAGAGAACTCGCAGTTCTTCAGATGATGAAGATGATAGACCAAGACTTTCTCTTCGATCGAAGAGAACATGATGTTTTTTTGGATACATTTGGCGGACGTCATGCGGAAAGCGCTGATCCGTTTGCGCAACTGGATCAAGTCGCGGGTATAACGGACGACTTCGTCGTAGCGCTCCCTGCGTAGCCAATCGAGTTGGTTGACCGGGTCGGTGCTACGATAACTATTGTGGTGTCCGCTCTTGGTACGGCAAAACTCTTGTCCGCTATGGATGAAGGGGATGCCTTGGGAAACCAGGATCGCTCCGATCATCAGCTTTTGCTTACGGATCCTGACTTCGCGTTGGTCTTCCCTGCAGCATTCCTTGAGTTTATCCCAGGACGTACTGTTATCGTGGCATTCCACGTAGTTGATGGATTGGTGGGGTTGTTCGAAGATTTTGACCCGGTCGTCGTTAAGACAGTTCCCGATCAATGCCGAATACATGGCCGGCAGGTAGTTGGTATCCCCTGAACAATAGCCGCGCACGGTGATTTCGTTGGGATTGGTCCGTCCTTTGACATGTTCGCGGAAGAAGTCGTTGAAATGGCCGATTTCCGGCATTTGCGCCTGGTTGCCCATGTTCGCCTTCAGGTTCTCATCCAAGATCGTCGGCATGTTCCAGCCTTCGCCGTAGATCATCGCATCGGCCTTGAGTGAGCGGGATTGGGCGACGACTTCGTTCATCGTCGCGACGTCCAACACGCCCATGAGGTCGAAGCGGAATCCATCGACGTCGTAGGCTTCCATCCAACATTTGCACGAATCCAAAATGAACTTGCGGACCATTCGGCAGTTGGAGTCCAGGTCGTTGTTGCAGAAAGAGCCGTTGGACAGTGCGCCTGTCGCCGAACGTCGGAAATAGTAATACGGAACGACTTTCTCGAAAGGACTGGTGTCCATGTCGTAGACATGGTTATAGACGACATCCATATTGACGCGTAATCCCTGTTTATGGAACGCCTGGACCATCATCTTGGCTTCTTTGACACGCAGGATCGGTTGATCCGGATCGGTGGTGTAACTGCCCTCAGGGACATTGTATTGAAGCGGGTCGTAGCCCCAGTTGTAAAAGGCGCTGACATTGAGTTCATCGACCGTCGCGAAATCATACATCGGCATGATCTGGACGTGGGTGACCCCGAGGTCCTTGATGTAGGAAATCCCGGTGGAATAGCCGGCGTCGGTCTTCGTGTTCTCATGGGTGAACGCCATGAACTTGCCCCGTTCGGGAATGTTTCCCTCACTCATCATGGAGAAGTCGCGTACGCTGAGTTCATAGAGGATCGCATCGGTTTGGTTTTTAAAGGGGGGTAGGTTTTTCGAGAAGTTCTCGACATCGATCTTCGTATAATCGATGACGGCGGACATCTTGTTGTTGGCGAAGGAAGAACGGGCGATCGGGTCGGTGGATTGATTCCATTTCCCGTTGACCAGGATATGGTAAAGATAGCCGCTCCCGTGGAGGTTGCAATTATAACGATGGCGGAAGACCCCTTTCGCCGTACGTTTCATTTCCCTGAGTTCCTTGACATCGTCCACATAGACTTCGACCATGACACGATTGGCGGTCGGAGCCCACAAGGCGAAATCCGTATGGCTGCCGACGGGATGGACCCCGAGGTCATCCCCTTCGTAGTAGAACTCTTCATCGAAGCGCGCCGTCTTGGTGATCAGGGCGAACTGAAGCGGCGTGGAAAGAGAATGTTCCTCGACCACGTCGTAGGCATCGCCGATGACGATCGAATCCGGTGCACCCAGGACGTATTTCGTATAATCCCCGGAAGTCAGTTCGAATCCGTGGATGGGGAGCTTCGATAACTTCCCGGCGCTGTCGCGCAGGTAAAAACTCTCGCTGCGTCCTTGGTAGAACTGGCGGGAGAGATAAATCGTGATGACTTTGTAGTCATCGAGATGGGCTTCGAACTTTTCGACTTTTCGCATAGGCTTACCTTTTTGTCGTTTCTATTATACCAACAATTCCAGATTTGTGTAGAGAAGAAAAAGAGCGGGGTTTCCCGCTCTATTGGTCCAAGGATCGGATATGCCAGATTTCATCCGCATATTGACGGATCGTGCGGTCCGACGAGAAGAAACCGGACTTGGCGATGTTCACCAGGCACATCTTCGGCCAGTAGTCATTGTCGAGGTAGCGACGTTGGACTTCAAGCTGGGCGGCTGCGTAGGCATCGAAATCGGCCAAGAGATAGTACTCGTCGTTGCGATACATCAGTTCATCGAAGATCGCTTTGAATTCTTCGCGGTTGGGCTCGAAGGTCCCGTCGATCAGACTATCGACGACCGACTTAAGTCTCGGGTTGGCGTTGTAGTATTTCCAGGCATCGTAGCCTTTCTTCTTCAACTCGTCGATTTCTTCCACGGTCATCCCGAAGATGACGTCGTAGTCGCGTCCGACGCATTCGTCGATTTCGACGTTGGCGCCATCCAGCGTACCCAAGGTGATCGCACCGTTCATCATGAACTTCATGTTGCCGGTACCGGAAGCTTCCTTACCCGCGGTCGAAATCTGTTCGGAGACATCGGCGGCGTTCATTAGGATCTCGGCGATCGATACGTTGTAGTTGGGGATGAAGACGACTTTCAGGAACTTGTTGTACTTGGGGTCGTCGTTGACTTTCGCGGCGACGCTGTGGATCAGTTTGATGACTTTCTTCGCGAAATAGTAGGCCGGCGCGGCTTTCGCGGCGAAGATGAACGTACGCGGCGTCATCGTGAATTCAGGGTTGTTTTCGATTTCCTTGATCAGCGAGATGATGTGCAGCACGTTCAGTAACTGCCGTTTGTAGGCGTGGAGTCGTTTCGCCTGGACATCGAAGATCGAGTCCACATCCACGTCGATGTTCAAGGTTTTCTTGATGTAGGCGGCGAGGATCATTTTGCGTTGACGTTTCACGTTCATGAATTTCGCCTGAAGCATCTTGTCGTCCACATGGTCCATCAGTTTCTCGAGTTCTTCCGGACGATAGGCATAGTCTTCGCCGATCGTTTCGTCCAGCAAGGCTTTGAGCTGGGGGTTGGAGTAAAGCAGCCAGCGGCGATGCGTGATCCCGTTGGTCTTGTTGTTGAACTTGTCGGGGAAAAGGAGATAGAAGTCCTTCATGACATCGTTGATCAGGATTTCGGTATGAAGCTTGGCGACCCCGTTGACCGAGAACGCACCGACGATGGCGAGGTTCGCCATGTGGATCTGTCCGTCCTTGATGATCGAGACGCGGTGGACCAAGGCTTCGTCGCCCGGGAACTTCGCACGGACATCATCCAGGAAACGCTTGTTGATTTCTTCGATGATCATGTAGATGCGCGGAAGAAGCTGCTGTACGAAATGGACCGGCCATTTCTCCAGCGCTTCGGCCATGACGGTATGGTTGGTGTAAGCCATGACCTTCGAAACGATGCCCCAGGCCTGATCCCAGTCGAACCCATGGTCGTCCATCAAGATCCGCATCAGTTCGGGGATCGATAGGACGGGATGGGTGTCGTTGAGTTGGAAGACGACTTTTTCGGGAAGGTTGGTGAGGTCGGGATGGATGCGCAGATGACCCTTGATGAAGGCGGCCAAACCGGCGGATACGAAGAAATACTGTTGTTTTAAGCGTAGGAAACGACCGTGTTCCGTCGAATCGTCCGGATAGACGTTCTGACAGATCTCACGGAGTTCGGTGATGTATTGACGGAAATCCTTGTTGGCGGGGAGGATGTCGGAAGCTTCCGCACTCCACAACCGCAAGGTGTTGGTCATATCGGTCGATTTCCCGACGACCGGCATATCGTAGGGCACGGCGAGGATGTGTTCCGCATCGACATGTTCGAAACGGACCTTCCCTTCTTCGTCCTTACGCATTTCCACACGACCCCAGAATTTAACTTCCACGGCGTGTTTGGGTTTACGTACTTCCCAGACATTGCCTAAACGAAGCCACTGGTCGGGGACTTCGATCTGATAGCCGTTCTGGATCTTCTGACGAAACAGCCCGTATTCATAGCGCAGACAGTTCCCGTGACCGGGTAAAGATAGCGAAGCTAAAGAATCCAGGAAGCAGGCGGCTAGACGGCCTAAGCCGCCGTTGCCCAACCCGGCATCGCTTTCCATGTTTTCGATCTCGTTGATGTCGATGCCAAGATCGGATAAACCGTCCTTTACGACGTCGTAGATCCCCAGGTTCATCAGGTTGCTTGTCAACAAGCGACCAATCAAGAATTCCATGGAGAAATAGACCATCTGTTTCGCACCCAGCGTCGCGGCGATCTCTTTGCTTTCTTTCCAGTGGATGGATGCGTAGTCACGCACCATCCCGCCTAATACCATATATCGTTCAGTACGGTGGGATTGTTCAACCGAACGGCCGTAGGTTTCTACGACGCGTTGGGTAAAGTCCCGCTTAAATTGAAATTTGTTTTGAAACATGACGTCCTCCTAAGGATGCGAAATGATAATATCAGATATCACAACAAATATCAAACGATAGTTTTACTTGGTAAATTCGAAGTAAACCGCCGCAAACGGGGCGATCCGCACATTGATGGAGTGATGATAGCCATGGTTGTGGATGGCGTCGGAGTGGACCGGTTGGAAATTGCACATGTCGCACCCGTCGTAGATCGCTTTTTCGGTGTTGATGATCTCCACGTAGTTGCCCTCGTACGGAACGCCGATCCTGAATCCCTCATAGGCGATCGGGGTCATGTTGAGCAGGACAAGGATGACGCTCTTTTCATCTTCACGGTAGAAGGAATAGATGGATTGGGAAGCGTTGTCCGCGTCGATCCAACGGAACCCGTTCTGCGTATAGTCATAGCGGCTAAGGCAAGGATGATAGCGATAAATTTGATTCAAATCTTGCATGAACCGTTTAAATGCCGCGTGTTTCGCATATTCGAGCAGGAACCAATCCAGTTCGCGGTTTTCGTCCCACTCGCGGAAATGCGCCAGCTCGTTGCCCATGAAGTTCAATTTCTTGCCCGGATGGGCGAACATGTACAAGTACAGATTCTTCACTTGGGAGAACTTCTGGTTGTAGTCCCCCCACATCTTATTGATGATGGTCCCTTTGCCATGGACGACTTCGTCGTGGCTTAAGGGAAGGACGAACTTCTCGGAGTAGAAATACGCCATCGAGAAAGTTAGGGAATGGTGGTGGAACGCTCTGTAGATCGGATCCAAAGCATAATACTTCAGGGTATCGTTCATCCATCCCAGATCCCACTTGTAATCGAAGCCCAAGCCCATTTCATAGGTGGAATGGGTGACTTTCGGGAAATCCGAGGAATCTTCCGCAAACAACAAGACGTTGGGATGGCGTTGGTTCAGGTAATAGTTCATGCGGCGGATGAAAGCCAAGGCTCCGTCGTTGACGCCGCGTTGCTTGTTGCCATGCCAGAAAATGATGTTGCTGACCGCATCGACGCGTAATCCATCCATATGATAGGTGTCCAGCCAGTAATTGGCGCTGGACATTAGGAACGAACGGACTTCCTCGCGCCACAAATCGAAGTTCAGGGTTCCCCATTGGCTATTGGCGTCGTGGTCGTTGGGGTATTCAAAGACAGGAGAACCGTCGAAATGCGCCAATCCGAAAGCGTCGCGGACGAAATGGACCGGGACGAAATCGAAGATGACGCCGATTTCCGCCTGATGCAGGAGGTCGACGAATTCCATCAGTTGTTTCGGGGTTCCGTAACGGCTGGTGACCGAGAAATATCCGTGCGATTGATAACCCCAGGAGCCGTCGAACGGATGTTCCGTCACCGGCATGATTTCGATGTGGGTATATCCCATTTCTTTAAGGTAGGGGACCAATTCCCTGGCGATTTCCACATAGTTCAACCATGTCGTACCGTCTTTTTTCTTCCAGCTCCCCAGATGCAGTTCATAGATGTTGATGGCTTCCTGAAACCCTTTGGATCGGCGGTTCAGCCAGATCGCATCGTGCCAGGAATAGCCTTTCAGGTTGACGACGAGAGACGCATGCTTGGGTCGCATTTCACTGGAGATCGCATAAGGATCGGCTTTTTCGATCCAATGTCCATCCGCTTTCTGGATGACGTATTTATACATCGCCCATTCCGAGACGTTGCTCACGAAAACGCTCCAGATCCCTCCGGTCGTCGCACGGTGCATTTCGATCGGATAGCCCCAGTCGTTGAACGATCCGACGACCTGTACCCGGTGGGCATGCGGGGCATATACCGTGAAGCGGACACCGTTGACCCCTTCATAGGAAAAGTGCGCTCCGAATAGATGGTGCGCATCCAGGCTATGGCCTGAATGGAACTGCTCGACGAGTGCGTGTTGCAGCATGATCATGTGACCCCCTTGTGGTTAGTTTCATTGTACTTGATTCATTCAGCACTGTCAAAAGTGGAATTCCACGGAGTAATCGTTTACATAAGTGAACCACTCACCCAAAACAGCTCAAATTTACGCATATACACATCCGATTTTTGACATCCCGACCAATAAAAAAATGGCTTCTAAACCATCAATATCACACAAATTCGATTTTATTCTTTTCTATCGTTTCATTTTAAATGCCAATATCCTACGAAAATAGACTCTTAACGTTTCGATCAAGACGAACTGATGTTGCATTGATTAAGAGTTCTTCAACAGAAGAAATCGTCGCTAAAAGGCAACTTATAAAGAGCACGATCGACACATCAATCCACAAAAGTAGAATCGGAAGGCTAAAAATCATCATGCCTGTTACTTTGTTTGTATAAGTATGAAGAAAGCAAATCGTCCGATATTTTAATAGGCCGATTGAAACCGAAACGAGTCGAACGAGAAGTATGACGAGTAACCATGGATACGCCAACTTCGGTACTAGTAGGCGAGGTAAAATTCTCAATAGTACGATGGTGATTACCATGAAGTCTGCAAAACTATCCAGTTTGGCTCCGATCTCGCTGATAACATTCATTTTCCGTGCAATCCATCCATCCAGTACGTCGGTGAATCCGCACACGATGAAAATGAAAGTAAACGGGAATGAAAAAGGGGGGAAGATCAAGAGAAGTAAAGAAAGAAAAATTCGAATACAAGTCAATGTGTTCGGGATATATTTCCACATGTTCATCACCATCCCACCTAGAGATTTTCAGAGTTTCTTATCAGCTCGTGCAGTGCAATTAGTAATCACCGATTCTTTTTCAAAGGGAGATCAAAAAATCGATGCTTGTCAAAATGAAAAATTTCGTTTTAGATTTGGATTCAAACAACTAGACCACATTTACCTTCGACTGTTTCTCTTCATATAATCTCTGATCCAACATGCTTTCGAATTCCTGCGCCGTCGCCTTGCTTCTTACATCATAGACGCCGTAGCCCATGCTGAACTGAAGCGTGTAGACCTGTCTTTCGGAAGCGTTGAACTTCGAGAGTTGAAGACGGATGCGATCCACGACTTCCTGCAGTCTTTCCGGTTCGCTGATCGATAGGATCATGAAGAATTCATCCCCGCCGTAACGGGAAATGAAATCGGTGTTCCGGATGCACCCGTTGAGAAGTTTCACGTTCGCTTGCAGGGCCGAATCCCCCATGTCATGACCGAAAGTATCGTTGATCGACTTGAAATTGTCGATGTCGATCATGATGGCGGAGAAACTCTTCTTCTCCGTGCTATTGCGAATCTTATCTTTGAGATAGGATTCCAGTCTCTTACGATTGTTCACGCCGGTGAGATAATCGGTGTTCATGCCGTGGTTCTGGATGTTCAGACTGACGAACAACAAGGAGAGGACCACCGAGTTCAACAGGATCGGGATGCCATAGACGATGACTTGGAGTACGACGCTGAAGAGGAAGAAGAGCGGGAAGAAGACCAAGGTGAACCGATGGTTCTTGTGGATGGTCTTCAAGTTCTTCACTACGTAGACAAACGAAATGCTCAGAAGCGCGATGTTATAGATGACGGGGAGGGTGAAGTATGGTCCGCGATGGTAGATGTTCTGCAGATCGATCGAATAGTACCAACCGAATCGCAGGGACAATACGACGATCGTCAGGTTCACAAACCAGAACAGGGTCAAGGGCTTTACCAGTTTCAGCGATCTTTCCTCGTCTTGGAAGAGTTGGTTAACGACATAGACCAGCCAGATTGAAGGAAGGACGGGGCTTAGACTGAACACGACGAAGTTACCGAGTTGGTTGAGGACGGGATAGATCGCATACGCGTTAGTGTCCATGCGACTGAAGATATCGAAAAGGAGTAGGACGATCGTCGTATCCAGCATCAACATGTACAACCGATACTGAAGGGAGCGTTTTTCTTCTTGCTTATCCGAGTGCAGCCAGAGGATGGCCAGGATGAGGATCGAATAGAGATTGATCATGAAATTGATTGGATTCACCGGTACACCCGCCTTTCAGAAATGATTATACCACGATGACATATGTTGATTCCGTCGTTCAAATGATTTCCGTCGATACAAAACCCCCTTTCGGGAGTCTTGTTTATTCGATTTCTTTGGCGACCGCTTGTTTCAACCGCTCGAATTTCGCAAGGGATGCTTCTTTGGAAACATCCGTCACGCAATAATAGAACTTGCATTTGGGTTCGGTTCCGGAAGGACGGATCGCGATCCAGCTTCCGTCTTCCAGGAAATACTTGATGACGTCGCTCGGGGGATAGTCAAGTTTAGTGACGACGCCTTTGTCGATGCGTTCCAGTTTGCGGTAGTCTTCCTTCGCGACGATCTTGATGTCGGCGAACGAAGGGATCTCCGTGGTTTGGAAATGGGTCATGATTTCCTTGATGCGTTTGGACCCTTCTTCCCCTTTAAGGGAAAGGGAAACTTGGTCTTCAAGGTACCATCCGAACTTACGGTAGAGGTCCTCCAACACATCGACAAGGGTCTTGCCTTGGTTCTTATAATAAGTGATGGCTTCACTCAATAAGAGACAACTTTGGATCGCGTCTTTATCGCGGACGAAAGGTTCGACCAGATAGCCGTAGCTTTCTTCGTACCCGAACACGAAGTTCTTTTCATGCGTCACTTCATATTTCGCGATCTTTTCGCCGATGAACTTGAATCCGGTCAGTGTCTTTTCGGTTTCGACGCCATAGGAAGTCGCGACTTTTTCACCAAGGTCGGACGTGACGACGGTATTGAAGATAACCGGGTTTGAAGGCATGGTTCCTTTTTCATTCTTGGTGGAGAAGACATAGTCCAACAAGATCGAACCGGTCTGATTGCCTGTCAGCAAGCGGTACTCGCCGTGGTGCACGACGACGACGCCCACGCGGTCCGCATCCGGGTCGGTGGACAACGCCGCGTCCGCCAGATGCTCCTTCATGACCTCGATGGCTCTCTCGTAGGCCGCCTTTTCT
>DOUE01000025.1 GCA_003520745.1 Erysipelotrichaceae bacterium
TCATGTCCTCCGCCATAGGTAAATAAAGCCCGCATTAACTGCGGGTTTTTGAATCTTCTAGCCAATAGTGACCAAACAATGACCATAAAAATTTATTATTGCTTAAAAGGGGTCGATCCAAACACAAGAAATATTTCCAAAGTTATACATTGTACTCTCGAATAATTTTGGGAACTTAGTCTATCCACTAATTCGAATGGTTTTACTTTGTATTCAAAAAAAATAAATCATGGCACTACAAGGAACGAACTATTCCACGTTTAACTGGATTGTACGATCACATTGAAATGCAACCTCAGGATCATGTGTAACGATTAAGATGGTCTTTCCCTTTTTCTTCATTATCTGTAATAGTTGCATCACTTCATCACGATTCTGAATGTCCAAACTTCCGGTAGGCTCATCAGCTAGAACCAAATCGCACGGTTTAAGCAGCAATCTTGCTATAGCAATGCGTTGCTGTTCTCCACCAGAACATTGATAAATGTATTTATTCTCAATTCCTTCCAGTCCAACTATTTTCAGAGCATTGGTAATTTCTTGCTTTTTGTCAACTTTCTTTTGGTGTTTCAATGCAAGATTAAGATTGTATTCAACGGTTTTATTATCTATAAGAGCAAAATTTTGAAAGAGGAAACCAATTTTGTAACGTAGTAGTTTTGTAGCTTTCAAACTAAACGGTCGAACATTCTTAAAACCAAACAACGTTAATTCTCCATAATCTGGCTTTTCTAGCAAACCAAGAATATTTAATAGTGTGGACTTTCCACTACCGGACTTTCCCATGATTGCAATCATTTCATTTTCGACAACATCAAACGATAGTCCAGTAAGTACCTCTTGCTTACCAAATGACTTTGTAAGTGCATTTGCTATAATTATGTTCATTATGATTTCCTCCTAATTATTTTTGAGAGCATCAATTGATTGTTTCTTTTCACTCAGAAACAAGTGAATCGAGGCAATACAGAGATTGAGTAACATGACACATAAAGCATAGAATAACGATTCAATCACAGTGAAATTTCTCATCACTAGATAAACCCATAATAGTCCAAATAGCAATACGTCTTGAAATACGATAAAGGAACTTCGCTGAAGAAAAGAATAACCTGTAAAGTAGTGGATTGCAATTTCTTTCTTGTTGAGTTCATATAGGACCGTGATACCATGAAGAACTATCAATAGTAGGGTTGCTAAACTCTGGATTAATACAATGGTCGCATAATAGGTTTTAATTAGGGAATCTGTAATCGATCTTTTTATTGTATTTTCATTATTTGTGAACGCCCAATTGTTGTCAAAGTGTTTGACTAATTCATTACGTTTTTGAATAGCATCTAAAGGAGTTGCCCTATAATAATAGAAACTTTGTGCAGATTTGGATTCAACATTCTTGATGGATGGATAGATGAGAAGTACGGGATTCGAATAACTCGCATGAAATATTGCTTTAAAATCGGGAATGCTGTATGAAGAGGTAGTGATTATAATTTTGCATTCTTGGCAAATGGATTTAAGGTAAAATCCTATTTCCTTCCGTTTGTCCTTGTTAACTAAAATAATCGGCTCTTCAATCGATTTCAAGTTGATTTCCTTAACATCGATCGGATAATACTCAAAAAAGTTCTTAGTAATTTCGATATATTGATAATTTTCATACTTTCTTGAATCTGGCAAGAGTTCTTCAGGAAGATCCTGTTCTTGATAGTTTAGATAATAATTACTGTTCTCAATTGCATAGTCTAGATAAAGCCGCGACTGTTTCGTTAGTTCATCAGAATTACTGGTATATTTCGAATTCGGATTCAATCCTACAAAAGCAACATTTGATTTTATTACATTTTGAAAGGAAAGATAGTCTGCCAAGTTTAAAGAGTTTTTGCTTGCATTAATTGAATAAACTAAAATTTGCGGGAACAAGAACACAATGAAAACAATCTTCAAAATATAGTTAAAGTTATAAATCGCCTGATTTAAGTTTCTGTTCTTGATAATATTGACAGGTGAAATCATATAAATCACACTCCCTAGTATTAGAAGAAGAAATATTGTCATACAAGAAACGAACAAGAAATATGATCCAAGTTGACCAATGTATTCTAAAGTATATGAATTGAACGTGCGAATTAATAAAAGATAGGAGAGGATGAAAAAAGCAAAAGAACCTACGAAAGATGTAATGAAAAATGGGTTAAACAAATCATACACAATATGAATAAAACTCTCTCCTAATGATTTTCTTAACGATATCTCTTTCATATTTTTTGACACCTCTAGAAACATCAATAAAAGATAGAGAACGAATGATATCAGGATAATCTCATTACGAGAGGATTCGTTTTTCGGTTCATTATAAGACATTCCCAAAACCTGAACATTTTTTGGCATATTTTCTCGAAGATACTCAGTAAACGCTTTTGATTGGTTCAAGTCCTCAGACATCACATTATACCAACCGTATAATTGTGCATTCCCGTCAACAATATCATGAAAAGAATGATATTGAACCAAAGATGTTCCTTGTGAAAATACAGTATAAAGATACCCGGCGCTATCGGGATCCGATCGGTCAGTCGAAAAATAAACATCCTGATCGGGAGTTGAAAAATCATATGCCTTTTTTGCAATAAGAGAAATACTACTAAATACTTTCTCTTGATCGCTTAATAATAGGTAAGCATTTTGAACTCCATTGGAGGAATAAGCTGTTTTTAGATTGACATGATACTTTTTCACTCCTTCAATTAGAAGTTTGACAACCTCATTTCTGGTAAATTCATTAGAATTTTTCATAATAAAAACGATTTTATTTGTACCAAAGGTGGAATTTATGCGACTCCATAGTCGAGAATTAAACATTTCCATTGCATAAAAACTGAGCGAAAAACAAAGTACTAAAGTTGTCAGTATCAATTTTTTCTTCACAGCAAATTCCTCCAATTAAGACTAATTATTAGTCAACTAGTTATATACAGGAAACTGCGATATATCGTATTGATAACCTGCTGCCCACCTTGAACCAGCAGTTTTTCCATCTGGAACTCCAACAAATGCTACATATAAATGATAATGGCCATATCCACTTTCTGGTTGCACCCAAACCGTATTCGACGTCGTCAAATATGCACATTGCGAATCACCATAATCTGAATATTCACCCGCTGAGTTAGCACAACCTGAATAATTTACTCTGGTTTCTTTATACTTTGTTCCATGACTACTCCCACTTACAGACCCATAAACAGTACCAGCAGTATGGGATATTGTTATTGTGTTAGCAAATACATTTGTGATAGGAATGATTAAGATGGCGATTGCGATGACAATTGCTTTCTTTTTGAATTTCATATGTTCCTCCTTGTTAATTCAAAAAAGCTATCAATCTAGCCATATTTAGTCCTTATTGATTTATCTCATCACCCCCCCCACCCCGAGTATCTTTATATCATGTTATCACATTCACTAGGGTTATTCCAATATTATTCTATTTGAGAAGAAAAGGGATATGAAATAGCATTTATAACTAAACAATTGTTGATTATATTGCGCTGACAGAGGACATATTGTTCGAATTCGTGACCATACAAATGCCCACACAAAGTGAAAGCGGCGGGAAGAATAGGGAAAGAATAGGGAGAAATACGCGCATTTTAGTGGACTTGGAAGAGTTGGGAACATTTAAATCGCGTCTCATGTCCTCCGCCATAGGTAAATAAAGCCCGCATTAATTGCGGGTTTTTGCATTTTTTGACCAATTGTGATCATATGATGAAAAGATTTAATTGGCACTATTTTCAGTAAAAGTCATTAAGGAATAATTTGGTTTGGATGATAAGAGGCAAAATGAACCCTTTACCCTGGTGTATGCATATGATGTACTGCTTCAGGATCTCTGATATTCTCGCAGCACTCCAAAATAATGGAAGTCGAATATATAGAGTTATTTTGGTACTTAAGCACTAGATTTTGGACTAAACACAAAGATCGATTCATAACTTCCAATTTTAGATATAACTATACCATCTTCATCGATTATTGAAGTGATTAACTTCCTAAAATCAATTCCTTCTTCTCGATCAGTAAGTATGAACACACTCTTGGATATGTTTTCAATATCAACCGATCTCCCATTATTCACAATGATGTATGCTCCATTACAATATTTAAATGTGTCAAGATGCTTGCTAATATCCGCAGTATTGATTGAAGCCAAACCGTAATACATCCAATATCGTCGAAGATCTACGAATTCTTCAAAACAACTTTTTACTGGCAATCCAAATCGTCTTTCATAATACCCCCAAAGCTTTTCTTTGCGATTCTTATTCATAATTAGATAGTAGGCACCAAAATGATAGAATAGAAATGCTTGAAGTTTTACCGAATCACCAAAATAATTGTTAAGTGTTTGCTCACCAAACTCCTCTTTCTCATAAATCTTTTGGCATACATTAACTTCGAACTCCACGTCGAAATATGTGTTTTTCATTTAATTCACCTTTGTAAAAAATGGACTTCTAAGTAAATATCCAGCCATTTAACTATAACGTATCCTTGTTCATCAATCTTTACTTCTTGGGAAATGTCGTGTTCATATACTTCTCAAGATTTGTATAAATCTCCATCGGACCAGAGAAAAATATCCCATTTTCTCCAACGTTAGGAATAACTGACTTAACATTGAAAACCGTCCTGATGTTTTTGAAATTGTAAACCCGAATCACACTGCCATCGACATTCTTGAACTCATACGTATGGGACCAACCGAGACCGTATGCAAATATCTCTTTATCCAATGACCATTCATCGACTCGTAGAAGTGATTTGATTTTTTGCATTTGACTCGCATTCACCCTAAACTCACCGGCTGAAATCACCCCTTCTTCTCCCGCTTCATAAATAATCTTGGTTTTTGTGAAGTTGAATGCCTTCACTTCAGCAGGAATCACAGGGTTCTCCCAAAATGAGAATAGCGTCGTTAGAAATTCGCTATTGTACCCGATATCGTTTCCAACATAGTAGGTTTCCTTAAGTGTAGGATCATCAAGTGATGTTACCTCGATGAACCCGAGTGGTTCTGACAAAATATAGCAGTAAGAATCCCTACTTTCGCTATAAAGACAGTACCAAGGCTCACTCGATTCAATTTCCCCGTCAATCTTCCACCATTGACCGATTTTCATCAAAGGTTTGAGCGTATCGTTTTGAGTTTGACTTAAGGGGAACTTCCAAAGTGGATACATTCCGTCACTCGGCTGAAGCCAAACATACGCACTGGAAAAAGTAGCGTTGAGAACACGTTGTGAAGGACCGTCGAAGAAAGAAGATCTGATTTCTCCAAGTGTAGTGAGGACCGAGTTTGCGACTTCGATCGAAATTCGATAAGATTCTACGGTATCGTCTCCTTCATCCAATGAATGCACTTGTGCGATATCGCCACTTTCGTAATTGCCGAAAAATACCACTTTGCCGTTTGACAGCGTGATCATCGCCTTATAATTTTCTCGAAGATCGAAGGGAACATTGATGCTTTCCCATTCTTCAATCTTCATAACATCTTTCAATTCTTGGTTATCTTCGGCATTGATGTCAAACGAAAGGACGCTGTTGATCACAAACGGGACAATATCGCCGGAAATGATCGTACTTGAAATCAAGTCTGCTTTCGATGATTCGACTTCAAGCATCGGCATCCATGTTCTTTCAAGGAGGAAGTCAAGATCAAGAGCAACCGAGTAATACGAAGTACTCTTGGAATCCTTCCGGTTGATTTTTATCATCGTCATTTGGTTATACGTTCCAAAGCGATAGCTCGACCCCTTATCGTCAACGAGAGCGAATCTCAATTCGAATGAATCCGGATCCGTCAGTTTCGTTTTTTCCCATCTGGAAAAGAGTAGTAAGGAAGGAATGGATGATCTTTTCTTCTGTGTAATCGGTAAAATCTCGTCGGATGGCAACGAGTCATCTTCGCCGACATAGAACGATGTGAAATTCGGTTTGTCAAGCTTGGTGTCGATGACGAGACTACATGATGAAAGCGAAGTCAGTAAACACAAAACGAAAAGGATCTTCATGACATTGAGGAATGATTGATGATTTCTACCCATATTGCCCCCGCAATTTCCGTGGAAGTTGATTTAATCAACTCCCAGCATCTTTATGTTTCCATAGTAACACAAAGCATGGTGGCCAACATATAGAAAAAGATCATATAGGAGAAAATGCGTTTCGCTCGATGAATTATGAAGCGTTCGCACATCTTTATATGACCTTTAGATAGACTTTTTACTGATGAAGGAAAACGATTCAATGAATCCATTCTTGATGATATCGAACCCAAACCTCGGACTCACCCGCTTGGTCATTCGCGTCTAGGATGATCGCACCGATGCTTGATCGATTGAACTATTTCACAATCAAGATCATGGACCAATAATCAAGTTCGGGAATCCTTAACGTTATCATTCCCTTACTGTATTTGTACTCAAGTTTTTCAAGTGAACCCCCGTTGAAGTCGGGCGATGCGACATAGATGCTTTCGATCGTCGAGGAGTAAGGTATGGTTAGTTTCAGATTCTTTTGGAGGATGGGTTCGGGGATCTTGGCTAAGTCGTCTCTCCATAGCAAATCGGATCGATTCAAAAGATTGACTAAGTGGACTGTCTTGTATTGCGCGTTTTCTTTCGTCGTCACCCATACGGATAACGGAGAAATCTGTGATTCTGTATTCACGCCTGCAATTTCTATCTCATCATGTACCGGATTCATCCCGCCTCTCAAAACATTCTGGTAAGCCACCATGAAATCAGCATAGTCAATCATCTTTGACTCCAATTGAGGACTCATCGATAATTTGTCATTGGGAAAGTATTCGCTGGAAAGCATCCCTTCGTCGCCCATCGATAAGATCGAACCCCCCGATGATAACACGACCGCCGAGGTCAGAAGCACGCCCGGTGTGTTGAATTGACCGGTTTTTTTGGGATAATTCATATAGAGCGCTAGAACCGACGCCAAACCATACTCCTGATCCCGTTGAACGACATTGGCTAAACTAACATAACTCGGGTAGCGGTCCGGCCACAACTCCGAATAAGCGAACGACACATCGCCTCTTTTCGCGACTTGGTCTTTCGCATACTCGTTCACGAAATTGAACAGGACTTCCTGATCCGAATTTCGGCGATAATTTTCGATAAAGTCCGCGAAAGCCAAAGGTAGATCGACTACCTTTCCGCTCGAATCAAACAACGCGCCCCGGTTTCCTAACGTATCCAAATGCATTACGTCGAAATCGAGCCAAGAATTTACATCCTTTTCCATCTGAAGGTAATGGGATTGCCATTTTGGATCGGATGGATTGATGAGATAGAGATCGCTTGCCCAAGTGTTTGGAAGATCGTGTTTATCTTGCATCTTCTGATTCACGTCTTTAAATAGTCCCATCTCCGTATTGGCTAACGCAAACTCTTCATACGCACCATAAATCAGATTATAGTTGGTGGCGACCATGTTTCTTGAATGCAATTCGGCGATGTATCCACTCACGGTCGAAGCATAAACGCGATCATTGGCGATGTTTAGCCAGGATTCATCTTCAGTTCGTTGAGGCGGTATGGGTTGATGGTGTTTGAACTGCCAATCATAGAATAAAAACCCGTTAAGATGCAGGCGATTGAGTTTCTTGATGATCTGAGTGATCACAGTAGGATCCTTTTGACTGAAGTCGGTTAGGTACCCGTATCTTGGGAAAGTCTTCCACGAGGACGAAACGTCCACCGCGATGTTTTTTTGGTCAAGGGTTTGATTCTTCTCCATCAGAAAGACTTCGACGAGATAGCCCTTCTCNNCTACGCTTTCGCCCACGTCATATCGTGCTTTGTCAGTATTGAGTTCCATAATTCGTCCTTTTGATTCGGCGGAATTGTCCGTATTGATGCATGCTGTCAAAGATAGAAGAACGACGAGGATGATAACGATCATCCGGCGTTTTGGAAGGCGATGATTCGGGAAATCCATCGTTATCGCTCGACTTCAACAACGAACGCTTCATACGGCATCAGTTGGATCGTTTGTGTGATCGGACGGGATTGTGTCGAGATGACGGTTCCGATGATCTTCTTTTCAATCGTGTAGGTTAAAACGGATCGGCTATAGTTGGCGACCACCAATAGACAACGTTGTCCGTCGTTTCTTTCATAGACGAAGAGACGGTCGTGGTCGGGCTCGAGAAGTGTGTATCGACCCTTTTCGATCAACTCGCTATACGGGCTCTTCTTTCTGATTTGAATCAGCTTCTTGTAGAACGAGAAAACGGATTGTGGATCATCGACTTGCCGCTGAGCGTTGATTGTCGTGTAGTTGCCACAGAGCGGAAGCCAAGGTTCCCCGGTGGTGAAACCAGCGTTTTTACTGTCGTTCCACTGCATCGGAGATCGGACATTGTCCCTACCGAAACGGATGGCCGCAGCCATGAATTCCTTGTCCGTCAATACCTTGCGATCGATCACCAAATCCTGATAGGCATTCAATGTTTCGACATCGGTATAGGTTTCCAATAATGGATAGCGGGCATTGGACATGCCCAATTCTTCACCTTGATAGATATACGGGGTCCCTTGCATGAAATATGAAATGACCGCGAACATTTTGGCGGCTTCCGCCGGGTGAGTCAAATCATCATCCCATCTGGAAATGATCCGCGGCATGTCGTGGTTATTCCAGAACAATGAATTCCACCCGCAGTCCATCATTTCGTTTTGCCAATGGCTTAGTCCTTTTTTAAGCTGAACAAAATCAAGGGGTTTGGGGTTCCATTTCCCCAACCGTTCGTCCCAATCGATTTTCATATGATCGAATTGGAAAATCATGCTGAATTCCGATCCGTCGGGGTCGGAATATTGTTTTGCGGTGGTCGTATCGACGTTCCAGCATTCACCGACCGTCAGTGTGTTTCGTGAGCCGAAGGTCGCCTTGTTCATCTCTTGGATGTACGGATGAAGCAGCGGTCCGTTCGCCGTCACCATGGATAACGGCTCTTTCCCGATGTATTCGATGACATCGAATCGAAACCCGGCGATCCCGAGATCGAGCCAATCGTTCATCAACCGATAGATTTCTTTTCGAAGACTTTCGCTTTTCCAGTTCAAGTCCGGCATTTTTTTACTGAAGAGATGCAGATAATACTCTTGGGTCGATTCGTTAAACTCCCAAGCAGAGCCTGAAAAAACACTAACCAATGGGTTGGGTTCTTTCGACCAGACATAATAATCATGGGTTGCGTTATCCCTGCTTTTTCTTCCCTCGACAAACCAGGGATGTTCATCCGACGTATGGTTTAACACCAGGTCAAGCACGATCTTGATATGATGCTTCCTGGCTTCGTCGATCAATTCCTTCATGTCGTCGATCGATCCGAAGAGAGGATTGATCGAACGGTAGTCACTGATGTCGTAACCGTTATCATCCATCGGCGACGCAAAGACCGGTGACAGCCAAATCACATCGATGCCGAGATCCTCAAGGTAATCCAATTTACCGATGATCCCTTGCAGGTCACCGACACCATCGCCGTCCGAGTCCATGAAAGACTTGGGATAGACTTGATATACGACGGATTTCTTCCACCATTTTTCCATTTCAATCACCGAAAACCGAATTGAATTCACCGAGCAGGATCGAGTTGTTGACGATTTCGTTTGTGACGATCTGGGCCATTCCGATGACGAATTTCTCATTGACCAATACGGTGAAACAAATCTCCGTTTCCATCTTCGCTTTCTTATAGAACCAATTCTCATGAATGGTATCTCTTAAATAGGATTCCAATAATTCGGTGTCGACTTCTTTCTTGACCCCGATGATGATCCGCTGCGGATTCATCTGCATGATCAAATTGATGACGGCGATGCCCACATAGTTGTAGACCTCCAACATCGTTTCGTCAACGATCGACTTATCGACTTCGTTCTCGCGGAAAACCTGATTGTAGGTGACCGACTTACCGATCTTCCGTTGAATGCGGTGTAAGACTTCATCTTCGTTGACATACATTTCCAGACAGCCTTTTTGACCGCAGTAGCATTGTTTGCCTTCAGGGAACAAGATCTGATGACCGATTTCTCCGGCGCCTCCGAACTCTCCTCGATAAAGCTTGCCGTCGATGACGATGCCGGAACCGACGCCCTCCCCGACCGTCATACAGATGAAACTGTTGTGGTTGCGGCCGAACTCCGAATTGAACTGATACATGGCAAAAGCATTCACATCGTTCTCGATGTAGATGTTGATGCCGAACTCGTCGAATAGATCATCCCGCAGGTGGATGTCGCTCCATCCCAAAAGGGTTGAAGAAACAAGTCTTCCGCTGTCGTCATCGACGATTCCGCTGATGGTGATCCCGATGGCATAGACACGCTCTTTGTCGATTTCCCGGATCGCGTCGAGAAGCAAGGGTTTGAAGTCTTCATAACGGATGCCCAAGGGAAAATCAATCACGGTCGTCGAAAGGATGGCCGGTGCGAGATTACAGAGGGCGACGATGAGTCTTGACGCTTCGATCTTGACGCTGATGGTGAAACCGTAGTCATTGTTGAATCGTAGATTGATCGGTTTTCTGCCACCTGTGGACGTCCCGTCCCCGACCTCGAGGATCAGTCCGCTTTGAACCAAAGGATTGATGATCTTCGTGACCGTCGACTGCGCCAGTTTGATTTCTTTGCTGATCTCGGCCCGGCTGATGAGCTGATGTGAACGGATCGCATTGATGCAGTGATAGATATTGATGTCTTTTATGAGGTCCTTGTTTCCGGTTCGATTCTTGATGTTGCTGTTATCTTTCATAGGTCATGTACACCATGGTCCAGTAATGGATCTTTTCTATGGTGAATTCAACGGCTTCACCATGTTCATGCGCGACGATTCTGTGATCGAGTTTTATCATTCTTCCGCGATCATGGTCCGGGCTGGCAAGGAACACTTCCTTGATCTTTCTTGTATTCAAGATCCTGATCGTCGTGTCGATGACAGGTCGCGGGGTCTTTTTCTCATCATACCAAACCATCTCGGTTTGATCGGTCAAATTGATCAGATTGATTAAGCTAAACTCTTTCGCCCTGCTTAAGACCGCATACAAATAACCTGGTTCCGCTTTGATGGATGTCGGTTGATTGATGTAGAAGTCCGTGTTGGTTCCGTCATAGCCTCCAAAGGAGGTATAGGACAGATCGACTTTGTCTTGGTAAAGTAATTCGCCATACTTCACGATGAAGTCGAGATACTGTTTGACGACCTTTCCGAACTCCGGACGATAATGCTTATAATCAACATAATAGGCATTGCTTAAGATCCCGTTGTCTTCCCCATAGAGTAAATTGTACGCCCCAAGTGAACTGCAGATCGCATGCAGAAAGAGTGCTCCGTTCTCAGCTGCTTGGGGATCCGTCTGATCCTTGAACGGGGGTAAATACGCAGCCAATACGACCGGTTTGCCCACTGCCCTGAGTTTACTTTCAATGATGATCCGACGAAGATCTTCATACGTGTTGTTTGGATTCCACACTTCGATATACACGACATCCTGCTTCGACTGGGCAATGGTTTCGATCGGCCAGTTGTTGACGTAGTTAAAGTCGATGAAAAGCTCTGGTTTCAATCCCTTGAGTTCATCCAAGACACGATTGATGAACTTCGGCAGTTCATTCTCAAAATCAAGTAAGCTTCCGTCGCTTCTCAGGGCATATTTTGGGAACCCGTATTGGTCCAAATGGATCCCGTCGAAATCCTTGATGAGAATGGCTTTCTTGAATTCTTCGATGATGTGTGTTGCCCAAGGGCGATCGACCGAGATATCCATCATCCCGATTTGATCGAGTAAAGCAAAGAACTTACCGTCCGTGCGATACATCAACTCATCCTTATGATGGTCGAAATAATCGTTCTCCGCGCCGTAAATGGCGCCATAGGCCACTGCGAACATGCCGTAACGATGACACAGATCGATCTTATCTTTCAATATACGGTTGTCGATTTTCCGACCGAAAAAGTCCGCGTAGACCATCTCATCGTTGATTAAGTCATCGTGTCGATACATCCAATCATAGAACTGGATCGTCGTCAGGTGATAATCGTTCAGTTGTTCGAAAATGAGCTCGTGATCGACATCGACCGTCGTAAAATTACTGACGAAGCCGTATCTTGGCACATCCGTCAGTTTAGCGACTACGTCGAACGCCGTCGTACAGCCATGCGCTTCCACGAAATAGCCGCCAAGCGGAAAAGCGCCAAGCGAGACTTCGTTTTTCCCCAAGACAAGTGACACATTCTTCTGTAGAACCAACTCGTTCAAGTGATGGACCGCGATCGTGGCGGTTTCAACCTGGGTGGACGTTACGTTCAAGACCACGTCCTCACTCGGGCGATAGGCGCATTTATTCATCGTTATCTTTTGGATCATAGTTTACCCTTTCACTGAGCCGCTTAAGAAATCGCCTTTGATAAAGCGTTTCTGGAAGACGACGAAGAAGATGATGATCGGAACCAAGGCGATCAGCGTCGCTGCGAAAATCAAGCCCCAATCGGTTCCATGTTGTTGTCTGAACAGCTGGATGGCGATCGGGAGGGTCCGCATATCGACCGACTTGAGGATGGTCAACGCGCTGGAGAATTCGTCCCAGAAACCGGTAAAGGCAAAGATCGCGAATGTTCCCAACGCCGGTTTCGACAACGGCAGGATGATCCGGGTGAAAATCGTGAATCGCCCGGCACCATCGATGATGGCGCTGTCCTCGATCTCACGCGGGATGGATTGGAAGAATCCCCTAAGAAAGAAAGTGTTGTAAGCAATCCCCGCCCCGACGTAAAGCAAGATCAATCCGGCGTAACTGTCGACCAAGCCGATCGAATTGATGAACAAGAACTGAGGAACGATGTTCAGCAAGCCGGGTATCATCAGACTGAACAGATAGAGTCGAAACAGTTGCTCCTTGAACCGGAAGTTGAACCTGGCGAACGCATAGGCCGACATCGAAGATACGACCATGGCGGCGATGGTCGAAACCGTCGAAACGAACACCGAGTTCATGAAGTATTTCAGGAAGTTGTTCGACGCCAGCGCGGCGATGAAATTACCAAGATAAAGGGTTGCGGGAATCAAAATCGGAGGATAGGGCATGATGTAGGAATCGGGGGTCATCGCCGTGGCGATCATGTACATGAACGGAAGTGCCGTCGAGATCGCAAACAAGATTAGGACAAGATACATCAGTATTTTGCGGATCATAGTTGCCCCTCCTTATATCCCATGTTCAGGAATTTCTGTTGACCCATGGCCAGGATGAAGATGAAGACGCCGACGACGACTGAAAGTGCCGAGGAGTATCCGATTTGGAAGTCGGTGAAGGCGACTTTATACATGTAGGACAGCAGGACTTGCGTCCTGCCCATAGGGGCTCCGTTGGTCATGACATAGACTTGCGTGAAGACATTGAAGGAGCCAACCAACAGATTCGTCATGATGAAGAAAGTAACGGGCTTTAACAGAGGAATTGTTATGAACCTGACTTTCTGTATGATGTTGGCGCCATCAATGTCCGCCGCCTCGTAATAGGATCGATCGATGCCTTGGAGTCCAGCCAGAAACACAACCATGTTCCAACCGATGCCTTTCCAAACCGCCAAAATCCATATGACGGCGTTAGCCGTCCAACGATTCGAGAACCAGGAGATCGAGGTTTCGATGAGATTCGCCTTTAGTAATAGATAGTTGATCAAACCGGCATCCCCCGACTCGAAGAGATATCTGAAGATCAGTGAAACGATAAGCCAGCTCGTGATGACGGGGATATAGAAAAGGATTCTGAACAGGAAGGATCCTTTGATCTTCGTATTGATGATGATGGCCAGGATCAATCCGATGGCCATTTGAGGCAGTATCGTTACGACCGCATACGCGGCCGTATTGATAAAAGCATCCCAGAACATCTTGTCTTTGAAAACCCGGATATAATTGTCGATTCCGGTGAACGTATTCATTTTATCCAGGAAAATATTATAGTCGGATAAGCTCATGTAGAAATTCTTGGCGATCGGATAGAAAATAAAGATCAAGAGAAGAATGAAACCGGGAAGCAAAAAGGGTAACACCTCTAATTCATTACGATATTTATATTTTAGAGATTTCTTCATTTTGCCTCCCGCTTTTAGAAAAGACCACGAGGGTCTTTCAAGATACGATCAACTTACTTCAATAACGCGTCGATTTCAGTCGCGGCATCGTTCAAGGCTTCAGTGACGGTCTTTTCATCTCTGAATACACTTTCGATCGCCAATGATAGAACTTGTTCAATCGAACCCCAACTTGCGCTCGGTGTTCTCGGTTGAGCCGTCTTGAGCTGTTCGATATAGGTGGCGACATACGCCGGTACATCGGTCAGCGAGTCGGCAGCGCTCTGCGTGACAGGAATCATGCCGGTTTTGGCCATGATTTTTTGGACTTCATCACTCATCATGAACTGCATGAACGTCCAGGAAGCATCTTTGTTTTCACTCTTGTTAAACATAACCAAGTCTTCCCCGCCGACGACGGAAACACTTCCTCCCTTACCTTCAGGGATCGTGGAAACGATCGTACTGTCGATGGCGGTTTGTCCGATGATNNGAGAAATACCACGGACCGTCATCGATCCACAAGTAATTACCGCCGGCCATTCCGCCCCATGCGTCCGGTTGTTCGCCAAACATCGCAGGACCGATCAATCCTTCTTTATAGTAATCATACAATTGTTGAACGGCGGCGATGCTGTCGGCACTGTTGAGATAACCTGTCGCGACACTATATTCATCATCCGTTACTTTGCCGCCTAACGTCCAGAAGTAAGGCAGGAATCCCCACGGACCAAACCCTTGGGGAGTGAGTCCCCAACGATCATCCGACGCTTTGAGAGTGCGTGCCAAGGCAATCATTTCATCCCATGTCGCAGGCGCTTCCGTCATTCCAAGCTCGGCAAGGACCGCTTTACTGTAGACGGCGACTTTGGTGTTGGTGTTCAAAGGCAGACCATAATATTTGCCATTATAGAAATTTGTAGACAAGGAACCAGCAAAGAAATTATCCTTCAAATCGCTGAATTCGTCAAATGCGCTCACTTCTTCGAGGATGCCTTGTTTAGCAAACTCAGGAACCCAAACGATGTCCATACGCATAACATCAGGCGCTACGTTACCTGTATATGCGGTGATGACTTGTTGTTTCAGACCGTCATATGGCATCCTGACCGATTCGATTTCGATCTCAGGATATGCTTCATTAAACAGTGGAACAACTTCTGCTAGGAACAACGCTTCTTCACCTTCGCTATAAGTGTGCCAAAACAGTACTTTGCCACTTACCGGCTTCGGATCGGCTTTGCATCCTGCGAGTCCTGCGACCAACAAGAGCGAAAACAAACCAACCAATAGTTTCTTTAGAGTCATATAACCCTCCTTGTAATCACACAATAACATACTTTCTTCGTCGAAGCAAGTATTGTTTTACAAAGATTTCACTTTTTAAACCTAGCGTAAACCAACCTTCCACAGTGCCTGCACTTTATCACGAAAACCCGTGTCGATGGCTTGTATACGCGCACGTAAAAAAGCGTGTCTTAACCCCTTGGATCATTCGCTCCAATATCGTTTATCTTCACGAGTCGCACGTCAATGGGCTAAGCGGAGGTCGAATCCATCACCCCGTTTACAGATTGACTTTTTATCCTGGTTTTATCGACCGAAACGAATCGGAATCACGATTCTATGCTTCGATCATCACTCAAGAGGATATGTAAGTTGCAGTAATTTCCAAGCTGTATTTGCGTTTCGTATCGTGATTTTCGCATACGTCTTCGTACCGACGATTTTCGCCCATCGCGTCTTTGAGAACGTTTCGATCGGTGCCGACCAGAAAATCATGGAATCCACCGCTTGGACTTTTTCATAGTCGGGCTTTATTTGCCCGACTTCTTCCACGATTTCTTGTGCCGAGTAAGGTTGGATGACGAAGATCGCATTGTGTTTGGATGATGGGTCTTTCCCCCACCATTCCGGTGCCCTCGCCAGCATGTTCCGTAGCGACTCCGCTTCCACAAGTGCGATCGAGATCGAGAAACCGAAATGATCTTGGATTAGCGATTCGCATCTCTTTTGTATAATTGTTTCATCCTTCAGGTCGCACTCAAACAAGACGTTACCGCTGTTGATGTAGGTTTCCACACGGGAAAAACCGGCATCTTGAAAACATTGTTTCAAGTCGCTCATGGCGATTTTATTGTTTCCTCCGACATTGATGCCGCGCAACAAAGCGATGTATCGCATAGGTTTTCCTCTTTGTGTAGACTTCCGTCATCGTGTTTGACACAGATCACCGATCTTCCCTTCCACAGAACCCACCAAGGTTTCACGGTCGATTTCCATTTGAAGACCGATTCTTCCGGCGGAAACGATCAGAAGTTCTTGGTTAAGCGCCGCTTGATCGAATACCGTCGTAAAGGGTTTCTTCATCCCGATCGGACTGCACCCTCCCCGGACATAACCGGTCAATGGGAGAAGTTCTTTGACGGGGATCAATTCGATGCTTTTCTCATGAAGGTACGCCGCGGATTTCTTGAGGTCGATTTCATCCTTCGCATTGATGATTAAGACATAATGGCTTTTCGATGCACCTTTGACGACCAGGGTTTTATACAACCGGGAGGGGTCTTGCTGGATGGCGTCGGCGACCGAAAGGGCGTCCATGGCTTCCCCGTTGGATTCATAGCTGAATAAACGATAGGGGATCCGTGCTTTATCCAACGCACGGAGAGCGTTCGTCTTTTCCATAGTCGATGCGTTAAGCCGGTTTCTTGTTGTTCTTGATGTAGACAAACCAATAGACGCCACCCACGAACAAGCCCCCGCCGACGATGTTGCCCAAGGTCACGGGAATCAGATTGTTGATGAAGAAGGTCGACCAGTTGAGATGGTTGAGTTTCTCGGCACTCACACCCAATTGGGATGCTGCCTCGATCATCGCCGGGTTCATTTTCGCGAAAATGCCGGCCGGGATGTAGTACATGTTGGCGATGCTATGTTCGAAGCCCGACGTGATGAACAACCAAATGGGAAAGAAAATCGCCAGGATTTTCCCGGAGATGTCTTTTGCGCCATAGGCCATCCACACCGCCAGGCATACAAGCCAATTGCAAAGGATGCCAAGATAGAACGCCGGGATGAATTCGAGTCCGACTTTATACGTCGCGATCTTGAGGGTGACCCCGCCAAGCATGTTGGCCCCGCTGCTGAACAAACCGGATTCATTCATCATATAGGCGATCAGGACGGACCCGACAAGATTGCCAAGATAGACGATGACCCAGTTCCTCAACATCGCCTTAGCGCTGATTCTTTTGTCCAGTACACCGGCTAAGATCAAGGTATTGCCGGTAAACAATTCCCCGCCGGCGATGACGACCAGCATCAGTCCGGTGCCGAAGATCGCTCCTGCCAAGGCTTTCCCCAAACCATAGGTTTCGGGTTTGGCGAAGAGGTTGAACGCCGCCATGTTGGACCCTTCCGATGCAAAGGCGATAAATACCCCGGCCAGGATGCCGAGGATGAATAAATTAAGTGCAGAGGCCTTCGTCTTCTTGATCCCGACCTGGATCGTCACCTCGGTGATTTCTTCAGGGGTCAGATATTGGTTTGTGTTCATCGTTCTCTCCGTCGATTCAATGTCCGCTTCACGCGTGTTTCAAGTATATCATTTGTTTAGGCGGATGTTAAATCCGATTCCCTGTATTTTTTTATCACTTTCATTGCTTTGAAGGTGATCCACTTCGAAGGTTTCCCCTTCTCTTCGATGTCGACGATCATTTTCCCGTTGTATGAGTTCTCCAGGATCCATTTCCCATCCTCGTTTTGCTTGGACTTCAGAAGCGTCAGCGCTTCATTCATCCGATCATCCCTGATCCCGAGGTCGATCAGGATTTCCAAAAGTTCGACCACGTCCGTTTGATACATCAAAGGGAACCCGAACTTTAGCCACCCGGGTTTCGCGACGCGATCGAGGTCGTGACTTTTCTTATAGAGGCGGTGAATCAGAAAGTACTCGGCCAGTTCGCCGATTTTCGCGCTGGTTTCTTCATTTCGTTCTTGCTTCGGAATTGCAGCCAACGCCTTCATCGCTTTCGCCACGCCCATATGACAGGAATGATCCCCGAAGCAGGGGGAAAGGCGATCATCCAACGCACCTTTCGGGGTTTCTTTGACCCCGTCGTCGGTCCGTTGGTGGGTAAGGATCCATCGGATCGCATGTCGTATGCGATCATCGTGAAGATATCCCAATCGAACCAAGGCATACACCATGTTCCCCGTCAGGCAAGGGATGACCAGACGAGGGAGTCCCCTACCCGTCTTTTGGCTAGTTTCGATCGAGAATCCGCCATCGAGCGGATCTTGCGATGCGTTCAACATGAATTCGCATGCTTTTTTAATACGGGGGTCCTCGATGTCGACCCCCAACTGGGCAAGGGTTAGCAATGTCCAGGAAGTCCCCGAGTATTTATCCGTATAGAAACAAGCCGCATCGCCCCACGAACCGTCGGGGTTTTGCTTCGCAAGGATGGTCGGGACGATCCCCTGCGACATGATCCGGTGTCGACTTTCGACCACGTCGGGATGATGCTTGTCCATCCCTAACAATTCGATTTGGGTAAAGTAGCGGACCGATGGGTTCTCTTCTTCCAACAACCAGTCAATCACGGAAGAATCATGCATGCTATCACCTCGAATCCAGTGTACATCCTTCTTGATCAAATGAAAAGAAAACCTGCAACGTGCAGGTCGAGGAGCGGTTCGATCTAGAATCCGCGTGTTTGTCCTTTATAGGGCGGGGTCTTCCCGGCGATGAACTCATCGATCCCCGGGCCTTTCAACGTACGCAAACGCCAGATTCCATACACGTAGCTGGAAACAAGGATCAACGTGGTGACCGGCAACCCCATCAACGTGTTCACCCAAACCAAAGAATCGACGTTGTCGCTGAGAAAGAGGGTGACCTGCAGGAAGGTTCGCATCAGAAAGAACAAGGTCCAAAGCCAGGTCACTTCGCGGTATGCGGGTTTGACGTCCTTGCGCCAAAACCAATCCAGACGCCAGCCCCGGGTAAGGTGGGAGGCATAAGCGGCCATGGGACGATCGATCGCAAGGCTGAATAGTGCCAGGGCTAGGATGAACGCGTTACTGACGATCCCCGGGATGAAGTAGTTGGCGGCGTTGTTGGCGAGGTAGGCGAACGAAGCGGCCAGGCTGATCGTCACCAATCCGCCAAACGCATAGATCCAGTTCTGCTTACGTGAAATCCGCAGAATGCCGAAAGTCAGCGAGAGGAGGATTGAACCAAGGATGGCGTAGGGTAATCCGAATACCCCGTTGACGACCGCGAAAACAAGAGGCGGCAAGATCGCATCCAATGTTTTCCCTAAAAAGACGGATTTGAGTTCTTCGACGATTTCTTTCCCTTTGGACGCCATGGCTGATCCTCGACCTTCGTTTCATTGAGTCTACTTTACGAAAGCAGGTCGACATTGTCAATCAAACCACACCGACATCCGAGTTTCTGCGTTTTCCATATGTATTTTAAGGGTAGATTCGCTATAATGCAGGTAGAGATGTTCGGAGGACGACATGAAAGCACAAGAAATCATCGATGTTTTGAATACGAACCGGAGATGGGTCGATTTCGACCAGACGAGGGATGTCGTCCTGTTTGGCGATCCGTCGCAGGAAGTCGCCAAGGTCGGGGTCTGCTGGGTCGCGACGATGTCGGCGATCCAGACCGCGATCGACCAAGGAATCAACTTCATCATCAGCCACGAGAACTGCTTCTATGAAGAGTCGACCTCGCAGCGCAAGGCGATCCGTGAAGCGCGCTGCATCAAAATGAAACTGTTGAAACAACATGGCATCTGCGTCTATCGCTGCCATGACGTCTGGGATCGGATCCCGGTCTTTGGGGTCGCCGACACCTGGGCCAAGATCATCGATCTTCCCTTCGAACCCCGTGTGACATCGTCGTTCAACTCCTATGCACGCTTCGATCCGTTGACCGTTCTTGATATCGCCACGCGCATCGCCAAAGGCATCCGTCCCTATGGGCAAGATTCCGTCACGATCCTTGGCGATCCGACGCAGTTGGTCGATTCATTGGGGATCGGAACCGGCGCCGCCACGGATGTCTTCTCGATGATCAAAGAAGGCGCGGGATGCGTGGTTGTCAGCGACGACGGCAAAACCAACTGGGTCCAAGGCCAATATTGCGTCGACTTCAGAATCCCGATGATCATCGTCCATCATCCGACCTGTGAAATCCCGGGGATGATCAAGATGGCAGAGTATCTAAACGGCGAATTCCCGCAGGTCGAAACCAAGTTCCTTGACTCCGGCTTCGATTTCCACACCGTCAACGCGATTTAGCGCATCCAACCATCGAAATAGGGGAAACATCATGCCGAACTTTAAAGATCTTCGCATCGTCGACAACTTCTACCAAACTTCTGCGTTCTATCCGATGCCGACCGTCCTGGTCGGAACATTGACCGATGATCAAAGCACCAGCCTTGGTTCGTATTCGCTTTGTTTCCCCTATTACGTCGCCGGTCGCTCGGAATATACGATGCTGTTGGAATGCCGCAACAGTTCAAACACGGCCCAAAACCTTCTGAAGTACGGGAAATGCTCGCTGAACTTCATACCGGATTCGAAGAAGTTCTTTAAAGAAGCCGTCCGACTTGGATTCCCGGGGGAAACCTCCAAGGAAAAGATGGCGAATTGCTCGTTCCATCTGGTGGATGGGCTCTGCGATGACGGAGTTCGCCCGAAGATCGTCGATGAAGCCTACCAGGTGATGGAGTGTACATGGATGCGCCATCTCGACCATGCCGAGCACGATGCGTCCGGCGAACTGGACGGTTATCCGGCGCCCTACCATGATTTCAACGGGATCACGAGCAAGTTCGGCGCCCACTTCATCCTAAAGGTCGATAAAATCCTGATGCAGGACCGCTACTACGATGCCATCGTCGATGGCGTGAAAGCCTCCGCCTTCCCCCGCGTCCCGGTCGATTACGGTTATCGCGATTCGACCAACTTCTGGTACACGCGCTTCCGCCGACCGATCGCGATGAAAGTGCCGGCCGCGAAAGAAGCGGATTTGAGCGGTGTCGTCTACGCCGCGAACCGGATCGACCCCAACGTCCCCTTTGAAAACGAAGCTTGTGCGATGTTGACGAAAGTGCCGCGGGTTTTCCTGAAGACCGTATTGCAGGGCTGTGTCGATTATGCCAAGGAAAACAATCTGACGCGGATCACGGCGGCCGACATGAAGGCGATGAACGATAAACGCGCCAAAGAAAAAAGAAGATGAAAGAAAAGCCCGCGTACGCGGGCTTCGGTTTATCCTAAATCATCCAGATGATGACGTTTGCTTAAAGCTTTCGCCACGAAGAACAATACAACCAGGATCGCGATCGCCAACACGATGAACCATGGGTTGTCGAAGGCTTCCTTAAAGGCGGTCCCGAACAAGGTCATCGTCATCACCATCACGAATTTCGCCGCCAAGGTCGTTTTCACGAAAGACCGTTTACTGAAATCGGATAGACCATACGCTAAGTTGATGGCCGAACTCGGGGTGAACGGAATCGCGGAGATGATGAACAATGTCGCCGCAGGCTTGTTGCCAACCCAGGCGAGTGCCGCTTGGACTTTGGGATGACGCCCGAACCATTGAATCAGGAACTTCTTGAAGACATACCGATGGAAATAGAACATGACGATCGCACCGAGCGTCGTCCCCGCCCAAGAGAAAATAAACCCGAGAACCGGCCCGTAGACCGATGTGTTGAACGTGATGATGACCAACAACGGAAGCGCGGGGATGACCGATTCGATCAACGCCAGGAAAATCGGTGCCAATGGGCCCAGTCCTTTAAAGGTTTCCGCAACCGCGAACCAGAATTCGGGGGAAAGATAATAGAGATACGGTTTGAGCCAATCCAAGGTCGAATCCTCCTTCTACTGTACTACGAATACTAATACAGTAATACACACGTCGCGACTTGTCAATGTGTTTAACCAAATCTTAACATCGTTCGTCACGTCATTTGAATCCTATGCCCATCGATGGTAAGATAGTGTGGACACGATAGAAACGGAAATGATCTATGAATCTTCAAGCTAAACTCTGGATTGACCAATATGGCATGCTTCCCCACCCCGAAGGCGGATACTATGTGGAAACGCTCCTCGCCCCCAACCACATCGCCATCGACCAACGACCGACCCGTCCGCTTTACTCCAGCATTCTCTTCTTACTCAGCGATTCGGATGTTTCCCACTTCCACACGCTACAAAGCGATGAAGTCTGGTACTATCAAAACGGCGACCCCTTGGACATCGTCGTCATCGACGAAGATGGATTACTGGAAGTCATCCATCTGGGTCCCTTCCGCGGCCAGGTCATGCAGGCATTGGTCCGCAAGGGGTGTGTCTTTGGCTCCCTTGTCCCCACTCAAGGCGTTTCCCTGGTCGGATGCATGGTCTCCCCCGGGTTCCTGTTTGAAGAATTCACTTTGCATACCCAGACCGAACTGATCCTCCGCTATCCCGAACACCAGGAGTGGATCGAGAAACTGACGAAATCCGACGTCGAAGAGGAAATCGAAGAATAACGTCATCCGATTTATGAATCATATTAAAGGAGGCAGTATGACACGACTCAACAATTACATCAGCGCGACAGGTCTCTGTTCGCGCCGCGAAGCGGATGATTACATCATCCAAAACCGGGTGACGGTGAATGGAAAACCGGCGGTCTTGGGGATGAAGGTGGAGGACACGGATGTGGTGGCCTTGGATGGCAAAGTATTGGAGGTCGAAGCCAAGAAGGTCACGATCGCCTATCATAAACCGGTCGGCATCACGTGCACGACGGATCCGGAGATCGAAAGCAACATCCTATCCGCCATTCAATACCCCCAGCGGATCTTCCCAATCGGCCGGTTGGATAAGGATAGCGAAGGATTGATTTTATTGACGAGCGACGGCAGCATCGTCAATAAAATCCTGCGGGCTGAAAACGGGCACGAAAAAGAATATGTCGTGAATGTCACCACACGATTGAAGCCGAATTTCAAAGCGTTGATGGAACGCGGGGTCGAAATCTACAACCCCGTGAAAGACGAAATCACCAAGACCCTTCCCTGTAAGGTCAAGATCTTGAGCGACTCGTCGTTCTCGATCATCCTGAACCAAGGATTAAATCGTCAAATACGGCGGATGTGCACCGCGTTGGGTTACTCCGTCGCACGCTTAAAACGGATTCGCGTCATGAACATCGATCTCGGTTTTCTTCCCAAGGGAAACTGGCGTGTCCTGAGCGATGAGGAAATGACCGGGTTGATGGTTATGCTTGACGTGAATGAAGATTCAATCGATTCTAGTCTCTAATCGCCTGAAGTAGTTTCAGTTCATAGTGGACGGCGAAACAAGCCAATACGACGAAGATTCCGACTTTCGTCACAAGAACGGGGATCGGGATCACAATTCCGTAGAATAGTTGGAAAACAGTTTGAAGCGGAAGCATGACGCCCATGATGGCACAAAGGAGTAATATCATCGAGAGAAGCGGGATTGACAACCCGCTCTTTTTCTTGAGTAAAGCCAAACAAAGAAAAGCGCTGGGACTGATGATCCCCATGTCCAAAACATAGGTGATTTCGGTTGTGTAAACCTCGATTAAGGCTAATGGTTCGCGGTTCACCAAGGAGAGAAGAATGTCCGGCAACCAAGCCACAAACAACGCAATGCCTGTGATGAACAGAAAAACACGGATTCCTTTTAGTGGTAACCGATCGATAGCCGAAGTGTCGATCGATGTCGGGTTAATCCCGATAAACGTAAAAATCAATCCGAAAAGGCTGGCGGAAAACAAAAGGACATAGGCTAGATGCAAGGTGTTGTATGTGACTCCAAAAGCGATACTGGCTGAATAATAGGCGAATATACCCATCATCCCGACCAAAAGGGTTAGACTCTTTTTGGTGTGTTTACGCCGTACACCCTGTTCAGCCAAGAGTATTCCCGGAACGCCAACAAACAACATCGCAGCGTCGCTTCCTTTGAAAATCGGAGCGCGGAAATACGAGTCGAATGCATACATCCCGTTCCCGAACATTTTCACCGTCTGTCCATACATATTGATGAATTCATACGGTACGCCTTCGTTTTGGTAGAAGATTCCGATGCTTGTGATCACTACCGTCAATACTGCGATGATATACACCAGTGTTCTTATTCCTTTACCATGATTCATGATCATTCCCCTTTTCGCATTAAGCCATCCATTTTTGATTCTACGTTCAAACGCAACGGGAAGCAAGGACTACTGACAAACTTGATTGAATCTTCGTTGCAACATAAACGTTTTCGCTTTTGATAGTGCCTGTGATAAACTTGGTTGTGGAGGATCCACGATGAAAACACACTTGGAATCAATCACGGAAGAACTATCGAAAATCCGCGGCGTCCGGCTAATCATGCTAGGCGGATCGCGTGCGACCGGGAAGATGGATAATAAGTCGGACATCGACCTGTATGTCTATACGGATGAGCCCATCCCGCTTTCCCTACGAGAAGAAATCTTGGCGAAACACTTCGACTATCTCGAATTGGCGAACTCTTTTTGGGAAGAAGAAGATGACGGGATTTTGACCGACGGGATCGAACTCGAGATCATCTATCGCAAGACAAGTTTCATCGATGAGGTCTATGAAGCCGCCTACGTCCATCCTCGCGCCAACTTCGGCTATTCGACATGCATGATCCATAACCTTCAGACATCGCTGATCCTCTTTGACGATGCGACATCGATCCAGGAATTGCGTGGTAAATATAAGGGGTATCCCGAAGAGCTGCGTGAAGCGATCCTAAAGAAGAACGGTTTGTTGATTTCAAACCGGATGCCATCCCTGTCCTTTCAATTAACGAAAGCGATTCGTCGAAAGGATCTGATTTCAATCCAACATCGCACCACGGAATATCTCGCCATGTATTTCGATGTGTTGTTCGCAGCGAACCGACGATTCCATCCAGGCGAAAAGCGCTTGCTGGAAGCGATGGATACGTTTGAATCGATGCCGACGAATGCAAAACAGGACATCGGGCGGCTACTCAAGGTGAACACGATGCCCGTCGACGAAGCGGTATCGCTCGTCGATGTCATCTCCAAAGAAATGAATGCGTTCATCGCCCGAGAAGTCCGGGATTTCGTGGTTTGCGACTACTTTAAACACAAAGCCTGAAAAAAAACTCCGCGAGGAGTTTTTACTTTTCTTGGGTTGAGGATGTTTTCCTGTACGAGGGCTTCTGTTCGCTTCTCTGTCCGCCGTTTGGCTTGGGATAGGAAGTCGAAGGTCCTTTGTGTTCAGGCTTGTCCTTGTGCCAATGATGTTTGGTCGGTTCGATCCCGAATTCTTGCTTCGGAGCGAAGATATGGTTCTGAGGACGACCTTTCTTCTTTGGCAGCGGTGGCTTATAGGTCGCATCGACGGGCTCGGGGATCGCAAACGGATGGTTCTTGATGACCGGGATCGTCTTCTTGATGAGCTTTTGCACATCCTTCAGTAAACCGTACTCTTCGTCGTCGCAGAACGTCATCGCGGTTCCGCCCAATCCGGCACGACCGGTACGGCCGATCCGGTGGACATAGATTTCCGGGACTTCCGGGAGATCGTAGATGATGACATGCGACAGGTTGTCGATGTCCAATCCGCGCGCGGCGATGTCCGTCGCAACCAAGATCTTGGTCTTACGGTCTTTGAAGCTCTTCAGCGCCGCTTGGCGTGCGTTTTGCGACTTGTTGCCATGGATGGCAAGGGACGAGATACGCGCCTTTTCCAGCGATTTGACGATCTTGTCCGCGCCGTGTTTCGTACGCGAGAACACCAGCACCGATTCGATGTCTTCGGTTTTCAGTAGTTCGATCAATAGGTTGGTTTTATTCCCGCGATCGACGAAATAGAGTTGCTGACGGATGGTATCGACCGTGGACGCGATCGGCGTCACGACGACTTTGACCGGATCCTTCAGCATCGTGTCCGCCAGCGACATGATCGCCGGGGGCATCGTGGCCGAGAAGAACATCGTTTGACGGACGGTCGGGACATAGGTCAAGATCTTGCGAACATCCTGCAACATGCCCATATCCAACATCTGATCGGCTTCGTCCAAGACGAAATGGGTCAGACGGTCCAAGCGGATATAACGTTGATTGATCAAATCGAGAAGACGACCCGGTGTCGCCACCAGGATATCGACGCCGGTGGATAGCGCCTTGGTTTGTTTGGTCTGGGGTACCCCGCCGTAAATCGGCGTTGAGCGTAATCCCAAATGTTTTCCGTAAGTTTCAAAACTTTCATGGATCTGGATCGCCAGTTCGCGCGTCGGTGCCAAGACCAACGCTTTGATGGGACGGATCCCCTTTTCATTCCGGTTTTTATGGAGATGCTGGAGAATGGGGATTGCGAACGCGGCGGTTTTCCCCGTCCCCGTCTGGGCACAGCCCAACAGATCCTTCCCCTCCAACAATGGCCCGATCGCCTGCGCTTGAATCGGTGTCGCTTCCGCATACCCCTCTTCAACGAGCGCTTTTTGAATCTGCGCCAGGATTTCAAATTGATTAAATTGCATTCCAACCCTTTCCGACGTCTTCATCCCTGCATACACAAAGGCAAACGTCCAGACCGCGATCGAGGGTTCCTCCCCCGTTTTCTTCGCAGTGCACTTTAATGTACCATAGTTTAGACCAAATGTAACGAACTTTCAACGAAAACAAATCATTACGACTCAATTCCATGGAAATTGACGATTCCACTTGAATTTTCGAGGCAAAGACGACTATGCTATGGAAAAGGGAGTGATCCTATGGAACAGAACATCCTGGATTGGTTATTGCGGCAAGACCCCGCGATCCAATATCGCATCCATCGCGATTTCTTGAAGAGCGAACCCGAAGTGTTGCGTGAGATCCAAGAGAAAATCCGTTGTGAAGGTTGGGGGAAACGATTGATGGATTGCCAGCATCCAAACGGGGAATGGGGGGAAGGGTATTATCGTCCGAAATGGACATCGACCCACTATACCTTGTTGATACTGAAAAACCTCGGTTTCCCGCAGGACGAACCACGGATCCGATCGAGTGTCGCATGGGTCTTGGACCATTTGATCGCCAAAGACGGTGGCATCGGTACGATGCCCGGTGAAAAGCGGTCGGATTGCTGCATCACGGGGATGTTTCTTAATTTCGCATCCTATTTCCACGCCGATGAAGAGAAGTTGAAACCCATTGTCGATCATCTGCTCGACCAACAGCTTCCCGACGGCGGATTCAATTGCCGCCACCCGAAATACAAAGTCCATCATGGTTCCTTCCATACGACCCTGTCGGTGATCGAGGGGTATTGGGAGTATGAACGACAAGGATATCGTTATCGCATCGATGAAATCAAATCGCAACGTCGGTCCGCCGATGAATTCCTGCTCCAACACCGCCTTTTCCTGAGCGATAAGGATGGTCGGATCATCGATCAGCATTTCCTCTCGATGCACTGGCCGACACATTGGCATTATGATGTCCTACGTGCGTTGGAATACTTCCTCGACAGTGAAGCCCCCTATGATCCACGTCTGAGCGAGGCGCTCGCTTGGCTAAAAGGATTGGAGAACCACGGTAAATGGCCGCTCTCCCCGCCTTATCCAAACAAAATGCATTTCCTGTTGGAACGGACGTCCAAATCGAGCGCGATCAACACCGCACGATGTCTACGTATCGTCGAGCACTTCTTGAAAGATGAGGGAATAACGATCAATCTGCGCTAGAAAACGTTTTCTTTCGTTGGTTTTTCAGTTATAATCGAGGCGAAGAGGTGTACCATGAAAAAAGGACTGGCGATATTACTCTGTTTGATCCTGGCGGGATGCACCGAAAAACCGCCGAAAGAAGAAAGCACATTGCAATGCAAAGGGATGGGATATACCTACGATTTTAACGCGCTTACGTATGAAATGATCTGGAACGATGAGTTCGATGTCGACGGGGCGCCCGATCCGATGAAATGGTCCTATGAAACCGGGGGTCATGGTTGGGGGAACCAAGAGCTTCAGTATTATACCGATGGGGAGAACGTCGAAGTGAAAGACGGGAAACTGATCATCGAAGTCCGCAACGAAGACGTCGGAAACAATCCCTTCACATCCACGCGGATGATCACGAAAAACAAAGGCGATTGGCGCTATGTAAAGATCGAAGTCGTCGCGAAGGTCCCAGAAAACCTGGGGACGTGGTCGGCGATCTGGATGTTGCCGACGGTCTCGCAATATGGCGGATGGCCGAAATCCGGTGAAATCGACATCATGGAACACGTCACCCAAGACCAGGATAAAATCTTCGGTACCGTCCATACCTCGAAATTCAACCATAAGATCGGGACGCAGAAAGGGTTCAGCAGCCGGGTCGACGATGTGAACGGCACCTTCCATACCTATGCGATCGAATGGCTCCCTGATCAGATTCGTTTCTCCATCGACGGAACCTTCAAATATCGCTTCATGCCTTCCCTTTACCTGAACTGCCCCAACTACACGGAATGGCCCTTCGATGTCCCCTTCCACTTGATCCTCAACGTGGCGGTAGGCGGATCCTGGGGCGGTGCGAAAGGCGTCGCCGAGGACGGATGGCCGGTTTCGATGGAGATCGACTCGATCCGAGTCTATAAAGCACAAGAAATCGAAGACATATTAAAGACGAAAAAATGACCTTCACTTCGGGTCATTTTTTAGTGAATCATTTTTATATCGTCCCGCTTGAACTCACTCACTCTTTCATCATACGCCGCCATCAATTCTTTTTCGAAGGGGATCACGACTTCCCCGACATTCATTTCCATGAGTAGGTGTCGGGCGAACTTCGGGTTGAGCGTCAGGATCGGTCCGATCATGGCCGTGGCATAAAGGTTCTTGAGATGAATCCCTTCGTACTTTGAATCCGGGTTGATACCGATGCCTCGATTCACTTCAAAGAAGGCGTTCTTGGAGTTGTCTCCGTAAAGCATCGAGAATTGGGATTTGTGTCCGACCATGTCGAAACCATTGAATGAACCAAGGACATATCCGTTATAGCGATGCCACAAATCCTGCTTCGCATAGAAATCAAACAAACCCAAGGCTTCATGCCGTCTCTTCTTATCATCAAGGATATACATGCCAAACGCGTCCAACGCGTTGCCGGTCAGGAGAATGTGCGTACCGTTCTCGATACATGCTTTCATTGCGTCGACATAGGGGGTTAAACACTCGATGATACGCAATTGATCCTTCTCGCCTGAAGGTCCCATCAAAATGAGATCGACGGTGCGATCAACAAACGCAGGTTTCTCGTTGAATCCGGTATAAACGAACTCGGCGTTCGGTAAACAGTGTTTGAGAAGATCCACATTCCCCCGATCGCCATACAACAAGGCGACTTCCGGATAGAGTACTTCGATGATCATGCCTTCACCTCCCGTTCACTCATTCTCTCTAACAAAGCCCGCTTGGCGGATAACGCTTGCGGTTCGGTTTTTGTGCCATAAAGGATGAACACGGTATCGACCTTATCCAAATCCACCAACTGCACGGCGGATGCTTCATCCGGGGCACCGTTGACACGATCCTCCCCTATCCCTGACAGTTTATAGCGGGCGATGAAATCAAGATAACGCATCCCTCCGAAAAGCACTTGGGTGATGTTGGGTTGGTTCAGGTATTCGAAGTCCGTATCGTAGATGAAGGCGATGTTCTCGCTGACCGTATGATGGTCGGAGGCCTCGTTCATCAATACGACACCGATTCTCTCATGACGAGGATATCTGCGGATAAAGTCACAGACACGTGAAGTCGCGATCGGGTTTTGGTCTTTGGCCATCATGACGATGACTTTTTTCCCGTTGAGTTCGCTGACATCATAGCGGCTCTTGACGACCTCGATCCCATCGAAATGATGCAGGATTTCTTTCGTTTTCATCCCGAACGTATGTAGCAAGGCGATCGCGGCGACGCTGTTATACAAGTCTGTGATGTTATCGCCGATTTTCTTTACTTCGAAGTACTCGTCGAAAATCCGCAACGTCATTTTCTTCCTTGTTTCATCCACATGGGTGATCACCACATCCCCCTTGGGTGATGTGTATCCGCATCCCTCGCAGTGCGCCTTCCCTAAATGGTGGTAACGATTGAAATCAAAGGTCAGACGATGTCCGCACTTTAAACAATAATGGATATCCTTGATGCGGCTATCGCGTATTTCCACTTCGTTCTCAAGACGGTCGACACCAAACGTAACCCGGCGATTATCGGGCTTCAAGTTGAGCGAGATCAAATCATCCGCATTCAGGATTAGCGTCGTTTCCGAAGGAATCGTCTCTTGCAGGATATCGGCGATGTACCCGACGTGGGCATTGCGGCGATAGGAGTCCCGAAAGAGATTGGTGACCACCAGATACGTCGGCTTTAGGTAAGGATAAATCTTGGGCGAAACCCGCTCGTCGATCTCCAGCACGCAGTATTCCGCTTTTCTCTTCCCCCAGAACGTCGTCGCTTCAAGCATCGTCACGATGATCCCTTCTTGGATGTTGCTTCCCAACGCATTGTTGGCATAAGGGATCTTCGCGGCTTTCAAAACATCCCCAATCATGTTGGAGACGGTGGTTTTCCCGTTGGTACCCGTAACACCGATAAGGACCGGGGGTTTCTCGATATGCTTTAAAAACTGCGGACAGATTTTCATCGCCAACCCGCCGGGGAAATGCGTTGCATTTCGTCCGATCGCCCGTAGTGCGAAAATCGCGGATCGTGCCGTCAAGATCGCTCCATAGTATCGTAAAGGTTTCATGTCCGACTCCTCTCCATTTTGTCTATTTTAACCTATTTTTACAGGGTGTGTCTATTTCCCATGAAAAAAAGCCGGTGTTCCGGCTTATTTGATTTCAATCCCGACCAAATCATGGCCTTGCGCCGCTTCAATGCGGACATTGACGAATTCACCGCTACGGATCAATCGATTCGATGTGAAACGGACTTCCCCGTCGATGTTGTCAGGGGCGCTATGGATCGAGCGTCCATGATAGCTGTAACTGTTGGCATCGCGCGATTCACAGAGGACTTCGATGGTCTTATTGATCCATTCCTCACCTTTTCGCTGTGCGATGTCGGATTGAAGCGTCATCAATTCACGCAGTCTTCTCGCTTTGACTTCCTCGTCGATTTGATCATTTAGATCAAACGCCGGGGTATCCTCTTCCGGTGAATAGGTGAACGCCCCCAAACGGTCGAATCCGATTTCTTTGGTGAAATCGAGCAAGGTTTTGAATTGTTCCTCGGTTTCACCCGGGAAACCCACGATCATCGTCGTACGCAAGATCGCGTTTGGAAATACCGCGCGGATCTTACGAACGACTTCCCTCAAGTTTTGCGCATTCCCCTTACGGTTCATCTTCTGCAACATCTCGTTGTCCGCGTGCTGCACGGGGATGTCGAAATACGGGATCACTTTCGGGTTACGCCGCATCGATTCCAGTAATTCGTCGCTGACCGCGTTGGGATACATATAAAGGATGCGGATCCAATGAAACGGAAGCGCACTGAGTTGGTCCAACAACCCCGCTAACCCGGCGTTCTTTAAATCTTCGCCGTAGCGCGTGGTATCCTGGGCGATCAACACCAATTCCTTGACCCCTTGATCCGCCAATATCTTCGCTTCTTCCATGATCTCGCCTTGCGGATAGGACACCATGTTCCCTCTGATCAGCGGGATCGCGCAATAGGTGCACCGGTTGGAACACCCTTCCGAAATCTTGAGGTAGGCGGTGTAGGGTTTGGTCGTCAACAGACGTTCCATCTTCCCGTAGCTCCCCTTGATTTCGACCCCGAGTTCTTCGGTCAGAATCTCGGAAAGTCTGGCGTATTCCGATACGCCGATGAATCGGTCGACTTCCGGTAGTTCCGTTTCCAATTCTTTTTTATATCGTTGGGCCAGACAGCCCAGGACGATCAGCTTTTGACACTTCCCATCCTTATATTCCGCCATTTCCAGGATCGTGTCGATCCCTTCTTTCTTGGCGGGGTCGATGAACCCGCAGGTATTGATGAAGATCACGTCGGCGTCTTCGGGTCGGTTGGTGATCGTGTGTCCGTTGGTTTTCAATAACCCCATGACCCTCTCGCTATCGACCAAATTCTTACTACATCCCAAGGATACGAATCCAATCTTCATTTTCGTCCTCTTTCCATCATTTCGACGATCGCCTGCGCATCGCAGGGACAGTGTGTCAAACCGAGTTTGATTTTCGGTTTCGTTTTACCATGATAATCGCTTCCGCAGGTAAAAAGCAAGTTCATTTTCTTCGCATAGGCGATATAGAAGGCATTCTGCAGTTCGCCGTGATAGGAACTGAACGCTTCGATGCCGTCCAATCCCAACGACGACAATTCATCCAACACCGCCTTGTCTTCCTTCACATTATTGCCGGGATGCGCCAACACGGCGATCCCGCCCGTTTCATGGACCAAGCGGATACTCTCGCTCATCGAAGGGACATCCACTTCCACATAGGCGATCTTCCCTTGGGAGAGATAATCCCAATAGAAGTTGACCAAGGGGTTGTCGCTGCGCGAACCGCCCGGGAAATACTTCCGGAGTTCTTCGACTTTACGATTCTCTTCATTCTCCAGCAGCCATTCGCAGATGACTTCGCCGGTGATCAGCTTACCCTTTGCGACGTGACGCAATGCGTCCATGGGGAACGCGAAGCCGAAGTGCGAGGCAAGCAAGTCGAGGCGCTCCTGCGTCGCCGCTTCTTCGTTGATCCGCATGTTTTCCTCAAGCTTTTCATACCGCGGGTCGAACGGGTCGATGAAATAGCCCAACAGATGATAATCCCTACCCTTGTGACGACAAGAGATTTCGATCGCGTCGATCCAGCGGGTACTTGTTTTCAAATTCATACGATGACGTTCGAGGCAGGCGTTGACGCTGTCGTGATCGGCGATCGCCGCGACGCTCAACCCGGCTTCTTCCGCTTGACGGATCAGGCTTTCGACGGTATACTCCCCGTCGTCGCTATGGATGCTGTGGATATGCAGGTCGATGTTTCCCATATGAACCTCCTAGAACACCCTTCGCTGGATAACGCTCGCCCCGAAGGGAAACAAAGCCAACTGGACGAACTTGAAACACTGGATCCCAAACGGGATCCCGATGATCGTCATGCAATAGATCAGTCCGATCGTCAAGGCCGCGACAGCCAATTCCCAACCGAAAACCACGATCCAGATCAGATTCATCAAGGTCGATCCGACGCCGACGTTTCCGTAGCGGATTTCTTTCCCGAACGGCCACAGGACCAAGCCTGCGATCTTAAAACATTGGATCCCGAAAGGGATACCGATGATGGTGATGCATAGAATCAAGCCTGCGACCAACCAACCCAACGCAAGCAACGCCCCGCCGAGACAAACCCAAAGCAAATTTCCGAGAATGCGCATGGTTTAACCCTCCAAACAGGGCTATTATACTCCAAAACGACGCTTTTTTCCAATTCTCGACGCCGCTCTTGTATTTAGGCTCATCTTTCATTACACTATAGTCAACACATGGAGGTCACGATGGATAACTTGCTCGGATTATTGAAACAGAACGCACGATTAAGCATCAAAGAATTAGCCGTCTTATTGAACCAAAGCGAGGAAGTGGTCGCCAAAGCCTTGGAAGCCTATGAAAAACAGGGCATCATCAAAGGGTATCAGGCGGTCTTGAACTACGAGAAACTCGACAACGCCCCCGTGTTCGCCTTGATCGAACTCAAAGTCCAACCCAAGAAAGAACTGGGGTTTCAGGAAATCGCGGATCGCGTGATGGCGCTTGAAGAAGTGGAAGACGTGTATCTGATGGCCGGGAACTACGACCTTGCGGTCTTCGTCAAGGGAAAGACGATGCAGGAAGTCGCGATGTTCGTGGCGAAGCGTCTCTCGACGCTGGATTCCGTCTTGTCGACCGCGACGCACTTCGTGCTGACGAAATACAAACAAGACGGAGTGATCTTGAAGGATGAAGAGAAAAAAGAACTTCGCGGACAAATGGTGGTCTGATGAAAAAGATCCCCGTCAACCGCAATCTGGATTCATTGAAACCCTCGGGGATCCGGAAGTTCTTCGATATCGCCAATGAAATGAAGGATGTCATTTCCCTCAGCATCGGCGAACCCGACTTCCAAACCCCTTGGCATATCCGTCAAGCCGGCATCCAAGCCGCCGAAGAAGGAAAAACCTGGTATTCCCCAAGCATGGGCTTTTTGGCTCTGCGCGAGGAAATCTCAAGCTACCTACAACGACGATTCGATCTGCACTATAGCCCCAAAAGCGAAGTCTTGGTGACGGTCGGCGCCTCCGAGGCGATCGATACGATCTTCCGCGCGCTGATCAACGAAGGCGACGAAGTGTTGGTCATCCAACCCTCCTTCGTCTGTTACGACCCGCTGATCCGGATGTCGGGGGGGATCCCGGTCATTTTGGAAACCAAGGCCGAAAACAAGTTCAAACTGACCGCAAACGAACTGAAAAACAAAATCACACCGAAGACACGGATGTTGGTGATCAGTTTCCCCACCAACCCGACCGGCGCGATCATGGAAAAAGAAGAGTTGGAAGCGTTGGCCGAAGTGTTGCGCGATACCGAGATCCTCGTTTTGTCCGATGAAATCTATTGCGAACTGAACTATACCGAGAAAAGCCATGTCTCGATCGCCAGTCTGCCCGAAATGCGGGAGAGGACGATCCTGGTCAACGGTTTCTCGAAGTCCTATGCCATGACCGGATGGCGCATCGGATATACCTGCGCGCCGGTTGAAATCATCGAACAGCTCACCAAGATCCACCAATACATGGTCATGTGCGCACCGACGATCTCCCAATACGCGGCGATCGAGGCGATGAAACACGGGGACGAGGATGTCAAGAGGACGCGCAACGAATACAACATGCGTCGCCGTTATCTCGTCGACCGCCTGAACGCGATGGGCTTGAATTGCTTCGAACCCGAAGGCGCGTTCTACGCCTTCCCCTGCATCCGCTCGACCGGATTGACCAGCGAAGAATTCTGCGAAAAACTGATCTACTCGAAACAAGTCGCGGTCGTCCCGGGCACGGCGTTTGGCGATTGCGGCGAAGGCTTCATCCGCATTTCCTATTCCTACTCACTCAAACACATCACGGAAGCGATGAACCGTATGGAATCCTTCCTCAACGAACTAAAGCATGAATGATTGATGACGATGTCCGGTATAATCTGCAATTCATGACTGCACATTCGAAACGATCGTCAACAGCAAAAGTAAATAGCACCGAGAATTTGCGTTCGGTGCTTTTTTTCGATTGAAATAGATCAAGAAAACCAATCAACCCATTAATTCCTTATCGATCTTTCCTACGTTTTCAAATATGACGATTTCGAAATCTTATCCACCCCAACCGCCGGTTTCAATTTCTACACTCACCGCTTTACCTTCACTAAATCGTATCATGTAATATTTCGGCCAACTCGTTCCCAGAAAGCCTACTTTTGCGCGATCGGTAACATATCCAGCGAACGATATTTCAGTCCCTTCGTCACGATAAAACACTTTATCAAACTCTCCGTATCTTTCAACGATCTGTTTTGCACTTTTCCCAACGATAAATCTTTCATTGTATTTGAAATGAGTGGGATGTGAATACCAAAAGAGCCCGATGATGATTAGGCTGGTCAATGATATCATCCACATACCCGATAAAAACACCTTGTTCTTTTGAAGTTTCATAGAACCTCTTTCTCAAAATCATGACCGGATGCGTCAGAAAATCCAGAATGCATAAATCATCCTTGTTTCTTAAGTTTATAAGCGATTCCCCAAGGAATGTAAATGACGATCCACACGGCGAACACCAACAGGACAAGGAGTCCGATGTAACCCGGATTCCCTGCGATATCCTCCAGGATCACCAACGGGGATCCCGGCGAGGGATAATTCAGGAAAAAGAAATTCGTATCCCAGATCTTGTTCAGGAAGTAGAGCGGGGTCGAAAGGATCGCCATCAAGGCAAGCATCCAGGTCGTCCGCCTAAATTTCGGTTTGGATTCCCCTCCCGTCAGCAATAACACCGCGAAGATCGTCATCGCCCCGTGGACGCCGTAGCTATGGATGGACTGGAAATTCCCCAAGGGGATATGTAGCCAATCCGGGAAGAGCAGCGCCGCCAAGGCGCCGGGGAGACCCAGCCAATACATGAATTCACGGCTGACCGCATCCCGTTTGAACGCATAGATGAACACGGCGATTTCGGTGACCGCGCAAAGATGCAAGGGCATGTATTCGAGTTTGTACGCGCCTTGAAGTGCGTAGATGAGTTGACGCGCCACTTCCGACAGGACGATCAAGGTCGCAAACCAACGAAGGAAGGACTTGCGTCTCATCGGATTCATGTGGTGGTAGAGATAGACCAGGAAACATCCGAAAACGAAAATACATGCGAGCCAGATAAGATGTTCGGTTCCAAACCATGCATACTCCTGAACTTCGAAGACTCCGGGAACAGCGAAGAAATCCTTGATACTTTCCATAGGGCTACCTCTTTTCTCTATCCTATCAAGAAATGCATTCCATCTCAACGGGAATCGAAAAAAAGAACTAAACAATTCGTTTAGTTCTCGACGCTGAAGTCGCCGCTGACGCTATTGAGGGTAAGATTGATTTTCCCATCCCCGATGAGCGTCGATCCGCCATGACCTTCATATCTTCCCTTCTTATCCATGAGATCGAAATCGAGCTCTCCGCTCATGGCGCTGAAGTTCAACTTCACCCCGGAAATGTCGCGTGGCAGTTGGATCTCGAAATCGCCGCTGACCGTATCGATCTTCACGTTCTCGACATTCGACAACTCCAGTTCGCCGTCCCCCGAAACACTGGTGATCTTCACGCTTCTCGCCGTCCCCGCATAACGCAGGTCGCCGCTGACGCTTGTGATACTCAACGCCTCGCCTTGGTGTCCGTCGATCTCCATGTCCCCGGAAGCCGTTTCGATGCTTACGTCGCCTTTCAGGTCGTCGATCGAGTAGTCCCCGGACGCACTGTTCAGGATAACCCTCGTCGAACGTAGCGTTTCAAGTTCCATGTCCCCCGACGCCGTCCTGACCCGGATTTCATCCAGATTCAATTCACCCAGGTCCACATCCCCCGACGCCGTTTCGACGCGTAGCGTCTTGCATGCGTCGCTCAGTTCGATTTCAAGGGCCAAATCCCGCTCGTCGATCCGGAAGAACGCTTTAGGCGATACGATCTTGATCCGTAGTTCATCCGCCGTTTCGATGCGCTCCAACTGATAGGAGTTTTCGACGAAATTCCCGTCTTTGATCAGCCGTACATGGTGTGTATCATCGGCGGAAGGACGTACAGTCACATCCGCATGCCGCGCATCAATGAACACACCACGCTGGCCTTTACCGGTTGTTTTCGTTTGCGAATCTTCGACTTTATCTTCTTGCTTGCTTACCTTGGGCAACCCTTCCAAATCATCGAACTGCGAAACATCCCCGAGGGAAGCGATGATTTCATCCTCGCTCTTCCCCTGCCGTATCCCGGCGGCGAAGTGTTGGTTGAAATCGTCGAGGATCTCGTCCCGTGTCGCCGCATCCGTATTTTTAAGCGCTTCTTCCACTTGTTTCAGGTAGTCTTCCTTCTTCATATACGTTCCTCTCCTTTCAAGAGATTCTTGACTTGGCCGATGAATTCGATCCATTCGAGATGGAGTTCCTCATAATAGGTCTTCCCTTTCGAAGTCAAGGTATAGTATTTTCGAGCCGGTCCTTCCGAACCTTCCTGTAGATACGTGGTCACATATTCATCGTCTTTCAGTCGTTTGAGAAGCAGATACAGCGTTCCGGTCGCGACCGTGATTTGACTTGAGATCCTCTCCGTCAACTCATAGCCGTACATATCGCCGTTGGCCAATTGGGCCAGTACGCAGAGTTCCAGAACCCCTTTTTTAAATTGTGCGTTCATGTCCGACCTCCTTTGACAACACTATATCACTATATATGTAGTATTGCAATATAGTTAGCAAAGAAATTTAGTGAAAAAGAAAAAAACTTCTTGCGAAGTTTCTTTAGTAGGTCGCCCTTACATCGGCCAGACTGACTTTCGGACTGTCCGGTAAGGTTTGAAACGAGATTTCAACGTTAAATCGATCGGCGATCGATTCAAGCGTCTCAAGTTCGGCCAGACTGATCGCCACCGTGTTGATGACGAATTTCGTCTCTTTACGCTTGCCGATCCCCCCGACGTTGACCGTCCTGATCGGCAGCCCTTCCCTGATTGCTCTCGCCATCATGGCCACCGACTTGAAGAGGATCAAAACGTTATGTTGGTCGAATTGTTTCTCGCGCCAATACCCGACGGCACTCTCCACGGTCAACACGTTCACCTTGAACCCCGCGTTTTGGCCGGAAGCCAGGTAGAGTTGTTTCATGAAGTCGTCGTTGGCGACCTGGTCGTCGAGGATGAAGATGGCGTCGATGTGGTTCCCCTTCGCCCAGCGGGTCATGACCTGTCCGTGAAGCAGACGGTCGTCGATGCGTGTTAATTGGATGTTTCCCATGGTGTTTCTCCTAGATAAGGTGGATCCCTGCGAGCAGCGTGATGATCGCAGCGATGATAAGCAAGGCGGGTTTGTATTTCGAGCCGTGTTTCGTGAAGACGGCCAAGAGGACGAAGTAGAAAAGAGACGAGATGAGAGATGAGTACAGGGTCGCGACGATCCGGGCGTCCGTACCAACATTTAGATCCGTCAGGTAATTGGGCAAGGGGAAGCGGATGACGGTCGCGCTAAACGCCCCCAAGGTAACCATGGCGGCGATCGTCAAGATTTCACGCAAGATTTTCGTCTTTTTCCCGCCGACGATCTCAAGCGCCGCATATCTTCCCTTTTGATAGCCGTGCCACGTGAAGTACCATCCGTAAAGATAGGTCAGACCCATGAATCCGATCCAAGGAAGCAAGGCACCCAGATCGTTTCCTTCGAGTAGAAACGGAAAACCGGCGGCGATGAAGAGGAACTGGACATTCCCCGAATCGACCGCATCGCCGATTCCCGCCAACGCCCCCATCATCCCCGTCTTGGTGGTGTGGATGGCTTCCGAATCGAACAAGGGGGATTCCCCGTCGAGGATCGAAACCGCACGGGCGTTCTCAAGGTTCAAGATGACGCCGGTGATCGTTCCGCCCCCCCAGTTGCATTGGGTGTTGAAGTAGCGCAGGTGACGCTCATAGGCTTCTTTGAGATCGTCGGGATCCGGATAAAGGATACGCAAGGCAGGCCGAACCCCGATGAAGAAGGAAGGACCGATCAAGGTATCCAAGGTATGCGTGATTTCGTTCGCCCACCACCAACGGAACCAGGCGCCGTGGACGTCGCCCTTCGTCAGAAGGGATCGGGAAGAGGAGACCGGATAGACCGGATCGACCAAACCGCCGAATTTCCTCATCGCGAAAAAGACGCCGACGATCAATCCGACCAATATCGCGACCAGGATGAATCCGGGATCTTGCGTAATCACCGACGCCAGGACATAGGCGCCATAGAAGAAGATCCGGTGTTGTTTCTGACCGACGATCGTCACCATGACGACCATCCCGATGATGGAGACGCCCAGGGTCACCAGGTTCAGGATCCGCGTGACATCCGGTGTAACGAAACTTGCCAAGGTTTGCGCCAAGGAAGGCGCGACAACCAGGAGAAAAACGACAAGGAGCGGAACGAACAAGAAGAAACTGGCCAGAATCGGCCGTATTAGGATGTTTCGGGTCAAGGAGCGCTCGTCCAAAGCATCGATCGAAGTTTGAAGATCACCCATGAAAGCGGTGTTGTATTTATAGCGAAGGGTATAGAGTTTACCGCTGTAGATACCGACCGGGATCGCGATCAAAATACCCGCCACGGGAGGAAGATTCCCCAAGAGGACGACGGATACCGCCGTCGCGCTGGCGAAACAAGGTTCGGCCGGCATCGGTCCGCCGGGAGCGAAGACACCCAGGTAGACAAGCTGAAGGAGGGCGCTAACGCTTAGTGCCTGCGGTACATCGCCCAAGATGAGCCCGACGACCAAACCGGTCACCAACGGGCTGAAACGAAGCGAGAGGGTCGCATAGCCCAAGGCGCGGGATTGAACCAGGAACACCCAGAGTGAAATCAATACGGCTTGAGTCAGTGTCATCGAGAACCCCTTTCGTCAGTTGCCTGCCTTTTTTACAGAATGTCCGCCGAATCCTTTACGCAGCGCGGCGACCACTTTCCCGCTATAACTGTCGTCTTGTTTGGAGCGGTAGCGCATCATCAGCGATAATGCGATGACCGGGGTCGGAACCTGCGTCATCAACGCTTCTTCAAGGGTCCATTGCGCTTCCCCGCTCGCATCCACTTCCCCAAGTATACCATCAAGCCGCGCATCTTCACCGAAGGCTTCCTGCGCCAGTTCCATCAACCAACCCCGGATGACCGAACCGTGGTTCCAATTCTTCGCCACCGCTTCGAAGTCGAAGTCGTATTCGCTGGCTTCCAACACCTCGAACCCCTCCCCGATCGCCTGCATCATCCCGTATTCGATCCCGTTGTGGACCATCTTCAAGAAATGGCCGCTCCCGGAAGGACCGGCATACAAACATCCGTCTAGACAGGAGACCGATTCAAACAAGGGTAGACAATGATTGTAGATTTCAAAGTTTCCGCCGACCATCAGGCATGCCCCGCGACGTGCACCGCTCATGCCGCCCGAAGTCCCCACATCCAAAAACGACATGCCGGCCTGCGAAAACATCTCCGCATGCCTTTTGCTTTCTTTATAGTTGGAGTTCCCGCCATCCAGGACGATGTCCCCGGGTTTCCCTTCGACGGCCAATTGGCTCAATACGTCATGGGTGATCTTTCCGGAAGGGACCATGACCCAGACGATTGAAGACCCCGGATTCATCGTAATCAATTCACGGATCGATCCGACCACCTTGATCCCCGCTTCGTTGGCCAAAAAACGCGTTCGTTCGTCCGCATCGTATCCGATGACCTCGATCCCCTGCGACATCATGTTCATGGCGAGATTGAATCCCATTTTCCCAAGTCCGATCAACTGTATTTTCATAGTGCCTCCCGCAAGCGATTTCATAACCTGAAGTAAGGGTACAGGAAACAGTATGCTTTTTCAATATGGAAAAGAGGAAAAAGCAAGAACGGTAATTATTTCCAAGTTCATGGAAAACCGGCAAGAAAACAGAAAAAAACCTGTCTCTGACAGGTCATCTTCGTGGATGGTGGTTCCGGTCGGAATTGAACCGACGACACATGGATTTTCAGTCCATTGCTCTACCAACTGAGCTACAGAACCGTGGTTGCGGGGGAAGGATTTGAACCAACGACCTCNNCCCGACGAGCTACCAGGCTGCTCTACCCCGCGATATCTAATGAGCACAGATTGTATATGTAAACTGGATGTAGACTGCAAATGGCGGAGGAAGTGGGATTCGAACCCACGCATGCTCGCACATCTGCCGGTTTTCAAGACCGGTCCCTTAAACCGCTTGGGTATTCCTCCACCGTGTTTGGTGGACCCTGTAGGACTCGAACCTACGACCAACCGGTTATGAGCCGGCAGCTCTGACCAACTGAGCTAAGGGTCCATAAGCCCTTACCGAGTCATAATAAGAATGGTAGCGGGAGTGGGACTCGAACCCACGACCCTCCGGGTATGAACCGAATGCTCTAGCCAACTGAGCTATCCCGCCAAAGATATGCTTGGTCGGGATGACAGGATTCGAACCTGCGACCCCTTGCTCCCAAAGCAAGCGCACTACCAAGCTGTGCTACATCCCGATTTTTAAAAGAATGGCGCGCCTAGCAGGAGTTGAACCCACAACCTATTGATCCGTAGTCAATTGCTCTATCCAATTGAGCTATAGGCGCGTAATCGATCTAATTCGTAGTGCTTTACTAATATACCAAACAATGCACGCTTTTTCAAGTTTTTTCTTCTGAAATTCAAAGAAACTTGATTGGTGGGGATGGTGGGACTTGAACCCACACGATGTTACCATCAACGGATTTTAAGTCCGTTGCGTCTGCCGATTTCGCCACATCCCCTTATGGAGGTTCCTATCGGATTTGAACCGATGATCACAGAGTTGCAGTCTATTGCCTTACCACTTGGCTAAGGAACCGTGTGCCAACCGCGCTTAAACATTATACAAAAAGGGGGAGTAAAAAGCAAGGTGAATGGAAGAAAAAGGCAAGCCCGCGGGCTTGCCTTAAGATTATTGCGCTTTGACGCGGATCCAGAGGTCGGCGAGTTTCGCTTTCAACTGGGCGTCGTAGTTGTAGGATTCATCCAACGGGTTGTCCAAACGCGGGACATAGGCTTCGATGCCTTCGTACATCCCGCCCGGGGCGACGACGGCTTGGTAGGCGGAAACCACCGGCGAAGTGTAGCCGACATATTCCGTGTTGCGGAGCGCGACTGCTTCATCCAGCATGAAATCCATCCATTTGTGGGCGAGGTCGACATTTTGCGCGTCGGCCGGGATGACCATGCTGTCCATCCAGATGTTGGTGCCTTCTTCGGGGACGAAAAACGCCATGTTTTCATTCTGGGACAGGATGTAGGCGGCGTCGCCGGAGAAACTGACGGCGATGTCTTTTTGTTCGTTGACCATCGCGTCGATCAAATCCTCGACCGCATAGACGGGGGCGGTCGTCGCGTTGATTTCCTTCAGCAGTTCATAGGCGGCGTTGATTTCGGCCTCGTCGGTCGTATTGACGGAATAGCCCAACGCTTTTTCCGCGATCATGAAGACATCGCGTTCGCTGTCGTAGATGTAGATCTGGTCTTTGTATTTCGGATTGTTGAGGAGGAGCCAGCCGTCTTCCAAGTCGGCGGCGTCCACGTTGTTCTTGTTGTAGATGATTCCGATGTTGCCCCAGAAGTACGGGACGGAGTATTGGTTTTGCGGATCGAACGAACGGTCCAACAAGCCTTCGTCCACGTTGGCGACGTTAGGGATCTTCGACAAGTCGATTTTCTGCAACTTGTTTTCGGAAATCAGACGCTCGACCATCCAATCGGTCGGGATGAGGATGTCGTACTTTTCCCCGCTTTGCAGCTTGGTGTACATCGATTCGTTGGAATCGTAGTTGTCATAGATGACATTGACGTTATATTTGTCTTCGAAGTCGGAAATGACGGTTTCGTCGATGTACACGCCCCAGTTGAAGACTTTAAGGGTCTCCTTTTCTTTGGTTGTGCACCCCGACAAAGTCAAGAGGACAAGGGCTACGCCCAAGATAAGTTTTTTCATTCTCTTCATTCCTTTCAAGAGGTTACTGCGCTTTGACTTTCGTCCAAAGATCGCTGAGGATCCGTTTCAGATCCTCGTCGTAGCGGAACGTTTCGTCGTGCTCGTCCCCGGTACGCGGGATGTAGGCTTCGATGCCTTCATAGTCCCCGCCTTCGCCCGTGACTTCGTCGAAGACTTCCTGGACCGGCGTCGTGTACCCGACATAGACGGTATTCATCAGGGCCACTTCCTTTTCCAGCATGAAATTGATCCATTTGTGGGCAAGGTCGGGATTCTGGGCATCGCTGGGGATGACCATCGAGTCGACCCAGAGGTTGGTCCCTTCGCGCGGGACGAAGTACGCCATGGATTCGTTTTCCGTGACGATATAGGCCGCGTCGCCGGAATACATGACGGCGATGTCCTTGACGCCTTCGATCATATTGTCGATGACATCGTCGGTGACATAGGCGGGATCCATCGTGCTGTTGAGTTTTCTCAGCCATTGGTACGCTGCTTCGGTCTGGGCCGGGACTGTGCTGTTGGCGGAATAACCCAGGGCTTTGTAGGCGATCATGAACGCATCGCGTTCGCTATCGTAGATAAAGACTTTGCCGGCGTATTTCGTGTTGATCAGGATGTTCCATCCCTGCTCTTCAAGATCGGCGAGATCGACGGTTTCGGTGTTGTAAAGCAGACCGACGTTGCCCCAGAAATACGGGACGGAATATTCGTTGGTCGGATCGGAAGGCAAGCCTTTCAGCGTTTCGATGATGCCTTCGTAGTTCGGGATTTTCGAGAAATCCAGTTTTTGCAGTTTATCTTCGTCAATTAAACGTTCGATCATGTAGTCGGAAGGTACAAGCACGTCGTACTTTTCCCCGCCTTGCAACTTGGTGTACATCGCTTCGTTGGATTCGAAATTGTCATAGACCACTTTCGCATCGTACTTTTCTTCGAATTCGGCGATGACGGCGTCGTCGATATAGACGCCCCAGTTGAACACCTTCAATGTGGAGGTGGAAGGTTTGGCGCTGCATGCGCTCAGAACCAGCAAAGCAGTCAACAAGACCGGTAACATTTTTCTCATTCGATGGAAATCCTCTCTTTCTTTTTCATATTGGGGACGACGTTGATCAGGATCAGCGCAAACGTGATGATCACAACCAAGATCGTGGATAGGGCGTTGATGGTGGGGTTGATGCGTTTGGACATCGTGTACACCAGGATGGAAATATTCTTCACACCGTTGCCGGTGACGAAGTAGGAGATGACGAAGTCGTCGAAGGACATCGTGAAGGCGATCAGCGCGCCGGAGACGACCCCGGGCATGATCTGGGGGATGATGACCTTGAAGAGGGCTTGCCAGGGCGTGGCGCCCAGGTCAAGCGCGGCTTCCGCGGTGTCCGCATCCAACTGCCGCAGTTTGGGTAGGACGCTCAGGATGACATAGGGGGTACTGAAGATGATATGCGCGATCAACATCGTGTAGAAGCCCTTGGTGATGCTGAGGGAGCTAAACAGAAGCATCAAACCGATCGCCGTGACGATTTCCGGATTCAAGATCGGGAAATTGTTGACGGTGAGGATGAGTTCCTTGATGAGCTTGCGTGATTTACTGATCCCGATCGCCGTGATCGTCCCCATGAAGGTGGCGACAAGGGTGGAAGCCAGGGCGATGGTGATGGTCGTGTAGACGGCCTTCATCATTTCCCTATCCTTAAACAAAGCTTCATACCATTGGGTCGAGAATCCGCTCCAACCGGTCAATGAACGTGAATCGTTGAAGGAGAAAATCATCATGATGAGGATCGGAAGATAGAAGAACAAGAGGACGGATCCGATCGCCAACGGCGCGAACCAACGGTTTTTCTTTACCCCTACCATACGACACCTCCTCCTTTCGACGTTTCTTCGATGTCGCGGTCGAAACGGCGGGTCATATACATCGAGAACATGATGATCGCGGCCATGATCATGGAAATGGCGCTGCCGAAGTTCCATTCGCCGACCGTGATGAACTGGTTCTCGATCAGGTTGCCGATCAGCATGTATTGTCCGCCGCCCAGGAATTTCGGGATGACGAAGGTGCTGACGGCCGGAAGGAAGACCAGGGTGATCCCCGAGATGACGCCCGAGAGCGACAAGGGGAAGACGACGCGCAGGAAGGTCTGGGTCCGGTTGGCACCCAAATCATAGCTGGCGTGGATGATGGCTTTGTCCATCTTGGCCAACGCGGTGTAGATCGAAAGGATCATGAACGGCAGGAAGTTGTAGACCATGCCGAGGATGACGGCGAAATCGGTGTACATCATCTTGATCGGACTTAGGTTGAGATAGACCAGGAAACCGTTGATCAAGCCTTTATCGGAAAGGATCGAAATCCAGGAATAGGTACGCACAAGCATGTTGATCCACATCGGCATCGTGATCAGCAGCAGCAACAAGGTTTGGATTTTCTCGTTGACGTTGGCGATGATGTAGGCGATGGGATAGCCAAGCAAGATGCAAAGAAGGGTCGTAACCACAGCGACCTCGAAGGATTTCATCAGCACTTTGACGAAGACGGGGTCGAAGAACTTGATGAAGTTGTCCAGGGTGAACTGAAACGCCATGACCGAATTGCCGTGTTTGGTGAACGCATAGAGCACGATCAGCAACATCGGGATGACGATGCCTCCGAAAATCCAGACCATGTAGGGACGAACCAGATTGGCGAAGCCCTTCATGCTAGTAGGTCCTCAACTTGCTCATGATATGCAGGTCTTCAGGGAAGAAATGCAAACCGACCCGTTTGTCGACCTCGGCGTTATCCGTGGTATGGATGATCCATTCGCGGAATTCCGTTTCGACGACGATTTCATAATGGACGCCTTTAAACAAGGAGGAACGTACGACGCCGGCCATCTTGCCCATTTCAAGTGGAACGATGTCCAAATCTTCGGGGCGGACGACGATGTCGACTTCCTCCCCTTCGGTGAACCCGTTGTCGACGCATTCGAAGGTGGCGCCGTCGAAGGAAACCGAGAAATCGTCGAGCATGGTGCCTTCGATGATGTTGGATTCCCCGATGAAGTCCGCCACGAAGCGGTTCTGCGGTTCGTTGTAGATGTCGGTCGGTCCCCCGATCTGCTGGATTTCCCCGTTGTTCATGACGACGATGTTATCCGACATGGTCAGGGCTTCTTCCTGGTCGTGGGTGACGTAGATGAAGGTGATGCCGACTTCCTTTTGGATTTTCTTGAGTTCATGCTGCATTTCTTTGCGGAGTTTCAAATCCAACGCGCCCAAGGGTTCATCGAGCAACAAGACCATCGGTTCGTTGACCAAGGCGCGGGCGATCGCGACGCGCTGTTGCTGGCCCCCGGACATCAAGGTGACGGCGCGATCGCCGAATCCTTCCAATCCTACCAGTTTCAGCATCTTCTCGACCTTTTGCTTGATGATGTTTTCGCTCTGCTTCTTGATGCGCAGTCCGAACGCGACATTGTCGTAGACGTTCATGTGCGGGAAGAGCGCATAGCGTTGGAAAACCGTGTTGATTTCCCGTTTATAAGGAGGGACGTTGGAGATTTCGATGTTTTCGAAATAGACTTCGCCGGAAGTCTGGGGGATGAACCCGCCCAAAATCCTCAACAAGGTTGTTTTACCGCATCCCGAAGGACCCAGCAAGGTGACAAATTCGTTTTCGTGGATGGTCAGGTTGATCCCTTTCAACACGAGATTCCCGTTGAAGTCTTTGACGATGTTTTTAAATTCGATCAGTTTGCGCATAGGTTCCTCCTAGAAAATGGGTGGCGTACAGATCCACAATACACGTGCGGTCTGGGTGGTGTCGTTCTTTAAGTAATGCGAGTCGGTTCCGTTAATGTAGAAGGTCTGGCCCTTTTTGATGACGTGTTCCTTGGAACCGTTGACCAAAACCACCCTGCCCGTCATGACATAACCGAATTCTTCCCCCGCATGCGGGTAGATTTCCTGGGAAGTCCGCCCCGGATCCAAATCGATCAGGATGGGTTCCATTTCGTTTTTCTGCGCATTTGGTACGATCCAATGGACCGTGTATCCGTCGCGTTCGTCCACGAAGAAGTCGTCGTTGGTGAACACCGCCTTCTCGTCGTTTTCTTCCTGGAAGAAACTGGACAGGGAGATGCCCAACGCCTCGCAGATGTCGTTGAGCGTCGAGATCGAGGGAGAGGTCAAGTCGCGTTCCAACTGGGAAAGAAAGCCTTTCGTCAGTTCGCAGCGGCTTGCCAGTTCTTCAAGGGTCAGGTTGTTCTTGATTCGAAGTCGTTTGATTTTATGGCCGATATTCATATCGCGCCCCCTTTTTCCGGTTTAGTGGAAGTAAACTTACAGGTTGTCTTCCATAAACATTATCATTATACATAATCTGCGTCGGGAATCAACAACTTTAAACAAAATGTTTACCCAAACAAAACAAAAAGAGGTTTGAAACCTCTTTGGTTGTTCGATTCGGTTTAGAGCGCCTGCCCGATGAATTTCTCAAGCATCGCTTTGGATTGGTAACCCATCGTCTGGGCGACCGTCTTTCCGTCCTTAAACAAAATCAAGGTCGGGATCGACATGACTTTATAACGCATGGCCAGGTCTTCCGTCTCATCGACGTTGACTTTGATGATTTCGGCTTTCCCTTCGAATTGTACGGCGAGTTGTTCCAAAGTGGGGGCGATCATTTTGCAGGGTCCGCACCAGTCGGCATAGAAATCGACCAAGGTCACGCCTTTGGCGACGATTTCGTCGAATTCTTTTTCTTTCACGATTTTCATGGTTTTATCTCCTTTAGCATAGCGTAAGTATATCACATTTTACCTTGGATACACCCGGCATGCCCTCTTTTTACAAATGTTTGAGGATGATCGACGCGACGCCGTCGTTGTCGTTGGTATCGGTGATCTCGTCCGCGATTTCCTTGACCGAAGCCATCCCGTTCTTCATGGCCACGCCGATGCCCGCGAAGGTGATCATTTCAAGGTCGTTCTCGGAGTCCCCGATCGCCATGACGGCGTTGACGGGGATGTCGTGGGCATCCATGATCTGTTTCACGCCCAACGCTTTGGAGACGCCGTGGGATACCAGATCGATCCACATGTCGGAGACGCGCGACATCGCCACTTCTTGTCCGAACTCGGCGGCGAGTTTGGAAACGACGGCGTCGAGCCGGCGTTTGCGGTGGGCAAGTCCGATCTTATAGTAGGAGGGGGCGAGTTGCTGTTCCGTGGAAACCAGATGCAGACGGCGTTCCTGGAAAATACCGAAAAAACTCATCCAGGAGTTTTTTCCGTCATCGTTTCTGAAATGGGGAAGGATCTGCATGAATCTCTGATAGAGAAACCGGACGACGACCAGGTTGTTGGGGGTGTAGACGGAGAGTCCGTCGTCCCCTTCCAGGATCATTTCGATCCCGTGGTGTTTCGCGAAGCGGAAGATCCGTTTCACCAGTTCCTCGTCGAGTTTGGGGTTGTCGACGACCACGCCGTCGCGCAATGAAATCAAGCGTTGGCCGTTGTTGCAGATGAGGTATCCGCCATAGCGGTACATATCCAGCTGCGCGGCGTATTCACGCAGGGATAATTCGCCGCGCCCCGAAGCCAGGGCGAGGATGACGCCCTTTTCCTGGGCGATACGGATGGCTTCCAGATTCTTTTGGGAGATGTTTTTGTCGCGTGACAAAAGCGTTCCATCCATGTCGGTGGCGATGAGACGTAGCATTTAAAGTTCCTTTGCCGCTTCCTTGTCGAGGACGACGACGACATGCGGGTGTTTCTGCAGGATGCTGCAGGGCACCGCCTCGCTGATCGGTCCTTCGATCATGCCGGCGATCGCCTTGGCCTTCTTCTCGCCCGTCGCGATCAATAAAATCTTCTTGGCTCTCAGGATATCCTGGATCCCCATCGTCATCGCCTGGGTCGGCACGTCGTCAAGACTGGCGAAGAACCGGGCGTTGTCGATGCGGGTCTGTTCTTTCAAATCGACGATATGGGTCCCCATGTCGAAGGACGTCCCCGGCTCGTTGAAGCCGATGTGACCGTTGGATCCGATCCCCAACAGTTGGATGTCCTGGGGATGTTTTTGTAATTCAAGTTCATACGCATCCGCATACGCCTTCAGATCGTTGGAAATCCCGACCGGCATATGGATGTTTTCATGCGGGATGTCCACATGGGCGAAGAAGTTTTGGAACATGAACGTGTAATAGCTTTGTTCGTGCTCTTGGGGGATCCCGACATATTCATCGAGGTTGTAGGTCGTGATGGTTTTGTAGCTGGTGCGGTTGACTTTAAAGTCGTCGACCAATTTCTTGTATAGCCCGACCGGCGAAGATCCCGTGGCCAAACCCAACACCGCTCGGGGGTTGGATACCACCACTTCCTTCATCACTTCGAAGGCTTTTTCGCTGACTTGGTCGTAGGTATCGAATACATGGATTTCAAACATGGTCTTTCTCCTTTTATCAGTTGATTTCGATGAAATAGGATGTCTTATAGGTTTTATGGGGGGGTAGGACGATCGTCCCTTCCCGTTGGTAGAAATCGGTGGTCGCTTCACCATGGTCGGTATGTCCGTGCCAAGGTTCGATGCAGAGGTATTTCGCGCCGGGTTTTTTCCAGAAGGCAAGCCAACGATACCCGACGCAACCGACGCGGATTTTTTTATCGCCGCGGACCAATTCCACGTAAGGCGATGCCGGATACTCGATGAGTAAGGTCGGCGTGGTCGCGAAGAACGCATCGTTCATCGCGACGAGGTGTTGGTTCGAAGCGACGGTTGCGTTCTGTTCTTTACACGGAAAGGAAACGATGGCGCTGTCCGCATCGTCCAGCGCGAAGGCGGGATGCAGACCGAACGAAAACGGCATCGCTTTATCGTCGTGGTTGATGATTTCATAATCGATCAACACTTTGTTTTTGATCAAGGTGTATTTGACGTCGAGTTCGAAATGGAAGGGATATTGCGACATCGTCGCTTCCGAGTCTTTCAAGCGGAGCGAGATCGAATCCGATGTCGCCGCGGTGAACTCGAATTCGCTGTGACGCGCGAACCCATGGTTCCCCATTTCAAAGATCCGATCGAAAAGATGGATCTTCTTATCGAAGGTCGACCCGATGATCGGGAAAAGGATGGGGTTGCGTCCTGCCCAAAAGGCGGGGTCGCCCTGCCATAGGATTTCTTTCGAATCCCCTTTAACGACCAGTGAATGCATTTCGGCGGCATAGGCCGAAACGACCAGAGTCAAGTGTTCGTTTTCAATTTTCATTCGGATAATTCCCGTCCAAGGTGCTGGATTGCGGCACGCGAAGGAACAAGCCGCCCTTCACCATTTCGAAGTCGAAACGGTCGCCGCGCATCGGTTCGCCGTCGAAGGCGATATCCACATCCCCTTCGCTCTTAAGCACGAAACGCTCGGCTTTGAAGAAATGCGCCTGTTTTTCATTGATGTGCTTCCCGGTCATGTATTTGGGAAGCAGACGCAACACGGTCAACCAGTTGCACTCGTCGATGACGCAAATGTCGAAATGTCCGTCCTGGATGTCGGCCATCGGGGTCGGTTGGAATCCGCCGCCGTACCAGCGTCCGTTATTGATGACGATCAAGACCGCACGGAACTTATGGGTTCCATCGGGCAATTCCAAGGTCAGGTTATACGCCCGCAGTTCAGATAACGTGATGAATACGCTGACCAGGTAAACCAAGGTGCTGGGGATCGGGAGTTTTTTGCCGATCCGCGTCGCGGTGTTGTTGATCTGGGCATCGAAGCCCATGGAAGACGTATTGATGACCCTTTTCCCGTTGATGAGTCCGTGGTCGACGTGGACGTCGCGTCCTTCGATCGTATCGGCGAGCACTTTCGCCATGTCTTTCCCCTGCGCCCCCGCCATACGGAAGAAATCATTACCGGTCCCACCCGGGATGACAGCCATGCGGACCCCTTCGTTGAGTCCGTTCAGCACTTCGAATGCGGTTCCATCCCCGCCGACCGAATAGACGACGACATCGTCTTCGGCGTGATAGCGGGAAGTGAATTCGATGGCGGAACCATGTGCCGGCGTTTCGAGGATTTCGTACTCGCCGGGATGGGATGCGAAGTAGGCGTGGATGAGGGGGACGATTTTTTTCGTTTTCCCTTTACCGGATACGGGGTTTACGATAAAGACATGTTTCATGGGTCGCTCCTTGGGGTCGGGCTAGTCGAGAAGACCAAGTTCCTTGACGCAGTGATATAGCCCGTCATCTTCAATTCTACCACAAATTTTGTCCGCCGCGGCTCTGACTTCTTCACGCGCATTGCCCATCGCGACACCGATTCCGGCGGCTTGAAGCATGGTGATGTCGTTGACCCCGTCACCGAAGGCCAAGGATGAAGATACCGGGATTTTCCATCGTTCGCATTGTTCGATCAAGGCGGTTCCTTTATTGATTCCAAGCGGTGTGATCTCGACGGTACGGACCATTTTCGTCGGGTGCGAGCGCTTTAGCAGCCCGCTCAGTTCTTCTTTTTGCGCATCGTCGCAAAAGACGATCATCCCGACGGACGGGTCGTTGTCCCATTTCTTGATCGTCGGGATCGTGCGGTAGAGATAATGGAAGATCTCGTTGTGTTGGTCGGAGGTGCGCTCGTCGAAGTACCCTTCCGTACCGGTCGAATAACGCACGACCAGATCGTGTTTACGGGCATAGTCGATCGCGATCTTCACATCCCCCGGGTCGATGGTATGGACGGTGCGGACGCCGTTTTCGATCAAGACCGAACCGGCGGACCAAAGAAGCGCGTCCATCATTCCGATGAAATCGGATGGAAGATGGATCGTTTCTTCGGGGGTGCGGCTGCTGAGTAGGCAAAGCTTGATTCCGTTGTGTTTCAAGCGGTTCAACGCAAGATAGGTCGTGGCGGGGACTTCGTAGCGATCATGGCGGAAGGTCGTTCCATCCACATCGACGAAAACCGCCCGGATCTCGGACGGTTCCATATTACCCTTGAAACGCTTTCTTCAATTGGGCTTGTCCGCGGACGAACGTTTCCAACACATCGTAGTTATCGGCGAGTACGACCAGGTCGGCATCGTATCCGGCGACGATCTTCCCTTTTTGATCATCCACACGCAAGGCGCGCGCCGGGTTGATTGTGCAGGCGTTGATCGCCGCATCCAGCGGCACGTAGGCTTTTTCGATGAGGTTTTGTAAACCGCGATTGAAGCGCAGCGTACTGCCGGCTAAAGTGTTGGTCCCATAGAGGTACGCCGACCCGTTGGTTTTGATTTCGATCTGATGGCCGCCCAGGAAATATTCCCCCGGACCATGGCCTTTCATGCAGAGCGAATCGGTGATCATGAGCACATGGTCCTTCCCTTTCGCCGTCATGAAGTTATTGATGGCCGGCCAGACCACATGGTTTCCGTCCGGGATGATTTCGCCATAGACTTCACGCACCCGCAAGGCCGCTCCGACCAGACCGGGTTCGCGGTGGTTGAATGCCGACATCCCGTTGAAGACGTGGGTCATGCTAGTGGCCCCGTTGGCGATGCCCATCAGGGCTTCGTCATAGGTCGCGCCGCTATGTCCGATCGAGATCGTGACCCCGTGTTGCGACGCGTAATGGGTCAATTCGAAGCCCGGGTCGGTCTCGGTGGACATCGTCATGTATTTAATCAGACCTTTGGCCGCTTTTTGGTACCGTTTGAACTGTTCGACATCCGGATTGACGATGAATTCGGGCGGTTGCGCGCCTTTGAATTTCATATTCAGATACGGCCCTTCGAAATGGACGCCCAGGATTTCAGCCCCCGTGTAGCCCTCTTCGACGACCTTCGCGACATTCTTCAGCGCCTTGGTCAAGACGTCTTCCCCTTGGGTGACCGTCGTGGGTAGAAAGGACGTGATCCCTTCTTCCGTGATGCCTTTGGCGAACAGACGCAAGCCTTCTTCGGTGGCGTCGTTGGTGTCGAATCCGAACGCGCCGTGCGTATGCACGTCGATCATCCCGGGGATGATCCGCGCATCGCCGACATCCAGGTCCGCCCCTCCTTCAAGATACGGAGATATGCTTTTGATTTTTGTACCTTCGATCTCGATCATCGCGGGAATGAACTGACCTGCGATCCAGATTCGTTTGCTTTGGATTTTCATTGTATCCCTCCTCGCCATTATTCTACCTTTTCTCGCATTGAATATCAAACAATATGGATAGTTTTTGGATATTTTATGCGAAAAGAGATAGAAAAAAGGAAATCACTTCGAATATGATTTCCTGGGGTTCTTGGGTTCACCCGGTTTTTTAAAGGCCGTGTTCTTGCGTAGTTCCGATTCCTTCAGAGGTTTGATCAGACAATGTTTATCGAAGCCGACCAGATCCAACCGACCCGCGACCTTCAAGGCTTCAAAGACCAGGCGTTGGTTCTGCGGATAGGTGAATTGCATCAACACCCGCTGATACGTCTTATCCTTGGCCGTCTTGGCGACATAGATGGGTTTTTTGGTGAAGGGGTCTTTTTCGGTGTAATACATGCAGGTGCTGATCGTAAAGGGGGTCGGATAGAAATCCTGCACCTGCTGGGGCGTGTGCCCGATCTTCTTTAGGTAAAGCGCCAGTTCGATCGCCGCGTTGAGGTCGCTCCCCGGATGGGAACTCATCAAATACGGAACCAGATATTGATTCTTACCGAACTGCTTGTTTTTCTCTTCATACTTCTTCACGAACGCTTCATAGAGTTGCCGACGCGGTTTCCCCATCGCATCCAGCACCTTGTCGTTGATGTGCTCCGGCGCGACTTTAAGCTGGCCGGAAATATGGTGTTGGACCAATTCGTCGAAGAACGCGTCGTTCTTATCGTACATGAGGTAATCGTAGCGGATCCCGGAACGGATGAACACTTTCTTCACTTTCGGGAGCGCACGCAATTCGCGCAAAACCGATAGGTACTCTTCATGGGTTACGTTCAGGTTGGCGCAGGCTTTGGGATGCAGGCATTCTTTATGCAGACAGACACCGTGTTCCAGTTGTTTCTCACAGGAAGGTTGGTGGAAATTGGCGGTCGGACCGCCCACGTCGTGGATGTATCCTTTGAAATCCTTCATTTCCGTGATTTTTTTGGCTTCTTCGACCAAAGATTCCTTACTACGCGAAGTGATGACCCGTCCTTGATGGGCGGTCAAAGCGCAGAAGGTACAGGACCCGAAACAGCCGCGGTTACTCATCAGGGAGAACTGGATTTCCTCCACGGCCGGGATGTAGGTATAGCTCGGATGGAATTTACGGGCGAACGGCAGACTATAGACCCAATCCATCTCCGAGCGTTTCAAGGGGAACGCCGGCGGGTTCTGGACGACTTTCCACGCCCCGTAGTCTTCAAGCAAGGGTTTGGCAAGGATCGCGTCCATGTTTTTGTATTGGATCGCGAAACTATCCGAATACTTGTCTTTATCCTTTTTGACTTCGTTATAACCCGGGAGAGTGATCGCATCGTCGGGGAACGGTCCTTCTTTACTCTTATAGACCGTGCCGCGGATGTAGGTGATGTCCTTGACCGCTAACCCGCTGCGCAAGGCTTCCGCGATTTCGACGATCGTGTTCTCGGCCATCCCGTAGACCAACAGGTCTGCGCCGGCGTCGATCAGAATGGATGCGCGCACTTTGTCGTCCCAATAGTCATAGTGGGACAAACGACGCAGGCTCGCTTCGATCCCGCCCAGGATGATCGGAGAATCGGGATACAAACGGCGCAGGTTTTGCGAATAGACGATGGTGGCGCGGTCGGGACGTTTCCCCATCTCGCCTTTATCGGTATAGTTGTCCTTATCGCGGCGTTTACGGCTGACGGTATAATGGTTCACCATCGAATCGATGTTGCCGGCCGTCACCAAAAAACCCAAGGTCGGCCTGGGGAAACGGGTGAAGTCGACGTCGCTCTTCCAATCCGGTTGCGCCAGAATGGCGACCTTGAAATTCATCGCTTCCAGGACACGGCCGATGATCGCCGTTCCGAAGGAAGGATGGTCGACATAGGCGTCGCCGCTGACCAAGACGAAATCCGGGGCTTCCCAGCCTCGTTCATTCAGATCTTCAACACTGATCGGTAGAAATTCCATGGGGTACCTCCGAGAAAAAAGCCGTGGAAACGGCTTCGATGATTATGCTAAGACTTCTCCAAGCGCACTGCCGCTGATTCCGGCCGCATTGGCTTCATCGGTGTCGATGTGCATGGCCGGCGCGAACTGGTCGCTGACACGGATGACCACATCCCCGAACGTCGTCGAACGATCTTCGGTAACGACTTTGACGCTGACGATCTGCTTATCGTTGACATTGTAATAAGCGGCGTTTTCGGGGGTAAAGTGGATATGGCGTTTGGCGGCGATGACGCCTTCGCTCAACTCGACTTGACCCTTAGGACCGACCAAGACACAGCCTTTGGTTCCCGCGATCAACCCGGATTCACGGATGATCGCCTGGACGCCCATCGAACGGGCGTCGGTCAGGGAGACTTCGACTTGGGATGCCTTACGGACGGGTCCCAAAATCGTGACGTTCTTGATCGTCCCTTTCGGACCGACCAGATCGACTTTTTCTTCGGCGGCATATTGCCCCGGTTGCGATAACATTTTTTTAGGCGTCAAGGCGTGCCCTTGCCCGAACAGGGTTTCAAGGTCGGCCTGGGTGACATGGACGTGGCGGGCGGAGACTTCCACCAATACTTTTTCTTTTTCCATAGTGTACCTCGTTTCAACGCCTCTATTATAGAGAAGCTTGGGCCAATACGCAAGTTGGATGCGGATTTTCACAACTCAAACGCGAAAAAGGAGGGTTGAGAGGATGAATCGGTGGAAGAGGAATGGAAATCGGCGTAAAATGGAGACAAAAGAATGGGGTGCGGAAGATGAAATGGTTGGATCGTTGGTTTCGTAAAATCGAGGAAGAAGAGAAACCCGTCTTGTATTGCGTGCATGGCTTCGGGGTTCGTCGGACGGTCGAATTCGCCCGTCTGGTCGACTATTTCCAACCCTTGGGCTATACGGTCGTGACACCGGAGTTGTTCGATCAAACCGATGAAACGGATGTCGATGCTTCGCGTTGGATCAAACGCGCCGAGAGGGGCTTGGTCGGACTGCTCGATCAAAAGAAAACGGTCTGGCTCTTGGGATATTCGATGGGCGGGGTTATCGCGTCGAAACTGGCGTCGCTTTATCCGGTCGAGCGCTTGGTGTTGCTTGCCCCGGCGTTTGACTATCTCAGCATCAAGGTCGTCATGGATAAGGTCGAGGGCGTGGCGCGGGCCATCATACGGCAACCCGAGAAAAACAAATCGGAGTTTCCTCCGTTTCCCGAATCCTTCAGCAACGTGTTCCGCGACGTGGTCGCGCTATGCAAAGAATCGATTTCACAGGTACTTTGTCCCATCTTGATCCTGCATGGCTCCAGCGACCAAACCATCCCGGTGCGAAGCAGTGAATGGGCGTATGCGAGAATCAACCACCAGGATAAGCTCCTGTTGATCATCGAAGGAGCCCCGCATCGGATGTTGGATGAAGCGGGCTTGAATCAGGACATCCTGAAAATCATCCATGACTTTTTTAAAAAGGAAATCATAAAGGAAAGCACCCGGCGGTAACGGGTGCTTTCGAATTTAGCCTACCGATCCCGAGTTTTCGTTAGGAGGACGAAATTACTTCAGGAACAAGGAATAGTCGTTCTGCTGCCATCGCGAGAACTCCTCATCGGTAGCTAAGATGGAATGGGTGTCACTAAGTTGGCGGATCGTGCCGATGTTGTAATCGACGCCGCCTTTAAGATAGACGAAGCGTTTGCGGTCTTTCTCCGCGTCCGGGTCGGGATGCGGGATCGCCGACAAGAGCGACTTCGTGTAGGGATGCAAGGGATGCTCGTAGATGTCTTCCACGGTTCCCATTTCGACGATGTGCCCAAGATGCATGACGGCGACACGGTCGGAGAGATATCGCACCATCGACAAATCATGGGCGATGAACATATAGGTCAAGCCATGTTCTTTCTGCAGGCGTCGCATCAGATTGATGACCTGGGCCTGGATCGAAACGTCGAGGGCGGAGATGATTTCGTCGCAGATGATGAAACGGGGTTCCATGATCAAGGCGCGGGCGACGCCGATGCGCTGCCTCTGCCCGCCGGAAAACTGATGCGGATACCGGGTGAGATGATCCTCGCTCAAACCGACCGATTTAAGGACCTTCACTACTTTCCGGAGTCTTTCGTCCTTGTCGCCCGAGAGATGGTTGATGTCCAGCCCGAACGCCACCGCGTCCAACACTTTCTTACGCGGGTTCAACGACGCCATCGGATCTTGGAAAATCATCTGCATGTTTTTCCGCAAAAACTTACGCGAATCTGAATTCAGTTTGCCTCCGATCTCTTTGCCCATGAAGTTTACACTTCCGCTATGGGCATCGTAGATGCGGATCAAGGTTCTTCCCAAGGTCGATTTCCCCGAGCCTGACTCCCCGACCACGCTGAAGGTCTCCCCTTCGTTGATGTGGAAGGAGACGTCGTCGACGGCCCGTATCGTCGTATGGCGGTCGATGCGGAAGAACTGGGACAAATGTTTTACTTCGAGTAGTACGTTGGCACTCATTCTTGCGACCTCCGTTCGTTGAAGGCGGCGATGCGTTTCGCCAAAACCACGGGCATGTCCACTTTCGGCGCCGAGGGATGTAGCAGCCAACTTGCGGCGAAGTGCGTGTCGCTGATTTGAAACATCGGGGGTTGTTCCTCGAAGTCGATTTCCAGCGCATACTCGCTACGATAGGCGAAAGCGTCCCCTTTGGGCGGGTTGATCAAGTTCGGAGGCGTCCCCGGGATGGAGTAGATTTCCTCGTCCTGTCCGTCAAGCGAGGGGATGCTGGAAAGCAAACCCCAGGTATAGGGATGTCTTGGATCGTAATAGATTTCCGCGGCCAATCCTTCTTCCACGATCTTGCCGGCGTACATGACGGCGACCCGGTCGGCGACATTGGCGACGACCCCAAGGTCATGCGTGATGAAGATGATGGAGACACCGGTCTTCTTCTGCAGGTCTTTGATCAGTTCAAGGATCTGCGATTGGATCGTGACATCCAGGGCGGTCGTCGGTTCGTCCGCGATGAGGACATCGGGTTCGCACGCCAAGGCGATGGCGATGACGACGCGTTGACGCATCCCGCCCGAGAGTTGGTGGGGATATTGTTTCACCCTCTTTTCGGGTTGTTCGATCCCGACCAAGTCGAGCAGTTGGATCGTCTTCGCCATCGCTTCTTTCTTCGAAGCGACTTTTTTATGTTCAAGCATGCTTTCCATGATTTGCTTCCCGATCGTCATCGTCGGGTCGAGGGAAGTCATCGGATCTTGAAAGATGATCGCGATCCGTGATCCCCGGACATTCTTCTGCATATACTTCTTATCTTTTTTGGTCAAGTCGACGATCTCATCGTCCTTCCCCTTTTGAGAAGAACGAAACAAGATTTCGCCCTTCCCTAGAAATCCGTTTTCGTCGATCATCCCGAGGATCGCTTTGGTCGTGACGGATTTCCCCGATCCCGATTCCCCGACGATCGCCAAGGTCTCCCCTTGGTTGAGATGGAAGCTGACATCGCGGATGACATGATTGACTTCACTTCCAAGTCGGAAAGAGAGATCGAGATGATTGACTTCCAAGATTCTGTTTTCTTTCATGTCGTTCACCTAGAATCCTTTCATCTTCGGGTCAAACGCATCGCGTAATCCGTCGGCGATCAGATTGAAACTCAGCATCAACACCGACAAGACGACGGTCGGGAAGATGACCAGATGGGGGTGGGTGATCATCGCGCGGTAACCATCCGCGATCAAGACGCCCAACGATGCCAAGGGAGGCTGCAAACCTAAGCCGATAAAAGCCAGGAAGGATTCGTAGAAGATGGCGTTGGGGATCGAGAACATCGTCATGACGATGATCTGTCCGATGATGTTGGGTAGTAATTCCTTAAAGAGGATGACGAATGAACTTGCGCCCAAGGTTTTCGCGGCGAGGATGAATTCATGTTCCTTCATTTTCAATACTTGCGACCTAACGACGCGGCTCATCGAAATCCAGCCGGTGATCATCAAGGCAAGGATGATCGAGATCATGCCGGGTTTCAGCACCAACACGAACAAGGTGACGACGACAAGGTTGGGGATCCCGGAAAGGATTTCGACGATGCGCTGCATGACCATGTCGACCTTGCCCCCGAAGAATCCGGAGACCATACCGTATCCAATCCCGATGACCATGTCGATGCCGACGGCGACCATCGCGATATAGAAACTGATGCGTGTCCCCATCCAGACGCGGTCCCAAAGGTCGCGTCCCAGGACATCGGTCCCAAACCAGAAGTAGTCGTTGGTGAAGCCTTTCTCGATATAGGGGTTGTACTTCCCTTCCGACCCGTTGAAAATCCCGAGTTTTTCCAGAAATGGAACGCGTGGCGGAAGATTGATATGGATCTTATCCAATACGTTGTAGGCATGCTCGTTGATGTAGGGTCCGATCAGTGCGAACAGAAAGATCAACCCGATGGCGATCAATCCGACCAACGCCCCTTTGTTTTTCGTGAACCGTCGCCAGGCATCCTTCAGAAACGGCGTGGTCGAACCGACCAGCATTTCCTGCTGTTTGGAGTCGCGAAGCTGGACGCGGTTAAAACGTTCTTTTCTCTCGTCCATCTTACCCTCCCTTCGCGACCCGGATGCGGGGGTCGATGACACCGTAGAGTATGTCCACGATCAAGTTGACGAAGATATACAAAGCGCTATAAACGAACGCGATCATGATGATGACGTTGTAATCGTTGACCTGGATCCCCTCGACCAAAAGGCTTCCGATGCCCGGGATGCCATAGACGCGCTCCACGACCAAAGACCCGGTCATCAGGTTGACGGTCAGCGGTCCCAGGATCGTGATGACCGAAATCATCGCGTTGCGCAGTCCGTGTCGAAGTATGACTTTGGGTCGCGCGACTCCCTTCGCGTCGACCAGTTTGACATAATCCGAACTGAGGACTTCGATGAGTTCCGTACGCAGAAAACGGGTTGTCTGCGCCATGACGAAGAAGGATAAGGCGATGGTCGGCAAGATCGACGACCATAGCGGTTGGTCGACTTGATAAGTGATGCTGAAGATGCGGAATTTGTAACCGAGTACGAAACTCAGTACCAAGGCCAATACATAGGACGGGATACTGACGCCGATAACCGCAGCGACGGTCGCCATCGAATCCATCCAGGTATTGCGCTTGGATCCTGAAATCACCCCGAACAAGACTCCCAGACTCACTCCCAGCAACAAGGCTTGTAAGCCGATCCGAATCGACGTCCCCAAGCGGGCGATGACGATTCCGGAAACCAGCATATCTTTCTTAATGGCGTATGAAATACCGAAATCACCGCGAAGGACGACGTTTTGCAGATAAATCCAGAATCGGATGAAAAACGGTTTGTCCAATCCGTATTTCGCCATCAGAACCGCTTGTTGGGCAGCCGTCAACTTTTCATCGTTGAACGGGCTTCCGGGCATGAATTGAAGTAACAGGAACAAGATGAACAGGATTACAAAGAGAGTCGCCAGCGAAAGCAGGATGCGTTTCGCAATGAATTTTGTCATGGGTTTACCTCTCTTAAAAAGAAGAGGAAACCACCGCCTAAGCGGAGGTTTCCTCACGACGATTTACTTTTTAACGACGTTGCGGTACGACGGTTGTCCGACAACGTGGAATTCATATCCGCTGACATCCGGGTTGACCAACATCGCTTCACCGGATTGCCAAGTCGGCAGTATCCCGGCTTGTTCAAGAAGAACGGCTTCGGCTTCATGCAAGGCTACCCAACGGGCGGCGGCATCGGTGGATAGCGATCCACCCGGCGCCGTGCTTTGGACCAAGGCATCGTATTCGGCATCCGAGAAACGGCCGTAGTTATAGTTGACCCCGGTTTGGAACAAGTCGCCCAAGTAGGTGAAGGGGTCGGCGTAGTCGGGACCCCAACGGGTCAGACCCAATTGATAGGTTCCATCACGCATCAACTGCAAACGGTTCTTCTTCGGTTGGACTTGGATGGTAACCGTTAATCCCGGAAGATTGGTTTGCCATTCCGTCTGCAGGAATTCGGAGACGGCTTTCGTGTCGGCGGCATCGTCGACCAGAAGTTCAAGGGTCAGCGTGTCGACGCCCAATTCGGCTTTCGCAGCGTTCCAATATTCCAACGCTTTCGCGGCATCGAAGGATAGGAAGGTTTTAGCCCCGTCGCGGAAGTCTTTTCCGTCGGGTCCCGTCGCCAATCCGATCGGTACGATATAGTCGGCGACATTGGATCCGTCATGGAGGATGCTGTCGGTGATGAAGGATTTGTCGAAGCTGGTCGCCAAGGCAAGACGCAGGTTTTCGTTCTGCAGTTCAGCCACCAATTGATTCGGGGCGACATACCAGGTGTAACCCAGTTTCTTGGTTTCGAAGAAATCTTCGTCTTTGTAACGGTCGACCAAGTCGGCGGAGATTTTCGCCATGTCGACTTCGCCGTTTTCAAATTGCAGCGCAGCCGTCTGGTAGTCTTTGATGATCAGGAATTCGATGGCATCGAGTTTGATCGCATCCGCATTCCAGTAGGTATCGTTCTTTTCTACGCGAATCTTCGTTCCTTCGGTCCATTCCGTAACAACCCACGGACCATTGGAAATCAAAGCATCGGCGCTCTTGGCGTAGGCATCGCCTTTCGCCGTGACGAAGGCTTCGTTCAAGGGATGAAAGACAGGGAAGGTCATCAACTGGATGAAGTACGGTACGGCCGCATCCAAGGTAACTTGGAAGGTCGTTTCATCCAAGGCGGCGACGCCCAAGTCGGTCAAGGGTTTTTCGCCTTTGATGACGGCGGTCGCGTTCTTGATCATGATGCCTTCAGCCATATAGGAGTATTCGGTCGCCAACGCAGGGTCGACCAAACGTCTCCAACTGAAGACGAAGTCGGCGGCGGTCACGGGATCGCCGTTGGACCATTTCGCATCATCGCGCAAGTTGAAGGTATACACTGTGCCGTCGGCGGATACTTCATAATCCAGCGCGACACCCGGTACGATGTTCCCTTCGGCATCGTATTCCATCAAGCCTTCGGTGAAGGTCTTGATGACTTCAAATGATAATCCATCGGTCGCCACGTTGGTATCCAGCGAAGATACGTCATTGTCTTTGGCGATGCGAAGAACCTGCTCGGTGTCTTCTTTCGCCGGCGAACAACCGACCGCCAGAACCAACACGACTAGACTCAAGAGTAAACGTTTAAGGTATGTCATAGTTCTCTCTCCTTTAACATAGTGAAATTATAACTGATTGAAAATTGATGTCAACGATTTATTTCACATTATTTTCACTTAAATGCGTTTATTTTCATATAATGTAATTTCTTTCATATACTTTGTGAACAAATCCGATCACACGCATAATGTATGCGTTTTCATTCTTTTTTGAGGTATGCCATCGAAACATAAAAAAAGGAACCGAAGTTCCTAGTTTTTACTATGGGGCGATCGACGGGGCTCGAACCCGCGAATGTCGGAGCCACAATCCGATGCGTTAACCTGCTTCGCCACGACCGCCATCAATGCTCAGTGAGCAGTTCTAATAATAAACGATTTACGGGCGTTTGTAAAGGATAAAAGGCTTAAAATGAATCGTGAGTTTTATGATAGATTTCGTACAATCCCTCATTCAGAAGGAATTCTTCAAACGCGAAACCGGTGAAATCCTGATGCAAGGAAATGGAATAGCCACCTGTCAATACACGTGTCGATTTCATCCCGAGTTCCCGTTCGATTTTATCCGCCAACCCTTCCACGGAAGCGATGGTTCCATGGAGCCATCCGGATTGCATCGACGTGATCGTGTCTTTCCCGATGACGTTTGCCGGAACTTCCATCTTGATTTCCGGGAGGTGAGGAATGAAACGGTTCAAGGCATCGATCGAAATCCCGACACCCGGGCTAATGATCCCGCCTTCGAATTCGCCGTTCGCGTTGATGACACTGATCTTGGTCGCCGAACCCAGATCCGCTAAAATAAGCGGGGCGTCGTATTTCGCCATCGCCCCGAAAGCGGTCGCGATGAAGTCCGCGCCAAGTTCCGACGGATTGACGAGATGGATGACGAAATCAGGAACGGTCCGGGTGGAAACGTTGATTCCATCGATCCCTAAAACGGACGTAAGCGCACTGCGGACATCCGCGGTGATGGAAGGGACGACACAGCTAAGGCAATAGGCGGATAAGTCCAACCCATGGATGTGCGGTAGAAAATCGTCTTTCAACCAGTGGGTATAAAACAAAAGCGCATCGTCCTTGACGGTTTTGAACCGTTGGGTGAAACGTCTTTCTTTCTTTTCATCATAAACGACGGCGACGACATTCGTATTGCCGATATCGATCGTAAGTAACATACTTTACCTCCATGCATCCCTATTGTACCTTATTTTAGTTCTCATCACAAACACATCAAAAGTGCAGCGTGGCTGCACTTAAGAGACGGGGCGTGTCGTTGCGACGGTCTTCCCTGTCGCGTCGATTCCAAAGACGGAGATTCGAATCGGAAACGACACGCTCACCTTGAGTCGCCGCGAATCCGTTTCTTCCGGCGCGATCTGCAATACGCAGTGTTCACAATCGGGGGCTCCCGCCAAGATCAAGGCATGCACGTCGGCGTCGTATCGGTTTTGCCGCTCGATTTTCGATACGACATACTCTTGCATGTAACGGGCTTGGTTATACGCCCACATGACTTGAACCATGCTAACCCCCATCCACAGAAACATCATCCCGAAGAAAATCACGATCGCGGTCTCGAACGCTCCCTTCATGTTACGGGTTGGAGGTCGAGGTCGTCATTTGCGACCACTGGTTCGTCAAGGTTTCCTGCATCGTCGTTTTAAACCCCTCCGAGAACAGGATCATACCGGTCGCGATGACCGTGACAACCAACACCAATCCATACTCTTCGAAAAATGCTTTCATCCGCTCACCCCCTTTCCAAACATGGTCATCAGGATGTTCATCATCACCGTTAAAAACAGAAGCGTGACACCCAACAAGGGTACCATCCCCCACCACTGGTAGGCCAACAGGGAACTCTGTCTACGGGAGATTCGCTCATCCCGCAGCCATTTCGATGTCGACTGGATCATCCGGTTCAATTGGTGGTATGAATCGGCCTGACCGACCGTGTTATAGCGATACAACAATTTCATGGCTCTGGCGATTTCCGGCAACTCGTAGAAAGAGAGGAAATCCAGGTAGGGGTCCAAATCTTGCGGACGTTCACGTAGTTGCGCCGCCAGATGCGAGACTTCTTCTTGAAACAGGGATGGCGCATAGACAAGCGATCGCTCGATCGCCGTCACAACGGTGTTGTTTTGAAGCAACACCTGGATCTGGCGAAGATAGATCGGGAATTGATATCGGATTTGCGACTTCAATTTTCGCGTCGACGTTTTCAGCTTCAAATAAGGTGATTCATATCGATAAACCAAGAGCAGAATGAAGATTGCTTCGGCTTTGATCGGGTCACGAAAGAAGGATGCAAGCAAAATCAGGGGCAGGGGTTTTCGTATGTTTCCCCATCGTTTCGCCATCAAGCTCTCCGGATGTTTTTCACCCGTGATCCGGCAACACGTTCGGAAATCCTTCTCCATCCAATGCCGCAGGAGATGATCACGGATTTGATTCCGATACGCCGTCGCAAGGACGATCAAAGCGATATTCACGATCAAGATCGCCATAGTTTTTCCTCCGCCGAAATCCAGGGAACGGATACCAGTTTCTGAGCCATCAGGATCGTCAACTGGATCGACATAAGAAAGAGGAAGACCGTCGTTTCACGAAACGGTTCATTGATTTCAAGACCGGTGCGAAGTAGCATGTTTTGGCTCATCATCGCGATCAGCATCGCCATGCCGCATAAAAGCAGGATCCGGTTGCGTAAGCCGCGTTGATTCTTCTTCATGGTGACGGTATCGTCGATCCAGTCTTCGATATCGTCCTGGATCATCTCCAATCCTTCCAAATGCTTGTTCCCGCCATATTCTTCCGCAAACATCATCAGACGGACGAGATTCCCTACGATGAAGTGGGGTTGGTTCCTTAAGAAGGTTTCACAGCTCTCCTGTTGGGAAAGCCCCGCATCGAGCCGTGTGATCCATTCATCCAAATCGATCGCCAAGCCGCCATCGACTTGATTGCGGCATTCTTTGATCGCCCGGTACACTTTGGGGTGGATCTTGAATACGGCGAGGAATTGTTGGAGGAAAGAGGTTAACTGGAAGAAACGATACTCTTCATGCCGGTAGACCGCATGCCAAGTCAGCGCCGCCGGAACCTGCAGGAAAGCCGCGATTCCAAGAATCAGAATGTAGGATGTCTGGAGTTCAAACATCCCGCCAAACGCGACCACGCCAAGCAGCGCGCCGATATGCCAGAGATAGTAGGTCGTGAGGTTGATGTGCGTCCCGTAGAGGGATAATTCACGCATCAAATGCTTGCTGCCGTGGATCGAAAACGCACTGCGGGCGATCCATTTCTTAAACAACATCAAGGAGAAAATCGCGACCAATGGAATCAGTGTCCAACCATTCATCGTCTTCCTCCTTTTTTGGGAAGTTCATCCAACGTGATTGGGTCGATGGGATTATCGATGTCATAGATCTTGATCATGCTTACTTGATCCTCTTCCACATGATACGCGACGATCTCGCGTATCCTTCGTTTGATTCCGTGGATACCCGCCTTGCATTCAAGATGGATGCCGATATCGATGGATTCATAGACAAGATGGCGCATCGCCGTATCCGTCAAGTGTAGCCCCGGAAGCATGTGGAGGATGCGCTGCGGGATCTGTGCCGCGCCTTCCGCATGGATGGTGCTGAGCAGATTCGCCCCGGTCGATACGCTTTGCATCAACGAGACGATTTCCAACCCGCGAACCTCGGAAACACAGATCCAGTCCGGACGTTGGCGAAGACTGGTCTTGATCGCCCGGGCATAATCGAAATGTTCACAGACTTTCATGGAAACATGGTCCTTATGGGGATAGAGGTCGCCATAGCGTAGTTCAAGCGTGTCCTCGATCGTGATGACGCGTTGCGAAGGCGGGATGAATTGCATCAAGTATTTCACCAACTCGGTCTTTCCCGCACCGGGAAGACCGCTGACAAGAATATTCCTTTTCCGAAGGACCGCTTCTTTTAGAAACGCGAGTATCCAGGCTTCGCAATATCCGGATTTCACCATGTCCTTGTCGTTCAACCGGCAAACCGCCGGAGTTTTTCTCAAAGATAAGCTCATCCCTTCGGGGCAAACGCTGGGATGCACCATGCTGATGCGAAGATCACCGAACTCGGCTTCGACGACGGGGGAAGAGGTATTGAACGAAAGGTTGACGCGGTTGGCCAACTTGAACGCCAGTTGGTTCATGAATTCATGGGCGCTAAACGGTTCCACCGTGAAACGGCCTTGTTTCAGATGATCGATCCAACATTGTTTCCCGTTATAGTTGATGTCCGTGACTTTGTCGTCATCCACGAAAGGCTGCAGGATCCCGAAGTCGAGCGGGCTGTTCATGGTTCGACCTCCACGATGGTCTCATCGGATGAAACCGAAATCGGGAAGAGATAATTTGTCGCGACAACGCTCATCCGAATCCGTATGGCCAAGGGGTCGACGTTCATGTCCATCAGTTCCACCGTGGTCCGATAGCCATCCAGAAGATCCGGACGGATGAAATCGGCGAAAATCCTCAGTACTTGAGTACGACGGGATTCGATCGGAAGGGCGGACACTTGAAGTATGGTTTCCTGTAACCCACGCTTTAGTAAGGTTCGGGTTTGACTGTTCACATGGTCGAAGAGAATGAAATAGATCATGGCGAGGCCGACGCCGAACGTCAATACGCTAAAGGCCGCAGAGAGGATAATGGATTTCATGACTCACCTCGCTCCCTGTTACGATGATGCGACCGACTTCCCTAAACAATCGCATAAAAAAAACGCAAGATTCGCATCTTGCGTCACTTCGGTCTAGAAACGGACGTTGACGGTTTTTCGACGGATGTCGCCAAGCGTCGTGCACCCTGTCATCCGCATCGCATCTTCAAGCTCGCCGATCAACTGCCGGGTGTACAGCGAAACCCCTTCGCTACCGCCTCCGATCGCGGCATGTGAATACGGCCGGCCGATCAATACGCCGTCGGCGCCAAGCGCCAATGCTTTAAACACATCATAACCGCTGCGATATCCCCCGTCGGTCAACACCAGACAGCGTTTCGCCACGAAGTTCACGATCTCCTCCAACACTTCGATAGTGGATATTCCTTCATCCATGACCCGTCCGCCGTGATTGGACACTAAGATCGCATCCGCACCCGCCAGCAAGGCGATTTCCGCATCTTCGACTGTCATGATTCCCTTGATGATGAAAGGGACATGGATCTGTTCCTTAATGATTTTCAAATCTTCCAAGGTCTTGAACGCGATCGGTGTCGGCGTTTTCTTCAAACTCACCAATCCTGCCGCATCCACATCCATGGCGATCGCCACCGGATTCAACGCAAGCGCGCGTTTGATCTTTTCGATCGCGATCTCGTTGACCCACGGCTTGATCGTCGGAATCCCATACCCGCCATAACGACCCATCGTTTCAAGCGGTAAATCGAAGAATTCCTTCGCCGCCCCGTCCCCGAAGAACGGCAGGACGCCGGCATCCTTGCATCCTTTGGCAAGCGCCTCAAGATAATCCGCTTCCGATACGCTCGACCCGTAATTCACCGGCACGTTGGCGATCGGCGCCGCGAAGATCGGCGCCTTCAACGTTGTATTGAAGAGTGTGACGCCGCAATCCACATCGACGTCCGCATGCAATGTGCGCATGTTCAGCGTGATTTCACGCAGTTTGGAAACATTGCGGACGAAACTGCTTCCGCTCCCCTTCCCGCCTGGACCCGGGGTCCAACCACGGCACGTCTCCCCGTTGCAGGTACGGCACATCTTGCAGACGGACATTTTTTCTTTCGCCGCGGCTTTGATTTCGACGTAATTCATTAGAATCCTCCTTGTTCCTCTACGAGTATAACATGGATCCGGTCTTTGATCGCCTGCCGTTTGATCACGGTTTCAAAGGCGCAAAGCCGATCCGGGCTTTCGCAATCCATACAATACCCCGTCTGGACGCACGGTGTTTTCAAATTCAGACGTTGGGCGTTCTTCGGCGCGGCGACCCTGCGGATCCTCTCCCGCGCTTCATCGAGATCTTTCACGACTTTCGACGCGCTGACGATCAAATAGACTTTCTTAGGTCCGTACATCATCGCCGCGACCCGGTTCCCCGTACGGTCGATGTTGACGATTTCGCCTTTGAGGGTCACCGCGTTGGCCGATGCGATGTATGCATCCGCGTTGAACGAGTGATGGAACACTTCCTGGATCTGCGCCGGCGTCAAACCCGGGGCATATCGATCATAGAAATTCAGGTTGCGTGAGCGAAGTTCGTCGATGATCCCGAATTGGAATAGGGTCGTCGACCCTCCGACCGCGACGGTGCTCTCGTCGACGATCTGTTCACGCAAGTAAGCAAGAACATCTTCCTTGTTTTTCAATACGACGGAAGGCATATGGTTGTTTGTAAAGACGGTGGCGAGTGTTTGTAGATCCACGGTTATCCTCCTGATGTAAGAAAGAAAGGTTGTTTCCAACCTTTCCGTTCAAGCTCTAGACTGTTGCTTTTTTCGCTCCGACCTTCACCATGTACAGTGTCAGGCAGACTACCGCGAAGGCGATCCCGCCCGGGTAGGAAATCGACGTCGGAAGTTTGAATCCTTCGGCGGCTTGTAGGATGTAGGTAACGCTGACCGCGCTCATGAACGTTGCGGGAACGGTGGCGATCCAGTGGACGGCACCGACTTTCTTCAAGTAGACCGCACCGGCCCATAAGGCCATCATCGCCAAGGTTTGATTGGACCAGGCAAAGTAACGCCAGATGACTGCGTAATCGACAAACGTAATCATGTAGCCGATGCCAAGCAAAGGAATGGCCAACAACAGACGGTTTTTGATCGGTTTCTGGTCGAATCCGAACCAGTCCGCCAAGGTCAAACGGGCGGAACGGAACGCGGTGTCGCCGGAAGTGATCGGACAGGCGATAACGCCCAACATCGCGAGGACGCCGCCGATCGGGCCTAAAAGGGTAAACGTGATATTGTAGACGACGCCTGCGGCTCCGCCGAATTCTTTGATGGCGACTGCCAATCCACCGGTCGTTTCATAGAACGCGACACCGGCGGCGGCCCAGACAAGCGCGATGACGCCTTCGGCGATCATGGCACCGTAGAAAATCGTACGGCCTTGTTTTTCGGATGTGACACAACGTGCCATCATCGGGGATTGGGTGGCATGGAATCCGGAGATCGCACCGCACGCGACGGTGATGAACATCAAGGGCCAAATCGGAGCCCCTGCCGGATGCAGGTTGGCGAAGGAGATTTCAGGCATGTTGTATCCTTGAAGGATGATGCCGCCGGCAACGCCGACCGCCATGATGATCAAGGTGATCCCGAAAATCGGATAGATTTTACCGATCAGTTTGTCGATCGGAACGATGGTTGCCAAGAAGTAGTAAGCAAGCACGATGATCAACCAGAATTTGACGTCCATGAAATCGGGAGTCAATTTAGCCAATAAGCCAGCCGGGCCGACCATGAAGACGACACCGACCAAGGTCAACAGGATAACGGAGAAGACACGCATGACTTGCTTCATTTCATTGCCGAGGTACGTACCGACGATTTCGGAAATGGATGCGCCGTTGTGACGCATCGAGATCATTCCGGAAAGGTAATCGTGGACAGCCCCTGCGAAGATCGATCCGAAGACGATCCAGAAGAAGACGACCGGTCCCCAGAGTGCACCGGAGATGGCGCCGAAGATCGGGCCTAAGCCGGCGATGTTCAGCAATTGAATCAAGAAGATGTTCCATTTCTTCATCGGAACGTAATCCACGCCGTCGTTAACGAGGGTCGCGGGGGTCGGACGATCGTCCGGTTTGAACGCTTTCTCGACGACTTTTCCATACAGGAAGTAACCGACGAGCAAGGTTGCCAATGCTGCGAAGAAACTAATCATAGTTTTCCTATTCCTCCTTTGAATGACCCTATGATAGCAAAAACCCCGGTGCAATCGCTTTCACGGGGCTTGAAGTGCTAAATTTTCAGACTGAATTGTAGGAAAGGAAGATTAAAAATCGAAGACTTCGCGTAAGACGGATATTTTTTGCCGGCTGACCGGGATGACGTCGCCGACATTGCCTGATAGTTTGATCCCATAGGTGTTGTTGAACCACGGTACGATTTCGGCCACATGGTTCAGATTCACGATGTATCCACGTTGGACGCGCATGAAACCGCAGGTCATCAACCGCTTCTCCATCGTATCCAACGATTGATTGGTCGACAACTCCCCTTTTTTCGTCACCAACAATGTCTGACGCTCGTTGCTAGTGAGATAGTAGATGTCGTTGACGTTGATGACGACCGCCTTCTCGCCCATCCACACCGACAGTTTATCGCTCGGACAGGTTTGCACCGGTGTTTTGGATGAATTGCGCGTGATGCGTTGGATCGCACGTGAAATATCGTCGGTGCGAAACGGCTTTAAAACATAATCGACCGCGTTCACGGCGAAGGCATCGATCGCATATTTATCATACGCGGTGGCGAAAACGATGGGAAGGTCCGGCTTGACCAAACGGATTTTTTCAGCCAGTTCGACCCCCGAACTCTCGGTCAGCTGGACATCGAGGAACGCCCCGTCCAACTCCATATTGGATACCATTTCAAGGGCGCTATCGACGTTGTCGGCTTCGAAAACCGCGATGTTCGTATCGATTTCCTTGATGCAATACTTCAATTCGCTGCGGGCGATGCGTTCATCGTCCACGATCAGGAATTTCATGCGGCGGCACTTCCTTTCGGCAGGAACATCTGGATGGTGGTTCCGTGGTTGAGTTTGCTATGGATGACCAATCCCGGGTTATTGGGATAGATGCTCTTGAGTCGCTGATGGATGTTCGCCATCCCGATTTTCCCTTTATCCGAATTCCCTTGGTAGAACGTTTCGATTCTCTCCTGGGCGATCCCGCACCCGTTGTCTTTGACGACGATGTTGAGACCGTTGCGGTGTTCTTCGATCGTCACGTCGACGCGCAGGGAATTGGATGTCATGCCGTGTTTGATCGCGTTTTCGATCAAAGGTTGGATGACGAAGTTGGGGACGCTATAGCGACAATCCGGCGAACAATGGATGTTGACGCTCAAACGCTCTTCAAAGCGGGCTTTTTCGATTTCGACATAGGACAAGACATGTTCGATTTCTTCCTGGATATCCACCCATTCGGTATGGGTGGATAAAGTGTTTCTGAAATAGGAAGCCAGCGCGAGCAACAATTGACGCGCCCTATCCGGGTTTTCACGGGTATATCCGCTGATCGTATTCAAAGCATTGAAGAGAAAGTGGGGGTTGATCTGCGATTGAAGGGCGCGAAGTTCGGCTTTCTGCAGTAACTTCCCTTGGTTGTCCATTTCGGCCAGGGCCAATTGTGAAGAGAAAAGCTTCGACAAGCCGTCAATGAACCCCAAATCCGGTCCCACGTTGTCCTTGAAGCGGTTATCGCAGATGATGATGGTGCCGATCACTTGCTCGTTGCGGTAGATCGGCGAAAACATGATCCGTTTCGCAAACCGTTCCAGATCGTACTTGCTGACTTCCCCTTCATGCAGGATGACGCTTTCTTTGCGTTCCGACATACGCCTGAAGACATGGTCGAATAATTTGGTGAATCCGCTCTGTTTCGGAAGGTCGACGCCGGCATAGGCGACGACTTGCTTGTTGTCGGTGATGATGACGCAGGTGCTATCGATGTTTTTCAGGATGGTCGAGCAGGCGTTGCCGATGCTTTCCTTGTCATGCAGCCCTTTTCTGAGGAATGGCAAGCACCAGTCGGCGATGTCGAACGCCAGTTTCAAATGCCGCGCATTGGCGCGATCCAAGGTTTCCTTGACGTTATAGATGCCGTTGATGAAGACGACGATCCCGATCGAGTTGAGGAAAACCATCGGGACGGAAATGACTTTGACCAAGGCGACCGCATCGTCAAACGGACGCGCGATCAACAGGATGACCAACATCTGGATGACCTCGGCGACAAACGTCGCACCGAAAATCAAGTAATATTTATTCTCCGAAGAACGGATGGATTTGTACATCAGTCCGCCGATGATGCCTTCGATGATCGTCGAGACCGCGCAGGAAAACGCGGTGAACCCGTTGATATCGACCGCCCAACGATGAAGACCGGCGATCAAACCGGAGAGAAGACCGACCCACGGACCGCCCAGAAAACCGCCGGCGATGACCCCGATGACGCGCGTATTGGCGATCGCCCCGTTGATCCGGATACCGGTGTAGGTCGCAAGGATCCCGATCCCTCCGAAAACCATCGATAACAGGACGATATCCAACCACTTTTTATCGTGTTCGAACACGGTCTTGCGAAACCATGAGAAACGCGGAAGAATGAAGCCGATGATCATGAGGATCGCGATATTCACGATAATGTTATTTAAAATGTCTTGAACCATAGTTATCTCCTTTGAAATCGGTTTTATTTTAGCATTCTCTTGATGAAAATACAGTATCATTTCACAATGAAAAAAGATACAGGAATTTCCTGTATCTTCGGCTTATGCTTTTTGAGGCTCGACCTTCGCGAAAGGATCCTCGCCGGTCGACATATAGGTCGTGATGCGTTCGCGTTGCTCGGGTTTCGCCGGTTTACAGGAAGCCGAAGTGGCTTTCCCGTCGACGATCGCACTCGCTAACCCGGCACATCCCGGGAAGCCGCAGGCTCCGCAGTTGTACCCCGGAAGCATCGTGGTCACCGTTTCCAAACGATGGTCGACTTCGACCTTGAAGTAGATCCCGGCGATCCCTAAGACCAAACCGAGGACACCCCCGACCACCAACATCATTAAGATTGCCTGAATCATGCGCGATTTTCCTCCTTGACGACTTGATGCGAAGGATGGTTGCCACATGAACCGATGGCGCATCCGTTACAACTTGCTTTCAAATCCTCACATCCCGCCGGAACCGGCGTTTTATGATTGAGATAATAGGCGACGGCGTAGAATGCGCCAAGCGCCCCGATATACAGTGCCGCTTCCATGGTCTAGACCAATCCGGCCAAGCCGCTGAAGGCTAAGGCCATGATGGCCGCGAGGACCAAGGCAAGCGCATTGCCGCGGAACGGTTTGGGCGTGGTGGCGATATCCAAACGTTCGCGGATGGTCGAGAAGATGAACAACATCAACGCGAAACCCGCCGGGACGGCGATGGAATAGACGATCATTTCAAGGAAATCGAACTTGTTGGTGATGTTTTCCAAGGTGACGTACAAGACGACGCAGTTGGTGGTGATCAACGGAAGATAGATCCCCAACGCTTTATAGAGTGCGGGGGAGTATTTCTTCAGGACCAATTCGACGAACTGGACGAACGCCGCGATGACCAGGATGAAGGTGATCAGGTCCATGTATTCGAGTTCCAACGGGACAAGGACGGAGTAATAGAGGACATAGGTGAAGATCGAGGCGCCGAGGATGACGAAGATGACCGCCAAACCCATCCCGATCGCGGAACTGCGTTGTCTGGAAACCCCCAAGAACGGACACATCCCCAAGAACTTCGTCAGGATGATGTTGTTGATGAGGAAAGCCGTCATGAAGAGTGCAAATAGTTTATCCATCTTACTTCGCCTCCTTCTTCGTCTGCGCTTCGACTTTATCGCGGACGGCCGCGACACCCGCCGCCAAGACCGCGAAGGTCAAGAACGCGCCGACCGGTTGACTGAACATACTGATGCTGAATTCGGCCGGGACCAATCGAATGCTGAAAATCAAGGCGTCGTTGAACGGGTTGACCATTTCGACGATACCGGTCGCAAGGATTTCACGGATCAACGACATGGCGACCAATCCGATGATGTAACCAAGTCCCATGGTGAATCCGTCCCAGGCGGAAGCCAATATCCCGTTTTTCGAGGCGAAGGCTTCGGCACGGCCGAGAATGATACAGTTGACGACGATCAAGGGGATGAATACGCCAAGGGCGACATCGATCGCCGGGGCATAGGCCTTGATCAGCAGTTCGACCGCTTTGACCAAGGTCGCGATGACGACGATGTAGACCGGGATGCGGATTTCATCCGGGGTGATCTTGCGGATCGCCGAGATGATGACATTGGATGCGATAAGAATCAAGATGACGGAAATCCCCATCCCCAACGCATTGTTGAGGTTGATGGTGATCGCCAGGGTGGAACAGATCCCAAGGAACAATCCGAAGACCGGATTATCCAAAATCAAACCGGTGAAGAATTTTTTCATGTGGTTCTCCTCCCTATCGGCTTTCGATAACCGCGCGTAAAGCACGGGCGGCGCTGATGGATGTATAGGTCGCTCCGGTCACGACATCGACCGAAGCCTCGGCATCACTCAGCGATAATCCTTCGAACTGTTTCAAGAACGTATCGGAATTCGTCTTATCCCCGATGTTCTTGGTATCGCTGAAGGTTTCATACGCGACGCTGACCACCGTATTGGCGGTATCGTCGATTTTGATGACATAGACATTGGGTTTGGGGTCTTCGCTGTGGTCGTCTTCCAACATCGCATAGCCTTTGGCGGATACACGATACGTGGTGATGTTTCCATCGGTCGTCTTTTCCAAGATTTCGGCCGGAGAAGTCGATGTCGCATCGGAAACGATCACGACGGGTTCGCCAAGATTGATGACGGGTTCGACGGGGTCGGGAACGGATGTACCGTCATCCTTGATGCCCTTCATCGCATTGAAATGCGCTTTCGCCGCGTTGATGCCTTTGACGACCGAACTCGAAGAGACGGTGGCTCCGGACAGCGTGGCGATCGCATCGGTGCTGCCTTTTCCGACGACGACGTTGCTGAACTCATCTTCGCCGACGCGGCTTCCGATGCCCGGGGTATCGTTGATGAAGGTGACTTTGAATCCGACGATCTTGGCGTCTTCGGAGAACGCGACCACGAAGGTGATCACATCCTTATAGCCTTGGACCTTGACGTTGTAGGCATAGCCTGCGTCTTTGGCTTCATAAACGTTGACGATGAGTCCGGTTTCGTCTTCGAAATCCAATTCGGAGAACTCATCGGCTTGCGGGAAGAATTCCTGCAAGGTGGCTTTGACGGCGGCGATGGCGCGATCATTGATGATCGGCGCGGTGAGGGAATTCACACCGGCCAACACGGCGCCGGCCAAGGCGCTTGTCAGCGCCAGAAACGCTGCTAAATAGAGTGCTTTCTTCATGTTGCCCTCCTTATTGTGCCAATACGGCTTCGATGGCCGCACGGACTGCGCGGGCGACAGAGACCGAGGTATTGGTCGCACCGGAAACAACATCGACTTCAGCGGCTTCATCGACGATCGACAAGCCTGCGAATTGGTCGAGGAACTTCTCATCTTTCGTCTTGTCCCCGATGTTTGGCGTATCGCTGAACGTCGCGTAGGCGACGCTTACGATTTCCTGCTTCACGGTATCGATCTTGACGATCAGAACGTTGGGCTGGGGATCTTCACTGTGGTCGTCCTGCAACATCGCGTAACCTTTGGAAGAGACGGTCAAGGTCGTGATGTCGCCATCGACGACCTTATCGGTGACACTTGCCGGAGCAAGCGCCGTTTCATCGGAGAAAATCCCGACCGGATCACCCAGGGTGATGGTCGGTTCTTCCGGGACGACCGGGGCTTTATAGCTCATGGTGGTGGAAACGCCGAAGACCAAGAGGATGCCGATTAAGGATAAGGAAGCAAAGGAAATCGCATATTTCTTTACATTCTTGATCTGCCATCCGTCGGTCAACAACTCGATGGACGGGGTCAGCATGTTCATCAACAGGATGGAATACAAGACGCCTTCGGGAAGATTCGCCTTCACGCGGATCAAGACCGTCAAGATCCCTAACCCGATCGCGAACAAGGTGCGTCCGCTGGCGGAAGTCGGGTTGGTGACGGGGTCGGTCGCCATGAAGACGGCGCCGAAGACCAAGCCTCCGGTGGAAAGATGGAATAAGGGATACCAGAAGCCCATGCCTTTGGATACGGCGATGAGACTGGCCAAGACGAAGACGGTGGACAGATAGAAGACGGGGATGCGCCAGTCGATGACTTTGCGGATGATCAGGAAGACCATGACCACAAGGATCAACACTTTGGACGTTTCACCCAAGGCACCGGGATAAAGTCCCAAAAACATGTTCTGTAATCCGCCGAATTGGTCGAGGAATTTGGTGACCGCTTCGGGTTTGTCGATCATCCAGCCCAGCTGGGCGATCGAGGCGGTCGGCGTGGCGGACGTGGTGATGTCCGTGACCGCGACTCCCGCAAACGATGCAAGCATCGCGGCACGACCGGCGGCCGCGGGGTTGAAGATGTTTTGTCCAAATCCGCCAAACACGAGTTTTCCGAAGAAAATCGCGAAGAACGTTCCGAATCCCAATGCGAAGTAGGACGTCGCGATGGGGACCATCAAGGTCAGGATGATCGCCGTGACCCAAGGGTAGGAACCCAAGAGATGACTCTTGATTTTCTTCTTGGTGAAGTAGGCGAAGGCTACTTCGGTGATGAATGCGACGATCAACGATGTCGCCATCAGCCCGAGGGCATGGATTCCGTAATTACTGCTGTATTGCGTAAAGTAGTAGGCAAGGGCGAACGCATAGATGACGCCCAAGCCGATGGTCAAATCACGCATGATCCGACCCGTGCTCAATTGGTCCCGATAGTTCGGGGACACACGGAAAGTGAATTTCATGGTTCGTTCCTCCTATTTCTTTTTCAACTGAAGAATACGTTTCGCACGGCGTACCCCTTCGGCCACATCCAGTTTGGAAGGACAGACATAGGTGCACAATCCGCATTCGATGCATTGGTCCGCACGGAGTTTGACGATGGTGTCCAAATCCGCGGCTTGCTCGGCGTTATTGATGCGTACCGGCAACAATCCCGCAGGACAGGTGTCGTTGCATCTTCCGCAACGCAGACAGGCGACCGAATCGATTTTCTCCGTCTTCAAAATGGTGACGGCGTTCCCGTAAGGCGTAACGACGAACTGGTCGTTGGGGATGGTCTTCCCCATCATCGGTCCGCCCGCGATCAACAAGACGTCTTCGCTCGCATACCCGCCGAGTTTGGCGACGATTTCAGCGGTTTTCACACCGACCGGAACGCTGACGTTGGCCGGGGTTTTGATACCGTTGCCGCTGAAAGTCAAGGTTTTCTCGACGATCGGCATCCCGGTGCGGATCGCTTTCGCAAACGCGATCGCGGTCGTCGCGTTATTGACGATGCATCCGATTTCCGAAGGCAGACGGTCATAACGCTTTTTCAGCAATTGATACACCAAGGTGCGCTCCCAACCCATCGGGTACACATCGGGGACTTCCTTGACGACGATCCCGGAAACGCCGACCAAGGCGGCGCGTACTTTCGCGATCAATTCCTTTTTCGGAGATTTGATGGCGATCCAGGCTTCTTTCGCGGTGCTGAGTTTAAGCATCGCCTTGACACCCAACACCAAATCATCGATGTTGTTTGAAATCTCGCGATAATCCGCAGTGATGTACGGTTCGCACTCCACCGCGTTGATGATCAAGGTCGAAATGTTCTGCGGATTCTTATATTTCATATACGTGGGGAAACCGGCTCCGCCGCATCCGACGATCCCGGCATTCATCATGAAATCGACCAATTCTTCACGTGTCGCTTTTTCGAAGTCGATCGGGGAGAACGGCTGTTCTTTCTCGTATAAACCGTCGTTTTCGATCACCAAGTGTTCAAGCGGCTTCAATACCGCATGCATGATCGTCTGTTTCCCGACGACCTTCCCTGAAACCGAAGAGAAAAACGGTACGGTCATATGATCGCTGCGTTTTGCGATCATCGTCCCTACCTTCACGCTGTCCCCTTCTTTGACGAGGACTTCAATATTCGTGGAGAACATACTCATCAACGGAATATAGACGAATTTACCCGCGTCGACGCGGACGATATCGTTGTGATCCGTCAACCCTTTATGTCCTTCGAGATGCTTTTGCATCGCGCCGATCCATATTGACATAGACTCACCTTGCCCTTTCCTACGTTACCTTGGACACGAAAAAAATGTGTTCACAAGTTCCTGAACCATTATAGCACATTTCTATTTTTGCGTATATTTCACGAGTCAAATGATTAAAAAGAATCATGAAAGTGTGATATAATATCACGCGGTGATAGCATGCTAAAAAAAGCACTAGGTTTTTTCTTGGTGATCGCACTCTTATCCGGGTGTACGAAACCGCAAACCCTCACGAAATTCTCCAATCAGACCATCGAAGCCGGTTTCGACACGATCATCACCTTGATCGGATATACCAAGGACAAAGCGGAGTTCGACGCTTATTTTGAAATCATGAAAAGCGAATTCACCCGATTGAACGAACTTTTCGACAAATACAACGATTATGAAGGGGTCAACAACATCAAGACCATCAACGACAACGCCGGCGTCGCCCCGGTCGTCGTCGACCAAGCCATCCTCGACATGTTGAAGTTGGCGAAGGAATGGTACGAGCCTTCCGGCGGGTCGTTCAACGTCACCATGGGTTCCGTGCTCTAAATCTGGCATGAGTACCGCGATATGGGCCAAGNNGTGCTTGAAATCTGGCATGAGTACCGCGACATGGGCCAAGCCGATAATTCCGATGGAAAGCCGGGGGATGTCCCGCCCTTACATTTGCTTGAAGAAGCGAACGTTTGCACGGGATGGCAGTTCATCGAAATCGATGAATCCGCCAAGACCGTCTACATCAATAACGCGTGTTCCAGCTTGGATGTCGGCGGGATCGCCAAGGGATATGCCACCGAGATCGTCGCACGGTTGCTTGTCGATGAAGGATTGTCCGCAGGCATCGTCAACGCGGGCGGGAACGTCCGTTTGATCAACACGAAACCCGACGGGGCGAAATGGGCGGTCGGCATCCAGTCCCCCGATATCGAAAACACATCCGAATCGCTGGATACCCTCTACGCGGACAAATCGATGTCCGTCGTCACTTCCGGGGATTATCAACGCTATTATATCGGACCCGACGACGTGGTTTATCACCACTTGATCGATCCTTCCACACTCTATCCCGCGCGTCAGGCGCGCTCGGTTACGATTCTGATCGAGGATTCCGGTTTGGCCGACACCTTGGCGAAACCCCTCTTCATCCTTCCCTACGATCAAGCCCTGGCTTTCCTTGAGAAATTCAACGCCGACCATCCCGATGTCTTCATGGGTGCCGTCTGGGTCTATGATAAGGGAATGCAACCGGTCGGGACGCAAGCCATCGACGTCGGTGAGTTCTCGCTGGTACACTCCGAAAACATCAAACCCTTCTCACGCCTATACAACGAATGAAGCCAAAAGCTTCATTTTTTTGTGTTATCGTCAAAAAAAGGGCTATAATAATCCATGGGGTGGACTAAAAATGAAGCAAAAACGTATTTTATCACCGATACGCCATTTTCAAATCTTGGCGGTTTCCTACTTCAGCCTCGAAATCCTCTTTCGTTTATTGATGAATTTCGATCTTTTCAACGTGCAGATGCTGAGGATTCTGATGTTTACACTCACGCTCAGCGGACTACTTGTCTTGGTGACGATGCCGCTCAAGCCCAAACCCGCGATCATTCTCAACGGCGTCGTGCTTTTCGCGGCTTGTTTTCTCGGCTTTTCGCAAGTGTCCTACCGAAACTACATGGGCAACTTCTTCTCCGTTCGACTCATCGGCATGTTCAACGAGGTCGCCAGTTATTCGGTCGACTTCATCTCCTATCTGCGACCCGTCTATTTCATCTGCTTTCTTCCCTTTATCGCCTATTTATACATGATCCGACGCAACCGCGACCGGATCGCGTTGTTCTCATGGAAAGAAACTTTGACCGGCTCGATGATCCTATTGACCCTTCATCTTTTTTCATTATTATCCTTGGGGTGGTGGGTCAACGAAATCGCGATCGTTCTTCCGAGGGAAATCTATTACGAACCGGTATTTTCCGAACCGGCGTTGCGCGAACTCGGCGTAGAGCGTTTCTTCATCCGGGATGTGGTGTATGCCTTATCCTACAACGCAAGCGACGTCGAGATTCCGGACAACGACAGTTCGAATACGCCCGATGATCCGCAGGACGTCGACGACCGGGTATTCGACGATACGCTTTGGATCCAACGGATGAACGAAGAAACCGACGAAAACATTCGCGAGATCGATCGTTATCTGCTTTCAAGAGACATCACCGGTACAAACGAAGTGAGCGGGGTGTTGAAGGGTAAGAACGTGATCTATGTGTTGGTCGAAGCCATGGACTGGCTAGCGATCGATGAAGTCCTGACGCCGACGCTCTACCGCTTGACGCAGGAAGGATTGCTTTTCGACCATTACTATGTCCCTCAGTACTCGTGCAACACCGCGGAAAGCGAACTCATCTCCTTGACCTCATTGCTTCCGCATCCCGGAAGTTGCACGCAGGTGAAGTTCACGGACAACACCTATTCGCAGTCGATCTTGAATCTGTTTAAGAATGCGGGATACTTCACCACGTCCTACCATAACTTTTCCGATAAGTTCTATCCGCGATCCACAACCCACATTAATCTTGGATCGCAGAAATACTATAACGACGACGATTTAAACATTACGAATTTGGATGGCTGGCCAAGCGATGTCGAACTGATGGAAGAAGCCTTGGCGCATTTCATCGACGAAGACAAGTTCTTCAGCTATATCATCACGTCGTCCATGCATCTCCCCTATGATGTCGATTCGACCTTGGGCAACCGCTATTTGGAGGAAGTCCAAGCCCGCTATCCCGATGCACCGCTTACGATCCAACGTTATAAGTCGAAAGCGATGGAATTCGACCGGTCCATCGAAGTTCTGATCCAGGGTTTGGAAGATGCCGGAAAACTGGAGGATACGGTGTTGGTGCTTTATCCCGACCATTTCCCGCTGAAAACGGAGATCGATGAAATCATCGCGAATACGTCGCAGTTCGACCGTTCCTACGGCATGGACCTCTATCGTTCGATGATGGTCATCTATAACCCCCTGCTTGAAGGACGGACGATCTCCACCGTGGCGAGCACCTTCGACCTCTTGCCGACGATCACTAATCTTCTCGGGATCAAATCCGATCCCCGCTTGTACTTCGGACAGGACATCTTCGATCCGGAAGCCGACCACATGGTCTATTTCGCCAATGGGAACTGGGTCCATCCGCTGGGGTATTATTCCGCCGCCGAAGGGAACTTCTTCCCCGATGATCCTCAAAACACGCTTAGCGAAGATGAAATCATCGCCTACAACCAGAAAGTCAAAGACTACTTCGACGTATCGCATCAGATCTTGATTAGCGATTATTTCTCGAAACGTTAAAAAACGTGCCGGATGCAACTCCGACACGTTTTCTTTTTTGACTAGATTTTCCCTAAAAGACGGAACATGTTTTTCTTATAGACTTCCACGCCCGGTTGGTTGAACGGGTTGACATCCAAGAGATAGACGGACATCGCGCAAGCGATGAAGAAGAACTGGGCGATATATCCGAAGGTATAGGCCGAAGTGTCCGGTACCGTCAAAATCAGATTGGGCACGTTCCCTGTATCATGATGTGCTTCCAACGTCCCCAGGCAGGCTTTCTTATTCACTTCATCCAACGACTTCCCGGCAAGATAGTTCATATGGTCAAGGTCGTCGGCATCCGTGGGGAACACCATGTCCAACATCGGTTTTTCCACCAGGAACAAGGTTTCAAACAAACACTTCCCGCCATCCTGGATGAATTGACCCATGGAGTGCAGGTCGGTCGAGAAATTGACGCTGGCCGGCAACAAGCCTTTTTCTTCCTTGCCTTCCGATTCGCCAAACAGCTGTTTCCACCATTCCGCCAACATCGTCAGCTGGGTTTCATAGGAGACGAACATCTCCGCCGCATACCCCTTCTCTTCCATGATCCGACGGCAGACCGCATACTGATAGGCGGTATTGGTCGCAAGGTCGGGATGGTTGAAGGTGTTGGCTGCATCCAGCGCGCCTTGTAGGATCGCGTCGACATCGATGCCCGCGACGGCGATCGGAAGCAATCCGACCGAAGTCAACACCGAGTATCGTCCGCCGATATCATCGGGGATGCTTAAGGTCGCATAGCCTTCCTTGGTTGCGAAGTCTTTCAGGGTCCCGCGGACTTTATCCGTCGTCGCGATGATGCGGGAACGGGCTTCTTCTTTTCCGTATTTAGTTTCCAAGAACTGTTTCAAGAGTCGGAACGCCATGGCGGTCTCCGTCGTCGTCCCGGATTTCGAAATGACGTTGACCACGACGCTCTTGTCTTTGATTTTTTCGAGTAATTGAACAATATAGGGTGCGGAGAACGTGTTCCCTACGAAGAGGATTTCGATTTCGCGTTTCGGAAACATCCCTTGAACCATTTCGATGGCCGCACGCGAACCCAGATACGATCCGCCGATACCGCAGACAATGAAGACATCGGCTTTTTCCCGGATCTCCCCGGCAAGTTTCTTCACCAAATCGTATTCGGTTTTATCATAGGTCGTCGGCCAATCGTACCAGCCCAGGAAATCATTCCCCTTACCGGTCTTCTTCACCAACATCTCATGGATTTCAGCGACTTTACCCGCATATTCGGGCATCGTTTCGCAATGGGCGTACGTCGTATCCAGTTTAATCATGTTTGAGCTCCTTTTTCGCGGTTTCGATCCAACCGTCAAGCTGTTCGGCCAACGAGCCGAACCCGATTTTCGCATTGGGCAAGCGGCTGGCGCTCCCCATCTGTTTACGTTCTTTGCGAAGCGACGGAGGGTTCAACGCCTTGAGTGAAAGCCGTAGCTGATGTGTTTTTTCATCCACGTCCAACACCTTCAATTTGATTTTATCCCCGACGTTCATAAACAGCGCGACATCCCGGACAAACCCTTCTGAAAGTTCCGAAATATGGACTAAACCCGTGGTATCCGCATCCACCGAAAGGAACGCTCCGTAGGGTTGGATGCCGGTAACCGTGGCTTCAACGACTTGTCCGATATGGTATTTCATCTAGGGTTCCTCCGACTGTGATATTATATCACACCCGTTTTTTTTATGGTATAATGTTTCACGAGGTGAAGATATGTTAGGAAACATGTATCCGTTCTGGGCTGCGATCACTGCGAATCTTCTTGCGCAGGTCCTAAAGCCGATTCTTCTTTATCTTCATCTTGGCGAATGGAAGCCGGCCTTGGCGACGGATAGCGGAGGCTTTCCGAGTTCCCACACCTCGACGGTGACAGCGCTGTGCCTGTCGATCGGGATTCAGGAAAGATTCTCGTCTTCCTTGTTTGCGGTCACGCTGATTTTCGGTTTGATCGTCGCCTATGATGCGGCCAACGTACGTTATTATGCAGGGCAGAACATACAAATCACGCAACAGTTGATCAAGGATATCCAGATTCTGACGCAAACGAAACTGGACGATCCGATCTACTTGTTGAAAGTCAAAGAAGTGTTGGGACATAAATGGATCGAAGTCATCGGAGGGGTCGCCGTCGGTTTGACGGTCGCCAGCCTGATGTACTTCATGCGATGAGGTGCACATGGAAAGCAATCTAGAAGAACAAGTCATCGACGTTCTTGAAAAAATAAGGCCTTACCTTCAGCGGGACGGCGGGGATGTCGAATTCGTACGCATGGAAGAGAATGGAAGGGTCATCGTTCGGGTCTTCGGAGCCTGCGTCGGATGCAGCGCCATCGACAGCACGATCAAACTCGGCGTCGAAGCCCTGTTGATCGATGAAGTTCCGGGTGTGACCGAAGTCATCGTCGAAGAAGACTAAAAAACGCGGGAAACCGCGTTTTCTTACGTCTGTTTGTTTTTCGTTGTGGGATTACATATGGTTAGGGAGAGAAATCACTCCGGGGATGAATGAATTGTCAGTTCTAGTTGACGCTCGCAAAAATTTCGACCAACTCGCCTACGATTTTGTATCCGATCGCAAACTTCATGATCGCGAAGTACGCAAGCCCGGCGACCACGCCGATCAAAATCCTACTTTTCTTTTCTTTCATGTCGACCGTCCTTTCTCTTATGTCAATCAAAGGCCATTCAGGATGCCAAGTCCGAATTTCGTTAACGGAATCATCCAAGACACCGTCCTCATGGATCTTTATTACCCATATTCTAGGAAAACCGGCATCCTGTGTCAATCGTTACGCCCCTGACTTTGTGGTAAAAACCGAGCCTGAAGACCGATGGAATCATGCTTTCTTGACGCACCGATTCTCTTATGTTATTATCCTTCCATATATCCGACGGGATGTATGAATATAAGGATCCAAGGTGGTCACATGACAAAGGGACAAATCGAGTCGAAAATCAGCGAGGCGATCAGCAAGTTCGAAGTCGAGTATATGGGACGAGGTCCGGAGAAGATCCGGACGATCATCTTTCAAGACCTGATCCTGATTCGCTTGAAAGGGTTTCTCAGTGTTTCCGAGAAGAATCTTTCAGTTTCGAAAGAAGGTATCGACCTCGTCAAGAAGTCGCGGATCGCTCTCTTCGAAAACGCCAGAAGCGTTTTGGAAGATGTGGTCACGTCGATCATCGATGTTAAGGTCATCAGTACGTACTCGGATGTCAGCACGAAAACCGGTGAAAAAATCATCGTGATCGTCGTTGACAGAGACATCGAGGAATTGCTGTAACACGATTGGAAGACGAACTGAAAGGCGATGGCCAGTCAAACGTAAGCCAATGATGAAAGTTAGGACATTAACTTTTCACCATTGGTTTTTTTGTCCAAGTTAACCGAATCATCATTCATTAGAAGTCATCTTCGACCGCTTATCGAAATTTGACCCGCAAATCAACCCATCTTTGGAGGAAAGACATGAGAAAACTACCTAAAAGCATTGCGACACAGCACCCGGACAACTCAGTAAAATACATCACCGTCCAACATGAACCCGATGAAGCCATTCACTGTTTACTAGACCAACAGAACGGTGGGTTGGGCATCGATGAAATCATGGTGGATTTTGAAGGGAAACTGACGCCTTATCATCAGACATCCCAGATCGCATTGGGTTTGGTTGATCTTGGAATCGTTCCAGGAAGGGATGTTTTCATCACGCCGAGAATCCCCAATGCGAAAAAAGAGCCGATTTTCCGCCAAATCATGAGTGTGATGTCGCTGATTGAAACGAACATTCTAGCCTATGAGCACACCTCGATTCAATCGATTCATGAAACCATCGTTCCAATGATCGAAAATGGAAAAGATGTGATCCAAACCCACGAAAGAATCAATTCGGTCATCGAATTGGGGAACAAGAACTATGCTGTCCAATTCCCGCTGGACAGCATCCTGGTTATCCCGTTACTCGAATCGATCCATTCGCTATTTCATGTGAATCAGATTCTTGATGATTACTACCGCTACCTCAAAGAAAAAGGAAAACCCGTCGATTGCCTGCGGGTCATGCTCGCCCGATCGGACTCGGCCCTATCCAACGGACTTGTAGCGTCGGTGTTGTCCGTTGTGGAAGCCATCAGTAAAGCCTACAACTGGGCAAGGAAAAACGATGTGGAAGTCGCACCGATTTTAGGTTGCGGCGCTTTGCCTTTCAGAGGACACCTTACCCAAGAGAACATCGAAGAGTTTTTAAAAACCTATGAAGGCGTTCGAACGTTCACAATCCAGTCCGGTCTTCGATACGATCATGGTCCGCTCAAGACAAAAGAAGTGATTCATCGAATCAACGAGTATGATGCACATCTAACGTATCCCGAAATCGACCCTCGAAACAAAGATCTCCTTCTTGAATCGATCGGCATCTTTTCGAAACACTATATCCTGACGTTCATTAAAATCATCGACGTTGTCAATGTAGTCGCAAACTACATCCCTAAAAACCGTGATCGCCTTTCAAGTTCGAAGACCGGGTTGAGTTACACTCGGGAAGTCATCGATCTGGACGAACTTGCGGATTTAGTGAAGGATCCGATACTTAAGGAAGAGCTTCGCCAGATCAAAACGGATTTGCACCCATCCATTCCCCGAGCCATTTCATTTACGTCCGCGATGTATACGATCGGTTTACCACCGGAATTCATCGGCACAGGCAGAGGCCTTCGGGAAGTCTTTGAAAAGTACGGTGACGTCGGGGTCGAGCAATTGCTTGCCTTCTATCCTTCGCTCAGAGCCGACTTGAATTTCGCCAAAAAGTTCGTCAATCTTTCCACCTCGCTGGACATTCTGGATGAAAGCACAAGAAACGACTATATCCTTGACTACGATTTGTGTTGTTCGTTTCTGAACCTGGATGAGGAAATCAACGACGATGTGAAATTCTACCACACGCTTTTAAGTGCGACGCGACCGATTCTGCTTCATATTCTTAGCAAGCAGCGGGATTTGTTTAATGATTCGAGCGAAGAACAGAAAATATTCAATGAATGGATCTGTAAAATGGCGAAAATCAGGGGAAGTTTGGGGTGAGGTTCAATCGACGCCAGTCGTATACATATTTTTGGTCAAACAGAAGTGAAAGGAAAATAGGAAGTATGAAGAGAACCAGAATTTTATCCATCGATTCGTCGAACATTGAAAATCATGGGATCAGTGAAGCGGCCGACATCATCCGACACGCGGGCACGGTAGTCTTTCCGACCGAAACGGTGTATGGAATTGGCGCAAGCATTGATTCAGTCGAGGGAATCAAGGGGATCTTCAAAGCCAAGGGCCGACCGACCGACAATCCGTTGATCGTCCACATTTCTTCCATTGAAATGATGATGACCCTGGTGGCAGACCCGTTAAGCGAGAAGGTCCGGCGGTTGATTCATACGTTTTGGCCAGGACCGTTGACACTGATACTGAAAAAATCGGCGATTGTCTCACAAGATGTCACGGCGAACCTGGATACCGTCGCCATCCGTTATCCTAAGCATCCCATCGCACTCGCGCTTATCGAAAAAGCGAACGTCCCGATCGCGGCGCCCAGCGCGAACATTTCAGGGAGATCAAGTTCCACTCGATTCCAACATGCCTTTGATGACCTGGATGGTCGGGTAGACGCCATCATCCACTCCGAAGACAGTGAAATCGGGTTGGAATCCACCGTGTTGGATGTAAGTAGGGATGTACCGGTTCTATTGCGACCGGGTTTCATCACGAAAGAACAGATTGAACAAGTCATCGGGAAGGTCGACATCCCGTCGACATCCGAAGCGTCATCGGCTAAACCGATGTCACCGGGAATGAAGTATGCGCATTACGCACCGAAGGCTCCGATGTATTTGGTGATGGGGGAAACTTCCGGGATGGTCGAGAGGATTAATGAAGAAATCGCTTCGTGTGATCGAAATCTGAAAATCGGCGTTCTGTGTTGTGATGAGACACTCGACGCGTACCGTCATGAAGCGACGTTCGTTCAATCCCTGGGAAGTCGTTTCGACCTTTCCGCCGTCGCCTCGCGATTGTTTTCTACGTTGCGGACTTTCGATGATTTCAATGTCGATCTGATTTTTTGCGAATCGTTTGAAGAGCGCGGGATCGGCGTCGCTTTGATGAATCGTTTGGTCAAAGCGTCAGGCAATCGAATCATCCGTGTGGAAACCCGGACTGAACGCGAGTGATGACTCTTAGGGTAGGGTCAGTATCCCTACTTCATCGACTTTTAGCTCGGATAGAAGAAGCAGAGATAAAAAAAGTAGACGTTTCTCGAAAAGAAAAGCGTCTACTATTTCGTACTTTACGTTGAACCCCTAGAAAAGATTGGAACTAAGTCCGACGACTTACCACTTTTCCTTCGAAATATGACCTTGGATTTCCGCTTTCGCCAATTGTTTCAGTAGTTTCGCGTACTTTTTCGTGCGGGTGAAAATCTTGACGCACGACGGATCGAGATTATCGGCGATGCCGGCTTCCGCCAGTTTCTCCAACTTAACGCATAAATGGATCAAATCGGCGTGCAAGTCATTGGTAAATTCACTGCGCGTGATCTTTTCGGCGGTTTCTGCCGAGACTTCACTGAATTTTTCACGCGGTGCGTTGCATTTGGGGCAATGGTCTTCGAGTTGGTCTTCTTCCAGGATGATCCCGCAAACTTCACATCTGTAGAGTTTTTTCATATTACCCTCCGTATTGGCTTTCGCCTCTTTTAAAATTATAGCACAAGTCATAAGACACGATTCAACTCTTTTTTTGCGCCGATTCGGGATATAAATTCCTGTGTCTTAAATCATTCTCAGGATAAATTATCGATATTGATAATAAATTCGATAATTGTTCCGATTCTTCAGTTTTATTTTTGATTTTTGTTTATTATTTTTCATATTTTTGTGGACAAAGCCGATTTTCAGACTAAAATAATACGTAGATGTGGAGGAAATGAAACTATGACAAAACACCCATTCGACGATTTCGGCAAGTATTTATTCAGCGAGTCGGTCATGCGCGACCGTCTCCCCAGCCCCATTTTCAAGAAATGGAAAACCGCCGTCGCCAAAGAAGATTCTTTGGACCGACAGACCGCGGATGCGATCGCCCATGCGATGAAGATCTGGGCGATGGAACATGGCTGCACCCAATTCTCACACTGGTTCCAACCGTTGAATGGAACGACCGCCGAGAAACATGACAGTTTCATCGAGAAGTCGGAAAACGGCGATGCGATCGCCCGCTTCTCCGGCAAGACGTTGATCAAGGGCGAAACCGATGGATCCAGCTTCCCTTCGGGTGGTTTGCGCGCCACGTTTGAAGCGCGTGGTTACACCTACTGGGACATTACGTCGCCGGCGTTCATCCGCGGCAGCGTTTTGTGTATCCCCACGATTTTCGTTTCCTACAACGGCGAACCGCTTGACCAAAAAGCCCCGCTCCTTCGTGCGATCGACGTATTGAGCACCGAAGCGACGCGCATCACCAATGCGCTTGGCGATAAAAACGTGAAGCGAGTCAGTTTGGTTTGCGGCCTTGAACAAGAATACTTCCTGGTCGATGCGAAAGCCTACCGCAATCGTCCCGACCTTCTATTGACGGGGCGCACCTTATTGGGAGCCATGCCTCCCAAAGGCCAAGAATTCGAAGACCACTATTTCGGTTCCATCCCCGATCGCGTCAAGGCGTTCATGGACGAAGTCAACGACGAGTGTTGGAAACTGGGCATCTACGCCAAAGTCGAGCACAACGAAGTCGCGCCGGGTCAATTCGAAATTTCAAGCATCTACACGGATGCCAACGCCGCCGTCGACCAAAACCATATCACGATGGATATTCTGCGTAAAACCGCCAAGAAGCACGGCATGGCCGCGCTTCTGCATGAGAAACCCTTCGCCGGGATCAACGGGTCGGGGAAACACGACAACTGGTCGCTCTCGACCGACGATGGACAGAATCTTCTCGATCCCGGGGACAAGCCGGCGGAAAACATCCGTTTCCTCCTCTTCTGCACCGCGATCCTGAAAGCGATCGACACCTATCCCGAATTGCTGCGCTTAGCGGCTTCCGGTCCGGGCAACGATCATCGTTTAGGCGCCAACGAAGCGCCTCCGGCGATCATTTCCGTCTTCATGGGTTCGGTCATCGAAGAAGCGTTGCTGAAACTGGTCGACAAGGAACCGACCTTCATTGCGAAAACCGGCCCGAAGTTCTCCTTAAGCAACCTTTCCTACCTCCCCAAAGACAACACCGACCGCAACCGGACTTCCCCCTTCGCGTTCACCGGCAATAAGTTCGAGTTCCGCATGCTGGGCTCTTCCCTTTCCGCCGCCATCGCCAACACCGTCATCGCCTCGATTCTGGCGGACGAGTTCCGCGTGATCGCCGATCGCCTGGAACAGTTCAAATACATCCAGGACACGCGTGAAGAAGCCTTGAAGATCTGTGGGGAGATCGTAAAGAACCACCACCGCATCCTCTTCTCCGGCGACGGGTATTCGGAAGCATGGGTCGACGAAGCCGCGCAACGCGGGCTTCCCAACATCCGTTCCTTCGTCGAATCGATCGATAGCCTGATCGCCCCCAAAGCCGTCGCGCTGTTTGAACGCAACAAGATCTACACGGAAGACGAGCTGCATGCCCGTGCCGAGATCCTGCATCACCAATACATCAATACGATCAACTGCGAAGCCAAGACCTTGATCGAAATGGTCGAACGCATGGTCCTCCCCGAAGCGCTCAAGGTGATTTCGGAACTTGAACCGTTGTCGGCCAAGTCGAAGATGGTCGCGCGCAAGGAGAAAGAAATCCTGGGTTTGGTGGACGCCACCGATTCGCTGCTCATCAAATTGAAGGCGGCGTTGGAACTATCCAATACCCATGAGAACCCTTCGATCTGCGGGCTCAGCCTTCTCAAGGATGTCACACCGCTTCTTGTGGAAGTACGTGGCGTCGTCGATACACTGGAAACCGTCCTTCCTTCGAAGAACTATCCGCTTCCTTCCTACTGCGAAATGTTGTTCCTGCTTGATTGATCCGAGCGCATCGTACCTACGATGCGCTTTTTTCATGAAAAAGACCGCTTTCGCGGTCTAGTTTGATTCGTCTTTCAGGATATATTGGATGACCAGACAACCCGGTCCGCCATGCGTGATCATTCCGGGTGCCAGTTTAAGAACCTCGATGTCCGCGTTTTGGATCCTTTGTTTGATATGTTCGATCGCCAACCGAACATTCTCCATGTTCAAGGCATGGGCGACATAGATTTTATGACGACCATCGACGCCGCGTTTCACTAAATCATCGACGATGTTGTTCAGGGCGCTGCCAAGCGTACGCGCCACGGAGAATTTCTCGATGCGCTGACGATCGGCCGATTGTGCCATGACCGGAACAAGTTTCAAGAACCCTCCCACGGTGGCGGCTAACGGCGTCAGTCGCCCGGAACGCTTGAGATAGCCGAAATCGACCGGGATGACATAGGATTGGGTTTCCTTCAAACACGCTAGCATCGCATCGACGATGCGTTGGATCGAGTCCGTGGACTTCGACATCCGGGTCGCCAATTGGACCAGATAGCGATTCACCCCGGCGACGGACTGCGAGTCGAACACCGTGATGTTTTGGGCGTCCATGCTTTTCTTCACGCCGCTGGCGGAATCAAACGCCGAGCTCAAGCCTTTGCCCGTGGTGATGTGAATCGCCGGCTCTGTGCCGCATTGACTATACGCATCCATGATTTCTCCGACCGCCGGTTGGGATGTCGAAGGAAAATCCTTTTCGATCGCCGAAATGAAGGTCTCGGAATCGATTTCCAAATAGTCACGATAACAACGATCCCCGATGATGACCTGGTTGGGAACCAAAATCACGTGATCAAGCGCAGCTTCTTCGATACTGAGATGACAGGTCGTATCCGCAATGATTCTCATAAGGTTTCTCCTTTGTTTTAAGCAATGTTTACCCGAATAGTGAATAAATATGGATCGTCAATATAGGTTTAACTAAATGAATTAATGACATCAATGGTTAACTTCAGTGGGAACTATTAATTACTTTTGCTTGAATGAATACATTCAAAACGATAAGTGCCATAATCCAAGCCAGAGTCACCCAAATCTGATTAACAAAAGAAATCGTAAGTAAATATAAAATCGAAAATGCTGGAATAAAGTTGAACAAAGCAATCTGGACAAAAGCAAAACCTATCATGATCACTACAACCACTGCCACATCAAATCTTCGAGAAAATACATACACAATACGGAGAATACTAAAATATACAAAAAGATGCAAGGTTATAGAAATTACAGTATAGTTCATTAAACTCATACTTGATGTCGTCGCAGATGTCAAAGCGAAAAGAGGTAAGTTCTGATTAAAGATAGTATATCCTTTTTGAATCTTGAATATATACAAACTGTATACAATAAAAGTGAAAATTAAGGTTACCCCATAGTATAACCACATATTGATTCTGATTTTTTTAAGATTACCATTTTTGGTTGAAAGATAAAGTTGCATAAGTTTATTTTGGTATTCGTTATGTACGTTCATCGCCACAAATAAACTTAAAGCAATGGTAATCAAGCCGAAGTGAAGAATTACCGAAAAGTATGATTTACTCTCCATGATGTAGTCATAACCATCATCATTAACAAAAAAACGTGAACCTGCCGAATAGAGTTGAATCATCTTGTTCCTGATTCTTATAAGTGAAGGATAAGGTCGTGCTTTCAAATCCAGTGCATCGTACTCTTCTTGACTTAGCTCTTTTTGCCCTCCACTATTAGTAGATTCTAGGAATTCATAAGCACTCTTTGCTTCATCAAGATCTTTTGTAATTCGATCTAGTCCAGTTGTATTCAACTCACCATAATAACGACTTTCAATCATTTCGTAATCTATCTGCCCAAGAGATTTCGAAATGGAAAAACTAGAATATCGATTATATGAATAAGCGAGTACCAACAATATAACAATAAAAGCTTTATTGAAAAATAGGATTCTTAGAAATTCATGCCAAACTAGTTTAGTTGAGCGAATCTGATATCCTTTGACTTTCTGATGAGTGAACCCATTTGATGATAGTCGAAGATATAAATGCCTGCTGACTAGAGTCAGTATCATTCCACAAACTAACATGAAAATCAGAGTTGCAGTTAAAAAATCTAGCCTGACCGATGCAAACATTAGCCAACTTACATGGTCTATAGAACCAAACATATAGTAGAAAAGATTTATATATTTAAGTACTGAGAACTCATCGTTTATCGCTATAAATGAATTCAAGATAAATTCGACCAATAAAATCACAAAAGCTAATGTGTATCCAAGAGATATATTTCTAGTTAATATCACAAACAACAGAACGATACAACCAATGAAAAGAGCTGCACCCGTTTGAATAAACATAACTACAAGAATATACACTATTATCGAAAAAAAATGGAAACTAAATCGAAAATCCACTAACCACTGAATCGGAGATCGTAGATCAATTCCATCCCATTGCGCTAATATTAAAACCATGCATGTGCATAGAAGTGAATAAACGAGGACAACGGATATAAACACGGCTATTTTAGATGAATACAATTTAGATAGCGTTTGAGGCGTACTTCTATAGAGATAGATTGTTTGATGAATCATATCTTCAAAAAATAACGCATATACTAGTAGACAACTCAACAATAAAACCATAACCGAGAAGAGTGATGAGTTCAATAGTTCCGTAATTGCATAACCCGGTAATATTCGTACATCCTTTGATTGAATTTTTCTGAGCGCTATGTTTTCATTTATCAGTTGGGTTCTGATGTCTACATCTGTAAAAATCGGTAAATTAAGCTTGGCTTCGTTGTTTTCGATTCTTTTCGACACATCCTCGCGATAACTTCCGTATGCTTCTAGTTGATAACGCAGATAACTATTTTGAATCGAATTCATTGATACTTGTTGTTCAAGTTCGTTCTTGTAGTTTTGATTCTCAATTCCATAAAAGATGTTTACTGAAAAGAGTCCAAAACCTAATAAAAGGACGATGAATAATCTTCGAACTAAAACATTTTGGAAAAGTCGTCTAATTTCACTCGTAAACATACTAACCCAACCAATCTAGATAAACATCATCCAATGTTGTGCTTACAAGCTGATCAAATGAATGTTTGGAAATAAATCGCGTCCTTATTTGATCTCGTATTCGAATCTGATTAACAACCTTAAGCTCGGAATCCTGCTGTTTCAATTTATCAAGTAATTCATATGATTCGTATACTTTTGTTTTATCAATCAATTCAGCTTGTGAACTGATAGTCAGGATGCGACCATTTTGCATAATCATAATCTCATTTGCAATCCATTCAACATCTGAAATAACATGCGTAGCCAATATCACAATCTTTTTCTCTGAGATGCGTAAAATCAATTCCCTAAAAGAGCGACGTTCAACAGGGTCTAAACCAGCTGTAGGTTCATCAAGTAACAATATTCTGGGGTCATTCAATAATGCTTGTGCAATCAATACTCGTTGCTTCATTCCTCCAGAAAGAGTTGACAATGATCTTTTCCGAAACTCGAGCAAGTTCACTTCCCTTAAGATTGATTCGATTTTCGACTCTGCTCGATTGCGCTTAATGTCTTTCATGCTCGCAATATAGTAAAGAAAGGATTCAACACTCAGATATGGGGGAAGTTGTTGTTGCTGTGGCATATACCCCAAGTTTGAACGAAATTTTTTTTTGTGAGTCTCCACAAGCTCACCGTTGAAGTAGTATTCTCCAAAATCACTTTCAAGTACAGTGGCTAAAATGTTTAGTAGAGTTGTTTTCCCTGCACCATTATGACCCAATAATGCATAGATTCCAGGCTCAAGATCGAAACTTACTTGATCAAGCGCCAACACTTTTCCATAACTTTTCGATAGTTTGTGGACCTGAAGACGATTTACATTATCCATTATCGATTATTCCCGAAACCGATTTGAATACTTCAATCCAGTCACCGGTTTTATAATCAACTAGATAATACTTGATACCATCATCTGCCCCACCCACTACAAAGAGATAATTACTTATAATCCCTTGAATCTGAGAAGCCTCCATCGATGAATAAACTCCTCTAATGAAATCACTAACCTTGAGACCTTCCAACGCATCAATATCATATACAATATTCCCAAGATAATCATATATGACGTAACGTTGTGGCCCTTGCAGCGAGCTTGTATAAATAAAGTCAGAGTCAAGATAGTTCAAATGCCGGTTTTCATCAACTAATTCGACAACAAGCTCCATGTTTTGATTTACGACTTTCATTTCAGCAAGTAGTGGATCCCAACTAATAATGTCATAGATTAGCAAATTATTCCTATCTCCGTCAATAATCTGAATATCTTTTGAGAAAATGAATGTTGGTTCATTCGTCAAAAAATTATAGTTGTAGAAATGATGGGTTTTATTAGCTTCATCATATGTTTGCAGATATAAATACTCTTCAGAGAATTTAAACGTGATGAACTTATGGTTCTTAGGAAAGGTTATTTTTTGAGTGTCAGATGTGTTTAGGTTAGCCACAAAAACATCTTCTGTAAAGCTATCTACATAAAATACATACCCTTTAGTTATAGTCAAAAGATATGGAGAGGATTTAATCTGAAGAATTAACTCGCGATTTGTACCATCTGGATTTAGTCGAATCAACGAATAATTAGTTTCGCCTTCGACAGTCATTTTTCTAGCTAAGTAAAATATATGATTATCGTAAAATTGAAGAAAACTTTCATCAGCAATCTCACAATATCTCTTGAAGTTTTCAGGACATTTTGCGTCTATCTCATTATCATCCGCAAAATTAAGGTTTGCCAAAGTTGCCTCATTAAAACTTTTGATATCTACATATCTTAGTTTTCCTTTATCTAGAACGTAAACACCTTCATCCGATGCGGTTGCGATGTAACCATCATCATCAAAAACACCTCTGAACTGTGTACTAAAATTTGAGTTTATTCCAACATTTACGTTTACTTGAGGTCTTGTATGACACGATGATATTAAAAATATGGAAAATAAACAAATTGACAATCTCCTTTTCATTTCAAATCACCAACCTTTCCCATTCCTTATGAAGATAGAATTCATTATTGAGGTGCTTAATATAGAAGTCGATGCACATGAAATTCAGCGAATATCCGTGATGTTAGTTATGCAACGATGAAAAACTAATACAGAGTGAACTCTATCAGATTGATATCCGAACGAAATAATATCTCCCAAATGACACAAATTCTGTAAAATTTCTGAATTATAACTAGTCGTAATCACTACCGCAGAGAACTTAAGATTCCGGAATGAGCGAAGCTCGTTAACATAAGAAGCTATCATCCACTTTAACTGTGATTATTGAGATGTTCTTCGCTATCTGATCATTGTTCTATAAAATGTTTTGGTTTTGTAACGAAATCACCCCCGATTCGTCGTTCAAGCATCTTTAGATAAAGTATAGAGTAGACCGACACCAACTTTCAAGAAAATACGGATTATTTCGAAATATCAAGGCGTCGCTTTTCAATCCGCAAATGGATGAATTCACGGACCAATAAATAGATGACCGCGAAGATCGGAACCCCCAGGAACATCCCCAGGACACCGAAGAACCCGCCTCCGACGATAATCGAAAACATGATCCATAGACTGGGTAGTCCCAAAGAATCGCCAAGGATCAGAGGCCCCAGGATGTTTCCGTCGAACTGTTGGAGGGCGAAGATGAAGAGTGCGAACCAAAGGGCTTGGATGGGGTCGATGATCAATAAGATAAACAAACCGGGTACGGCTCCGATGAACGGGCCGAAGACGGGGATCATGTTTGTGATCCCGACGATCACCGAAAGAAGGATCGCATATTGTAACCCCAACAGACTCATTCCGATGAAACAGAGGATTCCGATGATCAAGGAGTCGATCATCTTGCCGATCACGAAGCCCGTGAACATTTTCGAACTGATGCGGCTTACGCGAAGAAAGAGATCCCCTCGTTCCTGGCCGAAGAAGGCGTAGTTCATCTTTTTGAATTGAAGCGAGAAACGTTCGCGATCCAACAGGATATAGGTCGCGATGACGATCCCGACCAGGAAGTTGAAGATCCCCTTGGTGAACTGCCATGAGGCGTTCAGTAATTGCGGGAAGAGTTTCCTGCCCATCGCCATGATCGTTTCGACCAGATCTCCGCCCGAAGACAGAATTCCGTCGATGTAGCTTTGCGGGATATTGAAACGCAGGATCAGATCCTCCAGCATGTCCCTGGCCGACTCGATATATTCGGGCAACTGTTGGGTGAGCGCGCTCACGCTGGACACAAGTTGGGGGATGATCAAGAGTAAGAAGAGCGCAAACGCGACGAGCATGAGGGAGATTCCCAGCGCGACGGAACATTTCCGCCGCGTTGAAGGTTTCAGGTTGATGCGCACGAGCACTTTTTGTTCGAAATAGAGAACGAGGGGGGCAAGGAGGAACGCGATCGAGAATCCGAATATGAAAGGCATCAACACCGTGAACACATCCTTCGCGATCGCGGTGAATCGTGAGAGATCCTTAACCAGGAAATAAAACAGGAGGATGAGGATTCCGGAGAACGCATAGGAAAACATATCCAAACGTTTCTCGGAGTTCATCCAGGCTTTAAGGTTTTTCATCCTAGTTTCCGCCTTCCGCGAGAATCCTCGCCCGTTTCATTTCATACAAGGGGGAACGGAAGCTGCTGATCTGGCTTTCACGGTAATCGCTCCCGAAAGCGCCTCGGCTGACCGTCAGAATCGGCGGGAACTGAATCCGTTTGAACACGGATTTCGTCCAGTTGTTCATGAACCACTCCAAATCGGCGATGAACGCANNACGTCCAAGCCGTAATATCGGATCCACCGTGCGATCTCCATCTCTTTCCACTTCCCCTCGAGATAAAGGTCCAGCACATCGATGGCGCTATGGGTCGGATATTCGATCAAATATTGGACCAACCAGTCATGATAATACCATTTCATCGGGTCGATTTGCTTATCCTTGAGTTCGGCGCTCGGTGGGACTTCCCATTCGATCCTCTCCCCGACGATTTGCGGCAAGAGGCTTTCCGAGATGATTTCTTTCTTGAAGCGTCGGTTAATTTCCCGGGCAAGGTCGAAGAGTTGCACCTTGGTCAAATCGCCCAACGGGCTCAGGGCACCGATCGCATCGCCGTAGAGGGTCGCATAACCGATCGCCAACTCGACTTTGTTTCCGTTGTTGCAGATGACACCGCCCTCGATGGCGGCGAACGTCGATAATAGATGACCGCGGATCCTGGCCTGGACGTTCTCGTGAACCAATCCGTCGATCTTGTTTTCATATCCGAATCCGTCGACCGTACGCGACGTCGACTCGACCAAATCTTCAATGTTTCCTTCATGATAGTCGATGTCCAGCTCTTTGGCCAAAGCACGGGCAATCGAAATGGTCGCGTCCGCGTTATAGCGGCTCGCCATGTTGTAGCCGACGATCCGCTTTGAACCGATCGCCAAGGTAAGGAGCGCCGCATTGATCGTCGAATCGACTCCGCCGGAAAGTCCGATGATCCATCTCGGCTTGAAAGGTAGGGTTTGGGTGTCGAATTCACGGATTCCGTGAATCAAGGCTTCAAGCAGTTTATGTTGCGTCGTTTCGACCGAGCGGGTATCGCCCAGTTCGAAAATGCAGAGTTCTTCCTCAAAGGCGTCGTTGCAGGAAACCATCGGTTTCCCGTTTTTCCCGTAACACGTGCTATCGCCATCGAACACCAAAACGTTCTTCCCCGTATTCTGCATCCCGCAGGCGTTCACATAGACCAAGGGGACCATCTTCTCGCCATGGTTGGCCACATGCTCGGCCATCCGTTTCTCACGGCTCAGTTCTTTTCTAAGCGTCCAGGGCGAGGCGGAGATGTTGACGATGAAGTCCACCCCCTGTTTGATATAGAGTGAAGTCGGATCGACCGCATAGTCCTTGCTCCAAAGATCCTCGCAGATTTCCAATCCGATTTTATAGACTTTATCGTTCCGTTTGAAATGAAACGGACTCACCAACCCGGACACCGTCCATTTGTTGTACCGGGCGATTTCCAATCCGCTCATGAAGTACCTCGAGTCGTCGAAGAAACGATAGTCCGGCATGCAGTGTTTCACATAGACGCCGTCCAGAAACTGGACGTCGCGTTGGACGTATTTTTGATCGCAGGCGAAAAGCGCCGCGTTGGTGCGGATCGGTCGACCGTCACGGTTGGTTTTCGCGACCCCGAATTGCTCCGTGACCACGTTCCCCCAGATGATCCCGATCCCGTCGCTCCACGACTTGATCAATTCGTTCGCCTGCGCCATTTCATTTCGAAACGAGGTATGCAGCCAACGATCTTGCAGAATATACCCCGGGACCGACATTTCCGGGAAGATGATGAGATCCGCGGACTGAAGTTTGGCTTCGTCCACCATCTCTTTCATGCGCGCCAGATTCATATCCGCGCGTCCCGCTTTCACACTGAGTTGCGCCATTGCGATTTTCATCGGATTTCCCCCTCCACTTTCGCCAACATCCATGTATCGAAGGTGACATAGCCTAAGCGATGATAAATCCTGCCGGCCGAGGGGTTATCGTAGAATAAACAGGGCAACAAGCCGTTGTTCAGGCAATCTTCCGTCAGCGCCCATACCGCTTGTTTGGCATAGCCCTTTCCACGGTATTCCGGCAGACAAAAGACGGAGGCGACCATCGCGGAGGTGCCGGTCTCGACGGCGGTGGACGCATAAGCGACCACCTGTCCATCCTTCTCGACCATGAACCCTCTGGATTTGTTTTCTTCAAACCGTGATCGGATCCGCTCTGTCCGCTCTTCGATGGTCAAGGGTTCCATATTGAACTCGACGATCCGGTCGAGCGATCGAGCGATCGCTTCCGCATCGCTTACTTTCGCCCTTCGTACATCGGTCAGTGCGATTCCATGATCTTGACTTGTGCATTCGCAGAAAAACATCTCGCGGACATTGACGAAGGATTGGATCAATGGATAAACTTTATTAAAATGCGATTTCGCCGCGTTACAGTTGATCGGTTGGACTTGTTTCAGTAAATCGAGCAAGTGCTTGGGTTCAAACGAATTATCGAAAAGATAGAACACGAAGTTCTTGTGGTATTTCAGATAGACGGCCAAGAATTCACCATCGACCTCTTCGATCCATGTGGTCTGGTAGTCCGTATGCAGACCGTTTTGTTCGATGTCGCCGATGATGAACATCGCGCGTGAGGGATCTTTCCGTAACCGGTTCAGTAGTTTCTCTTTTTCTTCTGCGCGTACAAGACGTAACATAGGATACCTCGCTTTACAGTATCAGTATACCTTTTCGAAAAAACACTGTCTATCAAAGACATGGAAAAGATGCCGATTCGGCATCTTTTCGCTTACGATCTCTGCTTTGCCTCCCATGTTGTTTGGAAGTCTCGATCTTACGTTTTCTTCTTCGTTGTCTACAGAGGGGCTCGGATTGGTCTTCATGCGGCGATGAGACTTGCGCTTACAGCGCGTTGGACCGGGTTTGACTTCTCAACGAAGGGGTCTGCACTTGGATCTTCAAAGCATGGTTTCGGGGAATTCCTTACGATCGGTACTGTCTGGTCCATTCACGGCCGAGCGGACTTTCGCATCCAGCGATTTGCAACATCCAATCCTAAGTACGTTTTTGGTCGGGTTGGTCCGCTTTTCTCTAGCGGACTTTCGCTTTCAGCGATTCGCACCCTGAGTTTGTTTGCCGACGATCTCTGACTGGTTTGGACACGGCGGTCCAAGCTTTCGCATTCAGCGATTTGGATCGTTTGATCTAGTCGACGAAGATTCGGACTTTATCGCCGTTTTCCGAGTCGACGCTTACCAGTTCCCCGGTCGCGCCTTCATCGATCATCGCGACGATTTCATCGAAATCGATGCCCTTCAAATCCACTTGCTTACCATCGATCTTCATTTTGGATCCGATGTCCATCCCGACCTTGACAAGGGCCAAGGGGATGTTGACGCGGACATTGTCGCCCTTTTCGCTATTCACCAGGATCCGCACCATGCGTTTCGCATTGGCGAGTTTGGACGGGGCGGGGGCGAATCCCTTCGCAGGGGTCGCTTCCATCGCGTTGAGCAGCTTCAGTCCTTCTTCGACGGTAATCGTACCGTCTTTGACCATTTCCAGGATTTGTTCTTTCGAGTTCATTGTTTCTCCTACTTTCTTAATAGTTCCAGCGCGTCTTCCACGCTGATCTCTTTATTCTTCAATTTCGCCAAAACCTCGGCTTCATCGTCCTGGACCGGCTTCGGCGGTGCGAATCCCAATTTCGTGATGATCGCATCCAGATTCTTTTTGACGGTCGGATAGGAAACGTTCAATTCCCTTTCCATTTCTTTGATGTTGCCTTGGACCCTGATAAAGGTTTCGATGAAGTAGAGCTCGTCGCGGTTCAGGTAACTGAACTTCGATAACGAGAACTCCCCTGTGATTTCCGTATGGCAGTTGACGCAGGTCAACCGGGTCGCCAGTAGATCGGAGGAACATACCGGGCAAACACCAATGACTTCTCTTTTCATGTTTCGTACCTCCTAGATTACGTCGATGAGGATATGCGTATCTTCGCTTTCGACCTCGACCAGTGTGAACGGTTCAAAATCCTGCAGTATCTTGAAGACGTCTTTCACAGCGTCGATGATCACTTCCTTGTTTTCGCGAATCCATTCCCTCGTTTCGGGTTCCATGTCTTTCGCGAAGTTTGATCCCCAGAGTCCGAATCGGATGAAGGTGATCGCCGTGGTCTTTCCGACCGACGGGAGATGGATCTTTCTCTCCGGGGTATCGATGTGTATCTTGATTCTCTTTGCCATATTCTCACCTCACACCCATAGAGTAAACCTGTTTATTAATTATGTCAAGTATTTTATTGATTTTTTTAATTATTTTATAAACATAATCAATATTATATAAAAAACCACCTAATTTAGGTGGCTCTTATTGCGTTTGGGTCTGCCATTCATGAGATCTTTCAGCTCGATGAGGCTTTGGGCGTCGATTTCACCATGGTAGTCGGCGAAATCTTCATCGGCGAAGAAGTCCAGGGCGATGTAGTTGCCATGGATCTCTGGCTGGGTTTCGATCAAGATGACCGAACCGTCCAGCGGGATGAACCGTTGGTCGTCCACAAGCAACGACAAGGGCTCGAACACGATCAACTCGTCATCGATCCGATACTTGCCGGATTTGTCGAGGATCAGGCAGCCGAATTCGCCAAGCTGTGTTTTCAGCGCCTGCAGTTCAAGTGCATCCGCTTTGTCGCTTTCCGCGATGAAGATCGCATCGATGTCGGTGTGGCGCATAAACCCCCAAAGACGAAAGCGGACTTGCCGGCACCGATAGGTATCGCGCAAGAGATTGGAATGAAAATAAAGGATGTTCATGGATAGCCTCCTCGCGAACATCCTATCAGTTTTCAATTTAAAAGGCAAAGGAAGCGCCTTTGCATGAAAAAAGAGGTTGGGGTCAACCTCTTGTGCGGAAGAAATTCGGGATGTCGCTGTCGTCGTCGGCGTCGAGTTCGGGTTCCTTGATGGCGTCGAAGACCTTGCGGGCTTCGGCGATCGGACGGACCGTGACGTTTTGGCGCGGCAGGTCGAAACCGGTCGCGATGACGGTGACGATGATGCTGTCGCCGATCTTGTCGTTGATCGCGACACCGAAGATGATGTCGATGTCCTGACCCGCAGCTTCGCGGATGTATTCGACGGCGTCGTTGGCGTCGTAGATGGTGATGGTGTTGCCGCCGGTGACGTTGACGATGGCATTGCGCGCACCGCGGATCTGCGCTTCAAGCAAGGGCGAAGTGATCGCCTTGGATGCGGCGTCGGAGGCTTTGGATTCGCCCTGGGCCATCCCGATCCCGATCAACGCGGTCCCCTGGCCTTCCATGACCGTGCGGACGTCCGCGAAGTCGAGGTTGATCATCGCGGGAACGGCGATCAAGTCGGTGATGGTTTGGACGCCTTGGCGCAATACGTTGTCGGCTTCCTTGAACGCTTCCACGAAGGGGATGCGGCCGATGACTTCAAGCAATTGGTTGTTGGAGACGATGATGAGCGAATCGACATATTGGCGCAGTTCTTCCAAACCGGCCATCGCCTGGTTCATCCGGCGTTTCCCTTCGAAACTGAAGGGTTTGGTGACGATCCCGACGGTAAGGCATCCGTGTTCCTTGGCGATCTTCGCGAAAATCGGCGCCGCACCGGTACCGGTGCCTCCGCCCAAGCCCGCGGTGATGAACACCATGTCGGAACCCTTGATCGCTTCGCGGATCTCCGCTTCGCTTTCCATCGCGGCTTTGCGCCCGATTTCAGGATTGGCGCCCGCCCCGAGGCCTTTGGTGGTATCGCGTCCGAGGACGATCTTGTTTTGCGCATTGGATACGTTCAACACTTGGACGTCGGTGTTGGCGACGAAGAACTCGACACCCTGCAACCCTTCATCCACCATCCGGTTGATGGCGTTGCATCCTGCCCCGCCGACCCCGAAGACTTTGATTTTCGCTACTTGGCTGTACTGTAAATCGCTCATATGTGGGAACCTCCGTTATTTTCCTCTGGATTCAAACAAGATGCCTTTCAACTTGCGCGTCAAGGTATCGTCGACCCCGCCGGACTTCGATCCGGCCAGGCTTGCGTGGAATTCTTCCATGTTGATGCCGGGTAGAATGCTTTTCCGGTAGGATAATTGGTCTTTCAATACGTAGAAGAGACCGACGACCGCAGCCAAGGATGCACTACGGACGCCAAGCGTCTCGGGGGTATAGGTTTCGGTATCCACGCCGATCGCCTTCGCGAGCAGTTGGTCGAAACCGATGATTTCGGCGGCTTCACCCGTCAACACCAGACTGACTTTCCCGGTCTCAAGAATGGGGTCGCACGAACGTTTGATTTCGCGGATCCAGTCTTCGACGGGTTGGCTGATGGATTTGATCAATTGGTTTTCGCTGATCGTATACGTCTTCCCTTCGTTGCTCCAAAGGAAGATCGGACTTTCCGGGTATTTTTCCGCGCCAAGCCGGGCGTTGTGGTAGAGCAATCTCTCCGCCACGTCGATGGGCAGACGGTAATCCTCGGTGATCGCGCCGATCAAGGCGTCGCTTCCACCCAATAGGACTTCGGATGAAATCAGACGGCCTTTCGCAAAAAGCGTCAACGTTGTGGTCTGGCGTTCGGCACGGATCAGGATGATGAAATGTTCGATGCTCTTCTCCGCCAACGAAGCTTCCTTGGCGACCGCGAATCCGTCCAGACTGACGTCGCTGATTTCCAAACCGGCTTTTTCGACGACCTGCGCATAATTGAAGGTCAGTTCCTTATCGGCGCAAAACAGGTCGATATCGACGCTCATCGACGAACATTCTTCCCCGACCGGCAACTTGCGGTAGCCGATGCCGTTGATGGTATATTTCGTGATGATCGTATTGATCAGTTCATAATCATCCGTCAAATCGGTTTTCATCGCCTCGCGGATCGCATTGCGCACATCCGTATATCCTACGTTGCGGTCGACGGCGACCTGTACGCGACGGGTGAACCGTTTCATCCCCCAGGACGGCAATAACAAAAGCACTCGCTGGACCCTCGCCCCCAGATTGGTGGAAGCGTTGTTGACGGCCGACTTGAGCGCTGTCACGACAGCGTCCTGATCGATGATCGTCACTCCTTCGATCCCCGAGCACTTCACTTTTTCAACTTTCAGGATATTCAGACGGGTATTGTGGAATTCACCGACCAAGAGGCGGACTTCATGATCTGCCAATTCCAAGGCCGCATAGATCTGTTGATCGTTCACGTACTTCCCTCCTTAATCTTGCCTATATCATACCATAGGCAGGACTGTTTTAAAAAAGATTTTTTCCCCATTTTACTTGCATTCCATGGGTGTTCATGATACACTAACAAAGCAAAATCCATTCGAAAGGAGGTCTTCGGTATGTCAAAAGTTTGTGCCGTAACCGGTAAAACAGCTCAATACGGAAATAAGCGCTCTCACTCCCTGCAGGCTTCCCGCCGTCGCTGGAACGTTAACCTACAAAAGGTCAAAGTCGTCATTGATGGACGCACTGTCCGCATCCGTGTTTCCGCCCGTGCTTTGAAAACGTTGAAAGCCGCGCAACAAGGCTAATAATTAATGGAGGCGACTCCATTTTTTATTTGTCTTGACTTAAGATGATCATAAGACGACCCGAATGCACGATGATTCGTGCATTTTCTTTTTGGATTTCGTTGCTTAGTCCCAGTGTCGTATCGATTTCAAACATCGCATGGTTTAGGGGATAAACAAACCCGACCAAGGAAACTTCACTGGGTAGCAGGGCGAAGACCGATACATACTTGCATGCGGGGGATCCGATGTCATGGGTGCCTTCACCCAAGGTAAAGACTTCGTTCTGCGTATCCAGCAAGCGTAAGGAAGGATGTTTCCTGAGTAAGAGAAGATTGACCCAGGCATGGTCGAATCGACCGCCTAAGCCTCCCCATAGGACGATATCCCCGTATCCCCTTCGGATGCATTCGTCGATCGCCGCTTCGGTGTCGCTGACATCCTTGTGGGTCGACAATACGATCATCTGCTTCGCATACGTTTCGATTTCTTGCTTGTCAACGTCCTCGATCGAATCGAAGTCCCCGATCGCGAACGCCATCGTCGTTTTCTGACGCGCCAACAACCATGCGCCGCGGTCGATCCCGACCACGTCGCCATCGAAACTTGAAGGGATGTCATCCTGCCATCCGCAGACTAAGACCGCCTTCTTCACATGAGACTCCGTATGGCTTCCGGGATGTCGTTTTTAAACACGTAGCTTCCCGCCACCAGGACGTCGGCCCCGGCGTCTTGACACGCCTTGCCTGTCGTCTTGTTGATCCCGCCGTCCACCTCGATCAGGACGGATAGGCCCCTACGTTGGATTTCATCGCGCAGTTCCGCGATTCTTTTCAGCGAATCCTCGATGAAGGCTTGTCCACCGAATCCGGGGTTGACGCTCATGATCAAAACCATGTCGCATTCGTCCAGGATGGGATAGAGGCTTTCGATGGGGGTTTGGGGACGCAGCGAAATGCCTGCGCGTTTGTTTTTCGAGCGGATCATTGCAAGGATCGAGCGGACCTCGTCCAGATCCTTACATGCTTCGATGTGGAACGTGATCCCGTCGGCGCCGGCATCCATGAACACCGGGGCGAAATAGGCGGGGTCCTCCACCATGATGTGGACGTCCATCACCAAATCCGAGAGCTTGCGGACGCCTTTGAGAAGATCCGGTCCGAAGGTCAGGTTGCGGACGAAATGCCCGTCCATGACGTCGAAATGAAGCCAGGCGGCCCCGCCTTCCTTGACTTGGTTGAGTTGACTTTCCATGGACGAGAAATCCATCGATAAGATCGAAGGTGCGATGATCATTGGTATTGGGTCTCCTTTGCCTCTTTCGCCATCTTGTAGATCGCGAGATAGTTATCGTAACGGGTCTGCGGGATCTTATTATCGACCACGGCTTGTTTGATCGCGCAATCCGGTTCGTTTTCATGCCGGCAATTGCGGAAACGGCACTTCCCTAAAAACGGGATGAACTCGTTGATGTAGTTTTCCATAAGATCGGGGTCGAGCTGGGTGAAATCCATCGAAGAGAACCCCGGGGTATCCGCGATCCACCCTCCCCCGGCTTCATGGAGTTGGACATGGCGCGTGGTGTGCTTACCTCTTCCCAAAGCCTTTGAAATCTCCTGTGTCTCCAAATCGAACTTCAAGTCGAGGCGGTTGACCAACGACGATTTCCCGACCCCGCTTTGTCCGGTCAGAACGCTGATCTTCCCTTCCAACACGCTTAGAAGATCGTCGATCGGCCGATCCCGTCCGACTTCGACCACCCGCATCCCCCCGTCGCGGTATTCCCGCAAGGTTCGATAAAGCGGATCGTCGGTGACGATCAAATCGAGCTTCGTGACGATCAACACCGGTTCGATGCCGGCGGCGCGGATCAAGATGCATAGACGATCGACCAGGACGGAAGAAAACTCGGGTTTCAAGGCGCTCATGACTACCAAGGCTTGGTCGACGTTGGCGATCAACGGACGGACCAGCGAATTCTTTCTCGGTAAGACTTCTTCGATCCCGACATTGCCTTCATGTTGTTCATAGCGGACGAAATCGCCGACGACCGGTGACTTCTTCAATCGGAGTTTCCCCATCGCGACCGCCGTGAATTCGGCCTTGTTTTCGTTGAGGAGGGTGTATTGGTTGGAGACGATTTTGATGATCCGTGCTTTAGGCATGGGCTCTCCTAGTAGTAATATAGGGTAATGACATTGTTTTCCCCCTGGATATAATAGCTCCCGGCACTGGGTGTGACTTCGACGACGACGTTGCGGACCAAGGCGGCGATTTCTTCCTCGCTCATGCCTTCGGTCGACTTCTGCGTCGCGACGACGGTCGCTCCGTCGCTCTCAAGCATGGCTTTGGCCGTCTCGACCCCCATCCCCACGACTTGCGGGATGATGAACTCGACGTCCGACGCGACATAGAACTTGATTTCATATTGGCGTTGCGGATCGAGTTTTTGACCCGGAACCAATAGTTCCTGACTGATGATCGTCCCGGCCTCCAAGGTTGAATTGGGGGTGTTCTCGACGCGGATCGTGATTTTCAGCGTTTTCAACTCTTCGCGGACCTCTTCGATGTTGCGGTTGGCATAGTCGCCGACCACCACGTAGATCCCCTCCGAAATCGTCAGCACGACCGACGACCCTTTTTCCACTTCGACACCGGCCTTGGGCGAGATTTGGATGACTTCGCCTTCGGGGATATCGTCCGTCAACTGATACTTCACGGAAGAGACGCTGATGACCAGCGCGTTGAGTTCGCTCCGTGCTTCTTCCAACGTCATCCCGACGACGTCCGGGATTTTCACGGCCTTGCTGACGGGCTCGAACATCCCGCCCAATACGATGATCATGGTGATGACGATCCCGGAAAGGATGGTCAACCCGATCCCGATGACCGCATAGGCGAAGTTCGGTCTCTTTTTCTCGCGCATCCCCGATACTTCGGGAATCAGGATCGTATCTCCGTTTTGTTTGTCTTCCGGGAAAACCAACTTCGCGTCGTTGACATGTTTCTCGTCCAGGCTTTGGTTGAGGTCGTCAAGCATCTCCCCCGCCGTTTTATAGCGGTTCGCCTTGTTCTTCGCCGTCGATTTGATGATGATGTTGTCGAGGGATTGCGGGATCGTCGCGTTGTTTTCACGTACGGAGGGGATGTCTTCGCGCATATGCTTTAGTGCGATCTGAACCGGGGCGTCCCCGGTATGCGGGACGGTTCCGGTCAAAAGTTCATAGAAGACGATGCCCATGGAATAGATGTCGCTCTGAAAACTCGCGCTTTCGCCGCGCGCCAGTTCGGGGGCAAGATAATGCACGCTCCCCATGACCGTGTCGGTCTGGGTGAGCTGGACGGCGTCCTGCGCGGTCGCGATCCCGAAATCGGTGATCTTGGCCGTGCCGTCGTCCTTGATCAGGACGTTCTGGGGTTTGATGTCGCGATGGATGATGTTGTTCTTGTGGGCGACCTGGACGGCTGAAATCAGTTGACGCATGACGGAGACGGCTTCGTTCTTATCCATCGCCCCGCGCTGTTGGATCAACTGTTTCAAGGTGCGTCCGCGCACGTATTCCATGACGATGAAATGTCTTCCGTTATCTTCGCCCACATCGTAGATTTCGACGATGTTGGGATGGCTCAGGGCGCTTGCCGCATTGGCTTCGCGCTGGAAGCGTAAGAGGGCGATCGCATCGCCCGAGAGGTCACCGCGTAGGATCTTGACCGCGACTTCGCGGTTCAACAGCGAATCGACGGCCAGGNNTCCCCTAAAGGTTGGACAAGCAGATACCGGTTACCGAGGAGTTCAGCCATGGCGCACCTCCGGTCTCGCGGTCGCGAGGATCACGGTGATGTTGTCGCTGCCCCCCGCATCGTTGGCTGCGTCGATCAATCGGTCGCATAATGCCTGAGGGGGTTCTTTCTCATCCAGTATCCGTTGGATTTCTTCATCCTGAAGCATGGAATGCAGGCCGTCGCTGGCGACTAAAAGAAGATCGAAGGGTTCTTCGATCGGATGGATGTCGATCCGGATGGCTTTGGAGATCCCCAGGGCGTTGGTCAACACATGGCGTTGGGGGTGGTTTTTCGTCTCTTCTTCACTGATCAATCCGCGTTGCAGCAGTTCGTAGACCAAGGAATGGTCGACGGTCAGTTGCGCGATGCGATGGTCGAAAAAGCGATAAAGGCGGCTATCGCCGACGTTCACGCTGATGATTTTATCATCCACCTTCAAAAAACCGACCAAGGTCGTCCCCATTCCGAAATAGTCGATCCGGTTGATCGATGCCGCGAACACGGCGTCGTTGGCATGCATGACCGCGCCATACAACCAGTTTTCCATCGTTTCGACACTGAGGCCGGGATGTTCGTCGAAATACTCGGCGATCTTGTCGCAGGCCATTTTGCTGGCGACCTCCCCGGCCTTCGCCCCGCCCATGCCGTCGCAAACCAATGCCAAAATCGAGGACCCGTTTTGCTTGATGACGAACGCATCCTGGTTCATTTTCCTGTTTTTCCCGATATCGCTTCTACCCCAACAGATCATCCAATTCTCCTCTCTCAACCTTCGCCCTCAATTGTCCGCAGGCGGCATCGATGTCCGCCCCGTGCTCTTGGCGCAAGGTGCATTTCACATTCAGTTTGCATAAACGGTCGTAGAACGCCATGGCCTGGGGGAAACTGACCCCTTTGAACCCGTGTTCGTCGACTGCGTTATAGGGAATCAGATTCACATAGGCATTGAGCCCTTTGATCAGGTGCGCCAACTGCGTGGCGTGTTCGGGTTGGTCGTTGACCCCTTTCAAGAGAATGTATTCGAAGGTGATCCGACGATTGTTCAGACCCGCGTATTCGCGGATCGCATCCATCAGTTCACCCAACGGATAGGCCTTGTTGATGGGCATCAAACGGGTCCTGAGTTCATCGTTGGGGGCGTGGAGGGAAATCGCCAGGTTGTACTGGACGTTTTCATGGGCGAAGCGACGGATCTTGTCCGCGATGCCGCAGGTGGAGACGGTGATGTGCCGCGCCCCGATCGCCAAGCCCTTGTCGTGGTTGATCGTGTTCATGAAGTCCATCACGTTCTCATAGTTGTCGAAGGGTTCGCCCGTGCCCATGATGACCACGTGGCTGACCCGTTCTTGTTCTTTGTCGAGTTCGCGTTGCACATACATGATCTGGGCGACCATTTCACCCGAGGTCACATCGCGTGTTTTCTTCAAGAGTCCGCTGGCGCAGAACGCACAGCCCATGTTGCATCCGATCTGGGAGGTCACGCAGACCGATTTCCCGTAATCGTAGTGCATCAGGACGGTTTCGGCCAGACTCCCGTCTTGGAGCCGGAAGAGATACTTGACGGTCCCGTCGGACGAAACCATCCGTTTCACAAGCCGAAGCGGATCGATGACGTATTTTTCTTTGAGCCGCTCCCGCATTTCATTGGAAAGGTCGCTCATCTCATCGAAGGACCCGACCCGTTTGCGATATAGCCACTGGAAAAGCTGTTGGGAGCGGAACTTCTTCCAACCTTCGCCCAACATGCTCTCTTCCATTTTTTCATAACTGTAATCATAGATTGTTTTCAAGGTATCACCACCCCGTATTTTAACACATTACGGGTTTCTTTGCATTTGCGCGATGTAGAATCCATCGGTCTCTTGTTCAAAGGGAAAGATCGTACGTTCCCTGACCAGGACAAACTCTTCGTTGTTTTTCAGGAAAGATTCCACCTGGGTCTGATTCTCTTTTTTGTTGAGGGTGCAGGTAGAATAGACCAACGTGCCCCCGGCTTTCACCCGTCTTCCCGCTTCTTCCAGAAGTTGTCTTTGCAGGAGTTGAAGGTCGTCAAGATCGCTTGGGCGGATCCTTGCCTTGATGTCGGGTTTCCGGCGCAATACGCCCAAGCCCGAACACGGGACATCCGCCAAGACGGAATCGAAACGTCGGTCTTGAAGGACGCTTGCACAATCGCGGCTGTCGCAGGCGAAGGGTTCGACGATCGTAACCCCCAGTTTCAGCATCCCTTCCTGGATCAGCCTGACCCGGTGTTCATGCAGGTCCAGCGCTACGATCCGTCCGGTATCGCGCATATCGAACGCCATGCCTGCGGTCTTCGTTCCCGGCGCGGCGCAGAGATCCAATATCTCCATCCCCGGTTTCGCACCCACCCAGGAGACCACCATCTGGCTGGCTTCATCCTGCAAGATCCCTTTTCCATCCTTAAACCATTCGCTTTCAAGGAAATTGCCTTGATAGCGAAGCGCATCCTCGACCAGCTTCCCCGGAGAAAACCTTGAATCTTCAAGCATTTCTTCCTTGCTGGATTTCAAAGGATTGACCTTGATGCTGGTCTGTACGTTCTGGATCAGACTATACGCGCATTTCAGCGCGTCTTCTTTCCCGTATTGCTTCACCCACATTTTCAAGATCCAGGTCGGAAGGCTCGTATTCAGTGCAACGCGTTCGAGTTCGTCCTCATGGTCGATGTCGATTTTGCCTTCTTCGATGATTCTACGCAATACGGCGTTGATCAACCCGGTCGCCGACCCGCGGTGTTTCTGGCGCAGGATCGACTGCGCTTCGTCCAGAACGGCGTAATCGGGGACTTTATCGAGGAACATCAGCTGATAGACGCACATGTCCAAAAGGGATGCGACCAAGGCATCCGGTTCTTTCTGCACTTGTTTCTTCCATCGGTTGCGGCAGTAGATCTGGTTCTGCAGCGTCCCGTAGACCAACTGCGTAATCAATCCGCGGTCGATCGGACGGGCCTCGTCCAAGCGTTGTTTCAAACTTAGATTCGCATAGGCTTGTTTCGTCAATACGCCGTGGATCAACTCGACGGCGAGATAGCGTGCGTTCATGGTTCCCTCACATCAAGGCTAAAGGATTGACGTCGACCGTCAACTCGACATCCCCCTTCAGCTCGTTTTCATCCAGTAATCTCCAGACGGCGTTTCGCATCGTGTCCAGGGTCTTCCCTTTGAGGATGATCCGGCTGCGATACGCCCCTTTGGTTTTGCCTAGATCCACCGGACCCAGAATCCTGAAGTCTTGGTTCGCGGCGAACCACATCGCCGCATCCTTCGCGCATTCGAGCGCGGAATCATGCGTCTTCGAGGTATATTCAAGGGCGATCAGATAGGTGTAGGGCGGATTCTGCCCGATTTTGCGATAGCGCATCTCGATCGAGAAGAAGCGAAGATAGTCATGCTTCAAAGCGCATTGGATTGCGTAATGGTCGGTTGCGGAGGTTTGGACCAACACCTGTCCCTTCCCCTCGCCCCGTCCGCTTCGTCCCGCGGCCTGCACCAACAGCGCGAAGGTTTCTTCGACGCTCCGGACATCGCTGCGCAAAAGCGCCTGGTCGACGCCCAATACGACGGCGAGCGTGACATTGGGGATGTCCAAGCCCTTGGCGATCATCTGGGTCCCCAAGAGAATGTCGCTTTCATGGTCTTCGAACTGCTTCAACAAGTCGCGGTGACTATCCTTGCGTTGGGTGGAATCGCTGTCCATCCGGGTGATGCGCGCTTGCGGGAAGGTTTGGCGAAGTTCTTCTTCGACTTTCTGCGTCCCCGATCCGATCATCCGCAAATGGTTCCCCTGACATTCGGGGCAACGCGATCCGAGTTGCCGGGTGTTTCCGCAATTGTGGCATTTCAAGATCCCGTCTTCTTTGTGGACGCTCATCGGCCGGTCGCATTCCGTACACATCTCGACATGCCCGCAATCCACGCACTGCAGGACGGGGGCGTAGCCCCGTTTATTAAGCAGGATTAGAATCTGTTCTTTTTTATCCAAGCGATCCGCGATCGCTTCGCGTATTTCTTGCGCCACCTGCATCCTGACCCGGGGTTTCACCAGGACCACCTCAGGCAAGACCCCGGCGATCCGACCGTCGAGTTCGACGAGTTCATAGACGCCTTTTTTCGCCCGTGCATAGGTATCCAGCGACGGCGTCGCGCTTCCCAGGACCACTTTCGCATGGAAGTGCCGCGCACGTTCCATCGCGACGTCCCGGCAATGGTATTTGGGGGAAACATCCTGTTTATAGCTGTTGTCATGTTCTTCGTCCAACACGATCAGACGAAGGTTGGTGAACGGCAGCCAGATGGCGGAACGCGTCCCCACGACCACGGCCGCATCGCCCTGTTTGACGCGGGTGTATTGCTGGAAACGCTGGTTGTCGTTAAGTTGCGAATGGTACAGGATGACGTCTTGCCCGAAGCGTTCTTCGACCCGTTTGACCATCTGGGGCGTCAAAGAGATCTCCGGGACCAGAATCAACGCCTGACCGTGGTTGTCGATGACTTCCTGGGCGAGTTGGAGATAGACCTCGGTCTTCCCCGATCCGGTCGGGCCAAGCAGGCAAACGACACCGTTGGCGGTCTCGCGGATCTTCTTCAATGCCTCTTCCTGCGTTTGACTCAATCGATAGCCGATTTCCTTGGTTTCCACCGGCTTGACCCGATAGACCGCATCGATGTTCTTTTTATCCAGCCAACCATGTTTCACCATGGTTTCGATTTTACTTCCGTATTCTTCCTTGGCATCGCGCAAGCGCATGCCTTCCTTCGCTTTGATTTCCTCATAGATATCGATGTATCTTGAATCCACCGTATTATCGCCGGCGAAGACCCACAGCTCGCTCACCGGCTTGCGGGTGGTATCCCTAGGATTGAGATAGCGCGGCAACATCGTTTGGAAACAGGCGATGACCGGGGAAACGGTCGCATAGGAAAGCCACAAACCCAATTGAAACAACTCCTCGTTCAAGACCGGCGTTTCATCCAAAACGGACAGAATCGACGCCAATTGATAACCGGCTTCGGTTTCGAATTGTTCTTTCGTTTTGTGGGTCTCTTCGCTTTTCGCCACGAAACCGATCACTTTCTTACGGTTGAACACGACTTCGACGCGTTGACCCGGACGCAGTGAAAACCCGTCCGCACAATAGGTGTAGGTCGAATTGAGATGCATCGTGCGATGTTGGATCCAGATCTGGGCGAGGTTCATTGGCGACTCCGTTTCGGGTACATTATACACTATCCGACATGACGTAAAAAAGGGCGAATACAAAAACACAATCCGCAAGGGATTGTGTCCGTGTTTATTCCATGTGGCGTTTGATGATCAGCGAGATGATCTGCGCTGCGAGTTTGGGGTCTTCGTTACAAACCACGAATTTATAATGCCCGATCAGTTCCATTTCCTTGGAAGCTTTCGAAAGACGTTGTTGGACGATTTCTTCCGCTTCGGTACGACGTCCGCGGATTCTCTTCTCCAGTTCTTCCATGCTGGGCGGGACGATGAAGATCGTCAACGCGTCCTTCACTTTTTCCTTGATCTGGGTCGCGCCTTGGACTTCGATCTCCAATAAAACATTCTTTCCTTCGTTGCGCAGTTTCTCGACATAGGCGGCCTGGGTGCCGTAGTAGTTTCCGACAAACTCCGCATATTCAAGCAGTTCCCCTTTCTTGATCGCTTCCATGAAACGATCGCGGGTGACGAACAGATAATCGACCCCGTCGCGTTCGCTGGGACGTCGCGTACGGGTTGTCATTGAAACGGAATAAGCGATGTTCAGTTCGGGGTCGTCGATGAACTGGTCACGTACGGTTCCTTTACCGACGCCGCTGGGTCCGCTTAATATGATGAGTAACCCTTTCTTTGGCATGGCACACCTCTTTCTTTCTATTTATGATACTACACAATCCCGCATTTTCAAATATGTTATAATGTTTTGCGAAAGAAGGTTGAATATGGCGCTGGACGGACTGCTGATGCATCGCATCGTCGCGGAACTCGAACTCGAAGTTCCGACGAAAATCCATAAGATCTACAACTTATCGGAGAATGAAGTGCTCTTCCATTTACGAAGCGCGAAGAGCCGCAAGAACCTGCTGGTTTCCCTGCATTCGGTCTACAACCGGATCCAGTTCAGCGACCGCGTCTATACGACGCCGGAGGAGCCCAGCCATTTCGTCATGCTTCTAAGGAAACATTGCGAAGACGGATGGATCACGGAACTGAAGCAATTGGGATTGGACCGGGTGGTCAAGATGACCGTGATGCAACGCAACGACCTGGGTGACAGCGTGACGCATACCCTCTACATCGAACTGATGGGCAAATATGCGAACCTGATCTTGGTCGACGATACGGGCAAAATCGTCGATGCCCTGAAGAGGATCCCGCCGTTTGAGAATACCAAGCGGACCATCCAACCCGGCG
>DOUE01000004.1 GCA_003520745.1 Erysipelotrichaceae bacterium
ACCTATGACGGAGGCACCTTCGCCTGGGAAGGACGCAAACTCACTTCCTTCAACAAGACCGGACTAGCGATTTCCTACACCTACAACGAAAACGGCATTCGCACCTCCAAGACCGTCAACATCGGTACCGATGTCACCACCAACTATCGCTTATCCGGCGACAGAGTCACCTTTGAGCAAACTGGAGCGGATACGATCTATTATGTCTATGACACCAAGGGTCAATTGATCTCGATGATTCTGAACAACGTGGAATATGCTTATCTCCGCAATGCGCAGAATGATATCATCGGCTTGATCAACAGCGCTGGTGTTCAGGTTGTCAAATACAAGTACTCCACCTGGGGCGAAGTGACCTTAGTCGAAGACACATCGACAGTAAGTCTTGGGACGAAGAATCCTTACCTCTATCGTGGATACCGCTACGATTCGGAAACCGGACTCTACTACCTTCAAAGCCGCTACTACAACCCACAATGGGGGAGATTCTTGAATGCGGATGTCTATATTACAACTGCTGATGGAATTAATGGCGGTAATATGTTTAGTTATTCAGCGAACAATCCAATAAAGAATAGTGACCCTACTGGTAGGATTTTAATTACTACAATAATTCTCATTGCGTCAATCAGTGTTGGAGTGATTGCTTTTGCATATAAGGCAAATGAAAGTTATAAAGCATCAGAAGGACAGAGCATTGATTTGCTGAACTCAGTAGTTTATGGTCTAAGTTGGGGGCTCTCTATATATTCACTTGGAATGACTGCATATGGAGCCTACTGTGATTATTCTTATATGACTGGTCAAACTCCTGTTACATCGATTGGATCTGGACAACCGTCAAGTACAATTAGTCCTCCTTACTCAAATTTGAAAGACCCAGCTAATGTGGCACCTGGGAAAGATTTTACACAAAGTCAAAAAAATCAAATAATTAATCAGAATATGGAAAATAATGGAGGTACCGTAAAGTCCGATCTGTCAGGAATTGATTTAATTAAGCCCGAAAAAAGTATTAGTGGAGTTACACCATCACCATTTGAATATCAAGTGGACCACATTATTCCAAAAAATCTGGGTGGTACAAATAGTTTCGTGAATGCTCAGGTCCTTTCAAGACAAGAAAACAGAATAAAGTGGGATAAGTAATTGAATGTAATGAAATACATTCGGAATACCTAAGGGAGATCACCTATGAATGAAGCTAGTATGAATTTCGAATTTTCATCGATTCCAGTTGAGCTTATATGGAGAAACTGTATTCTTGATACAGTAGTGCATGCACTACAGAATTGCATTTATCCATATTTTGATTATGAAAAGTCGTGGAGCAACTCTAATTTCTCAATAAACAACAGTGAAGGCGTTCGTGCAACAATTACTTTCTATAATAATGTTGTATTGATTGGGATTAGAGACGAAAGTTTGGAAAACCATTTCGGTTTTTCAGATGATAATGATTTAGTCCGTAATGCACCTGATATGATAAAAAGAATAGCAAACGATTACACGCTTCAATATTTATTAGTCGATGAGAATAACAAAACCCTTCCCGCAATCACTGCTTTTCTCTGGATTACTGATGCAAAAGCGGTTTCAAAGCAAAAGTTATCTGATCTACTTGTATCTGGTTATAAATCTATCTCATATATTTTTTTATCAATTGATGAGCTTATTGAATATTGGAGGGAAAGATACGAATTTAGTGATAAACAAATAGATTTGGTGTTTGAAATATATGACATTTTCATGAGAAAGCCAAACTTAACTGTCAGTTTCAGTAGTGTTTTGATACAAAATAAATTTGGATATGTTGTCACAAAAGAGTGTAAAGAAACATTTAGCGAAATTGGTATTTTACTGGAGTAATTTTTTCCATAAACGTTTTCATTTTTTTATAGAGCGTTTTAGTATGTTTCATTAGATTGAGACAATCTTGGAGTCATTTGTTCTGTTGTTATCTATAAAATCATGAAAAGTCTGTGACCATACATTTGACCATACAATATGTTAAAAATGGGAAAAACACTGCTTTGAAATGAACGAATATGCATTGAAATGGGGCTATTGGAGAATCGGGAAAGGTTTAATTCAATTCCTGTTGTCGGCACCATGAGTTAACGCTAGTATATGGGATCGCGTGGTTTTGAAAAAGCGCTCTATAAGATATCGTGTGGGAAAGAGAGAAGGAAATTCAGAATTCCTTCTCTTTTTTTTGGTTATTTTGCTTTGTTTATCAGAAGAAAGACGGCTAGAAATTGCATAGTATATTTTAGGATTCAGAGCGTAGAGGACACGTTTCCGAAAGCGGGTGATGTTTTACGAGCCACGAATCAACGCAATATAGATGCGTAATTGACTATTCACATTTTCATCCAAAGCGTTGGATTGTTTACGATCATTATGAAGCCTTTGAAAAGAGTTGATGATTTCTTCTCGCCAATGAATAAGCATGCGAGTGAATTCATCATATGCAACGACACCCGAAGTTTGAAACCGATGAATCAACTGATCTAGCCAAGAACCGGCGCTCTCATAGGTCGCGGTATCATTAAAGAATTGATGCGCTGTTTTAAGGTTATAGGCATCGAGAAGTTTATCTGAAATACTGAAGATCATCTCGAGTAACTGTCGTTTATTGAGTCTACGCAGAAAGCGTAGATTATATGTTGGAATAGGTTTATTTTTGTAGAGTCACAATATTAAAGTATCTTGTACAAAAGTAGAACTCAATGCCGAGCAGTAACAATAGGAATAGAGTATCTTCTTATTGCTTTACTGATCGATCTTATAAATCATGATATCGAAGGCATTGCGGTCACCGGGATAAATGGCGAAACTGAGTTCCAGCACTTGGTCGTCTTGATCCGTCGAAATCGTTTGGACGTAATGGACGGCGCTACCTTTGGCAATATGAAGTAACACTGCATCTTCATCCTTCACGATCATCGCATCGACGCTACGGCGTGCCAGCGCGATGTATCGGTTGAACTTCGTCTCCAACATCGTATAGAGCGGCATCCCTTCGAAATCTTCTTCCGCAATCCCGGGATAGAAGGACAAAGGGAGATAGGTATCGACCAGACACATGGGGAGTCCGTCGCCTTTATGCAAGAGACGAAGATGATAGACCTCGTCGTCTTTGGTGAGGTTCAACGCTTCGTAGATCTTCTTATCGTAATTCTTCTTCCCCTTCTTCAATACAAGGGTCTCGGGGGTCATTCCGACCCGATGCATCTCGTCGTCGAAGGTGGACAACTCATGGAAGAAATGGCTTTTGACTTCCTTCTCGCGGATGAAGGTCCCTCTGCCTTTGACGCGTGTGACCACGCCGTCGTTGATCAACTCCGCATAGGCTTGACGGATGACGGGGCGTGAAATCCCGAAATAGTCGCACAGTTCTTCTTCGGTCGGAAGTTTGTCCCCCGGATTCAAGATCCCTTGTTTGATCGCCGCGACGATGCTTTCCTTCAGTTGGGCATAGAGCGGAGTGGATTTAAAACGATTGATCGAAATGTAGTTCATGAGATCACACCCTTTCCCGACGTACGACCACATCGTACTGATTGCGCTCACCCGGGAACGAAGCGATCGAATATTCCATCAAACGATTGCTTGTATCGTAGGTAAAGGATTGGACGCGATGGACGGCCGACCGCTTTTCCACATCCAGCAACACCGCGTCAGCGTCGCTGACCAACTGCGCGTTATAGACGTTGTAGGTCTTATAGACCGGACGATGGTACTTGTATTCAAACACCTTGAATAATGAATTGGTGGCGAAGTCATACTTCTCCAAGCCCGGGAATTGTTTCAGATCGATGTAGGAATCTTCCAGATAGACGGCGACATTGTCCGCATAACGCAAACGTTTGAAATGAAGACAGGAATCGCCTTCCTTCAATTCAAGATGGGGGAACACATGCGCTTCGTTGTGGATGACTTCCACGACCAAGACTTTCGTATGCGGCGTTTTGCCATGGCGTTCCATTTCGCCGGTGAAGTTATACAGTTCGCTGGTCAGGTTGCGGCGCATTTCCTGCTTGGTCACAAATGTCCCTTTCCCCTTCATGCGGACGATGCATCCCTGCGCCAAGAGATCCGAATACGCCTGCCGGACCACCGGCCGGCTAATGTGGTAGGTGCTGCACAATTCATCTTCCGTCGGAAGTTTCTCGCGGTTTTTCAATGTGCCGTCGTCGATCGCCGTGCGGATGCTGTCGCGAAGCTGGATGTACAGCGGGATGCTGGAAAACTTATTGATCGAAATATAACGCATGATACGACCCCCTTATTCAACCTAATGATAGTATATCATAATGTATCATCACCTAAAGACAAAGAAAGGGTATTGTTGTGTGCTAAAGGGTGGGGATGGTTTCCTTTTGAAGAGCGATCAGAAAGAGCGGGACAAGCAAACTTGCCCCCAAGGCGTAAAGACTTCCCGTGATCGTGATCTGGCGTGCGAGTTGCCCGACGATCGCAGGCGCAAGGACCCCCGAGAGGTTCCCGTAGATCGCGACGCCCCACATCTGTCCCGAGATTTTCTGCCGGTCGTCACTCACCGCGTAGATGATCTGTTTACTGCATACCATGATCAAAGGGAACGTGAAGACTTGGATGAGGGTGCCCGCAAGCATCACGCCGATCGAGGTGGAAGCGGCGAAGTACGCCATTTTCAGCGCCAAGGCGACGATCGAGACGACAAGGATGTTCTTTGCGGAGAAGCGGCGGACAAGCCGTCCGCCTAGGAAAAACAAGGGAAGTTCAAACGCCGCCTGAAGGCTATAATACAGGGCGACTTGCCCCGGCTTCGCACCCAGCGAAAGCATCTTCAAGGTGATCGTCATGTCTTCCACGCCGACCACGAAGAACACGAAGAAGAATACCACCAGCCATGTCACGTAGCGTTTACGAAACAAGGATTTCAGGTTCGGTTTCTCACGGACTTCTTCCACCGGTCGCTTCACATCCGGAAGCCTCACCAACATCACGGTCAACGCGCTTCCCAAGACGAAACATACCGGCAGGATGGCGATGAATCCGTATCTCTCCACAAAGACGACCAGGACCCCCAATCCGATCGAGAAGCCCAACGCGCCGAAAGCGCGGATCGATCCGTAGTTGCGACGGATCGATTCCCCCGATTCAAGCGCCCACGAATCAAGCAGACTCGAAACAAGGCGGGAACACGCGCTCATCGCGATCCCACTCAGATAGACAAGCAGGGAAGCGGAGGAAGAGAAGTAAAATAAGGAAATCGAAAAAAGACCGAATCCCAAGGAAACGATCGCGAACGGTTTGATGCTGCGGTAATGGTCGCATAGGCGGCCAAGGATGAACTGGAAAAGGATGCCGCTGATCGCGCCCAATGAAAACAAGAGGCCGATCTGGGCGCTGCTATACCCCAACGAAGTCAGAAAAGGCGTCATCATCCCGCTGGGAAGGGAAGAAAACATGAAAAAAAGAAGGAAGACGATGAGGAAAGAAACAAAAGATTGTTTTGGATTCATGGGCTAAAACAGTCGGCAGAATTTCCGCATCAGTTCAAGGTTGTAGTCATCCGCGTTGTCCAGGTTCGAACTACGGAAAACGGGGACGTCGAGTCCCAAGGTTTTGATTTTCGACGCGATCAAGATGCTGAGGGATTGGGCGAGGAAAGATCCGATGATCGTGGAACTTGAACCCATCATGATGCCCTCCCCGATATCGTACCCCGCATCCCCCCAAGCCCCGCAATTGTCGATGACAAGGTCGGCGAACGCGTGGAGGTTCTTCCCTGAAGGATGACGCGATGTGATCTGGCTCGACTGGGCAAGGTTGGTAAATACGATGACGGTGAGTCCGGCTTCCTTGGCGAGTTTCGCAAGCTCGACCGGCATCGCGTTGCGCCCCGAATTGCTAGCCATGAGAAGGACATCCCCGGCTTCGAAATGATACAAGTCGAAGTAGACTTTCGCCATCCCCAAGGTCCGCTCGATCATCGTGGACTTCATCGGATGGTCACTCAAGGTCAACTCGTTCTGCAGGACGGGGGTGACATAGGCCAAGCCTCCGGCACGCGCATAGAACTCTTCGGCGATCATGTGGGAATGGCCGCTACCGAAAACAAGAAACCGCTTCTGATTGAGGAAGGCGTTCACGATGAGATCGCTCGCACGATCGACGGCGTCGGCTTGCGTGAGGCTGAATCGTTCAAACAAGGTTTGGATCTGCGCGGCATAATCCAAGAATACGGGGTTCATGTGGGTCATCGGGTTTCCTCCAAGGGTAACTTACAATATCATTATATTATGACAAATTCGGACTGTCCATCAGAACCACGGAATGTCGCCGACAATCCATCGAAACATGATTGTTTGTGTATTGTTTTCACAAGATGTTCATGCCATAATAGGACCATTCCTACCAAAGAAGCGTAGGGTCGTACAAGCGGGGATAGCCCGTAGGTACCAAGGAGGAAAATGCAGGCATTTTTGAAGAGGAAGAACATTGTCATCAGTTTCCAGAAGTACGGCATCGAAGCGATGTCCGCCATGGCGTTGGGCTTGTTTTCTTCCCTGATCGTCGGTTTGATTCTAAAGACCGCCGGTCAACAGTCCGTATTGTGGTTCGGTGAGAACCCGATTTCCACCCATCTGATTACACTGGGTACGTTCGCGATGACGTACATGGGCGCAGCCATCGGGGTTGCGGTCGCACATCGCCTGCAGGCGCCACCCTTGGTTCTGTTTGCTTCCGTCGTCACAGGGGCGATGGGTGCGACATCCGGCGGTCCGGCCGGGGCGTTTATCGCCGCTCTGCTCGCCTGTGAATTCGGTAAAGCCGTCTCCAAAGAAACCAAACTCGACATCATCGTCACACCGCTTGTCACCTTGACCGTCGGTTATCTCATTTCGCTCTCCGTCTCGCCGCTCATCGGTCAACTGATGACCTTCCTGGGTCAAATCATCGTGACCGCGACCGACTATCAACCCTTCTTCATGGGGATCATCGTCTCGGTGGTCATGGGACTGGTCCTGACCGCTCCGATTTCTTCCGCGGCGTTGGCGATCATGCTGAATCTGTCGGGGATCGCCGCAGGGGCCGCCACCGTCGGTTGCGCCGCCCAGATGATCGGATTCGCCGTGATGAGCTATAAAGAAAACAAAGTCAGCGGATTCTTCGCGCAAGGCTTGGGCACAAGCATGCTGCAGATTCCGAACATACTCAAAAACTGGTGGGTACTGATCCCGCCGACCCTCGCTTCCGCCATCACCGGACCGCTTGCCACCATGGTATTCAAGATGGACAACATCGCCGCCGGGGCGGGCATGGGGACCAGCGGATTGGTCGGGCCGATCACGACCTTACAGACGATGGGCTTTACCCCCGAGGTCTTCTTCGCGGTCGCGCTGCTCCATTTCATCCTTCCTGCGATCCTTACGTTGATCTTCGCCTATTTCCTGCGTAAACGTGGGAAAATCAAGGACGGGGATTTGAAACTCGACCTTCAGTAAGTTTTCTGATATTCTTTATCTATCGAGGTAGAGTGATGGGCAAAAAAGTTCGCATTCCATTTCATCTAAATGCGGAAGGTGTCGACACACTAACCGATCATGAAATCGTCGCGATTCTACAGGGTGCCGACCCGATGATCGGAGTAGGTGGAAGAAACCTGCTGGCTAAGGTATTGAAAGGTTCCAAATCAAAAGCCATCATCGATCACGAACTGAATTTTTGTTCTGTTTATGGCTTTTATCATGACAAAACATTGGAAGAAATCACGCATCGAATCGATAAAGCTATTTATTTAGGGTATCTTAAACTGGAATATCAGGGTAAGTTACCCGTTTTTGTTTTTACAGAGACGGGGTGGAACATTGTAAAGTCGGCGATGGTGTGCGAACTATATACAAAGATCACTGAAAGTATCCGGAATACCGATTTATTGTTTTGTGAACAATTAAAGGGTCGCAACCGAGAGATGATTCTACTGCTGATCGATAAATTGAAGAACGAAGCCGATGCATCGTTTGTGCCATTTCTCCAAATGTGGGAGAAAATAGAGTATAAGAAGATACGCGATGAAATCAAAGTGGTATTGGATACAATTCGGGAGAGAGGAAAAATCGATGCGACTTGACGAAATTAACGAATGGATCGACGCAACGATCATTTCTAGAGGAAAGAGTTATTTTAGGGAAGGCAGGGTGCTTTCTGTAAATGAAAAGGTTTCGAATCAATTCCAATGCCTTGTTGAAGGGACAAGAGATTATGTCGTTGAAGTAACTTTGGATGAAGATCAAGAAATCGAATATTCTGCATGCACTTGCCCATATGATCAAGGTGAATTTTGCAAGCACGAGGTAGCTGCTTTTTTGGCGATCGATGAATATCTATCCAAGAAAGATAAGCAGGAATTGGATCAAGACTGTGGATCGACGCATCGAAACCTCGATGATATTTTCAGAAGTATGAGCAAAGACGAGGTGGTCTCGTTGCTAAGAGAGATCGTAAAGAACGATGGGAAATTGAAACGCAGAATTATGGTGAAATTCGGAGACTTAAGAGATGAGGATTTACTTCGTCAAACAAGCAAGATGGTTCGAGAGAGCCTAGAAGAGTTTGTGGATACCTATGGATATACGACTGACGATTCCGACGAAATCTACTGTGACGGTGTTGATGAAGCCCTAAGCAAAGCACATGAGTATCTAGATGAAGGCAGGGTGATGCTATCGATTAAGATTTTGCTTGAAATCTATCGAGAAATGAACCGAATGATATCGTTCTACGGAATGTTCAATGATCGAGTGCTCAGTTCGAAATACCTAGAAACATCAGAGGATTTAAAGGTATGCTTTAGCCATCCCAAGCTCAGCGATGGTGAAAGAGACAATGTGTATGATTTGATCCTTCAGTGGATTGAGAAGTTCATACAGAATAGAGAATATCAGAGCGCCATTCACTTCATCGAGTTGGCAATCGAGGTAATGCGTCATCCGTATCAAAAAGAAGTTATGGATGAGCTTGTCGAATACTTCATTTGCGAACTTCAAGAAGAAGAACTTGAGTTTTTGTATCTGGAAAAACTTCGATTCTGTCAATACCGATACATCAAGAAAATAGCTGGGGAAAACTCGGCAGAGAGGTTCATGTATACTCAACTCGATCTTCCGATATTCCGGGAACTTGCGATCCAACAAGCGATGTCAATCTCGGATTATGAATCAGCAATAGCGCTTTGCATAGGGGGTGAAAGAATAAGTAAAGAAAATTCACTGAACGATGTCCGGTGGAAGAAAATGCGGGTTGAAATCTATGAGAAAATCAACGATCTACCAAGATTTCACGATCTTGCCATCGAGTTGATTCTAAGAGGGAATGAAGTGTATTACGATAAATTGAAAACTAAGTATGAAGATGAACAATGGCGAAAAGTCTATCCAAAATTGATAGCGAAGATTGAATCAGAAAATCGATACGGCTCTTGGGTATTTCTCAATTTATTGATAAAGGAACAAGAGAAAGAAAAAATTATAAATTTCTTAAGGCAAAACCCGAGATTCGCTCCTGATGTTTACAGACATGTTCTCCCCGAATTCAATCATGAAATGATCTCGATTTTTGAGGCTTATATTAAAGAGCAGGTCAAAATCTCGAGTACACGAGACCTTTACATAAAGTGTTGTGACTTGATCCGAACGATGGTTAGCATCGGTGGTAAGAACGAAGGTAAGGAAATGATTTTGTGGATTAGGGAGAATTTCCGTAGACGAAGCGCATTGTTGGAGGAAATATCGAAAATCGAGATTTTTTTGTGAACCGACACTACTTTAAACCAATGAATGGATGACAAAATGGGCATTTAAAAATCTTTCGCCGAATTATTGCGTAAATGTAAGCGCTATGATACTATGTAATTACAAGTTAATCAAACTGTTCAGAGACATCGAAACAAGGCAGTAATCATGTGGATACGTGGTTTTTGCCTTTTTTTTGTCGATGAAGGTTTGACTTCAAGGAGGAAGGGACTGAATGAGAAAGTTTACGGCCAAGCTTAAAGATCCGAAACGACTTTTCGTAGTTCTGTTGGCAACGGTTTTGTTGGCAAGTGTCTTCGCAAACCTCATGAATACCTCGTTCTACACGGTTTCCGTGAAACGTATCAGCTTCGATACGCCCAGCGGAACCCTCTCCGGCTTATTGTATCTGCCCAAGGATGCAAGCAAGGATGATCCTCGTCCGACGATCATCACGACCCACGGGTACCTGAATTCAGCTGAAATGCAGGATGCCCCGGCGATCGAAATGTCGCGCCGCGGGTATGTCGTTCTGGCCTTGGATATGTACGATCATGGACATTCGATCACCAAAGTCGAATTCGAAGCCGCCGGGGCGTTCTTTACGTTCTGGACGACGGCGATGTACGACGCGACGAAGTACATGTACGACCAAGACTATGTCTTGAAAGATCGCAACGGCAACGGGATCATCGCGGTCAGCGGTCACTCGATGGGCGGATTCGCCTCGTCGATGGCGGTCGTCGCCGATGAAATGCAGTTCGCGACCAGCGGTTTCCGCAGAATCCATGCGGATTTGACGGTCGGATCGGACTTCTCGCTTTCCGGTTATGCCGGGGTTACGGCGGAAGTCGCCTTGGCGATGGCCGGCCCGCGTATCTCGGGTAAGATCGCAGCCCACTTCGATGAATTCTTCTTCGACATGGCCGCATCCGCCGCAGGCAAGACGGTCATCTACAAAGACTACATCAAACAGGATGAAGGGAAAGCGTTCTTAGGCAATCCCGCCAATCCCGAACCCGGCGTCTTCTATAAAGTCGGGAACGCCCGTCGTGTCATCTACACCCCGTATGAAATCCATCCGTGGAACCACTTCTCCATCGGGACCACCGCGAACATCATCGATTTCTACGCCGAAGCGTTCGACGGATACAAATCACTGAATATTTCAACATTGGGATCTTCCAGCCAAATCTGGTGGTTGAAAGAAATGTTCGAATTCATCGCCTTGCTTGGCTTCTTCGCGATGTTGATGCCGTTGGCGTCGATTCTACTGGCGACGCCGGTCTTCGCATCCCTCAACCAACCGAGTGAAAAACTCGTTCCGGGACCCAAGAGCGCTACCTCGAAAGCCATTTTCTGGGTTGTTCTGCTTATCAGCGCCGCGTTCCCCGCCTATTTCTTCCCGGACATGATGGATAAACTCGCTCCGGGTCTATTGATTCTTCAACGTTTCGCCGAAGTCATGTTGGGTGTCGGTGCCATCATGTTGGTATTGACCCTGGTCCAGGACAAAGCGAAGAACACATCCCGGATCGTCGCGAGCGTGCTGACGCTCCTCACCGCCTTCGTCATGCGTTATTTCACCACCAACGCCGCCACCTTGTTTGTCTTGGGTAAAGTCTTCAACCAACCCACCACCAACCAAATCGTTTACTGGGCATTGATGAGCGGATTCTTCGGATTGATCGTCATGTCGGTCTTCCACTTCTTCGACAGAAGTCGCAACCCCGAATTCAAACTCAGCTCCTACGGTCTCAGCGCTTCGGTCAAGAACATCGTTCTCGCCCTGGTCCTCGCCGTCGTCTTGGTTCTGGTCGGCTATGCCGTGCTCTTCCTCGTCGATGCCGTTCTCGTCACCGACTTCCGTCTCTGGAGTTGGGCGGTCAAGACCTTCGATCTGACCCATCTGAGAACCCTCTTCAATTATGTTCCGTTCTTCTTCGTGTTCTACCTGATCAACAGCGTCGCCATCAACCTCAATTCCAACAACACCTACATGCATGGTTGGAAAGGCTACCTCGTCGGTATCCTGATGACGGTCGGCGGATTGATCGTCTACTTGGTTTATCATTATGGTTTGGTCTTCGCGACCGGTACGGCCGGGTATCCTGCGCAAGCCCTCAACAGCATCTTGTTGTTCGCCTTGATCCCGACCTTGATCGTCGCGGTCATCTTCGCCAAACGCCTCTATAAGAAGACCGGCAACGTCTATACCGCAGCGGTATTGAACGCCGTCCTGATGACCATGATCACGGTAGCGAATACGATCATGTACTTCAACGTCAAGTAATCACTCGATACAAGCCAATGAAAAAGACGGTAAGCGCGTTTGCGCCTACCGTCTTTTTTTTCTAGAGTTTCCGACGTCTGAAGACCATCATCGACGAGCCAAGCAAGAGGACGGTCAACCCCAAGGTAACCCCGACAGGTAAAGTCAGGTCTGAGATTTGCGACGCACCACTCAACAGAGCGGTGTTCAGCGAAGCAAGGGTGATCGGATTCAAGGCATGGAGTCGTGGGAAGATGTCGAGAAGAAGCAAAATCAGAAGCGATACGGCCGTAAGGGCTAAGCCGGCGAAATTGCCGGAGGTGAATGAACTGAAGAAGAGAAGGCTGGCGAGCAGGAAGAGTCCGAAAAGCCAAAGACAGAAGATCGAGAACAGAAGGTTGGGTTGTATCCCCGAACCAAACAGATAAGCGGTATAGCCGAAGGTCGTAATGAAGGATGCCAGCAGGGTAAGTGTCCAGAGAATCGAAGCGACGGTGAACTTGGCAAGGATCACCACGTGGCGCGACAATCCTTTGGTGACCATGTTGATGAGCGTCCCTTTCGTGATTTCAGTCGAAAGCATTCCGCCAAACACCAACAGAACGACAAGCAACCCCATTTGGGAAGTGTTCTTGAAGAACTGGGCATAGGCATCCAAAGCGGTGGGTTCGGGGATCGTGATGACGATGCCGTCCAAGGCGAGGGACTTGAAGATCTCGGGCATCAATTTCGCCGTGAGGGGACTCATCATCCCGAACAACAAGAACACGATCATCAGGATCAACACCTTATGGGTGCGAAGATTTTCCAGGACTTCTTTCTTACAAAACGCGATGTAGCTTCTCATTTGATGATCTCCATGAACAGACTCTCAAGGGTCGGTTCACCGACTTCAAACTTCAACAACATAAGTTTCGAGCGGGTCAGATGTTCAAGTAGTCGTTGGTTTCCATCGATCGTATCGCTCAGACGGACAAGCAAAGCACGGTTTTGAGTTTCAACGGACGATACGAACGGAAGATCGCTTAACGTGCGATGGAGTTCCTGAAGGTCGTGGGTGCTTTCGAATTCGAGCGTCACCGTATTCTCGCGATGACGGCTCTTGATGTCGCTAAGATCCCCCTCAAGCATCAGTTTTCCATCGTTCAGGATCCCGACCCGGTCGCAGATCCGCTCGACATCCGACAAGATGTGGGTGGAGAAGAGGACCGTGGTGTATTTCTTCGCCGCATGGAGGATCGACAGGATCTCACTCCGGCCGATCGGATCCAAGGCCGACGTCGGTTCGTCGCAGATCAACAGTTTCGGGGAATTCAACAGCGCCTGGGCGATCCCCAAGCGTTGTTTCATCCCGCGTGAATAAGTGGAAATCTTACGTTCCACCCCGCTTAGTCCGACCAGGTTCAGCAACTCACCGCTGCGCGCGCGGATTTGGGTGTGCGACAATCCTGTGATTTCCCCGCACAACGTCAGATATTCCTTGGCTTTCATGTAGCCGTAGAACTCAGGGACATCCGGCAGATAGCCGATATGCCGGTTGGTCGCGGTTTCCCCGAAGGTTACTTCCTCATCGCAGACACGGATCGTCCCCGAATCGCATTCCAACAAGCCCAGGATCATCTTCATGGTCGTGGTTTTCCCCGCCCCGTTCTTCCCTACGAAACCAAAGACGATGCCTTCTTCCACATCGAAACTGAGTCCGTCGATCACTTTCAGAGAACCAAAGCGCTTCGACACGTTTTTCAACGAAAGGACGTTCATGATTGGTCGCTACGTCCGATCGTGAAGTAGAGGATCGGACCGATGATTTGAACAAGAAGTACGACGAAGATCCAGATCGTCTTGTTACCGAACTTCACATCCGGGTGTTTCAAGAGATGGATCAAAGCGCTGAAGGCCAAGACAAGTTCTAGAAGGATGATCGGGATCAGAAAGGGGAGGTATTCGATGATTTTTTCCATGGGGTTCTCCTAAAGGGCGTCGAGGTCGCGGACGATCCGTTTAAACCGGTCGTTCTCCGCAAGACTCTCAAACGCGGGGTGTTTCAATAAATCCTTAAACGATTGTTTGATCGCTTGGTCGCTACGCGGGGCGAGACTTCCCAGATCCAAGGACTCGATGAGGGCTTGGATGTGGTCGAACTGCGCGTTGCCCTTCAATGTGAACGGAAACAATCCGGGTTCACAAGCGATGCGGGCATACCGTTCAAGGTGGTGCAAAGCCGGGTCGACCCTGTGTTGACTGAGATAGAGGGCGGCGGCGTTGACGTGGAACGGTAGGACGGAAGCAGGGTGGAGATGGTCGAGGTCGAAGATCTCGATTAATCGCTCGATGCTTTGCGACCATCGATCCAAAGTCTCGGGTTTTGTGGCATAGATCGCCATCAGCCCCGGCATCGCCCCGACGATGGATAACAGATCCGTGAAAATCGACCCTTGAAGCAAATTCAAGGCTTTCTCGTTCTCTTGCTTCATGAGATAGGCGTTGGCGAGCATGATGTCGGGGTTCAGTTTAATCTCGTCCGTATCTGCGAGCAGGTCGATGACTTCGTTGGGGTTCCCCGACATCATCCAACACGTCGCCTTAAACAGAGGGGTCTGCCTTAATATCCTAGGATCGTCGCAGTTTTGCTCGATCCGCTCGAAGAGGCGGAGAGCTTCCTGCAGAATCTCATTGCGTCGCTCGATCGACCCTGCGAGGTCGGCATGGTTCATCAGCAAGATCCCCAGATTCAGCAACAACGGCCAACAGGAATAGTACTTCTTCACAAGGGCGTTCAACTCGGTCAAGACCTCGTCGAAGGGTTCCTGTGCGAAACGCTCGGCAAGCGAACGATAGACTTTCCGTATTTCCTGCTTGGTCAGTTGCGGCTGATAATCGAACAACTCGTCGACGGTGATGTCGAAATAGGTCGCGATGACCGGCAACAAGGTGATGTCGGGATAACTTTGACCGCTTTCCCATTTGGAAACGGCAGGCTTGGAAACGCCCAGATGATCCGCCAGTTCTTCCTGGGTCAGTTTCAGTTCTTTGCGTTTCTCGATGATCTTGTTTCCGATCCGTATTTCTTTCATGGTTCCACCTCAGGTTTCATTATAGGTCGCGACATTGCTTGATACAACACACGCCTGGTTAAGTTAAGTATACAAAATTAACCCATGGTTAACAACACATCTTCATTGCGCTCAAGAAGATGAAATAACGGGGTGAAAAAGAGGTAATATCCAGCGAAATCGGGTAAGATTATCCATGTAAAGACGGGTGTTTCGATCCTGAATTTCGGTTCTTGCATATTCCCATTACCTATGATAAACTTAACACGCACTTACTTTGGATTCGCATGGAGTCCAAGGCGGAAGGAGATCCACCACCATGAAAAAAGGCATTCATCCCACCTACAACAAGGTTAAAGTTCACTGCACCACTTGCGGTAACGAATTCGATTCCGGCTCGGTTCTGAAAGAGATCCGCGTCGACACCTGCTCGAACTGCCATCCGTTCTATACCGGACGTCAACGTTTCGCCGCTGCGCAAGGACGTATCGAGAAGTTTAACCGTAAATACGGCACAAAACAAGACTAGTTCAACACAGCGAAGGAACAGGGAAGCCTGTTCCTTTTTATCGTGTTCGTCGACCGATTCAAGGGTTCGACCCCCGATAATTATGATAGAATAAGAACGTAAAAGAGGTGCCCCTATGATGTATCAATTGTATCGCCCGGGTTATATCGAAGTGATCTCGGGTTGCATGTTCGCCGGTAAAACCGAAGAGTTGATCCGCCGCATCAAAGTCCTGGAGTTCGCGAAAAAGAACATCCTGGTCTTCAAGCCCGCCATCGACAACCGGTACAGCGAGACCAAGGTCGTCTCCCACGGAGGTTCGTCCGTCGAGTCGATCATCATCAACGATCCCAAACAAATCCTGGACTATGTGAAAGACGATACCGATGTGGTGGCCGTCGATGAAGTCCAGTTCTTTTCGGAAGACATCGTCGCGGTCTGCGACTTGTTGGCGAAACAAGGGAAACGCGTGATGGTGGCCGGTTTGGACACCGATTTCCGCGGCGAACCCTTCGGCGTCATGCCGAAACTGATCACGACGGCGGAATTCGTCACGAAACTCACCGCGGTCTGCATGACCTGCGGCGCGCCGGCGACACGGACGCAACGCTTGGTGAACGGAGAACCTGCGAGTTATTTCGACCCGATCATCCTGGTCGGCGCGGCGGAGAGCTATGAAGCACGCTGCCGTCATTGCCATGTGGTCAAGAATAAGCCGCAGTTGGAACGGTAGATGACTTTACGCCATCTCGTTCAACCCTATCTCGGAACGAAAGATTTCTATAAAAAAGTCTTGTTGATCTCCCTACCCCTCGCCCTTCAGCAACTTCTTTCCTCGGCGATGGGGATCGTCGATACGATGTTGGTTTCCAGTATCGGGCAAGTGACCGCGGTCGGCACCGCCGCACAGATCGATACGATGGCGATCACCGTGGCCTTTGGCGCCGCTTCCGGCGCAGGGATCTTCATGACGCAGTTCTATGGCGCCCACGATGTCGACCGTCAACGCAAATCCTTCGGGTTGGGATTGGTGATGACCAGTCTGATCGCACTTCTCTTCGCATTGGCCGCTTTCTTCTTCAGCGGCCCGTTGTTGCGTTTCTATCTCGACGACCCTCAAGTCCTGGCCTATTCAAGCCAATACCTCAGTGTCGCATTGTTCGGATATCTTCCGACCATCCTGATGATGACGTTCAGTTTCGCCTATCGTTCCATCCATAAGACGCATGTCCCCCTGATCATCGGCACATCCGCGATGGCACTGAAGATCTTCCTCAGCTATGTCTTGATCTTCGGAATGTTCGGGATGCCCGTTTTGGGCGTACGGGGCGCCGCCTTGGCGACCGTCATCTCGCAAACCCTCGGACTGATCACCTATATCGTCTATTCCTATCGAAGTAAACAACCGTTCATGGGGAGTCTTGGGAAAATGTTCGGGTTCAAGCGCGAATTCGCGTCTTCGATCCTGAAACGATCCTATCCTCTGATCGTCAACGAAGCGTTCTTCGCGCTGGGATCCACTTTATATATCCGCGCCTTCGGCAGCCTCGGCGCCCAGGCGATGGAAAGTTATTATGTGGGCAACCAGATCGCCAACCTCTTCCTCTTCATGATCCAGGGCATCAGTACCGCCAACGCGGCGATCCTGGGGGCGGAGTTGGGAAGCGGTTCGCTGGAACGAGCCAAGAAGACAGGCAACGCCTTCATCTCCGTCGCGGTGATCTTCTCGATCATCCTCTCGATCAGCGTTCTCCTGGGGGCGAGCCCCTTGGTCGCGATGTTCAACCTGAGCGACCCCGTCGTCGTGACGCAGGCCGTCCTCATCGTCCGCGTCTTCGCCGTACGCCTCTCGCTTCGCCTATTCAACGTCATCATCTTCGGCTCGCTGCGTGCGGGCGGAGATTCCAAATTCCTGGCGTTCTTGGATTCCGGCATCCTCTGGCTGGTCGGTCTACCGACCGCGTTCTTCCTTGTCTCGATCGTCCGCATCGAAAGCATCGCCTTGGTCTTCCTCTTGGTCCAAGTCGAACAGCTGGTACGCGTCATCGTCGGGTTGAAACGTTATTTTTCAGGGGCATGGATCCGCAACCTAACGCTTGAAGTCAACTAAAGGAGAACCCCCATGGATGTCATGATCCAACGTTTAGAAGAAATGAGCCGCCGGTTCGAGGAACTCTACGAGATGCTGATGCGTCCCGAGATCATTTCGAATCCGCGCGAGCTGACCAAGATCAATAAAGAACAGGCTTCGCTGCGTCAAACCGTCGAAACCTACAAGCAGTTCAAGCAGGTGCTTTCCCACATCGAACAGGCGCAGCATTTGGCCGAGGAAACCGATCCCGAAATCCAGGAAATGGCGCAGATGGAATTGGACGAACTGTTGCCGCAACGCGACGAGATGGTGGAGAAACTGCATCTCCTCCTCATCCCCAAGGACCCCAACGACGACCACAACGCCATCGTGGAAATCCGGGGTGCCGCAGGCGGGGACGAAGGCAACATCTTCGCAGGCGACCTGTATCGCATGTACATGCGCTATTGTGAAATCGCAGGCTTCAAGACCGAACTGATGGAAGCGTCCGAAGCGGAAGCCGGCGGATACACCATGATCTCGTTCTTGGTGAAGGGTGAGGAAGCCCATAAGTATTTCAAGTTCGAATCCGGTGCGCACCGTGTTCAACGCGTGCCGAAGACCGAAACGCAAGGTCGCATCCATACCTCCACCGCCACGGTGTTGGTGATGCCGGATGCGGAAGAACAAGACATCGAAATCAACCCGGCCGACCTGACCATCGAAACCCATCGTTCCTCGGGGGCCGGCGGCCAGCACGTCAATAAGACCGACTCCGCCGTACGGATCACCCACGTCCCGACCGGCATCAGCGTCAACTGCCAGGACGGACGATCCCAGCACGACAACCGCGCCACGGCGCTACGGATCATCCGTGCCCGTGTCTTTGAAGAGATGCAACGTCGCTTCGACGAAGAAAAAGGTGTTTTCCGCAGATCGAAAATCGGGACGGGCGACCGTTCGGAGAAGATCCGCACCTACAACTACCCCCAGAACCGCGTCACCGACCATCGCATCGGATTCACCTTGAATCAATTGGACCGCATCATGGAAGGCAAGCTCGGCGATGTCATCGAAGCCTTGTTGGCGGAAGACCAGAAGCGTAAACTGGCAGGGGAAGAATGAAACTAAGAGCACTTCTAAAAATAGCGCAGGAAAAACTTGTTGCCAGTGACTTACCCGAGTCGTATGCCAAGTTGATGGCGAACGAGCTTTTGCTTCGTGAAGGACGTAACCTTTACCTTGAAATGGAAAATGAAGCCGATGAAACCTTCATCGGTCTTTATCATGAAAAGATCGACAGGTTATGTACGCAGGAACCCTTCGGCTATGTGTTGGGGACCCAATATTTCTATGGTCGCGACTTCATCGTGGATGAACGCGTCCTCATCCCTCGTCCGGAGACCGAAGAATTGGTCGCGAATCTGTTGGCGGATTTCGATGAGAGATATGCGGATCGCGAATCCTTCATCCTTGCGGATATCGGTACGGGAAGTGGCTGCCTCGCGATTAGCTTGAAACTGGAAGAACCGCGTCTTCAGGTCTACGCCGGGGACATCAGTCCGCTAGCCATCGAAGTGGCGAAAGAGAATGCGGAAAAACTGGGCGCCGACATCGAATTCTTCTGCGGCGACCTGCTTGAACCCCTCAAAGAAAAAAACATCCGTTTGGATGTGCTGGTATGCAATCCCCCCTACATCCCCCAAGACGAATTGCTTGAAGAGAGCGTGAAGGGGTTCGAACCCCATGTCGCCCTATTCGGCGGCGAGGATGGATTGCTTTTCTATAAACGCATCTTTGAAGATGCGGACAAGATCGTCAATCCCGGCGGGATGCTTGGCTTCGAGATCGGATGGAATCAAGGGGAGATTCTAACACGACTTGCGAAAGAAGCCCTCCCCGATGATGAAGTCGTCATACGACAAGACATGCATGGCAAAGACAGGATGTTGATGATTTATCGCAATGCAAAGTAAAAGGGTCCGCCGAAGCGGAGCCCTTTTTATTGATCGGGATCGGGGGTGCTGATGAATCGACGGGCGGCGATTTGGATCATGGCCAAGACATCCGCACCGAGCGCGACCAACTCGTTCTCGTTGAGGGATTGCGGGTCGTATCCCAACCGATCGCCGATGACTTGATGTTTCACCAAACGGATCACCAGGTCTTCCGCCGTGACATATTCACCGTATTCCTCGGAGACAACCAAGTCGTGTCCGATCAGGTAATCGACGCTTACGTTGAAATAGGAAGCGATCGAAGACAGCACATCCGCCGGGGGCGTACCCAGTCCGTTTTCCCACTTCGCGATGGATTGTTGGGAGTAATGCAAAAAACCCGCCAACGCCTGTTGGCTGATTTCCTTGGATTCCCGTAATGCTTTCAGTCGCAAAGAGAACATCGAAATCGCCCCTTTCCGACAAATTATACTACCCACGATAGTTTCCGATTCATTTTACTGCGAATCGGTGTAATCCGTCTTGACAACAACCCACAGTGGTAATAGGATGGAAAAACCACGAGGGAGGGAAGAAAATGGGATGGATGAGGGAGAGTTTCGGCATCAATGTCAGGGAAGAAGTGAAAACCTGGACCCGTTGTATCCTGGAACAGGGCCAAAGCATCACTACGATCCAATTGAGCGGTGCGGGGATCAAGAACGAGAATGGTGAAACGATCTCAAGCGAGGGATTTCGCTTGAAACAAAGCGAAATCCACTACATCAAGAATCGAATCCTGAGGTCGGATGTTTCAAGATGGAAGTGTGAAACGAGAATCGTCGAAGGCGACAATGAAAACTTCGGAAAAGTAGAAGTGCTGACGAAGATCAAGCCGCGATGATACGGTGGGTAGACGGAATGGGCGCAACGGACGGGTGATGGAACATTTCACCCGTTTTTCCTTGTGCCTACCGATGATTATGGTAAAATAAATGCAGAAAAACGGAGGGCTTATGGAAACCTTACGCTTGCAGGCGCACCAGTTGAAACAAGTGGCAGAAATCCTCAACCGCGGCGGCGTGGTGGCTTTTCCGACCGATACGGTGTACGGACTCGCGGTGCGTAGCGATGATCCGAAAGCCATCCAGCGAATGAAAGATGCGAAACAGCGCCCGGAATCCAAACCCTTTCCGATGATGGTCGATTCGCTTTCACAGATCGAAGCCGTCGCTTCGCTCAGCGAGAGGGAAATCCGATTGATTCGACGGTGGATGCCGGGTGCTTTAACGATGATTTTCAATAAAAAACCGGAAGTGTCCGAGTTAATCACCAACGGACTCGATACGATCGGGATACGGATGCCGGATGATCCCTGGATCCTTGAATTGATCAAGGAAATGGGCTGCGGCTTGCTTGTCCCGAGCGCGAACCTCAGCGGGGAACCGCCGGCCAGCGATAGCGATGAAGTATTGCGACAACTGGACGGACGGATCGACGCGGTCGTGCTTGGTCGATCCGGGGCGCAGACAGCGTCCACCATCATCGATGCGCGCGAGCAACAAATCAAAGTGATCCGGCAAGGAGAACTTCGTTTGGAAGAGATACTTGATTCATTGAATGAAAGCGAGGAAAAACGATGAAAATCGCATTGGCATGTGACCACGGAGCCTTCGACCACAAAGAGGCGATCCGCGAAGAATTATTGAAGAGAGGGTTCGAGATCGAGGATTTCGGCTGCTATTCCAGCGCAAGCGTGGATTATCCCGACACGGTGTATCCCGCGGTGAAGTCCGTCGCTTTAGGGAAGAATGAATTCGGGGTCGTCCTGTGCGGTACCGGAATCGGAGCGTCGATCGTCGCGAACAAGGTCAAGGGCATCCGTTGTGCCTTGGTCTATGACACCCAGACCGCTGCGATCACCCGCGAACACAACAACACCAACGTTTTGGCGATGGGCGGACGACTGGTCACGCCGGACGAGGCGGTTGAAATCGCTTTGACCTGGCTGAACACCCTGTATCCCGCCGATCCGCGCCATCAACGCCGGATCGATAAAATCACGGCCGTCGAGGCGAAGGAGGGCGAACACGATGAAAGATGTTGAACTGCGCGAGGCGATCGAACGAGAAGCCTTGCGCCAACAAGATAACATCGAATTGATCGCATCTGAGAACTATGTCTCCAAAGACGTCATGGAAGCGGTCGGAAGCATCCTCACCAACAAATACGCGGAAGGCTATCCCCATAAACGCTACTATGGCGGGTGCGAATACGTGGACGAGGTCGAAGAGCTTGCCCGTACGCGGGCTTGCGAATTGTTCGGGGCTGAACATGCCAACGTGCAACCGCACAGCGGATCGCAGGCGAACATGGGGGTCTATCTCAGCATCCTCAACTATAAAGACAAGGTATTGGGAATGGATCTTAGCGCCGGGGGGCATTTGACCCACGGACATCCCTTGAACTTTTCCGGCATGCTTTATGAGTTTCACGGCTATGGCGTCGACCCGATCAACCATCGGATCGACTATGAAGCACTGCGAAAACAAGCGATCGAATTGAAACCGAAACTGATCGTCGCCGGGGCGAGCGCCTATCCCTTTATTCTCGAGTTCGAGAAATTCAGGGAAATCGCGGATGAAGTCGGGGCGTACCTGATGGTCGACATGGCGCACATCGCCGGTTTGGTCGCCACCGGACATCATCCCTCCCCGATCCCTTATGCGGATTTCGTCACCACCACCACGCACAAGACCTTGCGCGGACCGCGCGGAGGCATGATCCTCTGCAAGAAGCAATACGCGGAGATCCTCGACAAACGTGTTTTCCCGGGCATGCAGGGCGGTCCCTTGATGCATGTGATCGCCGGTAAAGCGGCGTGTTTCCATGAAGACCTGCAACCTTCGTTCACCGAATACAGCGCCCAGATCTTGAAAAACATGCAGGCGTTGTGCGAACAACTGATCCTTGAAGGGTTCACCCTGGTCGGTGGCGGAAGCGAAAACCACATGTGCCTGGTCGACGTGAAGCGTTCGGTCGGATTGAGCGGGAAAGTCAGCGAAAAGTTGCTGGATTCCGTCGGGATCACCTGCAATAAGAACGCCATCCCCTTCGATACCGAAAAACCCTTTACGACCAGCGGGATCCGTTTGGGATCCCCCGCGATGACCACGCGCGGCATGAAAGAAGAAGAATTCAGACAAATCGCGATTTTCATCGCCAAGACATTGAAACATCCCGAAGATACCGGGCTGCATGCGGAAATCCTGAAGGAAGTCCGCGCATTGACGCGCCGTTTCCCGGTCGATTGTTAAACAAGGAGGAAGAAACATGCTTACCGTACTTCATCACCCCCTGATTACCCACAAACTGACGCAGATGCGTAAAGAATCCACCGGAACCAAGGATTTCAGGCAAAACCTCGACGAAATCGCAGGCTTGATGGCGTTTGAAATCACGCGCGACCTGCCGTTGAACCCCATCGAAATCAAAACCCCTGTCGCAATTTGCCAAACCCAGGAGTTGGCCAAGGAAATCGTATTGGTCCCCATATTGCGTGCCGGTTTGGGCATGGTCAACGGAATCCGCGATTTGATCCCCACGGCGAAAGTCGGCCACATCGGACTCTACCGCGACGAAGAAACCTTGGAACCGCATGAATATTTCGCGAAGTTCCCCTCCACGATGCCGGAATCGGTCGTCATGGTTTTGGATCCGATGTTGGCGACGGGCGGATCCGCATCCGCCGCGATCACGCTCCTGAAAAAACGCGGCGCATCGATTATCAAGTTGGTCTGTCTGGTCGGAGCGCCGGAAGGCGTCAAACGCATCGAAGAGGATCATCCGGACGTGGACGTCTACCTGGCGGCCTTGGATGAAAAACTCAACGAGAAAGGCTATATCGTTCCGGGACTTGGCGATGCGGGCGACCGTATCTTTGGAACCAAGTAGGAAGTTCGACTTTTCATCCCCCGTTCTACACAGAACGGGGGATTTATGCTATCATTGTTGCGTATTGAAACAGGAGTGGAACGATGGACGATTTCTTAAGCAATCACGTAAAAGGGAGTTTGCGGTCGGGGTTGATCCTCGGCATACTTTTGGTCGTAATCAAGGCAAGTTGGGGGATCGGCTTTCTCGCCGGATTCACCGCTTCTCTGATCAACTTCCAGCTGACATCCAATTATGTCTCGGGAATCTTGCACCTTCGTGGACATAACCGTTTCATTACCTATCTTTTTTTTGCAGGAGCCACTCTGTTTTTAGGCGTCCCCATGGCGATCGCGGTGATTTTCCCTTCTTGGGTCAACATTTTCGCCGTTGCTGCGGGATTGATGTTCTTTAAATTCAGACTCTTCGCTAAAGAATTATTGTTCCACAAAAAGGAGGGATGAAATGATCCATTTCCTCAGTGTACCGGTCGTCGGCGTCCAGGTCGAAGTTTTTTCGGTCCTGCTTGTCTCGGCATTGATCATGATGGCGTTGCTTTATGTGAATGCGCAAATTAAAAAAGCGGATCCATACAAAAAACCCTCCGGCGTTGTGTTGTTGGCGACGATCTATGTCGAATTCATATGGAATTTGACCAAAGACAACATGGGCAAGAAAGCCGCAAAGCAGTATGCCCCGTATGTCGGAATGTTGGCGATGTTCATGTTAATCAGTAATTTGTCCGGTTTGTTCGGTTTGTCGCAACCGACCGCGAATTACAGTGTGACGTTGACGCTCGCTCTGATCACGTTCTTCTTGATCCAGTACACCGTCTACCGCACCAACGGGCTCAAACAGTTTTTCCACCGATTCTTCGAGCCCCATCCCTTATTCTTCATCATGAATGTCTTCGGTGTCATCGCACCCCTGATCTCGCTTTCCCTACGTTTATTTGGAAACATCACCAGCGGTACGATCATGATGGGGTTGCTTTATTCGTTTACAGGGTTCATATCCGAACTCATCATCCCGTTCATCGGGAAATTCGACTTTCTCGGCGTCGTTATCGCCCCGATCTTTCATGCTTACTTCGATGTTTTTGCAGGATTGATTCAAACGTATATCTTCATTATGCTGACAACGATTTTAATCGGTGTTGAACTTCCAAAGGAAGAATAGTCAAAAGGAGGACTAACTTATGGATATCGGAAGAGGACTCGTCGCCATCGGCGCAGGTTTGGCAGTTATGACCGGGATGATGACCGGAATCGGACAGGGGATCGCCGCGAGTAAAGCCGTCGAAGCGGTCGGACGTAACCCTGAAGCGGAAAACAAAATCCGCGCCATGTTGATTTTAGGGGATGCCATCGCTGAAACCTGTGCGATCTACGGGTTGTTGATTGCGTTCTTGTTAATGTTCTTCTTTAAATAAGCCGACAATTCGCTAGAAAGCAGGTGAATTTATGAATCTGGATATCGCCGGGAAGCTTTTCCCCGATCCACTAACAATGCTTGTCCAGCTTACGGCGACAGCGTTTTTGCTCTATTGGTTCAAACGTTTCCTATGGAAACCGACTTTATCATTCCTTGAGAAACGAGCCGAGTATGCAGAACGCCAACTTAAGGATGCCGACGAAGCCAACCTGACCGCAAAAGCATTGGCAAGCGAAGCCGAAAGCAAGTTGGTTGCGGCCGCCCACGAGGCGATGCAGCTGGTTGAACGCGGGAAAGAAGAAGGTCAGCGTGTCAAAGAGAAATTGACCGCCGACGGAAAACGTGAAGCCGACCTGAAACTTCAGGCCGCCATCCGTGAAATTACATATCAACGTCAGCAAATGGACGACAGCATCCAATCCGAAATCGTGGATGTCGCGCTTTTGGCTGCGCAGAAACTGATCGAAGGACGGGTCGATGAAGACAGCGACCGCGCGTTGATCGAGAAGTTCATGAAGGACGTGCGTAGCTAATGGGAAAGGCGGCCGCGATCTATGCCGAGGCGCTCTACGGACTTGCCGAAGAGGTAAAGAAAGAGAACGACTGGAAAGAACAATTGGAAGCCTTGAACACCTTATGGCGGGAAACACCGGAAATCCTCCGTTTTTTCGCGCGTACGCAAGTGTCGAAACAAGATAAGAAAACCGTATTGAAGGAAAGTCTGGGTGCGAACGTCGATGCGACGATCGTCAACACGCTCTGTCTATTGGTGGATAAGGACCGGATGGCACTGTTCCCCGACATGATCGAGGAATACAGGCATCATTACAACCGCATCCACAATATCGCGGAAGGCATCGTTTATTCCGTCTATCCCTTGGATAAGACGCAACTGCAGAATCTCAGCCGGGATTTCTCAGAGCGTCGCAAACAGACCGTCGAACTGACCAACCGCATCGATCCGACATTGATCAGCGGAATCAAGGTTTCGCTGGAAAACACGATCATCGACGGATCGATGAAAGCACGGATCGCGAATTTGAAACAAGAACTCGTCAAAGGAAGCAGGTGAGGCTATGGAATTACGCCCTGAAGAAATCAGTGCCCTGATTAAAAACAGGATTAAGCACTATGAAGAGAAGATTGAAGAAAACGATGTCGGCGTCGTCATCAAAGTCGGCGATGGAATCGCTTTATTGCATGGGTTGACCGATGCGATGTCCGGCGAGTTGCTGGAATTCGAAAACGACGTTTTCGGAATGGTGCTCAACCTTGAAGAAGACCATGTCGGTTGCGTACTTTTAGGCAGCGATCGTGAGATCAAGGAAGGCGACTCCGTCAAACGTACCGGACGCATCGTCGAAGTCCCGGTCGGGGACGGGATGTTGGGACGTGTCGTCAACTCGTTGGGGATCGCCATCGACGGCGGTCCGGCGATCGTTTCGGATAAAATGCGTCCGATCGAACGCGTCGCCCCGGGGGTCATGACCCGTCAATCCGTCAATCAACCGGTCCAGACCGGACTGAAGATCATCGACTCGATGATCCCGATCGGCAGAGGACAACGCGAACTCATCATCGGCGACCGCCAGACCGGTAAAACCGCGATCGCGATCGATACGATCTTGAACCAGAAAGACCAAAACATGATCTGCATCTACGTCGCCATCGGTCAAAAAGCGTCGACGGTGGCTCAGATCGTCGAAAAACTCAGACAACACGATGCGATGAAATACACCGTCATCGTTTCGGCCACGGCTAGCGAACTTGCGCCTTTGCAATACATCGCCCCCTACGCCGGTTGTGCGATCGGGGAAGAATGGTTGGAACAGGGCAAGGATGTCCTGATCGTCTATGACGACTTGTCCAAACATGCGGTCGCCTATCGTACCATGAGCCTTCTGCTTCGCCGTCCACCCGGACGCGAAGCGTATCCCGGAGACGTCTTCTACCTTCATTCACGTCTGCTTGAACGTGCCTGTAAGTTGAATAAGGAAAACGGCGGCGGATCGCTGACCGCTTTACCCATCATCGAAACCCAAGCCGGGGATATCTCGGCCTATATTCCGACCAACGTCATCTCCATCACGGACGGCCAGTTGTTCCTGCAGACCGAACTCTTCAACGCCGGCGTACGTCCTGCGGTCGATAGCGGTTTGTCGGTCTCCCGTGTCGGGTCGGCGGCGCAGACCAAAGCCATGAAGCAAGTCGCTTCCTCGCTGAAGTTGGAACTCGCCCAATACCGCGAACTCTTGGCGTTCGCCCAGTTCGGATCCGATCTGGATGCCAACACCAAGTCGGTCATCGACCACGGGTCGAGACTGACCGAACTCCTCAAGCAAAGCCAATACACCCCCTTGGATCTGGCACATGAAGTATTGTCGTTGTTCACCGCCAAATACAAGTTCATCAAGGACATCCCGGTGGAAGGGATCCGTGAATTCGAACGGATCCTATTGAGCGACTTCGACGTCGAATATCCGGAAATCATTACCGAGATCAACGAGAAGAAGATCATCTCACCCGAATTGGAAGCCAAGATCAAGACCGCCATGGCAAGCATCACCGATCGTTTCATCAAGATGAGCGTGAAGTAAGATGGCAGCCAATAAGCAAGCGTTGAAAGCTCGCATCCGTTCCGTCAAGGCGACCAAGAAAATCACCAGCGCCATGGAACTGATCGCGACCAGCAAGCTCCAAAAACAGAAAAACATGATGGAAGCGAACCGCTTGTATTCGTCCACCCTGCATAAGACGATCCACAAGGTCATCGGACAAGCCAATGTCGGCGACATTCCCTACCTCAAACCTCAGAAAGCGAAACCCGTCACCGTGGTCTTCGTTTCCGACATGGGGTTGTGCGGGGGGTTCAACGTCAATGTCGTACACTACATCCGTGAGAAGTTGGATGAAGGGGATCCCTTGGTCGTCATCGGAAGTAAGGAGCGCATGTGGTTCAAACGGCATCCTTACCCCGTACTCAAAAACCTGGCGCAAAGCGATAACCTACAGTATCGCGATTTGGCGAAGGTCGGCGACTGGATCATGGACCAATACAAAGCCGGCGTGGTCGGCGGCATCCGCGTCATCTATACGAAATTCGTCAATTCGTTGACGTTTGAACCCAGCATGATCGATCTACTCCCGATCATTCCGCAAGAAGTGGAGAAGGAAGAAAACGCTGAACTTCAGCAAGATACGATCTTCGAACCCAATCCGGTCGACCTGATCCACCAATTGGTTCCGATGTACATGCATTCCTTGCTTTACGGGTTATGGTTGGAATCCAAGACGTCCGAACAAGCTTCACGCAGAATGGCCATGGACAATGCCACGGACAACGCGGAAGAATTGATCGAAGAATTGTTGTTGACCTACAATCAGACCCGCCAAGCGGCGATCACCCAGGAAATCACGGAGATCGTAGCCGGTGCGGAAGCTTTATAGGAGGTACACGATGGCACACAACATCGGTAAAATCAGTCAGATCATCGGACCGGTCGTCGACGTACGTTTCAACCAGGGCGAACTGCCCATGTTGCATAACGCGATCGACATCCAACTCAGTGATCGCAAGCTGGTCGTAGAAGTCGCGCAGCATATCGGGGACGATGTCGTCCGCTGCATTTCGATGGGATCCACCGACGGACTTGTCCGCGGGATGGCTTGCGTCGATACCGAAAACCCAATCATGGCGCCGGTCGGCAAGGAAGTCCTTGGACGTATGTTCAACGTACTTGGCGAACCGATCGACGGAATGGAACCCATGGGACCCGAGGTGGAACGCATGCCGATCCACCGCGACGCCCCCAAATTCGAAGACCAACAAACCACGTCGGAAATCCTGGAAACCGGCATCAAAGTCATCGACCTGCTTTGCCCGTACGTTAAAGGCGGAAAAATCGGTCTGTTCGGCGGTGCGGGAGTCGGGAAAACCGTCGTCATGCAGGAATTGATCCACAATATCGCGACCGAACATGGCGGTTTATCCGTCGTCGCCGGCGTCGGAGAGCGTACCCGCGAAGGGAACGACCTCTATCATGAAATGAAAGACACGGGGGTCCTTGCGAAAACCGTGTTGGTCTACGGACAGATGAACGAAAGCCCGGGCGCACGTATGCGCGTCGGTCTGACCGGCTTGACGATGGCGGAGTACTACCGCGATCGTGAAGGTCAGGACGTCCTTCTCTTCATCGACAATATTTTCCGTTTCACCCAAGCCGGGTCGGAAGTCTCCGCCCTGCTCGGACGCATACCGTCCGCGGTCGGTTATCAACCGACGCTCGCCACTGAAATGGGACAACTCCAAGAACGCATCACCTCGACCAAACGCGGTTCGATCACATCCGTCCAAGCCATTTATGTTCCGGCCGACGATTTGACCGACCCCGCGCCTGCGACCGCGTTCTCCCACTTGGATGCGAAGACCGTCCTTGACCGCAATATCGCCGCGTTGGGGATATACCCCGCCGTCGATCCGCTGGAATCTTCCAGCCGTATGTTGGATCCCTTGGTCGTCGGGGAAGAACACTACCGTGTCGCCCGCGATGTCCAACAAATCCTGCAACGCTACAAAGAACTCCAGGACATCATCGCCATCCTCGGGATGGACGAATTGTCGGATGAAGACAAAGTCGTCGTCAACCGCGCGCGCCGCATCCGTAACTTCTTGTCGCAAGCGTTCCATGTCGCCGAACAATTCAACGGTTTCCCGGGACAGTATGTCAAACTCGAAGAAACCATCCGCAGTTTCAAAGCGATCTTGGAAGGGAAGTACGACCATCTTCCGGAACAAGCCTTCATGTATGTCGGCACGATCGAAGAAGCCGTCGTGAAAGCGGAAAGTCTCGACTAATATGTTCACTCTGAACATGATCACCCCCCACGGGAAACCGCGCAAAGTCCAAACCGTGATCTGCAACCTGGTGACCCCGCAAGGACAAATGGGGATATTAGCCCATCATATGCCCTTGGTGACGATGGTCGACATCTCGATGATGACGACGATCGAGAACGGGGTGCGCACCGAGTATGCGGTCGCCGGCGGATTGTTCTTCTTCAAGGACAACGAAGCCACGATCCTCAGCGACGCCATCGAAAGCGAAGCCGAAATCGATGTCAAACGCGCCCAAGAAGCGAAAGAACGCGCCGAAGAACGACTCCGCTCCAAGGATCCCGACATCGACATCAAACGTGCCGAAATCGCCCTCCGCAAAGCCATCAACCGCATCAACGTCTCCCAATAGGAAGCTTTGGCTTCCTTTTTTCTCGTTTTTCACCGCTTTCCCATCATTTCCCATGAAAATCACTCATAATACACGCTATGATAGAAGAGAGGTGGCCATGGACGTACTAACTTACCTAAAGAATCACATTTCAACGCTCGACTTCAGCGAGGAAGATACGATCCGACTCGCTTATTTTAAGGATGTCTCAAGCCATAATGTCTATCGACTCCATTACTACCGAAAAGACCTCGTCGATACGATCTACCAAAAAGAAGTGGTGGAAATGATCGAAGGGCGAACCCTGAGCGGTGACACGGAAATCGTAGACTATTTCCGATGGATCGCCGATCGGTTCGAACTCGCGTCGACGATGTCTCCGGAAGAGTTGAGACGCGGGATCGCCGAATCCTACCTAAAACTCGGTGTCACTTCGATCGTCTTCGAGGATCTTGAATCCAAAGGATTTCAATCCCTAGCCTCCCTCCAACGCGAGGTCATGGACGAAGGGTTTTTGAAGCGCATCTCGTTCTATGACGATGTGAAGAACTTGGATCTGCAGGATTTCATGACCGTCTTTCCGATGGAAGTCACGGAATATGAGAAGAACGAGTTCAGTGACTACGGCGACGAAGAAGTGGAATACACCGAAGACGAGCTTGAAGAAATCATTTCCCAACTGAAACTCAACCTTTCCGAAATCCCGTCCGACATCGATCATGAATCGGATTTGAAGGACTTCGAAGACGAACCCCGAACCCAGGACCAACGCGTCGCCGACCATCTTCAAGACATGGTCCGCCATATCGAAAACACGAAGGTCAGACACACTTCCCACGGTCGTTTCCCCTTCGACTTCACGATCCATCGCATCCGTTGGTTCATCGATGAAGAGTCGTTGGGACTCGACCCCGAGCATCTTTCCTTGTTTCTGGAGCAAGTCGAACGGACGACGGTCCCGGGGTTCACCTTCACGGTCGAAACCAAGGTCGTCGACGGGAACTTCGACGCCGACATCAAGATCCTAACGTACATCGACAGTGCGAAAAACTAGAAGGAGGTCAAGACATGACAGAAGAAATCATCCGCGTATTGGCTTATTTTTTCGGTTTCGCCGTGAGTCTCTACGCCCTGACGGCGCTTGATTTCAACCGCTTCCTACGCAAAAACAAACCCGTTCCCGCCCAGATTCTGATGATTCTACTGGCGATGGCGCTGGGTACCTTGTTCGCCCAGTTTTTACTCGCGTTACGCATCACACTCAACTAATTCACTTGGGTTTCACGTGTTAAAAAGTTGTTTTGTGCTATAATATGATTTGCCTAGTGAACGGAGGTAGAGTTCATGTTTTTCTCAAAACAAGTAGGAATCGATTTAGGAACAGCGAACATGCTGATCTATGTCAAAGGCGAAGGGGTAGTTCTCGATGAACCCTCGGTCGTCGCCTTGGACGCTGAAACAAAAAAATGTCTGGCTGTCGGTACGGAAGCCAAAGCGATGTTGGGACGTACCCCCGGCCGTGTGTTAGCCATCCGCCCTTTGAAGGACGGCGTTATCGCGGACTTCGAAGTCACGGAAATCATGCTGAACCATTTCATCCGCAAATTAAAACTCAAAGGGATGTTTTCACGCCCCGAGATTTTGATTTGTTGCCCGTCGAACATCACATCGGTCGAACGCAACGCGATCCGCGATGCGGCGTATCGTGCCGGTGCGAAAAAAGTCTACATCGAAGAAGAACCCAAGGTCGCCGCGATCGGTGCCGGTCTGGATATTTCCAAGCCGACAGGAAACATGGTCTTGGACATCGGCGGCGGTACGACCGACGTCGCGATTTTGTCGTTGGGTGAAATCGTCACCAGCACTTCTTTGAAGGTTGCCGGGGACCGCATGGACCGCGACATCATCAAGTATGTGAAAGACTCCTATAAACTTCTGATCGGTGATCGTACCGCGGAAGAAATCAAGAAGAAGATCGGAACCGCATGGAAGGGTTCCCGCAGCGACACCATGGATGTCAGCGGCCGCGACTTGGTCACCGGCTTGCCCCACTCCATCACCATCAACTCGGATGAAACCGAATTGGCGATGCGTGAAAGCCTGCAGGACATCGTCCGTGCTTGCCGTACCGTTCTCGAACAGACGCCGCCGGAACTTTCCGCCGACATCATCACCCGCGGGATCGTCTTGACCGGCGGGGGTGCCTTGCTTCATGGCATGGACCAACTTCTAACCAACGAACTCAACATTCCGGTCTACGTAGCCGAGAATGCCTTGAGATGCGTTGTTGAAGGTACCGGGATCATGTTGGAAAACTTGCATCTCGCAAATCGCAGATAATCTACTTCGAGTCCTTCGGGACTCTTTTTTCTATATCGTTTGCATGCTAAAGTCAATACTTACCCTCGAGCATCTGCAACTCGAAGAGAAGGTAACGGTTACGGGCTAGGAATATTGGTCGGAATTAGTCCAGAATGGTTTGAACAAGAGGTAGATTATTCGTTGCATCTACGTTGTTTCTAATCAGAATCTAGTGTTAACTGAACATATTCATTGACTTTACTACCGAAAATCGTTAAATTAAGTCTACTTATGAACATTCAACAAACTGTCATCCTCTATTTTATATATGGATTATCCTTCTTCTCAATGGGAATGTTAAGCATGTTCCAGTACTTCAATCATCGTGATTTTCTTTTTCATAGAAGCTTGTTCTTTCTGGCGATTTTCGGATTAACCCATGGATCTGCAGAGTGGTTAATCATGTTTAATCGTCTAAACTTGTATCCAGACTATCAATCGACTCTGTCGATTCTTATCCTCTTATTGTATGGGTCGTCATTCTACTTCCTTGATTTCTTCGCGCTCCATCTCTTTACAGAATTCCGATTTCATCAGCGCAATATAAAGTGGCTTATCCGCTTCGTTTTCTTTACATGGATAGTGGTCGTCGTAATTATATTGTTTCAGTCCAACCTGAAAATTATGGATATCTTGGACGGCTTGATCCTATTCACCCGTTATCTCACGGCTCTTCCAAGTGGAATCTTGACAACGATCGCACTGATAGTGTATCAAGGACAACTTCGCAAGGCAAAGATCGTAAGTATCGCCAATGCATTATCTTTACTCGCCGTAATTTTCTTGCTTTATACGCTATCCACTGGATTGATCGGAGAATACTTCGATTTCTTTCCTGCCCGTTTTCTCAACCGCGAAGCCTTTATCCAATCGACGAATATTCCGATCGAAGTCTTCAGAATCCTATTTGCCATTGGGATATCCGCGATAATGTTTGTAGTGAATCTGTTTTACGATCGCTTGAAATTCAAACAAGAGCGGTTCATCATCCAAAAGCAAATCAGCATTAACGAAAGACGACGGATGGGAAGTCAGCTGCATGATGTCGTCCTGCAACAGTTGTTTGTGGCAAAGTTAAATTTGGATCAACTGGATGAAAATATCGAAGACCGACAGTCTCTTCAAAGCGTTCGCGAAAACCTTCAATCATCGATGCAACAAATTCGGGATTTCTTGAAATCCCCTGTCATTCGACGAGTGGATATGGATGATCTGCGACAAGAAATCGAAATGCTGCTTTTCGAGGAAGCGTTGCCGAATCTAAAAGTCAACTTCGAGTTCGATGTTCCACTCATACTTAGCCGCCCTATCGACTCTCAATCCATGAACAATATCATCTATATCATTCGGGAATTCCTTATTAACTCAAAGAAATACGCACATGCAAGTCGAATCGAAATAAGTTGTATAGGGAACCACGAAGGTCTATTATTACGACTTAAGGACAATGGTCCGGGTTTCAACCTTAACGAAGTGGACTCAAATTCCCATTTTGGAATCAACGTCATTCGTAATCGAGTCGAATTATGTCAAGGAAGAATCAAATGGGATACGCATAACAAAACACAATGCGATCTCTTCATCCCTTGGAAAGGAATCAGTTATGACGCGAATCTTACTAGTTGATGATCATACAATCGTCCGCAACGGGTTGAAACTCTTACTTAACAAGCATTTTCCTGAGTTTCGAATCGACGAATCCTATTCGATCAAGGATGCGATGAATCATTTGGCAAGCGATGAATATGATCTGTTAGTCCTTGATTATCAGCTTCAAGACGGTAACGCTTTGGATTTGATCAAGAATATGAGGTGGCGGGAAAAAACTCCTAGAATCATGATTCTTACTGCATTCGATGATGAGAAAATCATCTATCAATGTATCCAACAAGGGGTATGCGGCATCTTGTTGAAAACGTCGGAAGTAAAGAAAATCATCGACGGGATATCGACCGTGATGGATGGTTCATCATATTTCGATGAAACGATCATGGAAAAACTTACATGCTATGTAACCAAAAAGGAGATGGTCAAAGAAATTCTTAACCCTAACGAAACTAAGATTCTACTCCTCTTATCTAAAGGTCTCAGTAATAGAGCAATAGCCGACGAGATGTTCATGTCCGAGAAAACCATTCGTAATTATCTGAGCGTTATCTATGAGAGGATCAATGTAAAAAATCGGATTGAAGCCGTGATTTACTTTCAAAAGAATCTTCAAAACTAAAGGACAGTTGTCCTTTTTTTTAGAGTCATTGTTCAATTGAAAAAAAACTCACAAACTTTACAATTGAGTTTGAGGAGAAATGAAATGAAAAAGTCCATTTTTATTTTACTGAGTTTACTGATGGTTTTTACGGCATGTGCAAAAGCAAGTATATACAATGATGGCCAATACGAAGGAACTGGCCAAGGGAAATACGGCCCGATCGTCGTGAAGGTTGAAGTAAAATCTGATAAGATTACAAAGGTTCTAATTGTATCTCATAGCGAAACTCCAGGGATTTCCGATCCTGCGATCCAAGGCATCCCTCTTGCTATCATCGAGAAGCAAAACACAAAAGAGGTCGATGTGTTCTCTGGAGCGACAGTGACATCACAAGCGATTCTCGATGCTGTCGATGAAGCACTTAAGGAGGCGATGAAATGAAATTGACCAAAGTATTGTTGGCAGGTATCCTAGTATTCGCGTTGGCAGCCTGCTCTGGAAAAGACAAAGAGATTAAAACGGATGTATTGGTTATCGGTGGTGGCGGAGCAGGTTTAGTTTCGGCGATCACCGTCGCGGAAGCGGGCAAGAAAGTCATCCTCGTCGAGAAAATGAGCGCCCTTGGTGGAAACACGATCATTTCGGCGACAGGCATTACCGCTTCGGATACGAAATACCATGAGGATGCCGGAATCTCCTTCACGAAGGAAGATCATTTCAAACGTACGATGGAAACCGGGAAAAACTTAGCGAATCCAGCCTTGGTACAGATTCTTGTAAATAAAAGTTCCGAAGCGATTGATTGGTTAACTGAACTTGGGTTGAAACTGAAGGTTCGTTCTGAAGCCGAGCCATTTTGGCTAGTACCCGTCGAGGGGCATTACGGATCGCAACTCATCGGGGTTCTGATCAATGAAGCAAATCAATATGATAAGTTGGACGTACGCACGAAGACAAAAGCAACAGAATTAGTGATCAAGGACGGAAAAGTCATCGGCGCTACCGTTGAAGATGAGAAGGGATCCTACGTAATCTACGCCAAGTCGGTTATTCTTGCTACCGGAGGGCTCAATAACAATCCTGAAATGATCGCATTCTATAACGAGAAATATAAGAACATCAATACCGAGATGACTACTCCTGGCGCAACAGGAGACGGGATCGTCATGGCTTTAGCCGCCAATGCGGATCTTGTCGATATGCAATACTTCCAAGTTCGCCCACTGTCGATCAATGGCGATTGGTATCATGAGAGAATTCTTACAACCGAAGATGTTTCGGGAATCCTTGTCAACTTCAAGGGTGAACGATTCGTCAACGAAACACTAGCACCAAAAGCGTTGGCGGCGGAAATCCTTAAAACCAGCGAGCACAGTGCTTATGCCATTTTCGACAATCGCGTCCTCAACACACCGGACGGTAAGAAGTTTTTCGAAAAAGGGAAAGGATTCCAAGCGAATACGATCGAAGAACTCGCCGTATTGATTAATATCGATGCTGTGACGCTTCTGAAAACAATCAACGATTACAATCAAGGTATCGATCCGTTTGGTCGTACAGTACTTGGGAAAATCATCGAAGCTCCCTATCAAGCCGTCCAAACATTGCCTTCGAACCATTACACAATGGGTGGACTTAAGGTAAATGCCGATGCCCAAGTCATCGACAAGAACAATCAACCGATCCCAGGCTTATTCGCCGCAGGAGAAGTGATGGGTGGTTTATATGGTGACGGTAGAGTCGCTGGAAACAACACATTGGATGATGTCGTTTTTGGGAAGATCGCCGGACTTAGCGCAGTCAAATAAAGTTCATTGAATAAAGGAGTGTTCCATCATAAGGTGGAACACTTTTTTGTATATGGGTTTCAAGAAATGTTATCAATGACGAGTATACGGGACAAATGGAAACCCATATTAAAAGATAGGGGAAATCGAACATAGAACGTAGTATGGATTGAGGTGATTGAATGAAATGCTCACGCTTACCCCAACTTCTACCGTTTCTTTCCGATGTCCGTCCCTTATCTTCCCATCCTGAAGCTTCCTCAACGATTTTCTCACTCTTTGACGATCTCAAACACTATCTATGTGACCAAAGCATCTCCAATGCGGCGAAATACATGTTGAGCCACAGTAATTTCTTGGATCGATCGAACCTTCTCTCCTGCGAACAACTCAGCGTACGCGTCCGCCCGGGCGACATTTGCTTCATCGATTTCGGGTGTGCCTATCGCAATGAAGCCGGGTACCAACACTTCGGAATCATCCTTTCGATCGTGCATAGCAAGGCGTTCGTCATCCCGATGACGTCCAATCCTTCGACCTTTTCCCAAGCGTATGAAGAAAACATCAATCCGAACGGGAAGAGGCATTTGATGCGGATCGGGAAACAAAAAGGGATGTACAAGGAATCCGTCCTTTTCCTCAATGACTGTAAGTTCATCAACACGTCGCGCATTATAGAGGTGAAGGGGCATCTGGATGTGAAAGACGAATTGTTTCAGCAAATCAAAGATCGAATCAAGGAATGTCTGTTTGAACCCCATCGCGACTTGACGGAATCCTACTGAACGATATACTGAATTCGAGGTGATTCCGCTGAACCCGTTGAATTCTTATCAAAACCAATCTTGGGTAGTCCTCGTATCGGGCGGCCCCGACTCCATGGCGCTTTTGCATCTCTGCCATGAAGCGAGGGTCCGTCCTTTTGTGCTGCATGTCAATTATCATATGCGACCCTCGGCACTGCGCGACCAAGGGTTCGTGCAAAGCTATTGCGAAAAGCACAAGATCGCGTATATGATGGTAGACGCCGACTTCCCTCACCATGGGAATTTCCAATCCTGGGCGCGGGACATCCGCTATCAAAGCGCAAGGGATTTCGCCAAGCAAAACCAGTGCGAAGGGATGATGAGCGCCCATCATAAAGACGACGTAATGGAAACCTATGTCATGCAGAAGAAGGCGAACAAAAGCGTCGGTTATTATGGAATCAAGAAAGAAGGAAAGATGTTGGGGGTGAAGATCGTTCGACCCTTACTCGACTTCACAAAAGAAGAACTGATTGGAATCTGTATGAATGCAGGGATTGAATATGGCGTCGATGAATCCAATGAAAAGCCAAACTATGAAAGAAACAAGACACGCATCGAACTTAAGGGTTTGACAGATGAGGATAAAGGGAAGTTGTTCATGGAGATGGAAGACCGGAATCATCGGATTGAAGCGATGAGGGTCCAAAACGAAATGATCGCGCTTCTCCCTGAATTGTCCGTCGAAGAGTTGAAAGCCAATCGACAACTTCTTCGGATGTGGCTGATGAATCATGGTCAACGGCAGCGATATGCTTCGGATTTCCTCGATGAAATCTTGAGTCAATCGAAAAGCGATGAAACGATCGGAATCAAACTCGATGAAAACGAAAGCCTGTTGATTCAATATGGAAGAATGAAAGTCATAGCGAAATCAGAAGAGTATTCGATCGAGTTAAAAACGATCGAATATAAGGATTATGGTGTCTTCAAAATCCAATCCGAGGGAAAAACCCGAGAAGGATTGCATCTTATCCCGGAAGATTTCCCCTTGATCATCCGCAAAACAAGACCCGGGGATGCGATCCGCCTTGCGTTTGGTAGCAAAAGCATCAACCGTTGGTGCATCGATCGCAAGATTCCATTGGATCAACGACGTGAAATCCTGGTCGTTGAAAACAAAGACGGGGAAATCATCTTCGCATCCGGAATCGGCGCCAATGTAACGCATACCTATGCACATCCAAAGGTCTTTGTGGTAAAATAGGTATATTATGCAGGAGGAAATCAAACGCATGCATCCAAATATCAAAAAAGTACTGGTCAGCGAAGAAGCGATCCAGACCCGCTGCGCCGAACTCGGCAAGCAAATCACGGAAGACTATCGCAATTTAGGCAAAGTACCGGTCGTGGTTTCCGTCCTTAAGGGATCCGTCCCGTTTCTGGTCAACTTGATCAAATACATCGATTTGGACATCGAATTCGATTTCATGGCCGTCTCCAGTTATGAGGGCACCGAGTCGATCGGCGATGTGAAAATCATCATGGACTTGAACCGTTCCATCAAAGGCGACCATATCTTGATGGTCGAAGATATCGTGGATACCGGAAGAACTTTAAAAGAAGTCACCAAACTCATGTTTAACAAAGGTGCCGAATCGGTCAAGATCGTCAGCTTGTTGGATAAACCTTCCCGCCGTGTCATCGACATCACCGCGGACTATGTGGGATTCACCATCCCCAACGAATTCGTCGTCGGATTCGGTTTGGATTTCGACGAAAAGTATCGTAATTTACCTTATGTCGGCGTCCTGAAGGACGAATGTTACCAGTAACACCGCAAGTTCATCAAAGGAGTGTGATCATTTGTGCGTAACAATAGAATCATCAGCCTGATCCCGTATCTGATCGTCACGTTGGCCATTTTCAGTCTGTTAACGATGAATATGAGTCCGACGGTTGAGAAACTGACGTATTCAAACTACTTGGATCTTTTAGCGAAAAACAAAGTCACCGATGCGAAGGTGGTTGTCAGCGACGTCGTCGTCAACATCACCGGGTCTTACCTCGACAGTAAAGGGAACGCTGTCGGGTATACCTTGACCATCCCCAACACAGAAGCCCAGACCGATGGATTGATCAACGCTATCTACAACAGCACATCCATCGAATATCGTATCATCGATGCGAACGCCGCGAATCCTTTGATGGATTTGCTGATCCAAGTCGTTCCGTTCTTATTGTTCGGAGCGTTCGCCTTTTTTCTCCTTACAAGAATGAACGGCGGAGGCGGACAAAACAAAGCCTTCGAATTCGGGAAATCCAAAGCGCGTCTTGAAGGAAACATCAAAGTTCGATTCGAAGACGTGGCGGGATGCGACGAAGAAAAAGAAGAAATGAAGGAATTGATCGAATACCTGAAGAACCCCAAGAAGTTCGCCCGCATGGGGGCGCGTATCCCCAAAGGCGTCTTGATGGTCGGTGCTCCGGGTACCGGGAAGACCCTGTTGGCGAAAGCCGTGGCAGGGGAAGCCGATGTCCCGTTCTATTCCATCTCCGGTTCGGATTTCGTAGAAATGTTCGTCGGTGTCGGTGCGAGCCGTGTCCGCGACATGTTTAAGAAAGCCCAGCAAACCGCGCCTTGCATCATCTTCATCGATGAAATCGACGCTGTCGGCCGCCAACGCGGTACGGGAGTCGGCGGTGGACACGATGAACGTGAACAAACCCTCAACCAACTGCTCGTCGAAATGGATGGCATTACGGACAATGCGGGTATCGTCATTGTCGCAGCGACCAACCGTCCCGACGTCCTTGACCCCGCGCTTCTGCGCCCGGGTCGCTTCGACCGTCAAATCACCGTTTCCCTACCCGACCGTAAAGGTCGTCGCGCCATCCTCGGCGTCCATGCCCGCAATAAAAAACTGGGTCCGGACCTCGATTTGGAAGCGTTGGCGAAACGTACTCCCGGATTCTCGGGGGCCGATCTTGAAAACGTGTTGAACGAAGCCGCGATCCTTGCGGTCCGCGACGAATCCGAAATCATCACGATGGCGCATCTCGACGAAGCGATCGACCGTGTCATCATGGGACCCGCGAAGAAATCACGCACCTATTCGGAACGTGAAAAGAAACTGGTCGCCTACCATGAAACCGGACATACGATCATCGGCTTGAAATGCGAAGATTCGGACATGGTCCAAAAAGTCACGATCATCCCGCGCGGATTGGCCGGAGGGTACAACCTCATGACCCCGCGTGAAGAAAAGTTCATGCATACGAAGAAAGACTTGATGGCGCAAATCACCGGCTTGCTTGGCGGTCGCGTCGCGGAATCCATCGTCTTCGACGAGATTTCCACCGGCGCATCCAACGACATCGAACGTGCGACGCAAATCGCACGCGACATGGTCATGCAATACGGGATGAGCGAACTCGGACCGATCCAGTACGAACACCGCGGAGGCAATGTCTTCCTTGGACGCGACTATGCGACCCAAGCCAACTACTCCGGTCAGGTCGCCTTCGAGATCGACCAGGAAGTCCGCCGCATCATCGACAACTGCTATGACAGCGCACACAAGATCATCTCTGAAAACAGAGAGTTGATGGATAAGATCGCCTCGGCGCTCTTGGAATTCGAAACCTTGACCAGCGAACAGATCCTCGAAATCGTCGAAGGTCGCCCGATCACCCAAACCCCGGTGAAGCCCACCGGTTTGGAACCGATTCAAGTTTAATCGCAACACCCCTTCCAAGGGGTGTTTTGCCCTATCAAAGGAGTCATCATGGACACATTAATCAAAGCGTTGGCTTCAAACGGAGCCATCCGGATCTTCGTCGCCGATACGACGGAGTTGGTCAGAGAAGCCGCGAAGAGACATCACTGTCTACCGACGGCGGCAGCCGCCTTGGGTCGAACCTTAAGCGCAGGCGCCCTTTTGGGTGCGAACCTCAAAGGTACGGATGAGAAGGTCACCGTGCAGATCAACGGCGGCGGACCGTTAGGCACGATCATGGTCGATGCCAACGGGCAAGGGGAAGTCCGCGGATTCGTCGCGAACCCCGAAGTCCACTTCATCCACCAGACCACGCATAAACTGGATGTTTCACGCGCGGTCGGTAAAGACGGAACCCTGAAAGTCATCCTGGACCGTAATCTAAAAAGCGACTTCACGGGAACCGTCGATCTACAGACGGGCGAGATCGCGGAAGATTTCGCCTACTATTTCACCGTCAGCGAACAAACCCCGTCCGCCGTTTCCTTGGGCGTATTGGTCGATGAACACAACGAAGTCAAGGCCGCGGGGGCTCTGATGATCCAGATGATGCCCTCCGCGAGCGAAGCGGACATTTTGATGGCCGAACACGTGGTCGCCAACCTTCGTCCGATTTCCGCCATGATTTCGGACGGGATGACGCCGGAAGACATCGCCACCCGACTCTTCGATGAAACGGTCGTCTTGGAAACCATCCCCCTGAAATTCAAATGCACCTGCAGTAAAGATCGCATGGCGGATGCTTTGAAAACCCTTGAACGGGATGAAATCGAAGCGATGATCCATGAAGACCACGGCTGTGAAATCACCTGCCATTTCTGTAATACGACCTATCGGTTCACGGAATCGGAGTTGTATTCCCTCACGGTGAGAAGTTGATGGCGCGCTGGAAGATCCGTGATCTGACAATTGAAAACCAAGTGTTGATCGCCCCGTTGGCCGGCATTTCCAACCCTGCTTTCCGCACGATCGCCAAAGAGTTCGGGGCCGGTCTGGTTTACAGCGAGATGATCAGCGATAAAGCCATCGTCTACCAAAACAAGAAAACATTGGAGATGTGTCGGGTCGAACCGACCGAGCATCCCATCGCCCTACAATTGTTCGGCGAAGAGATCGATTCGATGGTGAAGGCCGCGATCTATCTCGACACGCAGACCGATTGCGACATCATCGACATCAACATGGGCTGTCCCGTCCCCAAGATCGTCAAAGGTTCCGGCGGGGCGTCGTTGATGAAGACCCCCGAACATGCGGCCGCCATCGTGAAAGCGATCGTCGCCGCGGTCAAAAAACCCGTCACATGCAAGATCCGCATCGGATGGGATAACCAGAATCTAAGCGCCCCCGAGATGGCGAAACTGTTGGAAGACGCCGGGGCAAGCGCGATCGCCGTCCACGGACGCACCCGCGCCGCGATGTATTCCGGAAAAGTCAATCTGGAGGAAATCGCGAAGGTGAAGGCCGCGGTCAAGATCCCGGTCATCGGGAACGGCGACATCGTCGATTTGAAGAGCGCGCAGGAAATGCTGGAGAAAACCGGCGTCGATGCCATCATGGTCGGGCGCGGGATCCTCGGGAATCCATGGCTGATCGAAGAATTGGTCGCCGGGTTGGACGGGAAAGAAAACGAAAGCATCGTCACGATCTCCCATAAGTTCGAAACCGCACGCAAACACGCTTTGCGATTGATCGAACTCAAAGGTGAAAACGTCGCCATGAAAGAGATGCGGGGCCATTTCGCCTGGTATGTGAGCGGGTTAAAACACAGCCATGCGGTGAAGAACCTCATTTCACAGATGACGGATTACCAAACATTTGATAGAATAGTGAAGAATTATGAAAACGCCCTCCTCAACGAAGAGTGGTCGTTCTTAGAAAAGGAAGTGTAAGATGAACGAAATCGAATTGAGCGAACAGGAAATTGTTCGCAGAAAAAAAGCGGACGACTTGGCGGCGATGGGCATCGACCCCTATGGCAGCGCCTTTAAGCCGACCCACAGAAGCAAACAGATCCTGGATAACTATGGAGACAAAACCAAAGAAGAATTGATCGAGATGAACGTATCGGCCGTCATCGCCGGACGCATCATGACCAAGCGCGACATGGGGAAAGCCGGATTCATGCATTTATTGGATCGTGACGGACAGATCCAGGTCTACCTACGGAAAGACGCCTTAAGCGAAGAAGAATTCGCTCTTTTCCTCAACGCCGATTTGGGCGACATCGTCGGGATCCACGGAACCATCTTCCGCACCAACCATGGCGAACTGTCCATCAAGGCCGACAAGTACACCCACTTAACCAAAGCCCTGCGTCCTCTACCGGATAAATTCCACGGCTTGGCGGATGTGGAAGAAAGATACCGTCGCCGGTACGTCGACCTCATCGTCAACGAGAACTCACGTAAAATCGCGATGCTGCGTCCGCGCATCATCCGTGCCCTCCAACACTATTTCGACGGCATCGGACTGATCGAAGTCGAAACGCCGGTCTTGCAGCCGATCCTCGGCGGAGCGGCGGCACGCCCTTTCGTGACGCATCATAACACCCTGGATATGGATTTCTACCTCCGCATCGCGACCGAACTGCCCCTGAAGCGTTTGATCGTCGGCGGATTGGAAGGGGTCTATGAAATCGGCCGTCTCTTCCGCAACGAAGGCATGAGCACGCGTCACAACCCTGAATTCACCACGGTCGAAGCCTACATCGCCTATTCCGACATGGAAGGCATGATGGAAACCGTCGAAAACTGCATCGAATCCGTCGCCATGGAAACACTAGGATCCACCACGGTTCCCTGGGGAGAGAAAACCATCGAACTCAAAGGCCCGTATCGCCGTATCCATATGGTCGACGCGGTACGTGAAGCCTGTGGTGTCGACTTCTACCAGATCAACACGTTGGAAGCGGCTTTGGCGGTCGCGAATGAACATCACATCACCGTCGCCAAGCACCAACAGTCCTTCGGCCATATCCTGAACTTGTTCTTCGAAGAGTTCGCGGAAAAAACCTTGGAACAACCGACCTTCGTCTTTGGCCATCCGATCGAGATTTCCCCCTTGGCGAAGAAGAACGGGCTGGACCCGCGCTTCACCGATCGTTTCGAACTCTTCATCGACAGCCGTGAGTACGCCAACGCGTTCTCCGAACTCAACGACCCGATCGACCAACGTCAACGCTTCGAAGAACAGATGAAAGAGAAAGAACTGGGGAATGCGGAAGCCAACGAAATGGACATCGACTTCGTCGAAGCCCTTGAATACGGGATGCCTCCGACCGGAGGTCTGGGCATCGGGATCGACCGCTTGGTCATGCTTCTCACGAATTCCGAAACCATCCGTGAAGTCATCCTCTTCCCGCATATGCGTCATCGCACCGAGTAACCGCAAGGTTACTCTTTTTTATGGAACGTTAGTTCCAGATTCCACTTTCAAGGAGTGGGAAGTTACGATAGAATGAAGGAAGTGAAACCAAGGAGGAAACCATGTACGATATCGTCATCATCGGAAGCGGACCCTCCGGTGCGCATTGCGCGAAACGACTCTCCAAAAACAAAAACCTCAAGATCCTTCTTTTGGATCGTCGACCCATGGACCCCACATCGAAAATCATCAAGTCCTGCGGGGGATTGATTTCATCCCATGCCCAGGACGCCCTGCGCAAAGAAGGGATGGTCCTGCCCGAATCGATCAAGGTCGACCCCCAGTTCCATTACGTCAAAACCTACGACCTCAAATACAACCTGTTGCGCGGCTATCGTCGCGACTACATCAACATCGATCGTCTCCTGTTTGAAAAATGGTTGATCGACATGATTCCCGATTCGGTGGAGCGTCGGTTCAGTACCCATGTCCTATCGATCGAAGAAACAACTTCGCACTTTCGCATCCAACTCAAATCCAACGATACGACGGAATGGATCGAGTCCTCCTACCTGATCGGAGCCGACGGCGCACGATCCATCCTTCGCTCGACCTTCTTCCCGCACATCCCCTCACCCAAACCCTACATCGCCATCCAGGAAGTCTATCCGACCACCCGGAACCATCCGGCGTACTACGGGATGTTCGATCCGTCGATCACCGACTATTATGCCTGGTTGATCCAGAAAAAAGACCGCATCATTCTCGGCGCGGCGCTTGAAACCGGCAACGAAACCAACGAAAAGTTTCAAAGTTTAAAGGAGAAGGTCGAGAAGCACTGCGATATCCGACTCGGAACTCCGATTCATCGCGAAGGGGCGTTCATCGCCCGTCCTTTGCGTTTTTCCCATCTCTTTTTCGGAAAAGGGAAGATTTCCTTGATCGGCGAAGCCTCCGGATCGATCAGCCCCACCTCGAGCGAAGGGTATAGCTATGCTCTGAATACAGCGAAACTCCTCTGTGATTCGATCGAGAAACATGGTCTCACCTCTCTAGCGACGTCATCGTATGACCGATCCGCGTGGATCATCCGTCTCTCGATTTTGGGGAAATGGCTGAAGTCCCCCGGAATGTATGTTTCCTGGATCCGCTCCCTTGTCATGAAATCCGGATTCACCGCCATCCCCCTCCCAAAAGAAAAATAGCTTTCGCTATTTCGTAACTTCGAATCCTTTGTATCGTGTTCCTTGATGGGTCAGAAATCCGATCGACTCTTCAGGAAACTTTTGATATTCCTTTTCCTTCACCATCATCGTAAAGAACGTCCCCTTGGTCGTCTTAAACGTGAAATAGAAGACACGTTTGTTCGGGACACGGTAAAGACCCGGCTCGATGTCGTTGTTTACCGGTAGAATCCGAACGGGTTTACGAATCAAGGTCGCTTCGATGGTTTCGACGGGTGAAAAGGAATTCCGAAAAAACAGAATGACGGCGTCCGTGAGTGCGAAAATCAACAGAAACGATGCGATGGACATGAAAAAGGCATCGATCACGATCATAAACTCACCTCTTAATCCAATCTTAACATGTTTTACATTTCCTTCCATTGCGACGCACTCGAGAATGAATGTACAATGGAGGAAATGAGATAAAGGAGTAAAATCATGGGAGAATTGTTGAGGATCGAAGGCTTGGTGAAGAAATACGGGGAGTTGACCGCGGTCGACCAACTGAACCTTTCGGTCAATGAAGGGGAATTGTTTGCGTTTTTGGGACCCAACGGCGCCGGGAAGTCGACGACCATCAACATCCTCTGCACCATCCTGCCGAAAACGGCCGGTGAGATTACGATCGATCAACTCAGACTCGGCAAGGATGACGAAGCGATCCGATCCAAAATCGGCGTCGTCTTCCAGCATTCTTTCCTCGACCAACTCCTGACGGTGGAAGAGAATCTGTCCAGCCGGGCATCGTTCTATAAACTCACGAAACAGGAAACGGCGGATCGCATCAAAGAACTCACCGGTTTATGTGGCTTGGGGGATTTTCTTAAGCGACCTTACGGGAAACTCTCGGGAGGTCAGCGCCGACGGGCGGACATCGCACGCGCCCTCATCAATAAACCGAAACTCCTCTTTCTGGACGAGCCGACGACCGGATTGGATCCGCAGACTCGTACGAAAATCTGGGATGCGGTGGAGGAACTCAGACGCAACCACAATACCACGGTCTTCATGACCACCCACTATATGGAAGAGGCGGCACGCTGCGACCGGGTGGCGATCTTGGATTACGGGAAGCTATTGGTGGTGGATACCCCCACCAACCTGAAGAGCGAATATGCGCCGACGAATTTGAAATTGGTCGTCAAGAATATCGAAAAAGTGAACGAAGTGCTTACGAAACGGGGGATGACGCCGTCGGTCTACGGAAACATCATCGAGACCGTGCTCAAGGAAAGCAAAGAGGCCTTGCCCATCCTTAATGAAGCGCAAGACTGGATCGAGACGTTCGAAGTCATGGATGGGAACATGGATGCGGTGTTCATGCAGTTTACCGGACGTGCGATCCGCGGGGAGAGCGAAGAATGAGAACCATCACACAACTAACCCTTCGCAATATGAAGATTTTCCTGCGTAACAAGAGCGAAGTTTTCTTCTCCTTCCTCTCTGTTTTCATCATCCTCGGCCTGTATGTCCTCTTTCTCGGCGATGTGCAGGTACGAAACATCCAAAGCATCGTCGGACAAGATTTCCCTGAAATCGAAGCGCTGGTCTATGCCTGGATGATGAGCGGTTTGGTCGCGGTCACCACCGTCACCCTTTCGCTGGGATCCCTCTCCCGCATGGTCCAAGACCGCGAACGCAATGTCTTCAACGATTTCATGGTCGCCCCGATCAAGCGGTGGCAACTGATCCTCGGCTATCTCTTCTCCACCCTGATCATCAGTATGACCATCTCGATCACCTTGTTCATCGCGAGCCAGTTCATCATCGTCGCCAAAGGCGGAGAGTTCATGGACCTTCAAACCACCCTCAAAGCCTTGGGGGTCGTCACGATGCTTGTCCTGTCCTCCGGCCTCCTCTTTCTCTTCGCGGTCTCCTTCATCCACAACGACACGGTGTTCTCCCTGGTCAGCACGATCATCGGTACCTTGATCGGGTTTGTGACCGGGGCGTACATGCCGATGGGCATCATGCCTCGGATCGTCCAGGATGTCTGCAATCTGATCCCGGTCTCCCAAGGCGCCAGCCTCCTGCGGCATCTATACATGGACGGGCTGATCAACCGTTTGTTTGAAGGTGCTCCGGCAAGCGTCCTGAGTGATTATCGTTTGATCCAAGGCATCGACCTGACCGTACGAAACACCGTGCTCACCGATCCGATCATGACGACGTATCTTGCGGGGAGCATCATAGTCTTTCTGATCCTCAGCATTCTACGTTTTAATGCCATGAAAAACTGAACGAGGGTTGCCCCTCGTTTTTACTTCGTTTCGATTGTTGCACCGTTCGTGTCGATCTGTAGGGGAACGATTTCCCATTGATTTCGCATATCCGTCAAATAAGGTCGGATCGTCTCGTCCAAATTTTTTCGATTCGACATGACCAGGATCGTCGGTCCGGCGCCGCTTAAGAAGACGACGGCGGAATCCGCGTTTTTCATTCTGTCGACGATGGCATCGAAATCGTGGATCAAGGATGAACGGTAGGGTTGGTGGAGTTTGTCCTGGGTCGCGACCTTCAGTAAAGCCGGATCACCCAAGGAGATCGCTTTCCCTAACAAGGCGCTTCGTGACAAATTGAACACCGCGTCTTTAAAGGAGACGGTTTCCGGCAGGACGGATCGGGCTTGCTTGGTGGAAAGATGGAAATCCGGAATCAAGGCAAGAATACTCCAATCGGGATGGACATCGAAGGATACCGAGATCGGTTTGCCATCGTCCATGACCGAAGCGACGCATCCACCAAAGAGAGCGGGTGCCACATTGTCCGGATGTCCTTCAAGCGAAGTACATAACTCGAAACACGCTTGTTTCGAAAGCGGGTATCCATGCATCGCGTTGGCTCCCAACACGCCGCACACCAATAAAGCGGCGCTGCTGCCCAACCCTCGCGCGATGGGGATTTTCGAATCGATCGTGATCTTGACGCCGTCGACCGGACGTTTCATCGCCTTCATCGTTTCGTAGTAAGCCTGATAGACAAGATTGGTTTCGTTCTGGTATTCTGCCGGACAACCTTCGATCACAACTCCCGAAGGAATCGATTCGAATCCGACTTCCGCAACCAACGAGAGGGCTAAACCGAAACAATCGAATCCGGAACCCAGGTTCGCGCTGGTCGCGGGCACACGTACCTTGATCATAGGATCTCCTTAATGACGCTTCTGACATAGTTGTCGAGTTGGTTTGGATCGATGAGATCATGGTGAAGGATGGGGAGGGAATGCAAGGCGGCAAGGGATGCCGGGATGGGGATGCCTGTGGTATTCGACATCGTCTGGATACTGTCGAGATCCGCTTCGATCGGCCAATGCATGGCTTTGGCGATGCTTTGGGGGAACTTGAAGGGGGAGGCGGTCGCCATGACGAGGCATTTCACCGAAGAAGGATTCTCTTCGGCGACCTTCCATGCGACGGCGGTATGAGGGTCAAGCAGATACTGGCGGGACTGATAAACCGAGCGGATCGTAGCGAGGGTTGCCTGGTCATCCGCATAGCCGGCTTTGAAGGTTTCCTGTAGTTTCAACCGTAGACTTTCGGGAACGACGAATCTCCCATCGCTTTTGAGGTCATCCATCAACCTACGGATCAAGGGAGAATCGCCATCGCTCATCGACCACAACAGTCTCTCCAAGTTGGATGAAATCAGGATATCCATCGAAGGTGATAATGTGGTCTCAAAGCCCCGGTTGCGATCGTAGATGCCGGTATGGAAGAAATCCGTCAAGACATGGTTCGAATTCGAAGCGCAGAGGAGATGACGCAAAGGCAAGCCACAGGATTTCGCGAGGTATCCGGCCAGGATGTTTCCGAAATTCCCGGTCGGTACGCTGACATCGATCATTTCGCCCATCGAGATTTCCCCGCGTGCGACCAAAGTGTTGTAGGCATGGACATAGTAGACGATCTGAGGGAGCAAGCGCCCGATATTGATGGAATTGGCACTGGAGTAGAGGATCTTTGGATCTTCCTCACGTGCGCTTAAAAAGCGTTTGACGGCGTTCTGCGCATCGTCGAAGTTGCCTTCAATCGAAGCGACTTTCTGATTCTTTCCGTTCTGGGTCGTCATCTGGAGGCGTTGGATCTCACTGATCCCGATTTCCGGGAAAATCGTGATGATCCCGATGTGAGGCAGGCCCTTGAGCCCGGTCAAAGCGGCCGACCCGGTATCCCCGCTGGTGGCCGCCAGGATCACCAGGTCCTTGTCTAACTTCATTTTTTCCCGTGCCTTCACCAACATCCGCGGAAACAAGGATAACGCCACATCTTTGAACGCCGCGGTCGGACCGTGGAAAAGTTCCACGATGTAACGGTCGCCGACCTTCTTCGTCGTCACGACCTCCTCGCTCTCAAACCGACCGGTATACGCTTCGCGGATGCATGCATCGAGTTCTTCCAATGTAAAGTCGCTAAACCAAGGGGCGAGGATCTCCCTCGCCAAGTCTTGATAGTTCAGGATCGTGAATGTCTTCGCGTCGAACCGAGGTAATGTCGAAGGGAAAAACAAGCCTCCGTCGGGTGCCAATCCTTCCAATATCGCTTGTGCGGATGAGACATCGATCCGCTCATCCCGTGTACTTGTATATCGCATGGCCGTCTTCCCTCCGCTTCTTGTATTTGGATACTTCCTATGATAGAATGTTTCAAATTAGGTTGCAAGTCTTTTCATGATTGTGACGGAAAGAAGGGGTCGCGATGGAAATCGCATTGTTGGGGAACGGTACGGTCGCGCAAGGGGTGATTTCCCATATCGCTCTGCTTCAAACGCAAAACAAGACGACGTTCCATGTCGCCAAAGTGCTTCTGCGCGAAACCCGGGAACTTCCGTCCCCGCTCTACACCCATGATTTCCAAGCGATTCTGAATGACAAAAAAATCAAGATCATCGTCGAAGCGATAGGTGGGATCCACCCGGCTTATGATTATGTGAAGGCGGCGATTCTGGCGAAGAAGCATGTGGTTAGCGCCAACAAGAACCTTGTCAGCGAGCACGGGGAAGAACTCGATCGTTTGGCGAAGGAAAACAAGGTCGCGTTCTTGTTTAGCGCGGCGGTCGGAGGCGGGTTGCCGATCCTATCGACCCTCTCGCGGGTACGACGCGTCGAAGAGATCACACGGTTCGAAGGGATCCTCAACGGGACCACGAATTACATCCTGGATGCGATGACACGCAGAAACATGCCTTTTGCGGAAGCGTTGAAGAAAGCGCAGGAAGCGGGGTATGCGGAAGCCGATCCCAGCGGCGATCTTCAAGGTGCCGATCTCCTGTATAAGGTGCGCGTCGCGGCGTGTGTGGGAATGAACGTTTGGATCGACCCCCGAAGCATCGCGAAGTTGTCTTTGGAGTTCATCGCGAAAGAAGACATCGACTATTTCGCCTCAAGGGAGCGGGTCATCCGCTATCTTGTCAACGTCTCGAAACACGACGGGAAGTTCTCCGCCTACATCCAACCGACCGCGGTCGAGGCGAGTGAAATCGCCGCGCTCGTATTCGACAATAACAACTACTTTTCCTATACCGGGGAGCGAAGTCGGACGCAAATCTTGATCGGGCAGGGGGCGGGTGGATCCGTGACCGCCGCCAACATCCTTCGCGACCTCGCCTTGATCCAAGACGGGATCCGGTGGTTTCTCGACGGTGATGCGGAATCGGTGGTCGCCGACCCCACCGGCATCACGATGCGTTACTACCTTCGCATGAGCCTTGACGCGTATCACCGGCTCAATCCGGAATACATCGTCCAATCGACCCCGACCTTGTCGGGCATGCGGTGCATCACCGCATTGATGAAGGTCGCTGAACTCTGCAAAGTCATTGAGAATCTTCAAACCATCGATCCGAAAGTCTTCGCCGTCGCCATCAAAGAGGAGGCAGAAACATGCTGAAAGTTGTCAAATTCGGGGGATCTTCCCTCGCCGATGCGACGCAGTTCGCCAAAGTGAAAGACATCGTCCTTGCCGACCCTCTGCGTAAGGTCGTGGTGGTTTCCGCCGCGGGGAAACGGTATCCGGGCGACCACAAGATGACGGATTTGCTTTATCTGATCCATGCCCATCTTCAATACGGTTTCTCGCAGGATGACATCGTGCGGATCATCGTGGAACGGTTGACCCTGATCCGCGATCAATTGCGCGTGGACTATGCGATCGAAGAAGATTTGTCGCGTATTTTCGGGTCATTGTCGAAAGACATTTCGATCGATGAATTGGTTTCCCGCGGTGAATACCTCAACGCGAAACTTATGGCGGCCTATCTAGGGTATGCGTTCGTGGATGCGTCGAGCGTCATCTTCTTCGGATATGACGGTCAACTGGATACCGCGAAAACCTACCAAGCCCTTCAAGACGCCTATACCGTCCACCAGAAAATGGTGATTCCGGGATTCTACGGCAGTCTGCCCAACCATAAAATCAAAATCATGAGTCGCGGCGGGTCCGACATCACAGGTTCTTTGGCCGCAGCGGCGTTGGATGCGCAACTGTATGAAAACTGGACGGATGTATCGGGAATCTTGATGGCCGATCCGAAGATCGTGAAAGACCCCAAGGCGATACAACGCATGACCTATGCGGAACTCCGCGAACTTTCGTTTCTCGGGGCTTCCGTCCTGCACGAAGAGTCCGTCATGCCCATTAAGCTGAAACACATCCCCCTGCAGATCCTCAACACCAACGAACCGGATCATCCCGGTACGCTGATCGACGAGAAATTCGAACTCGAGGAAGATCAAGACGATCGCTTCGTCACCGGGATCGCGGGGCGAACCGGATTCTATGTCCTCACCATCTATAAAGAACAGATCCTTGCGGATACGTCGATCGTACGCAAGACCTTGGAAATCTTCGATAACTACCATGTGCAGATCGAACATATCACCTTGGGACTCGACAGCTTCTTACTAACGGTCTCGTCGGCGCAGATCCGCGACCGTCTCTATGATGTCGTCGGGAAGATCCAAAGCGAATGCAAACCGGACACCTTGGACATCGAAGAGAACATCGCGATGATCGCCTGTGTCGGACGTCGCATGCGCTATCGCCCGGGGATTTCCGGGAAACTCTTCAGCGCCTTGGGGAACCACGGCATCAACATCCGCATCATCACGCAGGGCACCAACGAAATCAGTATCATCGTCGGGGTTGAAAGCAAGGACTACATCGATACCGTCAAAGTCATCTATGACAGTTTCATGGGATAGGGGGAACAATGAACATCGCGATTCTAGGGGCGACCGGGATGGTCGGCCGGGAAATGATCAAGGTTTTGGAAGAAAGGGATTTTCCCGTCACCAGCTTGCGTCTGCTGGCCAGCGCACGCAGTGTCGGCGTGAACATCCCGTTTCACGGAAAAGAAATCCAGGTCGAAGAAGCCAAGGAAACATCGTTCGAGGGGATGGATATCGTCTTCGGGGCGGTTTCCAATGCGATGGCGAAGAACTTCGCCCCGTTCATCGTGGATGCGGGGGCGACCTTCATCGACAATTCGTCCGCGTTCAGAATGATTTCCAACGTCCCTTTGGTCGTTCCCGAAATCAATCCCGAGGATGCTTTTAAACATCATGGCATCATCGCCAACCCGAATTGTTCGACGATCATCGCGATGGTTGCTTTGCATCCGATCCACCGACGCTACAACATCGAGAGTNNGCCGTATCGGGGGCGGGACAGGAAGGCATGGCGGAACTGATCCATCAGATCGAAGCGTCTGTATCCGGCGAGGTGAGCGAACCGAAGATCTTTCCGCTTCCCATCGCCTATAACGTCATCCCCAACATCGGCAGCGAAGAGGAGAACGGATACACCACGGAAGAAATGAAGATGCGCAACGAAGGGCGCAAGATCCTGCATGCCCCCGAATTGAGCGTGAACTGCACCTGCGTCCGCGTACCGGTTTTGCGATCCCATTCGATCGCGTTGACGGTGAAGACCTCGGGGATCCCCGATCTCGACGTCATCCGGCAGGATTGGTCGACCGCACAAGGCATCGGAAAATTACCTGTAGGTCGTAATTATCCGGCGCCCTTGGATACCAGCGACCAAGACCTGGTGATGGTCGGACGATTGCGCAAAGACCTCAACGATCCTCGCCATAGCGTCAGTTTCTGGTGTTGCGGCGACCAAATCCGCAAAGGTGCGGCCACCAATGCGATCCAAATCGCGGAACTCTTCATCAATCCATCATAAAACAACGAAAAGAGAAGCCGAAACCGGCTTCTCTTTATTCTATTATTTTAATTCATTTATTTAATAAATTACTGTCGGTCGGCCATCAAGACACACAACGCGATCGAATTCAGCTTCGCATCGTCGGAATCGGCCCGTGAGGTCAAGACGATCGGGGCTTTCGCACCGGCGATCATACAGGCGACCGAACCTTTGGCGAAGTAGGTGATCGCTTTATACAGGATGTTCCCCGCTTCGATCGCAGGCATCAACAGGATGTCCGCCTTGCCCGCATTGGGGTTATGGATGCCCTTGTGATGGGCGGCCAACTCGCTGATCGCGTTATCGAACGCGAAGGGTCCGTCCACGAAACAGCCCGTGATTTCCCCGCGGTCCTGCATGTCGCTGAGCGCTTGCGCGTCGAGGGTTGCTTGCATCTTTGGGTTCACTTTCTCCACGGCGCAAACGACGGCGACTTTCGGCACATCGACTCCCAACGCCTTGGCGACCGGAAGACAGTTGAGGATGATTTGTTTCTTCGCCTCGACATCCGGGGCGATGTTCATCGCCGCATCCGTGATGTAGAAGAAACGGTCATAATCCGGGATGCTTGCGACCGTCACATGGGACAGGACACGATCCGTACGCAGACCCCATTCTTTATTCAGCACCGCTTTCAATAACACGCTCGTATCGACCAACCCTTTCATCAAGAGGTTGGCTTCGCCGGATGAAACCAGCTTCACCGCAGTCTCGCAAGCCATCGTCGAATCCGGCTCATGGACGATCTTGGTTTGGTCTACGTTGAATCCATGCATCTGTGCGATATCGAGGATTTTGTTTTCATCCCCGACCAAGATCGCTTCCACAAGGTTCATCTTCACGGCACGCACGACCGCGGACAAGACATCGTAATCCTGGGCGACCGCGACCGCCAACACGTATTTCTTCGTTTTCGAAATCCTTCGGGTAATCCCATCGAACAGATCCATGATTCCTCCTTTGAACCGTTAGTTCGGTTATCGATATACTTTCGGCGTTTCTTCCCCGCGTAGATAACGCAACCCGCCAAGCGCCATCGCTTTCAGCTCGTCTTCACCCGGGAAGATATGGACGGGGGCGATCCAATCCGTGTATTTACGGATGTACCCCAGGAATTCCTGATTGTAGGCGATACCGCCGGTAAAGCAGACGGCGTCGACCTTTCCCTTCAACACACAAGCCATCGCACCGATTTCCTTGGCGATCTGATACGCCATCGCTTCCATGACCGCTTTCACTTCAGGATTGGTCTTCGCATCTTCCATCGCCTGCGCCACGTTGCCATGGCCAAGATAGGAGTTCAATCCTCCCAACCCGACCAACATTTTCTTCACCATTGCCCGGTTGTCATCATAGGCTTCCATCAACTTCAAGACTTCCATCGCCGGGATCGCGCCGACCCTCTCGGGTGAGAACGGACCCTCGCCATCCAGGGCGTTATTGACATCGATGACCCTGCCGCAATCATGGGCGCTCACGGAAATGCCTCCGCCCAGATGGGCGACGATGAAGCGGACTTCGGTGACCGGTTTTCCAAGGAAAGCCGCGGCCTGACGGGCAATCTGTTTCGAGTTCAAGGCATGGAACACACTGCGTCGATCATAACCTTTCAATCCCGAATAGCGTGCGGCGTCGCACAATTCATCGGTGACCGGGGCATCCAGGAAGATGACCGGAAGACGATGTTCGACGGCGATCCTGTGACCGATCAACAAGCCGACGGTCGAAATGTGCGAACCGAAACTCTCGTCCTTCGCATCCCGCACGACCGCATCCGTGACTTCATAGATCCCGCCTTCGATCGGCTTCATCAAGGCACCGCGAACCACCAATAAATCCAGTTCTTCGAATTCCCATCCGATCTTCTTCATCCACTCCTCGACGCACGTCTTACGGAATTCCTGCTGGGACAACACATCCCGAAACGGTTTCAGTTCTTCCGTGCTGTGACGAAGCGTGGTCGATTGAACCATCGTTTCATCTTCGAAAACCGCGACCTTCGAAGAAGTCGATCCTAAATTAAGTACGAAAAGTTTCGCCATTGTGTTTCTCCATGTTTGCTTCCATTTTACCATAGCCCTTGCCCCATTCATATGTCCGACTTTCACCCGACGATGAAAAGCGTCGATGGATTTAGGGTGGAAATGCATGGAAGGGTGTGCTAAAGTGGAAAAGACAACGAAGGTGAAACCATGAACATAGAAAGCGAACGATTGATCATCCGTACATTTCGGGAAGAAGACGCTGAAGATCTTTTCGATTATCTTAGTTTACCCGAAATCTATGTGTTTGAACCCGGTGAACCGATCACGATGGACCAAGCCAAAGAAATGGTCGTCGAGCGTAGTCGAAACGATGTTTTCCTGGCCATCGAATCCAAAGAAAACCATCATCTGATCGGACACCTTTACTTCGAAAAAGACGGGTTCGACGACATCGAGACCTGGCATCTCGGCTACATCTTGAATCCGAAACATCAGAACCAAGGCTACTGTACGGAAGCCTGTCGAAGCATGATCGACCATGCCTTCCGATACCAAGGAGCCCATCGGATCGTCGCGGAATGCAACGTCCTTAACGAAGCGTCGATCCATGTATTAAGGAAACTTGGTTTCAGGATCGAGGGGAAGATGCTTCAAAACGTTTTCTTCCATCGCAATGAAGACGGCTCTCCGAAATGGAACGATTCGTACCTTTTTGCACTCTTGATGGATGATTGGATGAATAGTCAATTAGTCTTTCGATCGGGCGAAAGATAATCGAAGTTAAGTGATGCTCAACGAAAGTAAACATACTGACTTTCAACGTGTTCTAAAGTACTTGTGTTTTTTTTACATACGATACTATAAAATAAGAAGCGATGAAAAGTCGCGAAATCAGGGGGCGAAAACCGATGAGAATCTTGAGATTAGTCATAATTTTCAGTATCATCGCAATGTTGGGGGCATGTGCCCAAACCGGGGTGAAGGATGAAGTTCTACTAACCGATGCAAAGGCGAATACCACAATTACAACTGTGGAAGGATTTGTAGGTGAATACAAGATCGAGGAGAAGAACCTGGAAGAGGATCAGTTTAATGCGAGAGTCAGTGTTGTCTTTCGTAATGCCGAGCGTGAAGCCATCGCAGACGTCACCTTAAAATATTCCAAAATCGACGGGAAATGGGTCTTGAAATCCAATCTACTCGCCATTCGAAATGTTAAGGTATTCTACGAGCCGGATCTGGTTCAATCGAAAATGCATGTGGCGGACCATCGAGAGTACTTCGGTTTTCTTTTTTGCGACACGGAATGTCCGAAAGACGAACTATCGACTTTTTCGCCGACTGATGTCGAACTCGTCTCGACGGCGCATGATCTTGACAACGGGAAGTTGCATTACACCTTGAAAGAANNTCTTTGACGGGTGGGCTTATACGACGAAGGAATGGACCGCGGTCACGAAATGGAAACTAAATGGAACGTATCGGGTCGAGTGGATGAAAAATGGAGTCGATAATCCTCAAGAGACGCTATACGAACCCAACGAAGTCATCGATAACATAAAAATCACAGGTGAACTTGCGTATACTCGAAAGTCGGACAAGACCACGGATGTTCAAAATTCATTAACGATTAATTTTATCCGTGATGATCAGGCATATACGATCCAACCCGTCTTTGTCGATAAGGGGATTGAGGGGTATGATCTCGTGGTGAAATACGGTCAGCTTGAAAACGAGTCTTTCCTGATCCACTATGAATTTTGCGGATGGCCTGAACGAGATGCGGAAGTGTTCGTGATTAGCGTTGACAACTCATATGGTGTGTTTACCAAAACCGGCCAATGAATCTTATCCAAACCCGTCGCTTCTGACGGGTTTTATTTGGTTATGATGGAGACCTTACTTCATGGAAGTATCGGCTATGATATAATAGAAAGGCTAAGAATGAGGAAAACCATGGAACTGACACGTAAAACCGATCCACAAATCTTCGATGCCTTCGCCACGAAACAAGATTCGATCCACTATTCGAAACTTTCGTTTTGGGGTGAATTCGAGTCTACGAACGGTTACGATGCGGAATACTGGAGTTTTAAGGAAGAACAGGAACTCGTCGCGACGCTTGTCCTGTTGAAGAAAAAATCGATCTTCGGGACGTTCTGGTATATTCCCAACGGACCGGCGATGGATGTGTTCGACCTGGATTTAACCGACAAGGTGTTGACGATGATCAAGGATGAAGCGCTGAAAGACGGCGCGATGTTCGTCCGGATCGATTCCAATATCCCGCGTTTACAACATGACAATAAAGGCGATGTGGTCGAAAGTGGGTTCAATAACGAATTCGTTACCGGTTATTACGAGAAAGCCGGATTCAAACATACTGGATACAATTATGGATACTCGGGATATCTGTTCTCCCGTTTCACCTATGTGCTCGACCTTGAGAAAGAGTTCGATCAATTGGTCGAACAGATCGCCATGAACATGCGCAACCTCTATAAGAAAAATCTGCGGCGCGGCGTGAGCGTCCATGACGCGGGTAGGGATGATCTCCATTACCTTGTGAAGTACGGGAAAGAACTGTCGGATAAACTGGAGTTCAAACCCAAGTCCCTATCGTTTTTCCAACGCTTGTACGACCTTGCGAAAGAACATGCGGTGTATCGCCTGTGCGTCGCGGATTTGAGCGTGGCGAAAGAGAATATTCAAACCGAACGGACCACCTTATACGCCAGCATCGCGAAAGTCGAAGCCAACCCAAGGAAAGCCGGCTTCGTGAAAGAAGTACGACGCCAGATCGAAGACTTGGATAAGGAAGAACGGGATCTGGATGAACTGATCCGAAAGAACGGAAACAACATCGTACTGGGCGCGGCCCTCTATTTGCTTGCGGGGGATCGCTCCTACAATATCTACACCTACACCAACAAGGAGTTCCCGAGCTTCCATGCGACGATCTCGTTCCATGTGGAAACGATCAAGGCGTTTAGGGAAAAAGGAATCCGCCATTATGACTTCGTCGGTGTCTCCGGGAGTCTCGACCCCAAAGACCCCTATTTCGGTCTGCAGGATTTCAAACGCAAATTCGGCGGGGATTTCGTCGAGAACCTTGGCGAGTTCTATTTCAAACCCAAGCCGAAGCAAGCACGACTCTATGACCGGACCATGGTTTATCGCCGTAAGTTCGAGCGGAAATCCTATTCCATTTTCGTAAAGTTGAAGCGAAAACGTCGCGCGGTTCAATAGGAAGATATGTTAAAATATCCTAAGGTTGGAGGAAGAACATGAAAAACAAAGCCGTCGTCCTTGGCGCGAACTACTATATCGGATTAAGCATCGCCCGCGGATTGGGGAAAGAAGGGATTCCCGTCGCCTTGGTCGATTACAAGCTCGAAGGGTCGTATGCGTTTGACTCCAAATACTGCAGTGAAATCCTCATCGCCCCTCACTATAAGAACGAGGAACGAGCGTTCTGCGACTTTCTGGTCGACTATGCGAAGAAACAGGAAGCCAAGCCGGTGCTTTTTCCCTGCGCCGACCCTTACGTCGAATTCATCGACAAGCATTTCCATGAACTAAAGGAAGTGTACTTGTTCAACCAGGAAACCGAGCACTTGACCGTGGATGCGATGGATAAGTCGAAACTCAGCGAGATGGCATTGAAACACGGGGTGAAACTCCCGCGGTCCATCGCCGTCGACGATCCGGATTTGCTGGCAAAGGTCAATGAAATCGGGTACCCGGTCATCGTGAAGCCGGCGGACTCGTCCGCCTTCGTATCGACCTTCCGCATCAAGATGTTTAAGGTTGAAAATGAAAAAGAGTTGCTGGAAAGAATCAAGGTGTGCCAAGAAAAGAACCTGGTGGTTTTCGTCCAACAGATCATCCCGGGGTTCGACGACCACATGTACACCTACGACATGTATATCGACCAAAAAGGGCAAGTCACCCACTGGACGACGTGCCAGAAACAACGTCAATATCCCATCAACTTCGGGGCGTCCGTCTTTACGAAACAACGCTGGGTCCCCGAATTGCATGACATCGGCGCACCGTTCTTCCAAGCGATCAAATGGCGCGGGTTCGCGGAGATCGAGTTCAAGAAACATGCGGTCACCGGGGAATACTACCTCATCGAAATCAACGTTCGGACCACCAACTTCAATGCGATGTTGGACCATATCGGCTTGAATTTCCCGCTGATCGCCTATCGTGAACTGACCGGAAATCCGATGCCGCCCAAGTCGATCGAAACCGATACGAACGTTCACTTCTGGTACGCCTATGAGGATCTACTTGCGATACGCAACTACATCCAAACCAAGCAACTACGGTTTGGGGAAGTATTGGCTTCGTTTCGCGTACCGAAAGTCGAAGCGGTTTACCAAAAAGGGGATGCGAAACCTTTCCATAGTTTCATGAAAATGATTATGAAGAAAATGTGGGCATCCGTGAAAAGGAAGTGGAAACGATGAATGACAAGAAAATCGGAATCATCGGGGGGATGGGACCGGAAGCAACGGCCTACTACTATACCCAGATGATTAAACTCACCGGTGCGCATAAAGACCAGGATCACTTTCGCGTCTACATCGACAGTAACGCGAAAGTCCCCGATCGCACCGCCGCGATTCTAGGGAAAGGCCCCAGCCCCGTCCCGTACATTCTGGAATCGATCGCTTGGATGAATCGCGAAGGCATCGACGAAGCGTTCATCCCATGTTTTACCTCGCATTATTTTTTCCAGGAATACGTCGACCATGCGGAATTCACCCTTCATAACGCCTTCACGGTATGCAACGCCTATCTGAGGGAACAATTGCCCGAAGTGAAGAAAGTCGGGGTGCTCGCGACCACAGGGACGCGAAGCACCAAGATCTTCGATCGGTACCTGAGCGATGTGGAAGTGATCTATCCAAGTGTCGAAGATCAAGAAAACAAGGTCATGAAGGCGATCTATGATCCTGAAATCGGAATCAAAGGCGGACGAACCGAAGGCGAATGCATCGATCTCTTGATCGAAGCCGCCAACGGATTGATCGCGCAAGGCGCCACATGCATCATCGCGGGATGCACGGAGATCGGGTTGGTCCTGCGTCCGCACCATTGCGCCGTCCCACTGATCGACCCCATGCTTCTCACCGTTCTTGAAATCATCAAGCCATGATCCACGTTTTAGCGTGGATTTTTTAATGGAGGTTCACCATGAATGAATTACTCTTTCACTATTTGAAGACCAAACCCGAACCTTACGAAAGCGGCGAGAAACTCTTTTGGGATGACGACCATATCTCGGAGGGGATGCTGGAAGCGCATCTGGATCAGGAGTTCGAAGGCGCGACACGGAATTTCGTGTTCGTTTTCCGCTCCGTAAAATGGATCGCAAGTCTCCGAAATCAAACGAACCCGAAACTGATCGATTTAGGATGCGGACCGGGGATCTATGCCCAACAATTCCATCTCAACGGATTCAAGGTGACGGGGATCGATTTCTCGCGAAGATCGATCCAGTACGCGAAGGATGAGGCGAAACGGTTGGGATTCGCGATCGACTATCGATGCATGAATTATCTTGCTTTGGATTACGAAGAAGAATTCGACGTGGCGACCTTGATCTATTGCGATTACGGCGTGTTGCCGCCCGATGATCGAAAAGAATTACTGAAGCGAGTGAAGAAAGCACTCAAACCCGGAGGGATGTTCATCTTCGACGCCTTCACACCGGTCAATTACGAGAACTTCAAGGAAGAGAGGAAAACAGCGTATCGGGACAACGGATTCTGGACAGCCAGCCCGCATGTTCTGATTCAAACGAATGTCCGCTATGAATCCGATACGTTCTTGGAACAATACCTTGTCCTCACCGAACATGACTTAAAACGTTACAACATCTGGAACCAGGCGTTTACCCAAGAAATACTCACTCAAGAACTGAACGATGCGGGATTCAGGAAGTTGGAAGTGTATGCGAACGTGGCGGGGGATCCCTTCACACCTCAAAGCGATACGATCTGTATCGTTGCCCACAAATAAAACAAGCGCCGATTCGTCGGCGCTTGTCTGTTTCTTGATCTTATAATCCGCACTTCAACTGCGCATTGCAGTTGGTGCAGGTGTTGCATCCGCCGATTTCTTCGACCACGCCTTCAAGGCAGATCGGACAGATATCGCCGACTTCGACACCGATGTTGCGGTCGATGCGATCGGCACGCATGTCGGTCTTCTTTTCTTCCGCCTGCGTTTCCTTCACATTGACTCCGAAATCCCGGACCAAGTCCATCTGAGCCCAATTGGTATCGTCGTCGTTGGTCAGAGAGAGCACTTGGCTATCGCGGCTTCCGTCCACGTAGACCGTTCCACCCTTGGCTCCGCCATGGTAGAGACGTTCGTAGATCTTCTGAACCTGACGGACGCTGAATCCGCGGGGTGCGTTGACGGTCTTGGAGATCGAGGAATCGATCCAACGTTGGATCGCGCATTGCGTATCCGCATGTTCTTCCGGCGCCAATTCCATCGCACTGACGAAATAGTCGGGAAGGCTTTGTCGGGTGGCTTCCGGATGGTAGGCCAACCAATCTTCGACGATCTGCGCGTTGACTTCGATGAACTTGCCCAACCGTCCGCTGCGGAAGTAGGAGAAGGAGAAGTACGGCTCAAGACCGGTGGAAACGCCGACCATGGTTCCCGTGGAACCGGTGGGGGCGATGGTCAACAAGTGTGAGTTACGGATTCCGTGCTTCAGGACTTCCTGACGCACATCCTCGCTCATCGTCTTCATATATCCGCTGTTGATGAACGCCTCGCGTGAACTGAGGAAGGGGAAGGATCCCTTTTCTTTCGCCAATTCGACGGATGCGCCATACGCGCTCTCGGCGATCGTCTTGAAGACTTGGTCGATCGCCTGGATGGATTCTTTGGAACCATAACGTTTCCCTGCCCAGATCAGCAAGTCATGCAGACCCATGACACCCAATCCGACACGGCGTTCACCCAAGGCCTGGTGGCGGTTGGCTTCCAGGAAATAGGGGGTATCGTCGATGACGTTGTCCTGCATACGCACGGTCAACTTCACGGATTCAGATAATTCGTCAAACAGGATTTCACCGGTCTTGCGATCTACGAAGTTCGCCAGGTTGATGGCGGCCAGGTTACAGACCGAATACGGTGCCAAGGGTTGTTCGCCGCAAGGATTGGTGGCGACCACCTTCTGGCCATAGGCTTTCGCATTGGTCATATCGTTGGCGTTATCGATGAAGAAGATGCCCGGTTCCGCGGAATAGGTCGCACAGAAGCAAACCAAATCCCACAATTCCCGTGCCTGGATCGTACGGTACGTCTTCACCGGATAACCCAGTTCTTCCCATTCGCGAACATCGCCGACTTCATGCCAGCGTTGGTCGTAGGCTTCTTTTTGTTGAGGGGTATAATGTTCAAGATCCGGGAAACGAAGTGCGAAAGGCAAATCTTTTTCCACCGCGTCCATGAACTCTTTCGTCAACGTGACGGAAATGTTCGCCCCCGACAAGAATTCGGGGGACTGGACTTCAAGCGTCCCGCCGTTCAACAACATCTCCCTTGCATATTCCGCGATATGCGCCGGTGTCGATTTATTCTCCACCAACGCTTCATACATTTCTTTCTCGACGCGGTTGAGCGGATTGAATCTCAATTTCTTCGCCGCCTCGTCTTTGATTTGTTGATCCTTGGAATTCTCGGTCAACCACTTCAACACCCTCGGGTTCTGCATCTTCGAGATGATGAACTCGATGATGTCCGGATGCCAGTCCGCCAACATGATCATCTGCGCACCGCGACGGCTTCCGCCCTGTTCGACCAGATGTGTCAGATTCGCGATGTCGTTGAGCCAACTGACAGCACCGGAGGATTTCCCTCCGACCCCTTTGGCCGGCGCCGATTTCGGACGCAAGGTCGAACCATTGGTACCGACCCCTCCGCCTCTGGACATGATCTCCATGACTTCCTTACGATGATTCGCAATCCCGCCGCGTGAATCATGGACGAAAGGCATGACGAAACAGTTGAAGTACGTGACTTCCGTTCCGCTGCCCGCGCCATAGAGGACACGCCCCGCAGGGATGACATTCATCTTCGATAATTGACGGTAGAACAGCTCACCGTATTTTTCTTTCAGTTCATCGTCTTTTTCCGTATTCGCCAACGCCTTGCCGACACGCTTTGCGATCTGTTCATAGAAGATCTCCATCGGCTTATCCACGTTTTTGAAATTCCGCGTAATCAATCCGGTCGCGGCTTCGGTTTCGTCCTCAAGCGACGAACGCCATTCTTCTTCCAATTCGATCCGTACGGTTTCCTTCTGACGGTCGATTTCCACGACAACCCCGATTCCTCTGGCAGGAAACTTCGGATCATCTTTCACGATCGTAACGACGACATCCCCCACACCCAAGGTCTTAAGACCGCGGTCTTTCTGCGCATACCGATCCAACATGACCAGACGCGAAACACCGCTATGGATGAGTTGAAAATCTGCTTCGATCGGAACCAAGTGCGGGAAATGACGGGTTATGTCAGCGTTCAGTTTTTCGATGGTGACTTTCGTATAACTCATGGTCATTTTCCTCTTCTCTCTTCGGGTTACTTCTAATTCTAACATAAGAAAGTGGAATACAATTCTGAAAATGCATTCATTTCATCGGGAATTCCATTCGCGTAAACACATAGTCTGAAAGTCGATTCAAGTAAACGCTTAACCCGACCGGCAGTTCCTGCGTCTTGCCTAAGCGTACGACTTGGCGTTCCGCCCGGCGTACGATCGCACGAAGCCAATGCAGACGGGCGTTCCTGACATCGTCGAACGGATACACGAAACCCTTGAAAACATCCTGGCATCGTGCGATCTCGCCTTCAAGATATTCGATCCGTTTCAAGGCATCGAAGTCCTTGACTTCAAACCCCGCCAACAACGAACAAAAACGGACCAAATCGAACGTGAGGGATTCCCACGTCGACCGATCCAGTTGGTTTTCGGATTGCACAAGGATGATCGAACTTTGAAGTTCGTCCAATACACCCAAGGTTTCGATGATCAAACTATCCTTTTCCACTCTTTTACCGGATACCCCCGTTGTCCCGTGGTCCCCGGTTTTCGTCATGACGCCCATTTTTACCCTCCCATCGCCGCATCAGGGTCGTAAACGCCCGATGCATCGGTACCAAACAAACCAATATGAGTATATAATTCGAGATTCCGTGGACGATGTCAAACGAGATGCCCCGAATCCAATACGCGATGCCCATGGAGACGCCGTAGAGCACGGCGTGCTGGAGGGAAAACAGGAAACCGAAGCCCAGTCCGAACAAGCCGCCAAGCAGCGCCCAGCGGTCGGGATTGACCCCGTTGATCTTTTTAAACAGAACGGAGATGCTCATCCAAAGCGGCCAGATCCACAAATAGCCGATCACCCAATCCCCCAGTCCCCAGACCAAGGCTTCCAACACGGCGAAAACGACACTCACCAACAAGGCGTCCACCGGTTCCAGATGTAATGCGACCAAGAGGAAAAGAAGGGTGACGAGTTCGACATTGGGGATGAAGGCCAACCCGACCTGGGCGGCGAAAATCGTCGCCGCCAGTGCCGAGATCAGTACGATCCGCTTAACCGGTTTCATTATTCAAAACTCGAGGTGAAGGTAAAGGTAAACAAATCCTTATCGTAGATCGGAGCTTGGTCGATGCCTGAACAATANNTCTCCGGAAAGTTCAAAATCCACCCACTTCTTCGCTTCCATCTCATCCAACAATTCACCCAGCGTTAGCGCATCCGTACGGATGGTCTTATCCAGGATGGTCACATCGCCCGCTTCTTCATCGACGATCATGACGATCCGGATCGCTTTGGATCCTGCCTGCAACTTACTTTGGTTGTACCACGCTACGGCTCCCAGGAGCACGGCACCGATGCCAAGCACGATCAGGACTTTGACTAGACTCTTCTTCATGGAAATCCTCCCTTACAAAAAAACACACAACCTGGTGGGATGTGTGAAAAAAGACCGGAAGTCTTTTTATCTTGTTCCCAGAAGATAAAAACGTTGCAGCGGAAGGCAGGTCTACTGGCTGACAGATCATCCTCGGGGAGCCTTCCCGCCTTGCGGCAGTGGCTTATTTCCCTTCGTCCTTGTCTACAGTTGCTGGGACAGCTTCGTTTATGGCGAATTCCCTATTGAGCCCGACGGGCACCATTCCTTGCATTCTTATTATAGTTCGCACTCCATCCTTGGCGCAACAAGATTCGAAAACAAAACATGAATAAACATTCTCCTTTAATTCAACCTTCCCATCTGATAAAATAAACGAAACAAACCGAGGTGGATGCATGGATTATTCCGTATTGATCGTCGCGGCAGGTCGCGGAGAGCGAATGGGGCTTGGCTACAACAAGGTCTTTTATCTGTTGAAGGAAGGGACGACGATCCTGGATACGACGATGGAGATCTTTTTGAAAGACGATCGTTGTCGTCAAATCGTCATCGTGACCAACCAGAACGAAATGACGATGGCGATGAAGAAACGCGAGGTCGGACGGATCGTCCATGTGGCCGGCGGGGAAACGCGCCAGGCGAGTGTCCGCAACGGTTTGATGGCGGTTACCCAAGACGTCGTGTTGATCCATGACGGAGCCCGCCCGTGGTGTCCGACGAGATGCGTCGACGACTTGTTGGTCGCGATGGAGACGGAAGACGCGGCGGTATTGGCGGTCGCCGTAAAGGATACGATCAAGGAAGTGGAAGAAGGATACATCGTACGGACGATCGAGCGTTCACGCTTGGTGCAAGCGCAAACACCCCAAGCCTTTAAAACGAAACTGATCATGGAAGCGTGTAAAATCGCGGAAGATACCAATGCGAAAGTCACGGACGATGCCCAGATGGTCGAGATGTTCACGAAAACACGGGTCAAGATCATCGAAGGTTCCTATTCCAACATCAAGATCACAACCAAGGAAGACCTGAAACGAAACTAGAGAGGAAGAGAAATCGACCTCTTTTTTTCGTTATGGATGGAAGAATGTTTCGCCAGATAATGGACCCATGGTAAAATGGAATCGTTAAATCAATGCGTAGAAGAAAGAGGAAAGAGGGATCGAACATGGGCAAACTAAAGTCAATCTGTATCAGTCAAGAAAGAGGAGTCTTAAAAAACGAAGTCGACGAATGCATGGTCGTCGCCGGATTCGGGATCGAACATGACGGTCATGGCGGGGAGTGGGGAAGACAGATCACCGTTTTGAATTATCAAAGTTATTTGAAAGCAAAACAGGAACATCCCGACCTGGATCTGCATCCCGGCAGTTTCGCCGAGAACCTGATGGTCGACGGTATCGACTTCTCTCTGATCAAACCTTTGTCGCGCATCCGACTCGGGGATTCCGTCATTCTTGAAGTGAGTCAGATCGGCAAGGAAGACCACCCCAGCGTCGTGACGCGGACCTACGGGATCAGTCTGCTTCCCTACGAAGGCTTGTTTTGCCGGGTCGTCGAAGGCGGAAGGTTGAAAAAAGAAGACGAGGCCGAGCTGGTTTCGCAATAAAAAAGAGTAGTTGCGATACGATTTTCAGCCGTCCAAAACAGCGAAATGAAGTGATTTACAAGCACCCCCTCTTCTGCTATAATGAACAAACGGGTAGATATGTCCCATATTTACTCCTTGCCCGAGAGGGCCACAGACCATAAGGAGGTGTACAAATGAGAAAGTATGAAGTCATGTACATTGTGAACGCATCGTTAGACGATGCCGCTCGCCAAGATGTCATCAACGGATTGCACGCGATTATCACCAATAACGGCGGCAGCATCGTTAAAGTTGACGAATGGGGAACAAGAGAGTTCGCGTACCGCATCGAAGACATGACCAAAGGTTACTACGTCGTTTTGAACATCGAAGCCGAGCCGGCAGCGGTAAAGGAATTCGATCGTTTAGCACGAATCAACAGTAACGTCGTCAGACATTTGATCTTAAATTTGGAAGACGAATAGAGGGGGAACCACATGATCAATCGCGTCGTTTTAGTCGGCCGGATCACAAAAGATCCGGAGTTGCGTAAAACGCAGACAGGGAAATCCGTCGCGTCCTTCACCGTCGCGTGCAATCGCCGCACGACCGCAGGGCAACAAGAACAAGCAGACTTCATCCGATGCACCACGTGGGAGCGTACGGCGGAATTCGTCGGTCAATACGTCCGCAAAGGTAGTTTGATCGGAGTCGAAGGTCGGATCACCACCGGAAGTTACGATGGTGCCGACGGAAAGAAAGTCTACACGACGGAAGTTACGTGTGATTCGGTCCAACTCTTAGAATCCAAAGGTGCAAGCGAGAATCGTTCGCAAACCTTCACCGCACCGTCGCAGGGTCAGCCGCAAGGCTACTATCCCGACAACAATACCGCGGATGAAGACTTCAATACCGGTCCTTTGCTGGATATTTCCAGCGACGACCTTCCATTTTAACAAGAAAGGAGATCTACCATGGCATTTAAAAAACAAAGAATGGGCCGCAAAAAGGTTTGTTACTTTACAAAAAACAATGTAACCACGATCGACTATAAGGATATCGAACTGTTGAAGAGATTCATCTCCGCAAACGGCAAGATCATTCCCAGACGTGTTACCGGCACTCGTGCAAAATACCAACGCTTGCTGGCGACCGCGATCAAACGTGCTCGTCAAATGGCTCTGCTACCTTACGTAGCCGACTAAGTTCAAACAAACCTCCATCGGTCTCGATGGAGGTTTTATGCATTGAAAGGAGTTTCCATGCGTAAATCCGTGCGTCAGATTACCGACGGTGCGATGATGATCGCCATTATCGGGCTCTTTGTCATCATCAACCGACAATTCCTGTTCATTCTTGAAACCTATGCGGCCTTCCTGATGCCGCTGCCGATCTTGTTCTACACGGTGAAGCACGGGTTGAGAAACGCCTGGGTCGTGGCCTTCGGGATGACGATCATCAGTTTCATCCTTGGTACGCCGCAATCCTTGTTCTTCATGGCGAGCGCATTGGCCAACGGACTCGCCTACGGGTATGGCGTCAGTAAGAAAAAAGCCAATGAATGGTTGCTTGGAATCACGATTCTGATTACGGCGGCCACGATGTTTTTGACTACGTATGCATTCGCCGCCTTTTTTGGGTATAATGTGATGGAAGAAGTCGGATTGATCATCGAGTATCTCAAGACCTTGGATTCCATCACGATCGATGCGACCCTGACGGCGACCTTGTATGCGATGTATCCGATGGTGATCCTGTTGACCGCCGTCCTGCAGTCGATCCTTACCCATATCTCGGCGATCCTGTTGATGAAGCGGTTGAAGATCGCGGTCTTGCCGATGCGCCCCTTGAATACGATGCGCGTCCCCAAACCGATGGGTTGGATCGCGTTGGCCTTATTGTTCTCGCCGTTTTTCGCCAAAGCGCTGACCGACAACATCGACCTGCAGGTCACGGCCAACCTCGTCTATCTGATCGCATTGATGGTCTTCCTCTTCGATACGTTCATCTTCCTCAGTCTGGCGGCCCCGGTCGTCAAGATGAAACGTCTGCCGACCATCGCGCTTTTACTCTATCTTATCCTTCCCGCACCGATGACCTATGTCTGCATCATCATCGGAGCGCTCGATATCCTCACTGATTTCAGAAACCGAGTCCTATATCGGAGGTAATGTCGTGTTCGAACAATTCGCGAAGTTAAGAATCAAGATCATCGTCATCCTCGCGGCCGAAGTCGTGGTTTTTTCCTTGGTCCATTTCGTATACCAAGTCGGATTCAACGGGTTCGACACCGTCATCATCCTGGTCAACATCGCGCTGATCTGGATTTTGGTCGACACGTATCAGGAAGATCAGAAGAAACGCGTGCTGACGATCTCCAGGGTCCTGGGCAGCGATGCGAAGGAAGCGTTTTTGTTCGGAGAAGTCGGGTTCTTGACGTATGACGAGAACTACATCATCACCTGGATCAGCGAACTGTTGGAAGACCGAGGCTACGACGTCATCGGGAAGAAGGTCACCAATTGGTTGCCTAAAACCAAGACCTTGTTTACCGGGGACGATGAAACCGTCATCGAAGACATCGATGAAACGATGTATCAGATCATTCGCAAAGAGGACGGACAAACCTTGTTTCTCAAGGATGTGACGATGAGCTATCATCTGAGCGACCTTTACGAAAAAGAACAAGTCGTTTTGGGGTTGATCCATCTGGATAATTATGAAGAGACGATCCAATACGAAGAAGAACAAAAAACATCAATCATCGAAAGCAAGCTTCGCCAACCGGTCGTCGATTGGGCGAAAAGCAAAGGGATGTTCGTAAAGAGGATCAAAAACGATCGCTATCTTCTGGTGCTCAACGAGAAGATATTCCAAGAAATCATGAACGAGCGATTCTCCATCCTCAACTATATCCGTTCCACGGCGCAACAGATGGACGTGGCGATCACCTTGTCGATGGCGTTTGCGCGCGGGACCGCCGATTTCCAGCAACTCGAGGAAATGGTCAACAACCTGCTCGAACTCGCCCAAAGCCGCGGTGGCGACCAAATCGCCATCAAGCGTTTCTCCGAGGATGTGAAGTATTTCGGAGGAAGCAGCGAGGCGCAGGAAAAACGCAGTAAGGTCCGTGTCCGCGTCATCGCCCAGACTTTACGCGACTTGATCCAGCAATCCTCCGATGTGATCGTCGTAGGCCATAAGGAGATGGATTTCGATTGTTTCGGCGCCGCCTTGGGCATCAGCCGGATCGTCCAATCCTATGGGAAAACCGTACGCGTGGTCACCCGTTCCGGCGGGATCGAAGCGAAGTTAAGCGGTGCGATCGTCAAACACAAGGAAATCCTGGATACCAACCATCACTTCATCAATGAGACGGAAGCCTTGGAAGACTTGAAGAAGGATACGTTGGTCGTCATGGTGGACCATCACATCGCCAACCAATCGAACGCCCAAAGCGTCATCGAGAAAGCGAAGAAAGTGGTGGTCATCGACCACCATCGCCGATCCGGCGATTTCAGTTTCAACCCGGTCTTGGTCTATGTGGAAACCGCGGCGTCGTCGACGTCCGAACTCGTGACCGAACTGGTACCCTATCAAACCAACCTCGTCTCCTTTGAAAGCGCGGAAGCGACCATCATCCTCACCGGGATCCTGATCGATACCAACCGGTTCCGCAACCGGACCGGGTCGAGGACGTTCGAAGCCGCATCGTTGTTGAAGAAATACGGGGCGGATACGTATGAAGCCGACGATCTTCTTAAAGATGATTTCAACGATTTCGAAATGAAGACGAAGTTACTGAAGAATTGCGAGAAGAAGCCCGGCGGAATCTTGATTTCCGCATTGAACGACGGAAGCGTGGCGCCGCGCGCCATCCTGTCGCAGGTCGCCGACAGCATGTTGTCGATCAAGGATGTGGAAGCCGCGTTCGTCATCGCGAACATCGATGAAAAGACGGTCGCATTATCTGCGCGATCCAAGGGTAAAGTCAACGTCCATACGATCGTCGAAAAAATGAGCGGCGGGGGACATTTCTCAGCGGCTGCGCTACAGCGTGAAAATACGACGGTGGTCAAACTAAAAGAAGAACTTGAAGAAGCACTCAAAACATACATGGAAGAAGAGGAACATAAACATGAAAGTCATCTTGCTTGAAGACGTTAAGAACGTCGGGAAGAAGGATCAGATCGTTGACGTCGCGGACGGATACGCGCGCAACTTCCTGATCCGCAATAAACACGCGGTCGAAGTCACCAAGACCAGTCTGGGGATTCTGGATAACCAGAAGCTACAAGAAGAACTGAAAGAGAAACAGAAGATCGCGGATGCCGAGGCGCTCAAGGCGAAACTCGCCACCGTGAAACTGGTTTTCGACGTGAAAGTCGGAGAAGGCGGGAAGGTTTTCGGATCGATCAGCACCAAACAAATCGCGGAGACCTTACAGAAAGCCCATGGGATTTCGATCGATAAGCGGAAAATAGTGGACAACGGTCCGATCCATACCTTAGGATTAAATCAGGTAAAAATCGATTTGCATAAGAATGTCGTCGGAGAAATCGCCGTCCATCTCAAAGCCACGAAGTAAACGAGGTACGCCCATGAGTCGTCAGCTCCCCAACAGCATCGAAGCCGAACAAGCGCTTTTATCAAGCATGCTTGTCTATCCCAGCGCCGTCAACATCGCCCTTGAACAGGGGATGCATGCGGACGAATTCTACGTGGAGGCGCATAAGCGTCTTTTCACCGTGATGATGGGGATGCAGGAAGAAGGGAAGCCGATCGATGCGCCGGGTTTGATCAGCCGATGCAACGACCTCAACGTGCTGAGTTCGATCGGGGGCGTCGACTTCATCATGGAACTTTCCGATACGTCGGTCTCTTCCGCCAACACGAAATACTATATCGAACTGATTCAAAATAAATCCTATCTAAGAAACTTGATCCTTACCGCGCAGACCATCGCCGATGAAGGGTTCAATTCAGGACCGGACATCGATGAAGTCATGGACCGTGCCGAGAAACAACTCCTCAACGTCACCCGGACGCGTCGTACAGGCGATTTCAGGGCTTCGAAAGAAGTCGTGTCCACCGTCGTCGACAATATCCAGAAAATGAGCACCAACCGCTCCGCGATCACCGGGACGGCGACCGGATACCGGGATTTGGATCGTTGCACCAACGGTTTCCAAAAAGGGGATCTCATCATCCTCGCCGCCCGTCCTTCCATGGGGAAGACCGCGTTCGCCTTGAACCTGACCATGAACGCCGCCCAGATCAACAACGAAGCGGTCGCACTGTTTTCACTTGAAATGCCTGCCGAGCAACTCATCTCGCGTATGTTGTCGGCGAAATCGCGGATTCCGGGCCAGAAGCTGCGGACCGGTTACCTCGTCAACAACGAATGGAACCAACTCAACGAAGCGGCGACCGAACTCCGCATGGCGAAAATCTTCATCGACGACAGTCCGGGCGTACGGGTCGCGGAAATCTTTTCGAAATGCCGCAAACTACAAGCCGAACACGGCTTATGCATGATTGTCATCGACTATATCCAGCTGATTTCCGGCAGCGGAAGAAACTCCGAAAACCGTCAGCAAGAGGTTTCCGAGATTTCGCGTAGCCTGAAGTCGTTGGCGCGTGAACTCAAGGTCCCGGTCATCGCCCTTTCACAGTTATCCCGTACCGTCGAACATCGCACGGACAAACATCCGATGTTGAGCGACTTGCGTGAATCCGGCGCCTTGGAACAAGACGCCGACCTGGTCGTCTTCCTTTATCGCGATGCCTACTATAACCGTGCCGAGGATGTCCCGGAAACCGAAGAAGTCGACATCGACATCGCGAAACATCGTAACGGACCGACCCAAGTGGTCAAACTGGCGTTCGAACGTACCATCAACAGCTTCTATAACTACGCCGAAGGCGCAGGTCCTAAAGGAGGTTAAGAATGAAGAAAATACTCCCCATCCTTTTAGCGTTCGCATTAAGTTTGGCGGTTCTCGCATTTTCCCAAAAATTTGAAACCCCTGCCTTGGATCCCGATGTCAACGCGTTCACGGAAACGTCGATCATTCCCCAGTCGGTCGATTCGGTCGTGGAAATCCCGACGACCATCTCGAAAGTCTATGTGAAGAATGAATTGATCGGTGTCATCACCGATGCGACGAAACTTGAAAGTCTCCTTAATGAAGTGTATAAGGAAAGCTACGAAGCCTTTTTCCCGGATTCGAACATCGGATTGGGGGAAGACGTCGTCATCACCACCGAACAAAGCTACGTCCAATATGAAAACAAGGATGTGGAGATTTTAGCGTACCTGAAAGAGAAAGATTTGTTTTCCGTCGAAGTCAACAAGATCGAATTCTCCAACGGGGCGATCATCTACGTAAAAAACCTGGAGGACTTCGAAGCCGCCAAGGAACAATACCTTCTGAATTTTATCTCCAAAGAAGCGTTGGATCTGATAAAGAACAAGAAACTTCCGGCGGATCTGAAAACCTACGGGTATCGTGAAATCGGAATATCGGTGATGGAAACCACGACCGTCACCAAAGGATTGGCGCCGAAGACCGACATCCTCATGGATCAGAATGCGATTGTCTACTTCTTAAGTTATGGATATGGAATCGACAAGAAATATTACACCGTTCAACCTTACGATACGATCGAAGGGGTGGGGTCTTTGAATGGATTAAGCGCACAGCAAGTCGTGACGATCAACGCCGAGATATTGAAGTCGACCGAACAAATCCTGCAAGCCGGGATGAAACTCAATGTCACCTATTTCGATTCCCCGATCAACGTCGTTGTAAACCGGGAACGTTTGGTGCGCGAAACCGTCTATCCGAAACCGACGAAATACGTTACGGACAATACCTTGCGTGAAGGATTGCGTGTCGTGCAGACCAATGATCAAAACGGCTACGCCAACGTCAAATACAAGGAAGTCTACGTCAACGGTGAATTGGCCGGATACGAGAAAATCTCTTCCGTCATCATCAAACAACCGGTCCAGGAAGTCATACGGGTCGGAACCAAGGTCATTCCGGGCATCGGAAGCGGCAAGTTCAGATGGCCGGTCGACAATCCCCGCATTTCCTGCCGTTGGCTATGTTATACCGGACATTATGCGATCGACATCGTCAACGTCTACAACCGCTACGGATACATCTATGCCGCCGACCGCGGTGTCGTTAAGGACCGTGGCTGGCACTACCTGGCAGGTTACTACATCATCATCAACCATAACAACGGATACTGGACGAAATACAACCATTTATCCAGCCCGGCCTATTTCCCGGTCGGCGTCGCCGTTGAAAAAGGCGAAGTCATCGGTCGGATCGGTACCACCGGAAAAACGACGGGTCCGCACGTCCACTTTGAAATCTGGGTCAACGGGACGCGTCAGAATCCATGCAAATGGCTAGGGTGCTAAGATGAAGTATCATTTGTTGGCGAGCGGATCCAGAGGAAATTGTTGCATCATTCAAGCCGGGGACACCCGGCTTGTTATTGATTGCGGAACGACCCAAAAGCATCTGACACACAGTTTTCACAATCTAGGGATAGACTATAACAAGGTCGATGCCGTGCTGATCACACACAGCCACAGCGACCATGTCAGCGCACTGAAAATGTTCAGTAAACACCCGGTTTATACGCCCTTCGTCATCGATGCGCGACCGGATGCGATCCGAATCACCCCCTACGAACCCTTTATCGTAGGCGAGGTTTCGATCCTCCCCGTCCCCCTTTCCCATGATTCGGGTTTGACCTTGGGATATGTCCTGCGTCACGACGGGGAAACCCTGGTATATGTCACCGACACGGGCTATGTGCGCGAGCATGATTTCACACATTTCGAAAACGCGGATTATTATATCTTTGAAAGCAACCACGACCCGGAGATGCTGATGAAAACCAGCCGTCCGATCTTCACAAAGAAGCGCATCCTTTCGGACAACGGCCATCTCTGCAACGAAGACAGCGCTATCGTCCTCAGCAAGTTGATCGGTCCTTCCACCACGGAAATCGTGTTGGCCCACCTCAGTCAGGAAGCCAACGACGAATTCCTCGCTTATTCCACCCACGCCAGAATCTTGGCAGAGTACCATCCATCACGCATTCAAACCTTGACGCTACGTTGCGCCAGACAATATGAAACCTTATCAGGAGGAAAATAAATGAAAAAATGGGTATGGGTCCTCATCGCGGCGATGGTCGTCTGGAACAGTGTCCTCACGATCCAACTCTCGCAATTTCAAACACAATTGGACGAAAAAACCACGGAGACGAAAATCATCAACAAGGTCGTCACCGATTTCACGACGGACGTTACGAAGGTCGTCGAGAAATCCCTCGACAAAGTCGTCGGTGTTTCCGCGCTTTATAACGGGGAAGTGTTTTCCACGGGAAGCGGAGCCATCTATGATGTCGAGGGGTCCAAAGCCTACATCATCACCAACAACCATGTCATCGAAGACGCGACCAGTCTGACCATCACGTTCGCCAACGGCGAACAGCTTGATGCGAAAGCCTTGGGGTCGGATCTCTATACCGACCTCGCCTTGCTAGAAGTCGACATCGACTTTACGATCACCCCCTTCAGCCTCGGTGATTCCGCCTTGATCAAGGTCGGGGAAAACGTGTTGGCGATCGGCAGCCCCTTGGGATTGGATTTTCAAGGTTCGGTCACCATGGGGATCATTTCCGGTGTCGACCGGATCGTCCCGGTCGACCTCAATAGCGACGGATTCGACGATTGGGATAGCCTCGTTCTGCAAACCGACGCCGCGATCAACCCCGGAAATTCCGGCGGTCCGCTCATCAACATGGCGGGCGAACTGATCGGGATCACCTCGATGAAGATCGTCTATGAAGAAGTCGAAGGCATGGGGTTCGCGATTCCGATCAACGAAATCATCCCCATCATCGAACAACTCCGGGCGAACGGGAAAGTCATCCGACCTGTCATCGGGATCTCGGCCGTCGGTATCGACGAACTCAGCAATTATCAGAAGAGTTTCTACGGGATTCAATTGGATCTCAATAAAGGCCTCTACATCACCTCGATCACATTTAGCGGTCCGGCCGGTATCGCAGGCATCAAGAAAGGCGACATCATCCTTACGTTCGACGGGATTGAAATCACCACGTTCAAGCAATTCAGGAAACTGCTCTACGCCAAGAAAGTCGGGGATCCGGTTGTGATCCGCTACTTGCGCGATGAAAAAGAAACCGAAGTCACCGTGACGTTGAAATGATCAAACTCATCGCCGTCGGTAAGATCAAGGAGAAAGCGCTGGTGGATCTGATCAAGGACTATCAGAAACGGATTACACCGTATCATAAGGTCATCATTGAAGAAGTCGGCGACGAACCGACCTCCGACGACCTTGCCTCCCAGAAAACCGGGATGGTCAAGGAAGGGGAGAGGATCTTGGAGAAAATCAAAACGGAAGACCAGGTCATCCTCCTGGACCTCCATGGCGATCCATACGATTCGCTTTCCTTCGCAAAACAAATGGAAGAACACTTCACCTATTCCCCCAAACCGCTGGTCTTTGTGATCGGAGGGTCGATGGGGGTCAGCGATGCGGTCCGGCAACGCGCCAACAAACGATGGAAACTCTCTGATTGCACCTTCCCGCATCAAATCGTCCGACTACTTGTCCTGGAACAACTCTTCCGGTCATTCAAGATCAATCGCAATCAAACCTACCACAAATGACGATGAGCAATTCATCGTCATTTGTTTTATAATGGAAGAAAGAGGTGACACATGAAATTCCACATACAAGCAAACACCGCGGATACGATGGATGACTTTTTGGAGTTCTTTGAACATCGTGCCTTCCGCGACAATCCCCGATGGGCGGGATGCTACTGCCTATATCCTCATTACAATGATAAAGAATGGGAAGCGGCGAATCCGAAAGACAATAAGATGCAAGCCATGGTGATGTTGGCGGACGGACATCTTCCGGGATATCTCGGATATCTCAACGGATCGGTCATCGCATGGATGGCGGTCGGAAAACGCAAGCAATTCAAGCGCTTCGCCGAACATCTCGCCAACGACGAAGACGAAGCGAAAAAACTCTATTCGATCACATGCATCACCATCGATCCGGACTATCGCAACCAAGGCATCGCGACCGCGATGCTGGAGCGGGTTTTGGCCGATTTGACGATGCAGGGGGTCGACCTGGTCGAAGCGTATCCCATGGACCAGGAAGGAGACAACGCCCATCAACACCGAGGGCCCCTGAGTCTTTATCTCCATGCCGGATTCATTGTCGTCGAGAAAGTCGGGATCTTCTGTCGGGTCAGGAAAACCTTGTGATCACGAAAATTGCCGATGGGATCTATGCGCGCAAAATCATCGTCGCCGGTGAACCTTGGCCGCTGACCACCTACCTTTGGATCACGAAAAACCACAATCTCTATCTGGATGCCGGGCTAGGCGAAAACGCCCTTCTCGAGCTTTCCGAATATGCCGATCCTTCGAAGAAAAATACGCTGGTTTATTCGCATTATCATTTCGACCATGTTTGGGGCGGACATGCATTGAAGGATCCGGAGATCCTTGCGCATCGTCGTTTCCTCGACCATCAGGTCCATCTTGAGAAAGACAGACTCAATCTCATCCGCTTCGCCGAAGGAAAGAACGAGATCGCCCTGCCGACGCGATACATCGACGACGATCTGGACTTCGATGACGAACTGCGTATTCTTTACGCCCCGGGACATACCGACGACGGATTGATGGTCTATCATAAAACGCTGCATATCCTCTTCATGGGGGATGTGGCCGCGGATGAAGGAAGGGACTTGCCTGAATTGGCCGGGTCCGTCGATTCGTATCTCGCCACGTTGAAAAAACTCGAGGGATTGCGTATCAAGCAAATCCTCTGTTCCCATCGGGACCCCGAAGACGCGAACTATCTGAACATTCTCGTGGAAAACGCTTACATTCTGAGAAAAAATTGTCAATAAGACGACTTGAAATGCCGATAGACTTGTTGTAATTGCGAAAAAAATGGGTTAGAATGATAACAGAAAGCAGGAGGGTAAATCGATGAAACAAATTACCGTATTAATCGTTGATCCGGTCGGTCTGCATGCCCGTCCGGCGACCGTAGCCGTCAACGCAGCCAGCAAGTTCAAATGTGAAGTGAAAGTATCCTTCAAAGGACGCTCGGTCAATATGAAATCGATTATGGGTGTCATGTCTTTGGGTATTCCGACGCAATCCGAAGTTACGATTTCGTGCGAAGGCGACGACGAAGAAGTGGCGATCACGACCATCGAAGAAGTATTGCGTACGCAAAAGGTTATCGCGTAACAGAATCACATAAATAGAAGATGGTCTCATCTTCTTTTTATTATACGGAGGAAGAAATCATGATCGAACAACGTATCGCACATTGGAAATCTTTTGAGCGCCTTGATCCTTTATTGCGCAGTGAACTCGAAGGATATACCCCCACCCAACTGCAGGATGCTTTCTACACCAGCCTCGAATTCGGTACGGCCGGGATGCGCGGATTACTCGGCGCAGGCCCTAACCGGATGAATCTCTATACGATCCGTAAAGCGAATGTCGCATTCGCCAAGTATCTTCTTCAATATCCCGATGCCAAAGAACGCGGCGTCGCCATCGCCTATGACAACCGTTGGATGTCCAAGGAATTTTCCGTCGAATCCGCCCGTGTGTTGGCGATGTTCGACATTCCTTCGTTTGTCTTCACATCGTTGCGCCCGACCCCGGAACTTTCTTTCGCCGTCCGCCACCTTCATTGCATCGGAGGGATCGTCGTCACCGCGTCCCACAACCCCAAAGAGTATAACGGATACAAGGTCTATGATGAAAAGGGATGTCAACTGATCCCTTTCCAAATCGACCAAGTCATCGCCGAAATCAACAAGATCGAAGACGAGTTGTCGATCGAAGTTTCACTTACGCCCGAACAAGAGAAATTGATCCGTTGGATCGACGAAGAGGTCGACAAACCGTATGAAAAGCGGGTTCTGGCAATCCAGAACCGTCCCGAACAAGATAAATCCTCCACAAAGATCATCTTTACGCCACAACACGGAACGGCTTATCATCCGGTCATGAACGTCCTGACCAAGGCCGGTTACCACGTCATCCCCGTCTTGGAACAATGTACCCCCGACCCTGAATTCCCCAATACGAAAACGCCCAACCCCGAAGAAAAGGCGGCCTACGAGAGAGCCATCGAGGTCATGAAGGAGC
>DOUE01000019.1 GCA_003520745.1 Erysipelotrichaceae bacterium
TGAAGAAGTCAACGATTTGTAGACAGTTAGAAAAAGCATTTTTGCCCCCGTTCAATCATAAATTGAGCGGGGCTTTTATGTTTTAGTTTATGAGACGGTCGTTCGAAATTGAAGAATTGGATGTAGTCGTTAAGAAACGACGAGAACGTATCCCAGTCATCCAAACAGTAGTCACATTCAATTTCTGCTTTGATCCAACCATTGATTGATTCAATGACAGGATTATCGGTCGGGGTAGCCGCTCGAGACATCGAGCGGATTATGTTATAATTCTTATGTGCTTCAGCGAAGCATCGGGAAGAATAGACGGAACCTTGGTCACTATGGAAAATGATGGGTTCGGTTTGTTCTTCTTTTTTTATGAGTTTAAGCAGCTGAGATAAGCAGTCATGATAGGTACGATTGTCTCCTAGTTTGGAGCTGGCGGAAGAGGCGATGATAGCGTTATTGTAGGTGTCGAGGATATAGGTCCATTCATAAACTATCCCCCGATGTCGAAGCCTTGTCATATCCGAACTCAAGATTTCGAGGGGCCGTTGCGCGTTCCAGTTGCCATTGACGATGTTCTTATAGATGATGTGTTCTTCGCCTGACTTTTTCCAAGCGTAATGTTTGGCTTGCGAACGAATCCCAGCGAACTTACACCCTCGATGGACGTAGAGATCCGAGACCATCCATCCCATTTTCTCGCGAATTTTAGAGGCGATATCGCGATATCCATAGGAAGGGTGCTCGGAATGAAAGTAGTGGATATGATCCAGGAGATCGTTGCGGTTTTGTTCAAACCAACTCGGTTTATCTCGACGATGTAGCCATTTATAATAGCCGGACTTACTGACTCCGAAATAATCACACAGAAATAGGATGGAATACTCTTCGCTTAATCCTTGGATGATTTGATACTCGCTTCGGATAATATATCGTATTCCTTTTGGCGACCAACTCCTTTCACTTGGTATCCTTTTTTTAAGCGCTCAACCTCGATTTTTAGTTTGAAATTCTCAAGGGTTAATTGCTCTTCACGTGTGAGATTCTTCTTCAGATACAGATGGATCATCGGATTTGTCTTACGTGATGTTTCGAGTCCTGCCTCGCCCTTATCCAGATATTTTATTACCCAGGCATGAATCAATCCTTGATTAACTTTCAACTCCTTCTGTAAGGTTCTAAAACTCACATGGTCATCAAGGTGTTTGCGAATAATCTTCATCTTCTCCTCAATTGTCCATTCTCGTCGTGGCCCTTTACTTCCTTTTGGTCTTCCCATTATGATTCCTCCTTAGTTTTATCATATGAAAAAGTAGACAGGCTTCAAGATATGTTTTCTTGACTGTCTACTTTTAGTTTACTCCTTCAAATTAATACGTTTTAATGTCGGTGTTTCAGTCTTTTTCACTCGCGCATTCGTCATTCTCGTCATTTAATCATGTTTCAACACGAATCGCTCAACCTGTTTATAATGTAATTAAAGATGAATGACAGAGAAAGCGAGATGAACGATTCATGTCGAAGACGATCCAGGAAGCCATGGATCTGGCGGCGAAAGAAGCGAAAAGAACGATGCGTGAAGGGATCGGTGGACCGTTCGGGGCCGTGATCCTCACTGCGGACCATGAATTGGTCTGCGTGGCGTCCAACACCGTCCTGCGCGACCACGACCCGACGGCGCATTCCGAAATCAACGCGATCCGAAGCGCAGGCAAAACACTCAATACCCATGACTTAAGCGGATGCATCCTGGTCACCACCTGCTACCCGTGTCCGATGTGCCTGAGCGCCGCCTTATGGGCGAACATCGCGACCATCGTCTACGGATGCACGGCCAAGGACGCCGCGATGATCGGCTTCCGGGACGATTTCATTCATCAGTATCTCGTAGAACCCGAGAAAAACGCGGAACTGGTGAGAATTTTCCAAAGCGACCCTGAGAAAGGGTTGTCGCTCTTCAGAGAATATCACGAGTCCCGAAGTGAAATGTACTAAAAAACCTGTCGGCTTGCGTCGACAGGTTTTCTTATTCTTTCGGTTTCGATTCGATGGGTCGCGCGGGGATCCCGGCGACGGTCTGAAAGTCTTCGACATCGCGGACGACCACGGCGTTGGCCCCGACCCGCGAGTAATCGCCAAGCCGGATCGGCCCAAGGATCTGCGCCCCCGCACCGACGGTGACGTTGTCGCCTAGGGTCGGATGGCGTTTGACTTCATCCAGGGTCGTGCCGCCCAAGGTGACGTTATGATAAATCAGGCAATCGTCGCCGATGATCGAAGTTTCGCCGATGACGGTACCGAACCCATGGTCGATGAACAAACGGCGACCGATGGTCGCCCCGGGGTGGATTTCGATCCCCGTCCAGAAGCGTCCCCACTGACCGAAAAGCCGGGCGATGAAGAAGCGATGATGACGGTAGAAGAAATTCCCGATACGGTAGAATCCCAAGACATGGAAGCCGGGATAGAGGAAAACCACTTCCCAGACGCTTTTGGCGGCCGGGTCGCGGGTATAGATCGATTTTGCGGTATCCCACATCTTTTTCATAGAGACCATCCTTTGCGAGACATTAGTCTATCACATCCACTTCCGAAAAGGAAGCGATTCATTCCAAGGGGAAGAGTTTTTCGACGACCGTTTCGAATTCTTCGCTGACGATCTCTTCGACCTGCCCTTTATCCGCCATTTCGTTGTATTCGGGACGGATGGGGAGTTTGGCCAGAATCGGAAGATCATAGGTCGATGCGAATTCTTCCAGTCTGCTTTGACCGAAAGGATACATCCTTTCCCCGCAGTGTCCGCATTCCATATAACTCATGTTTTCGACGATCCCGAGGATCGGGATGTTCATCTGGTTCGCCATCGAGACGGCTTTGGAGACGATCATCGAGACAAGGTCCTGGGGGGTGGTGACCAGGATGATCCCTTTGAGGGGTAAGGATTGGTAGACGGTCAAGGGGACGTCCCCTGTGCCCGGAGGCATGTCCACGTACATCACGTCCACGTCGCCCCAGAGGACGTCGGTGTAGAATTCTTTCACGGCGTTGCCGATCATGGGACCCCGCCATAAGACGGGGGTGTCTTCGTTCTCCAACATCATGTTGGAACTCATCAGTTCGATGCCGGTGGCCGTGATCGCGGGATAGATACCCTCTTCGTCGCCCCGTGCGTTTTCTTTAATACCGAACATCCGTGCCATCGAAGGTCCGGTGATATCGCCGTCCAGGATCGCCGTCTGTAATCCCAAACGTTGGGTATGGGTCGCCAAGAGGCCGGTGACGGTCGATTTACCGACCCCGCCTTTCCCCGAGACGATGGCGATCATCGATTCGATCTTAGTTGATTTCTTCGGACGTGCGAAGAAGGGGTTGAATTTTGGATCCAGTGTTTTTTCGCTCATGGTTCTCCCTTAAGAAAACCCCGTCGCAACGGGGTTGGTTTCGTTACCATGCCATTTTAGCATAGAACCGTTCTTGATTCTATTCTTTCGAACCGTAGTAGGCTTGACGCAGGATTTCCTTCATGTCGTTGACTAAAGGTAGACGCGGGTTGCAGGGGGTGCATTGGTCTTCATAGGCCAGCATCGCGACCAGGTCGAGATCCTGCTTGAAGGCATCTTCACTTATGCCCTGATCGGCCAGGGTCATCTTGATGCCGATGCTTTTGGCCAATCGGTCGCAGGCGTCCGCATAGGATTTGACGCCTTCTTCCGGGGTGCTCGCGGGCAGACCCAACATCTTCGCCAAGGTCTGGTATTTTTCATCGGCTTTGTAGTAGTTGTATTTCGGCCAGGTCGCCGGTTTGCTGGGGAAGGTCCCGTTGTAGCGGATAACATGCGGCATCAGGATCGCGTTGGCTCGTCCATGGGGCACATGCCAGGTTCCGCCGATTTTATGGGCGAGGGAGTGGTTGATGCCCAGGAAACTATTGGCGAACGCCATCCCGGCCATCGTGGAGGCGTTGTGCATCTTCTCGCGCGCTTCCGGATCGTTTTTTCCGTTGGAAACGGCGCGGGGTAGGAATTCGAAGACCATCTTGATGGCTTGCAGGCAAAGTCCGTCGGTGAAGTCGCTGGCTAGTGTTGAAACATAGGCTTCCGTCGCATGGGTCAGCACGTCCATCCCGGTATCCGCCGTCACGCCGGCCGGCAGGTTCATCGTCAAGGTCGAGTCGACGATCGCGACCGTGGGAGTCAAAGAGTAATCGGCTAAAGGATATTTCTTATTGACGCGCTTGTCGGTCAAGACCGCGAAGGGCGTCACTTCGCTTCCCGTCCCCGACGTCGTCGGAATGCAGACGAGCTGCGTCTTCTTGCCGAGTTCCGGATAGCGGAAGGCGCGTTTGCGGATGTCCATGAACTTCTGTTTCAAATCGTCGAAGTCGACTTCCGGATGTTCATAAAACAACCACATCCCTTTCGCGGCGTCCATCGGGGATCCGCCGCCCAACGCGATGATGGTATCGGGCTTGAACGACTGCATCAGTTCGAACCCTTTACGGACGGTTTCAAGCGAAGGATCGGGTTCGACGTCGCAGAACAGTTGGATCTGCACTTTCTTGCGGCGCAGGTTGAGTTGGTCGACGATCTTGGCGTAATAGCCCAGATCGACCATGGAGCGGTCGGTGACCACGAAGACGCGTTCGATGTCCTTCATTTGCTGAAGGTATTGGATGGAATTGCGTTCGAAGTAGATCTTCGAGGGGATTTTGAACCACTGCATATTGTTGTTACGACGTCCGATGCGTTTGATGTTGAGGAGGTTGATGGCGGAAACGTTGTTGGAGACGGAGTTGTGTCCGTAGGATCCGCAGCCTAAAGTCAAGGACGGGATGAAGGCATTGTAGACGTTGCCGATCCCTCCGAAGGTCGCCGGCGAGTTCCAGATGATGCGGATCGCCTTGCATTGCTTGCCGAATTCATCCGCGATCTTCTTGTCTTCCGTATGGATGGCCGCGGAGTGGCCCAAGCCGTTGTATTCGACCATTTCGCGGGAATAACGGATGCCTTCCTCGGTCGAGGTGCTGACGATGAACGCCAGGACAGGGCTGAGTTTTTCTTTCGTGCAAGGTTCCTTCAAGCCGATTTCGGAAACCTTCACACCCAGGATGATCGTGTTGGCAGGTACCTTGAATCCGGCTTGTTCGGCGATCCACAACGCCGATTTCCCGACCACGTTGGGGTTGAGGTTGGCCGAGGGCGTACAGGCGCCGCTTGTCGACGTACAGCCGAACATATACGTTTCAAGCTTGGCTTTTTCTTCTTCGCTGACGAAGTAGACCCCGTAGCGGGTAAAGAGTTCAAACGATTGCGCGGCGATTTCCTGATCCAGGACGACGCATTGTTCGGAGGCGCAGATCATCCCGTTGTCGAACGCCTTCGACATCACGATGTCGTTGACGGCCTGACGAACGTCACACGTCTTTTCCATATAGGCCGGAACGTTTCCGGCACCGACGCCCAACGCCGGTTTACCGCAGGAATACGCCGCCTTCACCATGGCGTTGCCGCCGGTCGCCAGGATCGTGGCGACCCCGTCGTTGTTCATCAAAAAGCCGGTGGCTTCTTTGGAAGGCGTTTCGATCCATTGGATGCAATCGGCCGGTGCGCCGGCTTTGACCGCCGCGTCGCGGACGATGCGGGCGGACGCGGCGGAACAGTTCTGCGCCCCGGGATGAAAGGAGAAGATGATCGGGTTGCGTGTCTTCAGCGCGATCAGGCACTTGAAGATCGTCGTGGACGTCGGGTTGGTGACGGGCGTGATCCCGGCGACGACGCCGACCGGTTCCGCGATTTCGGTGATGCCGGTGACGTCGTTCTCGCTGATGATCCCGCAGGTCTTCAAATGACGCATGTCGTTGACGACGAATTCGCAGGCGAACAGGTTCTTGGTCGCCTTGTCTTCAAACACGCCCCTCCCGGTCTCTTTCACGGCCATAAGGGCTAATTCGCCATGTTGGTCCAAAGCGGCGACCGAAGCTTTCGCGACGATCAGGTCGACTTGTTCCTGGTCGAGTTCGCGGAACTGATCCAGCGCGACCAATCCCTTCTGGACCAAGGCATCGACTTCCAGTCTTACTTTTTCTTCAAACGAGAGCACGGTTTCATTGGTGGGTTCTACGGTCGGATTCGTTTCTTTTTTTGCCATGTGTTTGTCCTCTTGTGATTTGTTACTCTTTTCACGAGCACAGTTTACCAACCCCGATTTCCCTTGTCAAGCGTTTTGTTTATTATTTCACAAGTAATCGCTTTCATTTTTTCAAGTGATTTACAACCCGATTCCTCTACCAAAAATAGAACATGTTTCCCTTTCTTTTTCACAATGTCCGTTAAAAAGAAAAAGCCCTTCCGGGCTTTACTTCTGGAAATCCGGCGCCGAGAAAATCTTCCCGGAACCGAAGTCGCAACTGAAACTCGTGATCTTCTCCCCGCTTTGGGTCGCAGTGATCGTGCAATCGACCAAGGTCGGAACTTCCGCTTCCTCCCCTTTCGCCTCATAGACCGCCAAGGCGTATTCGAAGTACTTCGTACGGCAATTCGCCTGATGCGTCGCATCGATCGCAAGTTCGAGATGGTGGAGATAGCGCGGGATGATCAGGGCGGCGAGAACGGCGAGAATGGCGAAAACGATGAGAAGTTCGATCAAGGTAAACCCCTTGGATTTCAACATTGGTTTCATCCGACTTCCCCCTATGACTTAATTCTGATTCCTAAAAATTGATTTGTCAATGTGAAATGTTTATCAGATGTCAAAATCACCAACAAAAAAGGCAGGAATTACCCTGCCGATTTCTGTTTGAATTATGTAGTAATTATTCTTTATCTTCCGGCAACAACAGATTCAGCGTCACGCCGACGATCGCGGCAAGCGCCGTTCCGGACAACGTGGCCAATCCGACGAATTTGAAGGCCGCCCCGCCCAGTCCGAGAACCAGCATGGAAGCAGCGATGATGATGTTGCGATGTTTCGAGAAGTCGATCTTTTCATCGATCATGACACGCAACCCGTTGGAGGCGATGAAACCGTAAAGCAAGATCGACATACCGCCGAGAACCGCCCAGGGAATCGTACTGATCAAAGCCGATACTTTGGCGACGAAACTTAACACTAAGGCCAAAACAGCAGCTCCGCCGGTCACCCATACCGATGCGACGCGGGTCAACCCGACGACGCCGGTGTTTTCACCATAGGTCGTATTGGCCGGACCCCCGACGAAGGCCGATACCGCGGTCGCGATCCCGTCCCCGATCAAGGTGCGATCCAGACCAGGATCTTTCAAGAAGTTTTTACCGCAGATTTTACCAAGCACGGTATGGTCTCCGATGTGTTCCGAGATCGTAACCAAGGCGATTGGTACGATGACCCAGGTTTCAGAACCGAAATAGAACGAATACGTGCCGAAGCCGGCGACTTTGAACGGGAACAAGAATGCGGGGAAAGCGAGCCAATCCGCTTTTGCGATCGGGGAGAAATCGACGATCCCCAACAAAGCGCCGCAAACATATCCGGCCGCGATACCGATGATGAACGGAATGATTTTGAAGAAGCCTTTCCCAAACGACATGACGACCGCGGTGACGACAAACGTCACGACCGCCGTCAGCATGACTCTCCAATCACCCGACGTCGTGAATCCGGCCGACGAAACGGCGACACTCGCCAAGCCCAAGCCGATGATCATGATCATGGGACCGATGACGATGGGAGGAAGGATACGGTCGACCCAACCCTTACCGATCAATTTTACAAGTAACGCGACTGCGACATAAACCAAACCGACAAGAATCAATCCGGTCTGCGCAGCGGAGAAATCCCCGCCCAACGCGTCACGGGCGATGATGACCGCCGTGATATAGGCAAACGAAGAACCAAGATAGACCGGGACTTTCGCCTTTGTGGCGACGATGTAGATCAGGGTTCCGACACCCGAACCAAACAATGCGACGGATACCGGAAGACCGGTCAAGATCGGGACCAGGACGGTTGCGCCAAACATCGCGAACACATGCTGGAAGCTCAGGACGAACCATTTGGCAACCGGGGGTTTCTCCTGAACATCGTACAATAAATCGTTTTTCTCCATGTTTCTCTCCTCTTTCTTGATCCTTTACGAAAAAAAGGATCCAATGATGGTACTTGGATCCCTTAACGGAAGTTTAAGTTGAACCTTTTCAATCTCTCTGGATTGATTTAAAGGACCTGTACTGCCGTTGATTATAGCATATCCAAGAACATCAGACAATACGATTTTATGAACGTTATTACTTTTTTCACCAAGGATCGACGGTGATAAAGAAAGGATCCCGACGAATCGGGATCCAAAGGTTCTAGATGGCCATGAAGACGAAATTCAAGACGAACAGCGCGGCGGCGACGCCGAGGATCGGATGGATTTCCTTCACTTTTCCTTGGACGACTTTGATCACGACATACGAGATGAACGCGAAGCCGATACCGTAGGAAATGTTGTAGAAGAACGCCATGAAGGCGGCGGCGAAGAACGCCGGGACGGCTTCCGCGAAATCGGTCCAGTTGATGTCGGCGAAGGCACCGGCCATCAAGACCCCGATGACGACCAAGATCGGTCCGGTGGCGGATGCCGGGACTAAACCGACAAACGGAGCGGCGACGATGGAAACCAAGAACAACAGAGCGACGACGACGGCGGTCAAACCAGTGCGTCCGCCTTCTTCGATGCCGGCTGCGGATTCGATGTACGTGGTGGTGTTGGACGTACCGAGCAGAGCGCCGACCGAAGTCGCGATCGCATCGGCGAACAACGCTTTATCCATACGGCTGGAGAAACCTTTTCCGTTTTCAAGCGCTTTTTCGTCTTCTTCCGAGAAGATACCCGTACGACGACCGGTACCGATGAAGGTTCCGATGGTGTCGAAGGTATCCGATAAGCTAAAGGCGAAGATGGTGGTCAGAACGACCGGAAGACGGGTCGGATCCGCGAACAAGGTCGGAAGACCTTCCGTGACGGCTTTACCGAAGATGCCGCCCAAAGCGGTGAAGGCTGCGCCGACGGCGTTGGGGTCGATGTTGGCGGTCGCGAAGTTGACGACGCCCAGGGGGATGCCGACCAGCGTCGTGACGACGATGGAAATCAACATCGCGCCTTTGACCTTACGGGCCATCAGGACGATCGTCAGCAACAAGCCGAAGATGAACAAGACTTGCGAGGGCGATTTGAACGCCAACAGTTCGGTGTAGCCCGTACCGAATTCGGTGAACGGAGCCAACAAAAGCATTTTGGCATCGTTGAAGCCGATGAATGCGATGAAGAGACCGATCCCGCCTCCGATGGCATGTTGGAGGGATACCGGGATCGATTTAACGATGTGTTTGCGTACGCGGGTGACCGTGATGAAGATGTTGATCAAACCGCAGATGAAGACCATCGCCAACGCTTCGTACGGGGTGAATCCCAAACCGAAGACGACGACGAAGGTGAAGAAGGCGTTCAATCCCATCCCCGGCGCCAAGGCGTAGGGAACGTTTGCGAACAAGCCCATGATGAGGGTCGCGATCGCGGAAGCGAAGATCGTCGCGAGGAAGACGGCACCCCTGTCCAATCCGGTCATCGATAGAATGCTCGGATTGACGATCAAAATGTAAGCCATGGTGAAGAACGTCGTAAAACCGGCGACGACTTCGGTACGGAAAGTGGTTCCATACTGTTTAAATTTGAAAAATTTCTCCATGTTTCTTTCTCCTTTTTCTGGTTATTTAACAGTAACAAACAAAAAAAGCCGGGAAGAAACCGACTTGATGGGATCAACGACAAAAAGTGCGATGATCCGTACCAGTGTTTTCTTAACCACAGTAGTCGGATCGTTTACGGTGATCCGGTAGAAACTGTCTGACCATATTTCAGACATTATATTGAAGGTTAATGTTAAATACTTTCAAAGTATACTGAAAAAGGAGGGCTCCGTCAAGGTGCTCTCCCATATTTTTACATAATTTATCGCGGCTTCATCTCTTTCTTGGCCGCGCCGAGGAAGTAGATCGCCAAGCCGAGATAGAACGGCACCAATCCTGCGATCAGAGCCCAACGCAGCGGGTTCTCGATTTCGTTGCGACGGGCATCCATAAAGACATAGTAAGCGATCAAGACCGGTGCGATAAGCAGAAAGACGACGGCAAGCAAAACAATCAACCAGGTTTCCATACTTCAATCTCCTTTATCCACATTCTACTCCTCTTGCGTTTTGACTTCCATCGTTTCATAAAGGAGATGGAATTCCTTTTTATCGAAATGTTTCATGGTGAGGGTGAAGAAGAGGACGATCGCCCCGATGCCTGCGACCATCGCCCACGCCTGTCCGATCGGAAGACGATCCGCCACCGCACCGAAGACGACCTGACCCAGACCGCCGATCACCATCGCCCCCAAGGAGAAGACGGCGGAGACCCTGCCGCGATGCGACGCGGGGATCCGGACGGTGAAATACGCGGAACGGGATAAGGTGTTGACGATCTCGCCCCAGGTGAACAAGGTCATCCCGACATAGAACATCGGGATGATGAACGGGAAGATCCCGTAGAAGGACATGCCCAGGACGAACAAGACGGTACCGATCGCGATCTTGTCGATCTCGCGGATCTTCCGCATCCATTGGGTCAGCAACGGCGTGAAGAGAATGACGATCAACCCGTTGAAGCTTGAAAGCATACCGTAGATTTTCGCCCCGTTGTCCGCGTATTGGGTGTCGAGTTGGATAGGAAGAAGGATGTTGGTCTGCATATAGAGTAGTCCGCCTAAGGCGGAAACCAAGAGATAGAGAATCAGGGACTTCTTCGCGACGATGAACGACCATCCCGAACCGCTCTCTTCCGGGGTTTCATAGATGCCCAAGGTTTCTTCCACATACCCGATTTTCTCGTCCTTGATGAAGACATGGATGAAGATCGTCCCGATCAGGGTCGTCAATCCGTCGAGGATGAACGCGAGCCATAAGAAATCCTTGAAGAGGAAACCGCCGATCGAGGGTCCCAGGATGAACCCGAGGTTGAATCCCAGATAGGTCAAGGAGAAGGCGCGTTGGCGTTGGTCGGGCGTCGATTTGTCGGCGATCAGCGCTTCGTAGGCCGGTCCCTGCATGTTGAAGAAGAAACTGGAAAGGAAGAACAGGAAGATCGTCAGATACGTCAGCGGGATCAGTCCGCAGATGACGTAAAGCGCCACTCCGAGATAGCTGGTCCAGACGATGAGTTTCTTGCGTCCGACTTTATCCGCGAGTTTCCCGCCGATCAAGATCGCCGGCATCATGAACAACTGGGCTCCGACGAAAATCAAGGAGATCGTTCCCAGGCTTAGGTTGAATTTGTTGGAGAGGATGTAGGTCATCAGAGGCCAGATGAACGTCCCGAGGGCGGAGATGACCCGGCCGATGAAAAGGACGTACATTTCCTTTTGCAGACCGCGGTATTGACTGAAGAATTTCATGGAGGCTCCTTCTACGATGATAAGGATGAACTTATGGGGATCGATGGATGGCGGCTGCTTTGCCGCTCATCCACTATATCACTCTCTATGTAGCATTGCAATATAGGTAATGAACGAAGTCGGAAAATCATGAAAAAACCTTCCGCAGAAGGTTATAGTCCAAGGAAACTCAGCAGCCCGTAGGAGATCGACAGCATGATGACGGCTGCGATCAGAACACCGATCGTAATCGACAACATCGCCTTTTTGCGATCCATCTGCAGCGCTTCGGCGATCATCGTGCCGGTCACCGCACCGGTACCCGGCAGCGGGATGGCCACGAAGAGAACCAATCCCCAGAACTCATATTTGGAGACTTCCGCGCTTTTGCTTTGGGCGCGTTTTTTCAGCCGTGTGATCGTCTTGACGAAAAGTTTGTGTTTGAGCGCCCAGTTCAGCACCGCTTCGATGAACATCAGATACAGCGGGATCGGAAGGATGTTGCCCAAGAGCGCGAAGATCGTGGTGGACAGGATCGGTAATCCAAGGAAATAGCCGGCCAGAACCCCGCCGCGCAGTTCAAGGATCGGAAGGGTCGAGATGAAAAACACCAGGGCTTCTTTCGAGATGAGGCCGCCGAACGTTTCGATAAACCAAGTGACGAGGGTTTCTACCATATGTTTACTCCTTAGGTTGGGTACTGCGGATCAGATAGGCCGTCCAATCCAATGCGATTTGATCCATCATTTGTTTGAAGCGGATCATCCCGTCTTCCGCATAGGCCTGTTCGGGTTTGATGTTGGCATAGGAGCGAAGATAGATGCCCTGTTTCAACGCTTCCATTTCGCGGACATGGTCCATCCATTCACGGTCGATGATACGGATCAAGGTGATCCGTGCGCTACGAAGCACCAACGGGTCTTCCGTTGAAAGCGGCGATAGTAGTTGTTTGAACAGGTTGTTGAGGATGTTCTTGCGATTCTTGTCTTCGACGAGTTTGCGTCTCGCCCCTTCGTCCAACCCGATGCCGATTTCACGCAATTGGGCGACCCAGGGGTCTTTATCCCCGATGCCCCACGTTTTCGGATCCCCTTCGAAGAGTTTTTCCGGAATCCGCTTCGTCATCGTTTCGATCGTCGTCAGGATTTCCTCGCTGTCGACCAATTGATTACGCCACGTGTAGATGCTTTCACGTTGTTTCCGCATGACTTCGTCGTATTCCAAGGTTTTCTTACGGGAATCGAAGTGTTGCCCGACCGCGTAGTTCTGGATCTTGTCGATCCAGGCATTAAGCTGGGAAGTGATTTCTTTCCCTTCGAGGTAGGGTCTCAGTTTATCCTGCATGTATTCGCTGGCGTATTTACGGATCAGTTCATCGTCCAGACTGACGAAGAACTGGGCGAGTCCGGGATCGCCTTGACGACCCGAACGCCCCCGTAATTGATTGTCGATGCGGGCGGATTCATGGCGCGCCGTCCCCAGGACGACCAAGCCGCCCAAATCCGCGACACCCGGCGCCAGTTTGATGTCGGTTCCGCGACCCGCCATGTTGGTGGCCACGGTGATGGCGCCTTTGGATCCGGCGCGGGCGATGATCCCGGCTTCAAACGCATGGTTCTTGGCGTTGAGGACTTCATGCTTCAAGCCTTTCTTATCCAAAAGACGCGATACGATCTCGGAGACTTCCACGGACAGGGTGCCGACCAACACCGGTCGCCCTTCAGAATGAAGTTCCTGGATCCGCTCGACCACCGCGTCGTATTTCTCGTGCGCTTTGCGGAACACCCTGTCCGGCAGTTCTTGACGTATGACCGGTCTGTGGGTCGGAATCGGGACGACGCGCATATTGTAGACGGTGAGGAACTCGGGTTCCTCGGTCTTCGCCGTCCCCGTCATCCCGCACAAATGCGCATAGAGTCTGAAGTAGTTCTGATAGGTGATGGTCGCCAGGGTCAAGGTTTCCCCTTTGATCTGGATGTGCTCCTTCGCCTGGATGGCTTGGTGGAGCCCGTCGGAATATTGTCTTCCCTGCATGACTCGACCGGTGAACTCGTCGACCAGGTGGATGTCCCCTTCCCCGACCACATATTCCACGTCTTTCTTCATGAGGTAGTTGGCTTTGAGCGCCTGTTTGACGGCGTGGACGACCGTCACGCCTTCTTCGCCGTACAGGTTGGGCATATTGAAGGAAGTCTCCGCCTTACGGATCCCGCTTTCACTGAGGAAACAGGCGCCGTGCTGGACATCGATGACGTAATCGTTGGGGGAAAGGTGTTTGGCGAAATGATCCGCCAAGCGATAGATGGGATTCTCGGCTTGTTCGGAACCGGAGATGATCAAGGGGGTCCGTGCTTCGTCGACCAGGATCGAATCGACTTCGTCGATCAGCGCGTAGGCTAAAGGGCGAAGGACGCGCTGGCTGGGCGCGACGACCATGTTGTCGCGCAGGTAATCGAAGCCCAGTTCGGAGTTGGACGTGTAGGTGATGTCGCACGCATAGGCGTATCTTTTTTCTTGAGGGAACAATCCGTTCTGGTTCAACCCGACGGTACATCCCAAAAACGTGAAGATCTGACCCATCCATTGGGAGTCGCGTTGCGCCAGGTATTCGTTGACGGTGACCACGTGGACGCCTTTACCTTCCAGACTATGAAGATAGATCGGCATGATCGAGGTCAAGGTCTTCCCTTCCCCGGTTTTCATTTCGGCGATGTCGCCCTGATGGAGGACATACGCCCCCATGATCTGCTCGGGGAACGGACTTTCGCCCAACACCCGGACGGCGGCTTCACAGACGGTCGCAAAGGCTTCGGGCAAGATCTTATCCAAGGTTTCGCCCGAGGATAGGCGTCGACGATAGGCTTGCGTTTGGTCGCGCAGCTCTTCATCGCTCCGCTGACGTTCTTTAATACGGTAGCCCTCGACGGCTTTGGCGACCTTCGAGGCTTTGGCAAGGATACGGTGATCGGGATCGATCACGAGTTTCAGTAGGTTGGTCATGGGTTCTCCTTTTGGTTGTTTTCATAATGAAAACAAGGCTAGGGAGCCCGTGCGACCAAGACATGCCGATAGATGCGGGGCATCCAGCGAAGCGTTCGTTCCGGATACGCTATGGCAAGGACACTGTGATGGTTCGAAGGGGTTCTTGGTTCCGACATCAACGCAGGCATCGAATAGAGGGCCGACTTGATTACGGAAGCGGAAGCATCGACACCGGATTGATCGATCCATTGTGAGTTCTCATCACGCAAGTCCTCGATGAACCGTTGCGGCGTCGGTAGACAGATGAAGCCCGTAACGACGAAAAACCCGATCAGGATCGGTAGGATGGTTTTCAAGTTTCGTTTCGTTACGTTGTTGTGCATGTTAGCGTTGGCGGGCGATAAAGACGACGCCCAGCGTCTGGGGACCGGAATGGGTCCCGATGATCGGTCCGATGTCCCGGATCAGGACATCGCATTCCTTGTTTTCTTCTTCCAACATCGCTTTGAGTTGGCAGGCTTCGTCATACGCGTCGCAATGGACAACGCTGACCAGCGAAGGGTCGTCGCAGGTCAAACGAAAGTTCTCTGTTAAGCGTCGCATGGCGGTCTTGCGTCCGCGTACCTTGTCGACGGGGACCAATCTCCCCTCCTCGTCGCATCGCAATATCGGCTTGATCTGCATCAGCATCCCCAAGAGCGCCTGCGCGTTTGACAAACGTCCGCCGCGGGCAAGATGCTGAAGGTCGTCGACCGTGAACCAATGCGCGATCTTGTGGCGAAGTTGGTCGGCATAGCGCGACGCTTCTTCAAGTGTAGCACCCTTTTGTTTCATTTGCGCGGTTTTTACTACCAAGAGCGCTTCCCCGTAGGTCGCCGACAAGGAATCGACGACGACGATCTTCGCCTGGGGATACGCTTCCAATACTTCGTTGCGGGCGACCCAGGCGTTTTGAAACGTCCCGCTGAGCGCCGAAGCGAATCCGATATACAAAATGTCTTTCCCTTCTTTCACCAAGGCTTCGAAGCAATGGTGGAAACGATAGATGGAAACCTGCGACGTCGTCGCGTTGGGAAACTGTTTCAACTTCTCGTAAAACCCTTTGACATCGAAGACCGTGTCCGGATGGAACTCGAATTCTTCCTCGCCGATCTTCACGTTCATCCCTAAAACCTTGATGCCGTATTTCCGGCAATCTTCGGCGCTCAAATCGCTTGTCGCGTCCGTCAAAATGACATACTCGTTCATGTTAACCCCCTGTTTTGATTCTTTTTCCAAACAATTCATAGACGATGACTAAACCCAATAGATTCAGAAATAGATCGTCCACATCCAACGATCCGCTCATCGTCACATATTGGACGACTTCGACCAAGACCAAGGTCACGATCCAGAACCGATAGAATCGAAACCTGTTTCTCATTTTCGGATAAATCAGCGGGAAAAACAAGCCATACAGCGCAAATACCGCCAAATTTCCGAAAACATTCACCCAAACCCGCCGGAACGAGATCGCTCCGATCGAATATTTGTAGAAGTAGTTGTTGATGGTCGCAAAGAGTTCAAGATTCACATTGTCTTTCATGCGTTGGACCAACACGTCGAATCCGCCTTGGGTGATCCACGAAAGATCGATCGTGCGGTTGGCATAAAACAGTAGATAAGCGATGTAGACGGTGTACCCGAAGATCAGCAATGTGATCAGCGTAAGGTATCGATTCTTCATGATCCCATCCCTTTCATTTTCGGATTTGTTTATTATAGCACGCTTCCGTGGAAATTAAATGAACGATTGTGTCGCGATTCCAAACACCGTTCTTCCCGTTTCACGCCCTTCTTCTGTTTTGAACTTCAAATAAAAACCCGGTCTTTCCACCGGATCTTATGGCGTTTTGATGGATTGTTTTAGTCGATCTTCGAATCGTTTAGGATCTTAACCACATCTTGGATAAACGTCAACGTCCCTTCTTCAATCATGTTCTCAAGCTTCTCTTTCGCATCGAAGTCGGGATGATCGACGAGGATCGAAGACAAGATCGCGTCTTCTCCGGGCTTGATCTCGCCACGTTTATATCCAAAAATATCCTTGCCTTCGAGTTGCCGTAAGGTTTCCTTCTGAACGTTCCGGTTGATGGCCCCCAACCAGACTTCGAAGCGATGGTCGGGATGAAGATAAACGATGGCAATCTTGAGTCGTCTCTCTTTGAGGATGGACGGGGTAAACGCAAAGTAGGTCATATCCAGATAACCGGCATACAACGCACTCACGAAATGGTCGGGATGGTTTTGTTCGAGTCGACTGCGTAATGAAGACATGAATTCCAAGATCCCCCGATAAGCACGTTGGATCTTACCGTCTCTTAGCACTTCGGTATATGCCACTACATCGTCGTTGAATGGTTTCATGTTTCCTCCGTTCAATCGCTTCCTTCTATTTCCACTTACCTGTAATCAACCCTAGTATTTTGATATCGATCAAATCTATAAACATATTTCATAGTCTAGTCGATTTTCGGATCTCCTATCATGAGTTGATTCCAATACTCATAGAATGCTTTGTTGATTCTAAATGGCTTTCTTTGCTGAAATGTATTTTTCCTATTATATAAAGTGTGAAAAAGATCATAACTCTCTATCTCTTCAACACCATTGTATCGCAAACTGACTACATCGTGGTATGGCAAATAGTCTGCAAACGAATTTCTAAGATGCGTTGAGAAATCAATCATCTCGCAAACAAGAAGTCGACCATTTTGATAATGATATCTTTCAATATCCACATGATTAACCAACTTCATTTTTTCTTGTAGTGGCAGTTTGTCACTGTAAACACGTGGAAAATATACTGAATCTATTTGCATATTAACATACTCTGAAATCAATCCGTTTTCATTATACTTCATCTGTGATGTGTTGACCGTATTCCTCGGATTCGGTCGCTTACATTCAAAGTTCAATGAAGTTACGATATTCTCATGATAGAAGAATAGTTCCTGTTCGTGAAATCCTTCCCTCTTGTGATGATTTCTCATAATCATCACTAGTTTATTATGCTCATCAAGAAAGTATTCGAATGGACTGTGTTCGTTTCGAGGTCTCTTTAATAGTCTTCCTCTTTTAGTACAACCGACTACCATTTCTCTTGTTGGACTTGGATTCATATAACCATAGTGAAGAGTCGATTCAGTCCCATGAACGATTCTTGCCGTTTTGTGGATATTTTCCTCGATCAGCATAGAAATATCATTCAAATTATCCAAAAACATAAACATCTCTTCGCACGACTTATCGACAAATCCATTCAACTCCTTAGCTAGAATAATTTCCATTGTTGCCTCCGATTTTATTAAGGAATTAAGTCATTTCTTAATCTAATCATTCCTTTGACTATATTCAGTGTATATACTACGTTTATCTTTCAGTCAGATGTCCCTTTCCTGACAACCGATAGTATTTCTTTTTGTCACACATGAAACATATTGCAACCTTTTTGCTGAAGACCTCTTCTTTTTTCATCAGATTGATCCAGCCTAACCGAAAAAAGGTGTTGTTGTAAAAACTCATGATTCTTTGATTTAAATTTCGGAGGCAAATTGTAAGATGAAGTC
>DOUE01000008.1 GCA_003520745.1 Erysipelotrichaceae bacterium
CGCCGAGCGTGGCCGCAGGCGAAGTTGAAGCGATGCCCACATTGCCTCCATATGGATTAAGCAATAAATTGTTCGCCGAATCAGCGGCGACTATGAAATTTCCGGAAAAAGAAGTTATGGGATTATTGAATGTTGAAGTGGCGGCGCCGGTTATCGCCAATTTATTTATCCAAGCCGTGTCGGAAATCGTGGAATAAGTTGAGGAGGCGTTTGTTTGAATAAGATTGGTAATCGTTCCATTAGTGGATGTTAAATTCGTTATTGTTCCGTTTGTTGACCAAAGATTTGTCAAAGTGGCGTAAGTGGAAGAAGCGCTATTCATATTAAATTGGCTGTTGAGAGCGTTGAGAGTTCCGGTAAGAGTTAAATTGCTTAGAGAAGTGTCGCCGGTAACGGCAAGCGTCCCGCCGATGGTGGCGTTGCCGAGAATGGCGGCGTCGGTGGTNNCTGCCAAATGCAAATAAGTTGCCGAAAGACGATCGAAACCTGATTGGACTTGGGGGGCGATTGAATAAGTTGTGAGAGTGGCGGGAGCTCCTTGAACCACCATTGTCGACAGCGGATATGTCGGAGTAAATTTCGCGATATTGAAAAGAGCGTCCAGCGCGCCGAGAATCGTTTTTTTCTGGAGAGACAATTCCGAACCGACAAAATTCGCCTGATCTTCCAAATTCGCCTCAACGACAGAAAGGCGATTCTCAAAAACAGAAAAATTACCCCCTGCGGTGAGCGCAGTCGAACTGCCGCCGGAACTTTTTATTTTTCCTTCTCGAATTTCCGTGTCGGCGGCAATAGGCGACTCAACAAAAGAATCCAGCGCTTCGGCGTCCGCTAAAGTATTGACCGACGGAAAGGACTCTTCCGGGGCGGCGATTTTTGACTCCGCCGGTTTTAAATCCTCGGTGGCTAATTCCGAAGATTGCTTTTTCGGTTTCAAAAACGCGATAGTTTTATCGACTCCCGAGGCGAGCCAATTTGAAAAAGCCGGCAGGTCGTTTGAAAAATCCTTCCAACTATCGGAAAAAATCGCCGCTTGTCTCCCTTCGGGAGATCCCCCGAAGGGGGAATATTTTCCCATATTGACTCCCGCCACCAATCCCAATGAAACAACCAAAGTTATCACTGCCAATCCGGAAGTCAAGAAAAATCTTACACTCGGCCAGTTTGATAACGCTTTCGGCGCGCCGATCCATTCCGAATCGGTTTGCAACCGCGCCGCGTCGTTTAATTTGATTTGTTCGTTGGCCGCTTCAAGAATTTTTGATTTTTCTTCCGATTCAAGTTTGCGGGAAGGAAGTTCGATTTCTTGAGAGGCGATAAAATCGGCCGTCTTCTTGGAAATTTCAAAATTCCTGAACGCCGATTTTTCAATGCTTGATTCTTTCTCCAGCGCCAACTGTTTTTTTAATTCATCAACAACGGAAGCCGGCGGCTTCCGATATNNCAAGTTTTATCGCGCGCAATTTTCCTCTTCTCACCAAGACATTCATGTAATCGCGAGAAGTCCCCAAAAATTCTCCGGCTTCTGAGAGCGGAATGTATTGCTGATTTTCTTTGACCCGCCCGACTGAACTGTCGTTCGGGCGGGAATTTTTTATTTCCGGAAAATTATCTGTCATGTATTTTCTAAAATTCGTTTTATACTCAAATTACTCTTATTGATCTGTTATCAGATCAGGTTGATTTGATATCAGATCACTAAGTAAATTATAGCAAATTGAAGTGTTATTTTTTGGTAAGAAAACCAAAAATTACTTCAGTCATATCGGCGGTAATTTTTGGTTAAAAATAGCCCGTATAAAATTGCCTTAAAAAGCGCTTCTAGAAAGCAAAAAAAGCCCGATGTAGCATTTTACTTCGGCGCTTTTTAGAAAAATTCGACTAAAATTGAACTAAAATCACTAAATTAACCGCTTATTTGCTAAAATTAAATAGATATTAAATGAAATAATCGCGTTTTTTTATTTACACAAAGCCAAATAAATGCGATATGGCCTTGCAACTAATAATTCTTAATTACAAGTATAAAATTCTAAACCCCAATATCTAAACTCTAAACAATTTTAAAATTCAAATATTAAATTTTCCAAACAAGTTATTTGTATTTTTCCAATATCGAACCAAATATTTTCATCAATTCAGTTTCTTCCATAGTTAATTTTTTTCTTTCATCTTCCGACTCGACACTAACTAATCCCAACCAATAGCGGGTCTCTTTTGCTTCTTTACGACAAATTTTTACCCTCATAATAAAATCTTTTTTACTCAGTGATTCATTGGCCTCTATGTAGTTAGCGCCGATTGAGCCAGAAGATCTTATCACTTGCTTACCATCCTCTATATTGGAAATTGTCTTTGGTAATTTTTTAACAAATTCCCTAACATTCATAGCAAACATAAATGTTCTGTCTTCTAAATTATATTGTTTTGCACCTTGAATTTCGATCATTGGGATTTGTTTAGTATTTAGAGTTTAGTGTTTAGGATTTAAAAATCATTTTAAAACGCCCATAATAATTTAATTTTCCTCGATTCTTCTATCACTGTTTATTATTTAGATTTATTATCCATAATTCACAATTCATGATTCATAATTCAATGTCTGCCCCCGCCCGAAATATGGCTACCAGGGCTAAAAAACGGCTATTTCACAACACGATGTTGATTAAGCGATTTGGAACGACAATTATCTTCTTGGCAGTTTGATTGTCGACATATTTTTTAACAATTTCGCGCGATAGCGCTAATTTTTCGAGTTCGAGACGCCCCATATTTTTTGAGACCTTGATCTTGTCGCGCGTCTTGCCATTGATTTGAATAATCAATTCATAGTCCCCTTCTTCAAGAAGCGTCGACTTATATTTCGGCCAAGATTCCAAATGGATTGATTTTTTATTCCCCAATATCGCCCAAAGTTCCTCGCTGAAATGCGGCGCGAACGGCGCCAGCAATTTCAAAAATGTTTCCGCATTATTTTTTGAAATGTCCTTCCTTTCCATTTCATTAAACAAAATCATCAGCGCGCTGACAGCCGTATTGAAGCGGAAATTTTCGATATCCTCTCCCACTTTCTTTATCGTCCGATGTAGTAATTTAGTAAGTTCTTTATTAGAATTTGCCACCTTTCGGGTGGTCACCCGCAGAGTGAAAAATTTATTATATATTCTTTCCAAAAATCTTGTAATGCCCAAAACGCCTGTGGGACTCCATGGCCCGCCTTGGCTATATTCCCCCATAAAACACAGATACATTCTAATGGCATCGGCGCCATATTTGCCGACTAAATCATCCGGATCGGCCACATTACCCCTTGATTTTGACATTTTTTGACCGTCGGAACCAAGAATAATACCCTGATGGCGCAATGCCTTAAATGGCTCATTAAATGTTACATATCCTAATTTTTTTAAGACCTTCACAAAAAAGCGGGCGTAAAGCAGATGCAGCACCGCATGTTCGGCGCCTCCGACATAGAGGTCGACCGGCAGCCAATGCTTCAAAAGCCTCGGGTCGGCGATCGCATCCTTGTTTTTCGGATCGATGAACCGCATATAGTACCAGCACGACCCCGCCCATTGCGGCATCGTGTTGGTTTCGCGTCTGCCTTTAACCCCGTCGATTTCCACGTCCAGCCAATCCTTCGCATGCGATAGCGGGCTTTCGCCGGTGGTCGAAGGTCGATAGTCGGCGACTTCGGGCAGTTCCAAGGGGAGTTCTTGAATGTCGACCGTCCGTTGCGTCCCGTCTTCCATCGTGATGACGGGGATCGGTTCACCCCAGTAGCGTTGGCGCGAAAACAACCAGTCACGCAGTTTATAGGTGACTTTGGCTTCTCCCAAGCCATTCTCTTTCAGCCAATTGTTCATGGTGGCCAAAGCGTCTTCTTTGTTCATGCCGTCGATGAACCCGGAATTGATGTGGAGTCCGTCGCCGGTATACGCTTCGACATCGATGTTTCCGCCTTCCAACACCGGGATGATGTCCAGGTTGAACTTCTTGGCGAATTCATAGTCGCGTTCGTCATGGGCAGGAACGGCCATGATGGCACCCGTCCCATAGGCGGCAAGCACGTAGTCGGCGATCCAGATCGGCACTTTCTTCTGGTTGACCGGGTTGATCGCATAGGCCCCCGTGAACACGCCGCTCTTGTCTTTGTTCAAGTCGGTCCGTTGGAGGTCGGATTTGGTCGCGCACGCCGCGACGTAGGCGTCGACTTCCGCTTTACGGTCGAGCGTCGTGATTTGGGAGACGAAAGGATGTTCGGGCGCCAGGACGCAATACGTCGCCCCGAACAGGGTGTCGCTGCGCGTGGTGAACACGGTGAATTCTTTTTGATGCCCGTCGACTTTGAATTCGACATAGGCCCCGACCGATTTCCCGATCCAGTTGATTTGCATCTCTTTGGTGGATTGGGGCCATTCGACCAATTCCAAATCCTCCAGCAAGCGTTCCGCATACTGCGTGATACGCAATACCCATTGGCGCATCGGGACGCGATACACCGGGAAATCCCCGCGTTCGCTCTTGCCGTCGATGACTTCTTCGTTGGCCAACACGGTTCCTAAGTCCGGACACCAGTTGACGGGGATTTCATCCACGTACGCCAAGCCGCGATTGAACAGTTGGGTGAAGATCCACTGCGTCCACTTGTAGTAGTCGGGGTCGGTGGTGGAAATCTCACGGTCCCAGTCATAGGAAAGACCCAGCGATTTGATCTGGTTTTTAAACGTTTCGATGTTCTTCTTGGTGAATCCGGCCGGATGGTTCCCCGTATTCAGAGCGAATTGTTCGGCAGGAAGTCCAAAGGCATCCCAGCCCATCGGGTGGAGCACATTGAACCCTTGCATCCGTTTCATGCGGGCGATGATGTCCGTGGCGGTATACCCTTCCGGATGACCGACATGCAGACCGTTCCCCGAGGGATACGGGAACATGTCCAAGACATAGAATTTGGGTTTCGAGAAATCCCAGACATCGGTCTTGAAGACCTTGTTTTCTTCCCAAACCTGTTGCCATTTCTTCTCTGCGCTGCGATGGTTGTACATAGTTGTCCTCCTCAATAAAAAAACGCCCCATCTAAGGACGTTTGACGCGGTACCACCTTAGTTCACGGAATACATTCCGTGCCCTTGACACCGATAACGGGGTGATCCGAAGAAGTTGCGACCCTTCTTAGCTCAAAGCCGAGTTCAAGTTTCCGTCACGCCCTCTTACACCAACCGAAGGCTCTCTTTGGATCCGAAACACCTTACTATTGCTTCTCTTCGCTACAAGAAAAGGTTACTCTGAAACGTCCTAAAAGTCAAGCGCGTATGACGGAATGGAAAACGCGCCGTATTAGGGTACCGCCGCGTTTTCCATCGTGTTCGATCCGTCTGGTTTCATGGCTTGATCGCTAACGATCCCACGTTTTTCATGGCGAAAGCCACCCGGACTTGCGCATCCACGGTTCTTCCCTTGTCGTCGCACAACACCGTCGACCCGTCGAGCACTCGCGAGCCAAACGCCGTGGCGTTGGGGAACGCTTCCACGTTCCCCCAAAGATAGGGGGTCGGCAGAAAGCCGCTCGCGAAAATCGCATACAACCCTTCGGGGGTATACGGTTCGTCGATGGATTTCTCGATCCCTTCCAGGACGATGTTCGCTTCGTCGACGAAGTTTTTTGTCCTGGCAACGATTTCTTCTTCGAATCGTCCCTGATCCGCTTTCTTCGCATTCTTCAACGTACGGTAATGCCGGATCGCGCCCAACGTGATTTTGATGCTTTCGTCGATGACCGGCGGGGTCGCCAGATAAAGCGCCTCGCTATAACTGACGACATGGACGATGTTTGGGCTAGAGTTGTCGTCGGGTTCGATGTCATCCATCAGCATGCTTACGCTTGCCAGTTGGATTTTCGCCAGGGTTTCATCCGGAGCGAAATAGTCCAACCCGGCACGGGGTTGAAGATAGATGTGGAACGAGTCGTCGGACAAGGGGCGGATCAACTGTAGGATCGCACGGGCTTTGGCGAGATCGACGATCCCCCAGGTGGATCGCGGCGTATTCAGCATGACCTGAAGGATGAAATCGTTGATGCCGTAATGCTTCGCCGTTCTGGCGGCAAGGACGGCGGATACGATGTAGGTGACGTCGTCGGAACCCCGAAACGCGAAATGATGCGGGGTATTGGGCTCGAACGGTTTCTTCGTGGACGCGATATAGCGCAACGTCTCGCAATGTTGCTTCAAATTGGTTAATAGATCGTTCTCCCCCCTGCCGTCGAGTTGGTTGAACCACCACAGCGACAGGGCGTGCCAAGCGATGTTGAGGGTTTCTTCGTGGACGACGGCCAATCGGTCGACGTTCTTGGTCCCGGAGTACGTACGGACCAACATCGGTCGGCAAGCCTCGTAGATCCTTTCGTACTCATTGGGCGTTTGGATCGGAACGCCTCCGCCATTGGGCAGACCGCTCCAGTCCTCGTTGAATCTTGACTGTGTCAACTGCGACGATCCGATGGAACAGATGTCCAGGTACCCGGTCTTCGCCAATCGGCGGCACCATTCTTCAAATTCCGCAACGGCTTCTTCACGATGTTGTTTATACGGTCCGACATGCGCCCGCGTCAGCGGGAGATCCGACCTTTTCCGATGATCGGCTAGACGATCGACAAGACGGTCCTGGCGATTCCCGAAACCGGGATAATCCCCTTTGATACTCGGTTCAACCTCTTCATACTTCTTCGATTCGATGTACTCGCGTGCGATGTCCATCAAAAACGCGTCATACCGGCTTCCGACCTGCAAATTCAAGGGGATCTGGTCCTTGGGGACGTCCATGCGCAGGAGCGTTTCCATGAACCCTTCCGAACCGATGAAGGTGACCACGTCTTGTCCATGATCTTTTTTGATGCGGCGGCAACTTTCGGGTAGTCCGGCGAAATAAACGTTTACGATCGTTCCGCCTTCGCGTACGAAAAGCCGCTTCGTGTGAAGCGTATCGATGATCCGATGCATGATTTTCTGCGCGTCGTCTGGGTCGAGGCGATAACTGATGCCCAAATGCGTAATCCGGTTCGTCCCGATCCATTCCATGAAGACGTCTTGATTCTTCAGGGAATGAAGGTCGTTGGCCGCGATACTGACATCACGGTTCGCGACGACGACCGTCTCGCCGCATTCCGATAAAAAGCCTTTGATCGCATTGATCCCTAACGTATGCGCATCGAGCGCAGGTTTGACGAGTCCGTAGATTTTTTTCAATCGGCGACCTCCTTGGCGATCGGTTGATGCATGTTGAAGAATTCTTCAACATCCCATCGGCCGATTTCCCGAAAGTCGATCCCGTAGAGGCTGTTCGCCAAATCCAATACGAGTTGAAGATACTTGTGCGGGGTGTTGGCCAATTTGGCGAGTTCCAAGATCGGAACGATCCCGGTCGGGATGTCCTCGAAAATATATCGGGTGTTAATATCGTCAGGCGAAGAGATTTCGTTGTATTGCGTCGTTTCCTGGAGCGATCCATACAGGTTTTCACTTGCGACCCCATACACGTCGCTTAACCATTGCTGGGCAGTGTGCAGCGGATACCCGAAATATTCCGCCAACTGAACCCTCTCAAGATCGAGCTTCTCCAAAAATTTCGCGATGGTCGGGGTGATCCCTTCTTTGTAATGCAGATAGGTTTCTTCACATTCGATGCGCCCGATGTTCATCAACGAAGCGAACGGATGGAAAATCATCCCGATGTTCGCCAACGACGTGACGACGACGGATTCCGCCGGTCTCATCATGGGGAACGAGTGGATCAGATCGTCATAGACGCTCATCGTGTGTTCCGGGGTCAACGCCGCCACTTGGACAAGTTTTTTCCTGGCGAAGACTTGACTGACCCCCGGGCGCACTTTCCGTGACGTCAGTGTGAACGTATCGGTTTCCGCGATGGGCAGGTCGATTTCCAGTCCCGCTTCCCGTAGGTATTTCGTGAACATGAACGCACCTAACGTGCGTCCGGGATTGATGACGATCTTGTGGTTCGGTTTAAGGTATTTCGCCATCTTGGAGGCGATGTCCTGATGGGCATGCGCCGGGATACAGACCATGATGACATCGGATCGATCCAGAGCGTCCTTCAGGTTCGAAGTGGCATAGACACCTTTCACCATCGTATTGATCATCCCTTGAAGTTCGATACCGCCATAGGATTTAATCTGGTCGATGACGATTTTCGTCCGATTGTAGAGAACGGTCGTATTCCCCAAATACTGTAGGTACGCGGCCAGCGCCTGCCCGCCATGCCCGGCACCGATGACACAATAATTGATGTTTTTTCTTTTTTGCATCTTTCGATCCTCCGATTTACGTTTAAACGGTTTTCATCCCATATCTTTCCATCGTCGATTTCACGATGGTGTCGAGAAACGAAGCGCGATCGAATCCATGCTGAATCGCCATATACCCCATGTATCCGATATGCGCCGTTTGCGGAGTCGACGAATCGGGCAAGTTCAATCCCGCGAACGTATTCACCTCAAGAAAATAGGGCACGTCGTTTTGATCCAACATCATGTCCACCCTCCCGTAATCCGCGATATCCAGCACGTTGTAGGCAGTCAGCGCCATCCTCTTCACGTTTTCTTCAACATCTTTCGGTAAAAGCATCGGGCACGTGATGATTTCCTGGTCGAGCATTTTATGTTCGAAGGTGTTGGTCCTTCCGTAGGTATAGCGGATCTCCAGCAAGGGCAATACGATCGGATGGCTATAACCGATGATTCCGACCGTCAATTCCCTTCCGACGATAAACTCTTCGATCAATGCGGGCTGTCCGATGCCTTCCGTGATCTTCTTGACGACTTCGAACAGTTGGTCGTACTTCGCGATGATGTTGGAATCGTCGATCCCCGAACTGCCTCTTCCACTAAGCGGTTTGACGAACAGAGGATAGTCCAACGTGATTTTCGGGATGTCCTCCTTCGAGTAGGCGATTTGGAACTTCGGCGTATTCACCCCGTAATAGGAGGCGATGATCTTGCGCGATACTTTATCCATCCCTACGATGTTGGACTTCGAACCTGAGTAAGGGATGTTGAAGGTCTCAAGAAACAGGATTTCGTCATAGCTGGAAGCATTGAAGACGAGATCGATGTTCTCGCTCTTCATCACCCCGCCCATTTTGATCGGATCCTTTTCCCACTGGATCAAAACGGCGTCATATCCCGCCTTGATCAACCCTTCTTGATGCATTTTCGCTTCTTCATAGGCATCGTCGACGATTTTTTCGGCACTGATTTTCTTCTGGAACTCGATATTCCGGTTTGTTCTCCAGAACACTCCGATTTTCATGGCTATATCCTCCTTTGATCAACCGAATCGAATCAAAACTAACAACGAATGGCGAAATATTGTTTGTGGGGAATCCACGGCGATGTGCGGTCAGCGATCCCTTCGGCAACGTGAATCCCCTCCGACAATGAATCGGTTTTTGGATGATTCCGTCGCCTTCGAATCGATTTCGATCCAATTTCGACGAACATTCAGACACAAAACACGTCATTGCGGTCAATATAAAGAAGGGCGATCCCAACTGACGAAGTTTGCAAATCAACCCTGCCTCTCCAAATTTTATTTTTCCCGATTAGCTAACTGAATTGTATCAAAAAGAAAGTAAACTGACAACTTTATAACAACTTATGTTGTCAATTATGAAATATCTTTCATCTGACACGCCTCAACCTGCCTTTTGACACTCGGTAAAAGGATGCATTGTTCGAAGTAGGGTTCATAGAATCGTTTCTTCTTGCACTTCCGCTTCGGACGCATTCCGCATTCTGCACGGTAGATCCGATGTCACGGAGCCTTTCTTTCGGTTGGATGGGTCGATTCGACTGTACTAAAGATGGGATTGGCTGTACAAACGGAAATCAAGGCGGAATTTGTGGTAAAATACGAAAGTAAGAGGTATCTCATGAAAATCGGAACGAATCAAATTTGTATCAATCCGACACGGCCGATGGTCCCTGTCGGATTCATGACGCAAGTACGTAATGTGTCCCAAGTCCGCGGCGACTTGATCGCGCGGATGGTTTTGATTGAAGACGGGCAGGTCCATTGGCTCAGCATCACATTGGATAATCTAGGTGTGAGCCAAGCGTTCTTCCACAAAGTCGAAGAGAAGATGAAAACGATCATCGGTGAGTGCGAATTGACGGTTTCCTGCACACATACCCATTTCGCCCCATCCTTGGCGAATGCGATGGGTTTGTTTGAGGAGAATCCAGCCTATGTCGACTTCGTCCTCGAGCGATTGGTCCATTGTCTTCGCAACCTAAAAATGATCGATGTTTTCAATCCTCGGATCGGGTATAAATCGGAGCGCTTCACGGAAGTCGGACGCAACCGGATCAGCGGGAAAAGCGACGACGATGTCATCGCGACCGTCGTCAGTCTATTCGATGGCGACAAGCGGTTGATCAACTTCCTGCACTACAATTGCCATCCCACCATTTCGGCCGAAGACGCCGCATACTTCAGCGCGGATTATGTTTCCATCGCGATCGAGCAATTGACCGCCAAGTACCCCAATGAGTTCACTTTGTTCTTCCAAGGGGCCGCCGGGGATGTCAGCACCCGGTTTACCCGGCAGCAAAAATCATACAACGAAACCATACGTCTTGGCCGTCTACTCGGGATGAAGTTCCTGGATCTGCGCGAGCATGTGGAAGTGACCGAAGCGTTCACGCTGAAAACAAGATCCAGGACGGTCGACCTGCACCACGAAATCAAGAAAATCGAAGACGTGGATACGTCGGCGATGAGTGAAAAAGAAATCCGCGAGTTGGAAGCCGGAAAGAAAATGATCCAGGTCATGCATACAAAACAAAATCAGTTCGCAAGCCAGGCACCCTTCACCGATATCAAGATCGGTCCGTTGCGTTTCTGTTTCCTTCCCTTCGAACTCTTTTCCGGTTACCTTCGCTTCTGCAATCCTTTTACCTTGATCGTCGGCTATTCGCAAGGCTATGTCTGCTATGTCACTTTACCCGATAATACGGAGGTCAGTTATGAATCGTTGATGGAAACCATCACGGAGCCGGATAAGCAGCGCATCGTATCCTTCTTGGAGGATCAAACGTGATGAATCCGTTTCCTTTTTCCGACGACAATAAACGCTATCATACGTTCAACTACTATCTACGACACCGTTTCAAAGAAAAGGTTTTTAAAGTCGGATTGGACGCCGGGTTCACCTGCCCCAACCGGGATGGGAAAGCGGGATTCGGAGGATGCACGTTCTGTAATGCGATCGGATCGGGGGATTTTGGCGGATCGCGCCTTGACCCTTTGGATGTCCAGTTCGAACAAGGGGTTTCGATGATGAGGAAGAAATGGCCGCATGGGAAAGCCATCGCCTATTTCCAATCCTTCACCAATACCTACGCGTCGCTCGCAGAAATCCAAGCCAAATTCCAACCGATCTTCCAGAGGGATGATGTGTTGGCGATGGCCATCGCCACACGCCCCGATGCGTTGGAAGACGATGTCTTGACCTATCTCGACCATTTGGCTGATAAAAAGGAAATCTGGCTTGAACTGGGTCTTCAAAGCATCCATGACGAAACCGCGAAAAGCGTCAACCGCGGACATGATTTCAGGAAGTTCATGGAATCTTTCCAGCGGGTGCGCAAGACGAAACTGAAGATCGCCGTACATCTTCTAAACGGACTACCGGGCGAAACGCCGCAGATGATGATCGAGAGCGCGAGGGTCGTCGGTTCGCTTCATCCCGACGCCGTGAAAATCCACATGCTGAACGTACTGGAAAACACGAAGCTTGCGGAACAATATAAACAAAACCCGTTCCCTTTGCTGACGATGGACGAGTATACCGATCTTGTCATCGCACAGCTTGAAGTTTTACCGCAGGAAACCGTCATCCAACGTTTGACCGGGGATGGCGATCCAAAGGATCTCATCGAACCGAAATGGACCATGAAAAAAACGATCGTACTCAATACGATCGATCAGAAAATGGCGCGTTTGAATACGATGCAAGGGGCGAAGTATCAGGAATCGAACTAAAAAAGCCGTCTGGTTCTCCTAGACGGCTTTCGTTTCATTTACAGTTTATTTCGCTTGGAGTTGAGTGAGATGTTCAACAAACGCCGTCAGGTCGCGCCGATGGATCAAGGCACCGACCGGGCTGTTGGCCGTGGTGAGTTTCCCGAGCACTTCATGCGGAAACAACCATTCGACGGTTTGAATCAGGATCGTCTCTTCTTCGGTCCGTTGCGTCAGACCGCTATCATCCAACAGTTGAGCGCTAAAGAACACGCTGCAGGTCATCCTTTCGATCAGGTGGTATTCATCGATCACCATGCCGATCAACTGGAATTGATTTGCCTTGAACCCCAGTTCCTCCGCCACTTCGCGCTGCGCCGCGTCGAGGAAGGTTTCCCCCTCTTCCACCCCGCCACCCGCCGACTCGAGATGATCACGCAGACCGAATCCGTCCTCGCCGACGATACGCAGAAAAGCGTACTTCCCTTCATGGTTTCTCAGGAAGACACGCGACGTATACCTCAGTTGTGTGATGCCTTGATCCTCGTAATAAGGGTCGTCGTAAACAGCGAGTAGTTTCATCGTTCTCCTCTAAAGGAAAAGGCGTCCGAAGACGCCTTTTTGTGTTGAGTGGTCGATCTCAATTTGGGGGGAAACTGTTGCAACCATTATGGGTGGGGGAAGTGTTGGTTGCTTCAGAAGAAATCAAGCCACTTGGGTCTTAACCCATCTATATAATATAGGATAAGTGAAAAAACGTCAAGATTTGTAATTCATGAAAAGATGAAAGCCATTTCACATTCATAAAGGAAAAAAGACCCGAAGGTCTTTTTTTCTATTCAAGAGAAAGGGGAGGTTAACTACACCTATAGAATAAGATAGTTTTGTCAGAGAACTATGCGTTATCTGTGTGAAAATATGTGAAAGGATATCGATTTAATGCATAAGTGCATCGATACTGAAACAACAACCCAGGATCGCCCTTTACGATCATGAAAAAAGACCCGAAGGTCTTTTTTTCTATTCAAGAGAAAGGGGAGAGATTAACTACACCTATAGGATAACAACTCTTTACCTTTGAAATATGCGTTCTTCGTGTGAAACGATGTGAGAATCCGATAAATCCGATGAATACCCATAAAAAGAAAAAAGGGGGGGAAACCTTTTTTCTTTTAACTAAAGGGGAAAGATTCTGTACGGTTCAAAAGGGGATATTATTTAGGAGAAGAGGATTCCGCACAGGCAAGTTTTCCTTGCATAGACAATATAGCAATCAATCATGGATTTAGTATCATTGAAATGTGTTAAAATGTGTGAAAATAGATCGAGGAGAAGAAGGATGAACATCAAGGTTGGCATTCCGGTACGAATGTTTGAAGGGAAATATGCGGTCAATCCGGATTATATCGTCGCATTGAGGAAAGCGGGGGCGGATCCCGTCGTCCTCCTTCCGGAAGATAAGCTAGGTTTGGCACGGAAGTTGGATGGACTCGATGGAATCCTCATCCCCGGGGGGACGGATGTGGATCCCGTACTTTATGGAGAAACCAACCAAGGCAGCGAAGGGATCAGCGAGATCATCGATGCCTTGGACATCGACCTGGTTACCTTGGCCCATTCCCGCGGATTGCCGATCCTGGGGATTTGCCGCGGTCTGCAAGTGATGAATGTCGCCTTGGGCGGATCGCTCTTTCAGGACATCCCGACGATGATCCCTGAAGCGCATGCGCACTCCCATGCGACGCATCTTGTTTCGATCCACCCGGCAAGTCAAATGGCGGGTCATTTCGGCGGCGAAATCACCGTCAACAGCTACCACCATCAAGCCATCAAACGACTCTCTACCCTTCTTCGTTGCGTCGCCCTGTCGGATGACGGGATCATCGAAGCCGTCGAAGGCGAAGGGTTGACGGCGGTCCAGTGGCATCCGGAGAGGATGATCGACCGGAAAGAACAGTTCGCGTTGTTCGAGCAATTCGTAGAAACATGTAAAAAGCCCTGACGTGAAGAAGTCAACGATTTGTAG
>DOUE01000010.1 GCA_003520745.1 Erysipelotrichaceae bacterium
AATTCGACCGCGTATTCCATCGGGAGTTCGCGGGTGAAGGGTTCGAGGAAACCCATGACGATCGTTTCCTGTGCCTGGGACTTCGTCAATCCGCGGCTCATCAGGTAAAACAACTGTTCCTCGGAAATCTTGGATACGGTCGCTTCATGTTCGATGGTGCTGGTCGGATTGGCGGAGATGTTGGTGGGCAAGGTATCGCTACGGCTGCGGTCATCCAAAATCAGGGTATCGCATTCGATCTTCGACTTGGCGTTCTTCGCGCTCGCGTTATGTTGGACCAAGCCGCGGTAATTGACTTCTCCGCCGTTGCGTGCGACCGACTTGGAAATGATGGTGCTGGAGGTATTGGGTGCCTGATGGATCATCTTCGCCCCGGCATCCTGGATTTGGTTGACATGGCTGGCGACGGCGATCGAAATCGTCATGCCTTTGGCACCTTCCCCGGCAAGGATGCACGCCGGATATTTCATCGTGACATGCGAACCGATGTTTCCGTCGATCCATTCCATGATCCCGTGATCCAGCACGCGGGCGCGTTTGGTGACGAGGTTGAGGACGTTGGTCGACCAGTTCTGAACGGTCGAATAGCGGCATTTCGCGTTCTTGTGGACGATGATTTCGACGACCGCCGCATGGAGGCTGTCTTTACTGTAGGTCGGTGCGGTGCAGCCTTCCACGTAATGGACGTCCGCGCCTTCATCGACGATGATCAACGTACGTTCGAATTGCCCCATGCTTTCCGTGTTGATGCGGAAATAGGATTGCAACGGCTTATCGAGTTTGACGCCCGGCGGGACGTAGATGAACGATCCGCCGCTCCACACCGCTCCGTTCAAAGCCGCGAATTTGTTGTCGGCGAACCCGACGACCGATCCGAAGAATTTCCGGAAGAGTTCGGGATGGTCGCGTAAGGCGGAATCGGTGTCCAGGAAGATGACGCCCTTGTCTTCGACTTCCGCCAACATGTTGTGGTAGACGACTTCGGATTCGTATTGGGTGGAGACGCCGGCGAGGTACTTGCGTTCCGCATCCGGGATGCCCAGTCGATCGAAGGTGTTCTTGATGGATTCCGGGACTTCTTCCCAGGTCGTCCCCATCCGGTCGGAAGGTTTGATGTAATAGGTGTATTCGTCGAAATCAAGCGAACTTAAATCCACGCCCCACGTGGGCATCGGTTTCTTCAAAAAGGCCTCAAACGCCCGTAAGCGATAATCGGTCATCCATTGNNGGAAGGTAGATTGTCATCGGGTCGTTTCGTCATGCTTTGCCTCGCTTTCCTCGATCAACTGGATAATCGCTTTCCAGCCGATGGTTGCGCATTTGATGCGGTTGGCTTGCTTCCCCACGTTGTGGAACGCCACCGCCTCTTCCAACATCTCGACATCGAACGCTTCCATATTGATCATCTTGTTGTAGTGGTCGATGATCCGTTTCGCTTCATCGAGGGTTTTTCCGATCAAAAGCTCCGTCATGATGGAGGTGGAAGCCGTCGAAATCGTACATGCGACGCCGTCGAAACGGACATCGGCCACCTTGCCCTCTTTGAACAGGGCTTGGACGGTGATATCGTCGATGCAGGATTCGCTGGCCATATGGACGGATCCATAGGCCGGATCGTCGCTGAGCTTGTGGTTATGCGGATATTCGTAGTGATCCATGATGATTTGCCGAAGGATCATCGGATTGTTTAACAGATCGTTCATCGCCAAGCTCCTTTACAGGTAAAGATCGATGCATTTCTCCAAGGTGACTTCTTTGCAGACCTCGATGAAACGGTCGACTTCTTCCTTCGTGTTGTAGAAGTAGACGCTGGACCGGATGGTCTCGGATGTCTCCAACAGATCCAACAGGATTTTCGCGCAATGGTTGCCCGATCGCACGGCGATCCCTTTGGAGCTCATATNNGCCTGCATCCCGACCGATAGAAGATATTCTGTCGCTGCCTTGAAGCCCAACACCGCTTCGATCGCCGGTGTCCCGGCTTCGAACTTGAACGGCGGGTTCTTGAGAAGGATGTTGCCGCAGATGTCGAAGCGGGCNNGGCGATCCCTTTGGAGCTCATATACATCGCCGCATCCTGGGCGAAAATCTCCTTGACGTTGAACGTCACGATGCCTGTCGCCGCATGCGGGTTATAGATATGGATATGCGGAAGTTTGGATAATTCCTCGACCAAATACACTCTTAAACCATGCTCATAGTCCTCGATNNCGCTTGAAGAAGATGAAATTTCCCGAAAAGCACGCCGACCCCGGTCGGTCCGCACATTTTATGGGCGGAAAAGGACAGGAAATCGATGTCCCAGTCTTTGACGTCGGTGGGGATATGCGGAACCGATTGCGCACCGTCGACCGAAATCACGGCGCCGTATTCATGGGTGATCTTCGCCATTTCCTTGATCGGGGCGATGAATCCCAACACGTTGGTGATATGCGCGACCGCGACGACCTTGACTTTATCATGCATGGCGGCGCGGAAATTCTCGACCGTAAGTTCGCCTTCCTCGGTCAGTTTGATGTATTCGACGACCGCCCCGGTTTCTTCCGCGGCTTTGAACCAAGGAAGGATGTTGGAGGCATGTTCGGCTTCACTGGAGAGGATGACGTCGCCCGGTTTCAGGAACTTCTGCCCGTACCCGTAGGCGACCAGATTCAACGAGGCGCTAGCTCCGGATGTGAAAACGACTTCCCTTTCATCGGAGTTGATGAAATTCGCCAAGGTTTTCCTGGCTTGTTCGTACTCTTCGCTGACTTGATAGGAAAGTTCGTAGTCGCCCCGATGGATGTTGACGGAAGACGTCGTGTAATACCGGGTGACCGCGTCGACCACGCTTCTGGGTTTGAACGTCGTCGCGGCGTTATCGAAATACACCAGCGGCTTCGCCGGNNTCGATCTTGTCGAACATCGGAAAATCATTGCGGATCTTGTTTACGTCAAACATGTCTGGTTCACCTTCTCACGGATTTCGTTTAGGAATAGATCTCTCAAGGCTTCGTCCTGGATGATTTCCGCCACCGGGTACAAGTACCCGTAGACGATCAGTTTCGTCGCTTCGTCGCGGTTTAATCCGCGGGCTTGCAGATAATAGAGTTGTTCTTCGTCGACCTGCCCGATGCTTTGGGCATGTCCGGCTTGGACGTCGTTATTGTCGATGTAGAGTTTAGGATACACCGTCGCTTTTTGATTGG
>DOUE01000038.1 GCA_003520745.1 Erysipelotrichaceae bacterium
ATACACCGTCGCTTTTTGATTGGAGGAAAGACTGAGGACCCGGCTGCTTTGATGCGCCTGGCTTCGCGGGGCGCTCTTTTCGATCCGTCCGATGACATCCATCTTCAATTGTCCCCCGTCCGCCATGACGGCGTAGTTGCCCATTTCGGAGGTGGTGTCTGAATGGACGTGGGTCATCTGATAGGAAACGGTGCTTTCCNNTGGAGACGACGGATGCGCTGCGCAGTTCCGCGCGCGCCATTTCACCGACGAGTCTTACCTCGCTTTTGCGGCTGACGTTGCAATCGCGAAGGTCCGCATAGGCCAACACCAGGTCGGCGTACTCGCCGACGTCATAGGTTTCCTGCAGTTCCAAGGCATCGCCCCGGTTCCACCACAACAAGGTGACCTTCGCCCCTTCGGGCAATTCGACCTTGATCTCCATCTTCCCGCTCCCTTCAAGGGTCAGGATGACGTTCTGTTTCTTCAATGCGTTGAAACGCAGCAAAACGGGTGAATCCGCCGGTGTCAGGGTTTTCTGTACGAGAACTTCATCGCCCCATTGCATCACGGAATTCGATTCACTCATTTTTGGCACGCTCGTTGACGGCGCAGGTTCCCAAAGAGACCGAGACCCGGACCGGTGCTTTCACTTCTTCTTCAGGGACGATGACCACGCCCAGTTGGGTTTGAAGCCAGTCGTAACCTTCTTCGTCGATCTTCTTCGCCAAGGTGTCATCCCCGCTCATCACGATTTTCCCGTCGATGAGGATGTGGGAATGCGTCGGTTTGATCAGTTGGTAAAAGCGGTCGTAATGCGACACGATCACCAAGCCCAACTCCCGTTTTTCATATTCATCCAGGATCGCGCCGGCGACGATCTTCATCGCGTCGACGTCCAATCCGGAATCGATCTCATCCAGCATCGCCAGTCTCGGTTTCAACAGCATCATCTGCAGGATTTCGTTGCGTTTCTTTTCCCCGCCCGAAAACCCTTCGTTGACATAGCGGTGCGCCAAATCGGATTTCATCTCCAATTTCGCGATCGCCCCTTCCATTTCCTTGATGAACGCGAACAACCCGATGGGTTTCTCGCGTCGCGCATTGAGCGCGGCCTTCAGGAAATCGGAGTTGGTGACCCCCGTGACTTCCTGCGGATACTGCATGCCTAAAAACAAGCCCGCTTTCGACCGTTGGTCGACATCCATCTCCAATACGTTTTGTCCATCCAGGGTGACTTCCCCCCGGGTGACGGTATACTTCGGATGTCCCATGATCGCCGCCAATAAGGTGGACTTCCCGTTTCCGTTGGGTCCCATCAAGGCATGGATTTCTTTCGAGTTGATCGTCAGATCAACCCCCTTCAATATTTCTTTACCGTCGATACTGACGTGTAAATCGTTGATAACTAGGGTGCTCATGCTTCATTTCCTTTCCTGCTTTACCATTCTACCAAAAAAACCATGTTTTCGAAAGTATTACGAACGGCAGAAGAGGCGGATTGTGTCCCAAATGCGAACGAATGCGCCGAAAGCGTAGCGACATTTCCACGTTCTTGCATTTAACCCTTGAATACAATATAATTGAGAATGTTAATCAGGAGGTTTCACAATGGTAGNNTGGTTCGTCGTCTTCATTGCCTTCCTGTTGCTGTGCACGGTCGTATACTTCGTTTATGACCAAAACAAGGATAAATTGCCCGGCAAAAGCGTAGGCGGTAAAGACATCGTGTTTGAAATCAATGGTACGGATGTCACGGCGGATGAGCTGTATGATGAGCTCTACGAGACTTCCGGGATCGCATCGATCTATAGCGCGTTTGAACGCGCGGTGATCGAACAGGCCTTCGAAGGCGACAAGGACACGTTGTCCGCGATCAAACTCGAAGCGGAAGAATTGACCGCAAACACGAAAGCGCAGTATGAGCAGTATTATGGCGACGGATATGAAGAATATATCGCTTCCGCCCTCAAAGCCAACGGGTATGGCGGATTCGATGATTTGAATCTCTACTTCACCAATTCACTGAAGATCGAGAACATGGTCAAAACCTATCTCGACGCCAACATGGACACCTACTTCCCGGCGTTCAACACCGCGCTCAAACCGCGGATCGTGAACTACGTGGTCATCGCGATGGATGACCCGGACAAGCCGACCGAAGAAGAAAGCAAGCATTTGAAAGACGCTCAGGAAGCCTGGGCGAAGGGAACGTATTCGTTCGAGGATTTCGCCAAGGAATTCTCGGAAGACGGCGCCGCTTCGACCGGCGGGTATTTGGGTTACTTCGATTTCAACTCTTCCACCGAAAACGGCGGGAACTATGACAACGACTTCTCCGCGGCGGCGATGAAACTCACCGACGGACAGGTCAGCCCCTGGGTCAAGTCGGACTTCGGATGGCATCTGATCACCGTGAAGACGGGCTTGGAAGCGTTGCAGGAAGAAGACGATTTCTATAGCGCATTGGCTTCGTACAAAGTTGAAGAAACGCATATCCGCTCCAGCGTCGTCTGGGCAGCCGCGCAGGAAATCGGCGTGGATTTCCACGGAAATACCGAACTGGAAGCCGAGCTCAAGAAGTATATGAACCTCGACGAAGCGGAATAAGGAGAAACACAACATGAAAAAACTAATTGCGATTCTTGCGGTGGTTCTGCTGATGACGGGTTGTTCGGACGCCCGGGTCAAAGTCACTTCCTCTTCCACGACCTTATTGACGGTCGGTACGGAAAAGATCACCAAGGGGGAAATCTTCTCCTCCTTCATGAACCGTTATCCCAGCGAAGCGGTCATGACCATGGCGACGAAGCTGATCCTTGCCAAGGAAGTGCCGGTCGATGCCGCGATCAAAGCGGTCGCCGACGAGAAACTCGCCGAAGCCAAGGAAAAATGGGATGATGAATTCGAAGATTTCCTGAGTGCCTACGGATATGAAACCGAACAGGAATACTATGACAAGGAATTGATCGTCACCGCGCAGACCGATGCGTTGACGGCGAAATACATCACGGACAACTACGACACCTTGATCGCGACCTACAAACCGCGCAAGATCCGCGTCATCCAGACCAGTACGCAGGAAAAGGCGGTCGCCGCCATCAAAGAAATCAAGGAAGGCGCCAATTTCGAAGCCACGGCGACGAAGTATTCCAGCACCTCCTATAAAGGCAAGGAACAGATCGTGACCACCGAATCCTCCCTCTTCGCAGCCGCATTGACCTTTGCGACCGGGGCGAGTGTTCCGACCTTGAGCACTGCCATCGAAGACGCCACCAACAAAGTGTTCTATGTCGTCCAAGTCACCGTCGCGGATCCCGCGAAGTTCAAGGATGAAATCCTGACGACGTTGAACTCCGATGCGACCTTCCAAAAGAAGGCGATGCTGAGTTTCTTCGAATCCGGGGAATTCACCGTCTATGACAAGACCGTCTACGATGAGTTCAAATCCTACTACGCCGAGTATCTGAATCAGAAATAATCGAAAACAGGACCGTGGCGACACGGTCTTTTTTCTGCTATGATGAAACGGAGGTGATACCATGTGTATTTTCTGTAAGATCGTTGCGAAGGAAATCCCTTCCCATGTCCTGTATGAAGATGAAGGATACCTGGCGATTCTGGATATCAGCCAAGTCACCAAGGGACATGCCCTGATCCTTCCCAAGACGCATTACGACGACTTCAGGGTCGCCCCCGACGATGTGTCGGGTAAATGCATAAGCATTGCGAAACGTCTCTCGTTTCAACTGGAACAAACCTATGCGCCGCTTGGCTACAACCTGTTGTCCAATTGCGGGGAAGCGGCGGGACAAAGCGTCCACCATCTGCACTTCCATTTGATCCCGCGCTATGACGAAACCGACGGCTTGGTTTTGAAGTTCAATGCGGCGGATCATCCAGACTTAAAAAAGATCGCAGATGAAATCAACCAGAAAAAATGACAATCCGAGGATTGTCATTTTTTCGATAGGTAGGAAGGTTTATAGAAGGCGCGGTTCTCCAAGGAGAAGACGCGCGGGGTGAATTGCCCCTCCTCGATCGGATCGAGGGCTTTTTGGAACATGTTCATCCGTGCGTCGATGTTGTCGACGAAGTTGAGGATTTCGGCTTCCATGATCATCGGGAGGATCGGGGATCCGAATTCATATTCCCCGTGATGGGACAAAATCAGATGGCGCATCAGGACGACTTGCTCGCTGGCTTCGAAGCCGCGTTTCTTCGCGATGTCGACGACCAGGCTTTGCATGATCGAGATGTGTCCGACCAGTTTCCCTTCCAAGGTGTATTCGGTCAGGATCGGACCGGAAAGCTCGATGATTTTGCCCAGGTCATGAAGCAGGACGCCGCTGACCAGCAGATCCCGGTTCAAGATCGGATATTGCTTGCATAGGGCTTCGGCGATGTCCAGCATCCCGATCATGTGCGTCGCCAAACCGCCCACGAAGTCGTGGTGGTTCCGTGCGGCGGCGGGATAGGAATAGATCTTATCGCCGAAATACTGCAGGACATCCTGGCATACGCCGCGGATCACTTCGTCCTGCATCGAGTCCACGCATCCTTCGATGCGTTGTTTCATGTACTCGTTGGAAAGGTCGCTGCCGGAAACGAAATCGGCCGGGTCGAACTCCCCTTCTTCCATCGCGGTGACATTGAATACACGCAACTGCAGGGCGTTTCTGTATTTCAGGACTTCCCCGGCGATGTTGACGACTTTACCGGCGATCATCACGTTGGCTTGTTCGTCTTTGACATCCCAGACTTTCGCTTCGATGGAACCGGTTTGGTCCTGCAAGGTCAACGAGGCGTAGGGCGCACCCGACGTCGTGACCCCGCGCGTAATGCCCGTAATCAATAATAGCGTATTGACCTTTTCGCCTTCGACGAAGGTGTTGATGTTTTGTTTAGTCATCTTTCCACTCCATTTCATTCAGCACCAGATAGATATCCTCCGCCTGATAGCCTTGCGAGCCCAGGTAGCGATAAATCTGATTGCGTAGCTTACTTCCCGTACTCTTGGTTTCATAGCGTTTACGCGCCTTGGCGGCCGTCTTACGCAGCCGGTCGAGTTCCTGCCGTTCATCGTCCGCGAAATTCAACCGTTGCATGACGAGGTCGCTGATCGAACTCTCGAATCCCTGCGCATGCAGTTTCTGACGCATCAGCTGTTTCTTCAAGCGCAGCGATTTGTCTTTGATGCTCGGTAGGGTTTTCTCAGCCCACCGTTGCGCCAAATTGACTTCGTCGTCGGTGATGTCCTCGGTCAGTGCCTTCTCGATCATTTCATAGGGGATCCCCTTCTGCATCAAGGACCGGACGATCTTCTTGCGACCCTGAAGCAAGGTCCGTAGATTCATGACGGCCGAATTCACATACCTTAGGTCGTCGATGTATCCGCGTTGTTCCATCACTTCGATCAATTCGTTGATCTGCTTGATCGGAAGCTCGGTCTCCTGCGTCAGGTAATCATACATTTCCTTACGTGTCCGATCGCGCAAGGTCAACTTGCGGATGCACGCCTGATACGCCTTGACCACTTTCTCATCCAACATCAATTCCTGAAGGGTTTCTTCACTGATCACTTTGTCGCGCCTGAGTCCTTTCTTTAAGAATGTCTCGATGCTGACGGTCACTTTGAGATTGTCTTCCTTACCGGTGAATAAGCATTCGACCGCGTCGTTCTTCGCATGCACGTTGACCAGCGTGTAGGAGTTATGATAATGCGAAACCGCTGCGTAATAGACTTTCATGATGGATTGGTAGAAGACGCGCGAGTCGTATTCGGCGACATGCGCCTTCGATTTCATGCGGACCGCGTCTTTCACTTCCAGAGGTTTCTCGATGTATTCTTCGATCTTCTGTGCGAACTCGGCCGGGGAATTGAAATAACACCCGGTTTCCCCTTCGATCACCAAACCGTTCAACACGTCGTCGGGTCGGGCGAAGACCGGCAGTTCGCTGGCCAGGGCTTCGATGAATGTCATCCCTTGCGTTTCCGTCAAGGAAGCGGAGACGAAAACATCGGCGCTATGGTAGTAGGAAGGGATTTCCGAAGAAGTCTTCTTCCCTGTGAAAATCACTTTGTCGCCGAGTCCAAGACGCCCGACATAGTCTTTGAGGTGTTCTTCTTCAGGACCCGCCCCGACGATCATGAGTTTCGCGGGATACTTCGCGGCGTCGATGTGGGAGAACCCTTCGATGACCACGTCGATGCTTTTCTCTTTGGCGATCCGACCGACATAGAGAATCAATAATTCATCCTGTTTCACTCCGTATTGCGTACGGATTTGGTCGATTTTCTCCCTGCTTGTCTGAACGCGGTCGAACTTCTCCAAATCCAAGCCCGTCGGAATGACATAGATGTCTTTCTTGATTCCGTAGCGGATCAGCATTTCCTTGGTCTTCTGCGAAGGGGAAATCATTTCCGTGCAGGAAGATCCGTACATTTTACTTAAACGGGACACCGTCTTCCGTGCGACCCGTTCGAAGGACTTCAGATTGAAGATGTTGACGTAGTGGGTATAGTCTTCGTAGGTGGTGTGATAAGTCGATACCAGAGGCAGCTTCAGCATTTTCGCGACGATGCGTGCGAAAATCCCGATCCCGAACTCGGTATGCGCATGGATCAAGTCGAGTTTCATATCGCGGATCGTGTTGAGCGCCGCGATGTGGATCGGACTGGTCAGGACATAGCCGTACAACGACTTCAATTCGACCCCCGGAAGCCGCAATACGTTGTTTTCATAGGAGGTATGCAAGAGCGAAGGATGGGTCGTCACCACGAAGACATCGTGGCCGTTTTTCTCCAGTTCGCGCTGAAGCGTGATGATCGAGGAAACCACCCCGTTGATGTCCGGTAAATAGGTATCTGCGAATAAAGCGATGCGCATGGTCTCTCCCCCTTATTCCGATTTGACCGGAAGTTTCATGACCATCCGGTAGATTTCTTTGAGCTGTTTCCCGATTTCCGGGATATTCCGTTCACGGGCGACTTCATAGGCGGCTTTGGTCAAGTCGGGCAATGTCTTTTCGACACATCCCCTGACCAACCGTACGAATTCGTCGTTACTGCTTCCCTTATAGACGTGGACTTTATCCACAAGCCAAGGGTCGTAGACGCCGATGTCGCGCAGGATCGTTTTGCATTTGGCGGCCAGCGCTTCCAAGACGACGATGCCCTCGGTTTCCTCATGGGACGGGAAGAAGAAGACATCCGCGTCCGCGTAGGCGCCTTCGATGATCGCGCCTTTCACATACCCCGGGAAAATCACGTTGGACGGGCAATCCAGGATCGCGTCGCGCACGTTCTTGGGAATCCCGTAGAGCGGCGTATGGCCGAACCAGATGAATTTATATTCAGGAAGTTTCGTCGCGACATCCATGAAATCCAGGATGCCTTTGCGTTCGAAATACAAGCCGACCGACAAGACGACCTTATCTTCTTTCTTGAGGCTGAAATAGTTACGGAAGGCTTTGATTTTCTCCGGATCCGAAGCGAAACGTTTCAAGTCGATCCCGTTGGAAACCGGCGTGATCGGAACCGTGATCCCGTAGGACTCAAGCAGACTCTTGGAGTACGGGGTCGGCGTCAGAATGTAGTCGGCGCTGGAGTACAAGGAAGTGATATGCAACTTAAACAAGGGTGCGATCTGATTCGACAGCACGAAACTGTTTCTGAAGTCCTCTTCGGTCGAATGGGCGTGATAGATGACATGCTTCCCTTCGCGATGGGCTTTGGAAACCAACATCGCCGAAGAAACGCCGATCGTATTGATGTGCAGGATATCGAAATCCTCTTTGGGGTCGGTGGTGAATTCGACGCCGGCTGCGGTCAACGCTTCGATCTGATGGCGCATCGCACGGCCGATCCCCGATCCGGAGATGAGTTTTTCACCCTCGAAATAGATGCATACTTTCATTCGTACGGGTTTCCTTTCACTTCTTCTGTCCGGTTTATTATACCATGCTTTTTAGGGAGGGGGCAGAACGTATCAAGAAAACAGCCGCAAGTTTCCTTGCGGCCGTTTGATTATTTCGCCAGTTTGGCTAAGCGGGTATAGCGTTTCTTCGCATCGGATTCGGTCTTCGTCAGTAATTCTTCGGCGAATTCCGGATTCGTGTTGGGCAATTGGTTGAAGCGCGTTTCATTCATGATGAAGTCGCGGAACTTCGTGAAGTCGGGTTCTTTCGAATCGATCGACAAGGGTTGTTCCAAGGCCGGGTTGAAGCGATACAGTGTCCAGTATCCGCATTCGACGGCTTTCTTCTGGGTGGCTTGGTGGTTGGCCAATCCGCCTTTGATGCCGTGTTCGATACACGGGGAGTATGCCAGGATCAGGGACGGTCCCTTGTAGGCTTCGGCTTCCTTCAGGGCTTTGATCGTATGCATGCGGTTGGCACCCATCGCGATCGAGGCGACATAGACATGGCCGTACGCCATGGCGATTTGACCCATATCCTTCTTGGCCGTCGGTTTCCCGCCCGCCGCGAACTTCGCGATGGAAGCCGCTTGGGAGGACTTGGAGGATTGACCGCCGGTGTTGGAGTAGACTTCGGTATCGAGAACCAGGATGTTGACATCGAGGTCGTTGGCGATGACATGGTCCAATCCGCCGTATCCGATGTCATAGGCCCATCCGTCACCGCCGACGATCCAGACGGAATTGGAAACCAAATCGCGTTCGTAGGATTTCAGGGCTTGGACTTTCTTGCTGTCGCTGGCGTTGATGCCTTCGACGATTTCTTTTACGTATTTGCGTTCTTCATCGCGGTTGCCTTTGACGGCCAGGTATTGTTCGAAGAGGGCCTTCAATTCAGGCGTCGCTTCGTCCATGGCGTCCATCATCAATTCGACGATGCGTTTCGCCTTGAAGTTCTGCGCGACCTTCATGCCATAGCCGAATTCGGCGTTGTCTTCAAACAAGGAGTTCGCCCACGAGATGCCTTCGCCGTTCTTATCGGTGACGAAGGGGGTCGACGGAGCGGATCCGCAATAGATGGACGTACAGCCGGTCGCATTGGCGATCATCATGTCGCGTCCGAACAATTGGCTGACCAAACGGTAGTACGGCGTTTCGCCGCAACCCGCGCAGGAGCCGGAGACTTCGAAGTAAGGCATCAGGAACTGGCTTCCCTTGATCGAATCGGTCGGGAAGAATTCGGATTTATAGGAGGTTTTCTTGTAGATGTAGTCGGCCAACGGCGCTTCGAAGAGGCGCGTGTTGACGTCTTCCATGACGAGGGCTTTCTTTCCGCCCTTGCCCGGACATTCCGTGGCGCACAAGGAACAACCGACACAGCTGTCGGGTGCGACCTGGACGCGGAACTTCAGGTCGGCGACCTTGGGTCCCAGCGCCGGGATGGTTTCGAATTTCATCGGGGCATTGGCGATTTCCTGGTCGTTCAACAAGAAGGTACGGATGGTGGCGTGCGGACATACGAAGGAACAGATGCCGCATTGGATACAGTTTTCCGGAATCCACTTTGGAACGACGGTCGCGATCGTGCGTTTTTCTTCAAACGAGACGTTGTTGCGGAAGGATCCGTCCAACAAGCCGTGTTTTGTGAACGCGCTGACCGGCATATCGTAGCCTTCCAAGGCGTTGATCGCCGAAACATGTTCGTCGAAGTATTCATCGCCCGTCGTACGACGGTCGCGGTTGACGGTCAAATCGGCCCATTCCGGTTTCACGGTGATCTGGACCAATCCGGCCTGACCTTCGTTGATCGCTTTGATGTTGAGCTCGACGACTTCGTCGCCCTTCTTCGCATACGATTTCTTCGCGGCGTCCTTCATATAGGCCAATGCTTCCGCATAGGGCATGATGGCTTCGTTGAGGGCGAAGAAAGAGGACTGCAGGATGGTGTTGGTATGACGACCCATGCCGATTTCTTCGGCGATCCTGGTCGCATCGATGACGTAGAATTTCGCCTTCTTCTTCGCGAGTTGTTTCTTCACGCGGTTGGGCAGCATTTCTTCGATCGTTTCCGGATTGAAGGAGGTGTTCAACAAGAACGTGCCGCCCTTCTTCAGGTTGCGAAGCATATCATAGCGGATCAGATAGGAATCCAAGGAACAGGAAATGAAGTCCGCATCCTGGATATAGTAGGTCGAGTGGATCGGTGTTTTCCCGAAACGCAGGAACGAACGGGTCGCTCCGCCGGCTTTCTTCGAGTCATAGGCGAAATAGGCCTGGGAATACAGATCGGTATGGTCCCCGATGATCTTGATGGCGTTCTTGTTGGCGGAAACCGTTCCGTCGGAACCCAATCCATAGAACAAGCAGGAAGTGTAGTTATGTTCGACTTCGAACGCTTCATCGACCGGCAACGATTTGAAGGTGACATCGTCGACGATGGAGATGGTGAATCCGTCAAACGGTTCGTCTTGTTTCAAATGGTCGAAGACGGCTTTGACATCGCGCGGTTGGGTATCCTTGCTGGATAGACCGTAGCGTCCGCCGACGATCGTCTTGATGTTCTTGTAACCGGCCAAAGCGGCGTAGACATCCAGGAACAAGGGTTCATGGGATCCCATTTCTTTGGTGCGGTCGAGGACGGCGATCGACGTGACCGTTTCAGGCAGGACGTCTTTCAGATGTTCGACCGAGAAAGGACGATACAGATGGACTTTAACCATCCCGACCTTCTCGCCTTTCGCATTCAACGCATCGATGACTTCCAACGCCGTCTCGGTGACGGAACCCATCGCGACGATCACACGGTTAGCATCCTTGGCACCGTAATAAACAAACGGGGCATAGTGGCGGCCGGTCAGGGCGCTGATTTTTTCCATATAGTTGACAACGATCGGAAGAACCTTGGCATAGTGGCCGTTCTGCGCTTCGCGGGCTTGGAAATAGACATCGTCGTTTTCCGCCCCTCCGCGGGTCACCGGATTGGTGTGCGGGTTTAGCGCATGGGCGCGGAACGCTTCCAACTGGTCTTGGTCGACCAAGGCCGCAAGATCGTTATAATCCATGACCTCGATCTTCTGAATTTCATGCGAAGTACGGAAAACGTCGAAAAAGTGAAGCATCGGGACGCTCGCCTTGATCGCGGTCAAATGCGCGACACCCGCGAGGTCCATCGCTTCTTGGACGGAATGCGAAGCGATCATGGGGACGCCGGTCTGGCGTACCGCGTAGATGTCCTGGTGGTCGCCGAAAATCGAGAGGGCGCGGGTCGCAAGCGAACGTGCGGATACGTGAAGTACCCCCGGCAGCAATTCCCCGACCCATTTGTAAATATTAGGAATCATCAGTAATAAACCTTGTGAAGCGGTGAAGGTCGAAGCGAGCGCCCCGCCTTGCAACGATCCGTGGACGGCGCCAGCGGCACCGGCTTCCGATTGCATCTCGACGACTTTCACAACAGCACCGAAGATGTTCTTGCGTCCTTGGGAAGCCCAAGCGTCGACCAATTCGGCCATCGTGGAAGACGGCGTGATCGGATAGATCCCGGCGACTTCGGTGAAGGCGTAGGCAACATGCGCGGTAGCGGTATTGCCATCCATCGTCATAAATTTCTTAGCCATGGTTGTCCTCCTATTTGTTATCTTAACCTTATATATTATACTCTGATTGTTTTTGATTTGTTACCCTTTTTTGTGCAAGTTGTGCCAATCAGGCGTCAAAAAGCCCGTTTTCACGGGCGAAATTCATACGATGATTTTCGTCCACTTCGCTTGTGCGAAGCGGTAACGGCTGACGAAGAAGCGCAACGCCTGATCCAGGACGACCCCGCTCCATGAACCTAGCAAGCCCAATCCCATCGAATAGGCCAGGAAATAACTTAAGGCCGGACGCAGGATGGTGACGCTGATCATCGAAAGCATGGCGACGAACTTGACGTCGCCCGCTCCGCGCAGAGAACCGACGGTGATGACCTGGGCGATCTGGAAAAGCACGATGACGCTTAGGATCAAAAGGATGTTCGCCCCCAACGCGATGATTTCGGGGTCGTTGGTGAAGAGATCCACCAAGAAGAAACGCGACAAGGAAATCCCGATCCCCAACAGGATCGCGATGAGCAGACCGATCCGTTGGCTGACTTTCCCGTAGACGATCGCAAGATCGGGGCGCTTCGCCCCCAGGCTTTGCCCGACCAGGGCGGAACAGGCGATCGACAGGCCGTCGCCCACCGAGAAGGTGATCGACATCACCTGCATGCAGATGTTGTGGGTCGCAAACGACATGGTCCCTAGGTTGGCGACCGACATGGCGTAAAGCATGAAACCGATCCGGATGAAGATTTGTTCGACCAAGGCGGACGATGAAATGTTCCAAACGGATTTCAAGACAGGAAGTTCGATCCGCCAATTGCGGTCGGGTTTCAAGGTCAGGAAGGAACCCTTTCGCAATACGCTGCGTAACGCAAGGACCAACGAGACGAAATTCCCAAGCGCCGTCGCCACGGCGGCACCCATGATCCCCCATTGCGGGAAGATCCAGATCCCGTTGATTAAGAGCCAGTTGAATAAGACGTTCACCAAATTCGCCGTGATGTTGGTGACCATCGAGATCTTCGTGTTCCCCGCCCCGCGTTGGGCGGCGGTGATCGTCAGTCCGATGCCATAAAAGAACTGACCGACCATGATGATCTTGAAATAGACGATCGCATCCTTCAAGTATTCGGGCGATGCACCCACGAAAGTCAGGAAGGGTTTCGCAAAGACGAATCCGATCGTACACGTCACAAGCGATAATAGGATGCTTAACAATAACGCATTGCGTAAAACCAGGTTCGCCCCGACGATGTCGTTGGCGCCTTTGCGGCGCGCCACGATGACGGTCGTCCCGATGTTCAGCGCGATGACCAGACTCATCAACAGGAACTTCGGTTGGGTCGCGATCCCGACGGAGGCGATGGCCCCCGATCCCAAACTTCCGACCATGACCATGTCGGCGGCGCCGATGAGGGCGATCAACACCGCCTCCATCGCACTCGGCCAAGCCATTTTGTAGGTGCGCAAATACACGTCTTTGGTTTTCGGGAGTTCCCCGTTACGGTGTTGGTGCGGCAGCAACCCTTCGACCGTAAACCATTTCTTTAGTAAGTTCATGTTCACCTCTTCGACCGTTTAATTTTAACACGATTTTAACAATCCCCGGATGAAAAAACGTACCAAAAGAAAAAGGCGGATGGTTTCCGCCTTGGGATTACTTTTCGTCGACGACTTGGAAGATGAAGAACTTCAGATAATAGGATTCATCCGCCGACCACAAGATGGGATGATCGGGCGCCTGCGTCCGGTATTCGACCTGGCGTAGACGCTTCTTCGCATCGCGCGCCGCATCCTGGATGCATTTCGCAAACAGATCGGGCGTGATGAAGTGTGAACAAGAACAGGTCGCCAGGAAGCCGCCGTCGCGGATGAGTTTCATCGCGCGCAGGTTGATTTCCTTGTACCCTTTCATCGCGTTCTTCACGGAAGCGCGGGACTTGGTGAAAGCCGGCGGATCGAGGATGACCACGTCGAACTTCTTGCGGTTCTGTTCGAGTTTCGGTAAGAGTTCGAAGACATCGTCGACGATGAATTCGACTTTATCTTCCAGATGGTTCAGTTTCGCGTTCTCATCGGCTTGGTTGATCGCCACATCCGATGCGTCGACCCCCAGGACGGATTTCGCCCCGGCGATCCCCGCGTTCAATGCGAAGGATCCGGTATGCGTGAAGCAGTCCAAGACGTCCGCGTCTTGACAGAATGCATGGATCGCCTTGCGGTTGAGTTTCTGGTCCAGGAAGAATCCGGTCTTTTGACCCTCTTCCACATCCACGATGTATTTCACGCCGTTCTCGACGATTTCGACCTTCGGATCAAACGTCTCCCCGATGTACCCCTTGACTCTTTCCAAGCCTTCCTGCATCCGCACTTTCGCATCGCTGCGTTCATAGACGCCGCGGATCGGCATGCCGATCTTGGCGCATTCTTCCTTCAACGTTTCGACGATCAGCAGTTTGAAGCGGTCGATGCCCAACGCCAACGACTGGACGACCAGGACATCGCTGAACTTGTCGACGACCAATCCCGGCAGGAAATCCGCTTCGCCGAAAATCAGTCGGCAACTGCCCATGTCGATGGTTTTTTGACGATAGTTGAATGCGTTCACGACGCGTTGTTTTATGAAAAGATCGTCGATCGGCTGGTCGGCTTTGCGACTCAACATCCTTACGATGATTTTGGATCCCGGATTGATGAAGCCCGTCCCTAACCCGAATCCGTTGGCGGCGAAAACGCGCACGAGATCCCCGGCGAGATATTCCCCTTCGATGCGTTCGACTTCGTTATCGAAAATCCACGCCCCGCCAGAACTGACTAAGCGACCTTCACCTTTTTTTAAATGTACATTTGCCATGGTATTCCTCCGACGATTCATTATCTCACACTTTGACCCACAAGCAAGGAAATTCGATGTTCAGCGGGTTTTCACCCGATTTAGGGTAGGTAATGTTCGAAGATGACGGTATCGCATTGCTTCTTGATTTTCTTGTGTTGCCCCTTCGATCCGATCGCCCAGAGCGCGCCAAACGCGCCCAACAGGCGGTTCACCTGATAGGTCGGGCAATAGCGATAACGGACATCGTAGCTTTGATAGTCGGGACGAATGAGGCAATTCATGAGGGACAGACTCAGGATCACCCGGTTCTTGAATTTGATTTTCTTGTTTCTCATCGCATATTCGACGATGATCCCGCGCAGGATCGTCGGGTGTTTCTTCTTCAATTCATAGAGGACATAGGGATCGAAGGAACAGATCGAATACTCCCCGTGATAATCTTCAAGCAGTCCGACGATGCGTTCTACGACCAGAGAAACCCGCTTCGTCGTTTTGATTTCGATCCATAACGGAACCTTCCCGTCCACGAGCTTAAGGGCCTCGGCGAAGGTCGGGATCGTCTCTTCGGTATCCCTCAAACGCAGCGGCTTGATCTCCTCGCTTTTCATCGTCTCAAGGATCCCGTCGACCCCGCACATCCGTTTCAACCCGTCGTCATGGAAGACAAACGGCACCAGATCCGCGCTGCATTGGACATCCAGCTCGATCGCGACCCGGTGGTCGACGGCGCTTTGAAACGCCGCCAGACTGTTTTCGGGGACGCGTTGGTCTTTCGAATACAGTCCGCGATGCGCGACGGGAATCCGCATGAACTCAAGCGGGCGGACCCGTTTGGAATCGATCCTGACCGAAAAGACATAGACGAAAAGCAAGACACCGATGAAAATCATCGTTTCCATATCAGGCCGGTTGTTTCATGTAGGCCAGCACCAAATCATGGGTCGCCTGCAGGGCGTCCAGATGCGTCCTCTCCATCCCGTGGCTGGCGCCGACGCCCGGACCGATCAATGCGCCGCGCAGGTTGTTTCCACCACGTAAAGCCGCGCTGACGTCGGATCCGTAGAACGGGTAGATATCCACGACGGCGCGGATGTTTTCCTGTTTGGCCAGATTGGATAAATGCGTCGTCATCGCATAGTCGTAGGGTCCGCTGGAATCCTTCGCACAGATCGAGACATCCCGTTCACTACAGGCCAGATCCAAGCCGATGCACCCCATGTCGACCGCGATCATCTCCGTGATGTCCGGGTTGACCCAGGAATTCCCGTGCCCCGTTTCTTCATAGACGGTGAGGATGATTTCGGTATTGTATTTCGGTTTGGTTTTCGTCGCCGACAGCTCGTTCAAAACCCCCATCAAGACCGCGACGCTGGCCTTGTCGTCGAGGAACCGCGACTTCACGAAACCGGAGGAGGTGACCTGGGTCTTCGTGTCGATCGCGATGAAATCCCCGTTGGCGATCCCTAATTTCTCCGTATCCGCCTTGCATGTTACGACTTCATCCAGACGGATTTCCATCGTTTCTTCACTGCGAACCGAACTCCCCGCATCCTTGAACACATGCGAGGCCGGTGAATTGGACAAAATCGTCCCGGTATAGGTTTTCCCTTGACGGGTGTGGATCGTACAGTATTCCCCGTCCAAGGTCGCCATCTGAGGGCCTCCGACCAAGGTGAAGGCGAGGTTCCCGTTGCCTTTGATGGATCGGACCATCAAGCCCAGGGTGTCGGTATGCGCGCAAAACCCGATCGTCTTCAAGGCATCCATCCCCTCGACGAAGATGCGCAGGTTCCCCTTCGGGCTGACTTCGGTGCGATAACCCATTTTTTCCGCTTCCTCTCTCAAGAAACGGATGGCGGTGTCGGTATATCCGGTCGGGGACGGGATGTTGAGTAGGTCGACGAGGAACGTGGCGGTATAGGAAGTTTGTTTCATGGTTTCTCCTTGTGGATGCATTGCATGCAAGTCAATGTCTTTATAGATCGGGAACCCGATCCTGATTCTTTTATTATACCCATTGCGTTTTCATACGTCATTCCTTTTTCGGGTTTCAATCGAAAAAGACCGGGATTTCCGGTCTCTTGTCTATTTCACCGCAAGCTCCACGACGCGGTATGCCCCGTGGTAGACGTGGTTACGATGGTTTTTAAGGATGCATTCGTTCATCAGGGTGAGCAGGCTCGGTTGATCAAGCAAGCTTTCCATCATTTGGTTCGCCAGTTCGGGGGTTTCGCATTCCAAGGTCCCGTCACCGATCTCGCTCGCATGGATCGCCCCCCAGGCTTCATGTCCGCCGACCCGTTTCACGAAAAGCTTCGGAATCGGATAGAAAGCCAGCTCGCTGGGTTTGGTGACCAGGATGTCGCTGGACCGCATCAAGAGGTTGGTGGAATAGACCGCCGCATAGATGTCTTGGTTGAAGAAGACATGGATGCCTTGTACCTCGTGGTCCAAGGCTTCGACTGCGAATACCTGCGACTTTTCCCATTGGTCGAAGTGCAAGACCGCGATGTCTTTGAGTCCGGGCACTTTCTGTGCCAAGGTGTCCCAGACGTTGCGGTGATCCCCGATGTTGAGATAGAGCGTAACTTTGTTCGATTTGACTTTATCCATCAACGGACGGATCATCGCCGCATAGAACTCACCCTGCGCCCCGGCACCGCCGACGGTCATCAAGATGCGTTTGGAACTTCCGCTTTCGATGCGCTGTATGCGTCGCGCCGTATCGGCGTCCAACTGTTCGACCAGTTCATGATCGATGTAGTGTCCCGTATACACCAAGTCGTCTTCCCCCATGGGGTGAAGGATCGATGATCCGCTCATCCCTTTGAGTGTTTTATATCCGATGTAGGAAGACGGGGTTTGGACCGTATGGACGCTTCCTTCCGAGAGATGCAAGGCCATCGGCCAGTTGTCGGGGATGGCGTTGACCACATGCGTCAATCCCGCGTGGATCGCCGCCTGGGCCGGCCAGACATGGGTCGCCACGAACGGGATGTCCTTGGGGAGGTCGAGGTAGATCGGGGTCATCAGTTCAGCCATCTTTTGATCGGAGGAATTGTAACTCAGTTTCTTGAACCCTTCATAGTTCAAGGGTTCCCAATAGAACCGGTTGAACAAGGGATACTTCTGCGACCACCGCGACCCCATCGAATACAAGCCGTTCAAATGGGCGATGATCTTCCCTCCGGTGGTTTCTTTAAACGAGGGCAGGTCGAACCAGTACGGGGTATACCCCATGGCGCGGGCGCAGGATGCGATGGCCATGGAAATCCGATAGTGCCCGTAGCCCATTCGGATGTTTCCGACGATCAACGGCTTCGGCGACGAAATCGTCAGTTCCTTGTCCGATGCGACCAGGTTCATCACGTTGAAATAGGGATGCAGGACCGTGTTTTCGACCTCCGCGAGATGATAGACCGTAGTGCGGTCGTCTCCGAACTTCTTGGTCAGTTTCGCGGCGTTCTTCTCGGCTTTTTTGATGACGGAATCCGACATCAGGTTTTGATAGATCGTGGTATGTTTCATTCCATGTCCTCCTTGATGCTTTCAAACGGTGCAAGCACCCGTTTCGATCCGATCGTTTTCGGTCGGGTCGTCAAGTTCAAATGATAGGTCCCGTCGTTTTCGGTTTCGACACGCACTACCCCTTGCGTGATTGTGGTCGATGTGACGATTGGTTTGGGTTGATTCATCACGGATCGGTACTGATTGCGCTGAAGCGGGGTGTAGAGGGAAAGGTCGTCGGAAGTGAACAGGAGGCTTCCAAAGAGCCAGTTCGAAAGGGCCAGGGTCTTCTTCTGGTGCGGGGTCAGCGAGAGGTTGGTATCGCGCAACAGGAACACGTCGGGGTCGTTGGTGAACGCCCGGCCGTCAAGATGCCTGCGACCGATCGAACTTCCGATCGCATGATGGGTCGAAATCCGCTCGCGATGGAAAAGGCGCATGTAGGATTTGTCGTCCCAGTCCAAGCCGACGTCGCAGCCGATCCGGCAGAAATCCACCAGACCGAAACTTGAGGCCAACGGAACGCCGCACCCCAGGATGTATTTCTCCTTGACGCAGTCCCTCACGAATAGCATCGCTTCCGCCATGAGTTGTCCGCGGGATTTATTGTTGCGAGGAAGCATGCAGGCGGCATAGAGGAAATCCAGCTTCACCATGTCGTAGCCCCAGTCGTTCAACACCACATCGAAAACCGCTCTCAAATGGTCCCTTACTTCCGGGTTGTCCAGATCCAAGGCATAGAATCCGCTCCAATTGCTTCCGCCGCAAACGAATTCCCCTTTGTCGTCTTTGATGAACCATTCCGGATGATCGCGGAAAATCCGCGACTTCGTCTCGGCCACGAAAGGCGCCAGCCAAATCCCGGCCTTCATCCCCAACGCATGGATCTTGTCCGCGATCGGCTTCATCCCCTGGCTGAACTTCGCAGGATCGACACTTAACCAATCCCCGATCGCGGTTTGATAACCATCGTCGATCTGAAAGAAATCGATGCGGTTTTGATCATTGAAATTCGCCAAGTTCTTCTCGATGATCGTCTCTGAAATGTTTTGGTAGTAATTGTACCAGCTGGTCCAGCCGGTCGCATGGCTCATCCGGGGAGGGTTGATCCCCAGAAGTTGAAAATAAGCGTCATAGACTTCATCGCTTGTCCCGTCCAGACATACCAGATCCAACACGCAGCTTTCATCCTTCATGACACATCCGGCGTTGTCTTTCGAGAACACCCACTGCGCTTTGTCGTGGAAATACTCGAGGATCGTAAATCCGTCTTTTTCGTTCAACGACCCGAAAAATGTTTTTTGCAGGTCGGATCCGATCGTCGCGAAGCTGAATCCATGGAAATGCCCTTTACGATGCGAGAACGGCCGGACCACGGTATCGCCGTAACGGTCGAATTTATACTTTTTAACCAAAGGTTTCGCAAGCCAAGAAAGATGGGGCATCGTATCGTTGACGCACCACTCGCGACTATCCGTCCAGGACTGATAGCCATTGAAGAAGAGCGGATCGTTTGAATCCACAACCATCTTAAGATCACAGCGGACCTCTTCGATTTTGATCGGGACAAGAGGATGAAGGATGAGTCGCATGCGGGTTCCGCAAGCGACTTGGGTGATCACCCACTCGGATCGTACATGCGTCGATTTCTGCCCGGGTTGGATCGAGAACGCTGCGCCTTGTACGTCGAAACGGACGGTGCAGACGCTCTGCGCCCAATCCACCTTACTTCGACGGAGCGTCATCGCTGATCCCGCGCAAGACGGCGGCTTCGTCATACCCCAACAAAAGGAGCATTCCGATGAAACAGAACACGGCGGCCGCGACGGCGGTCAAACGGATTCCGAATTCGTTGGATCCGTTGCGTTCGATTAACAGAAGCGCGCTGATGATCAGCATCGAAATCATCTGTCCCATCTTCGACATGAAGGTGCGGGTTCCGAAGAACATGGCTTCGCGTCGTACCCCGGTCGTACGGGCGTCGAACTCCGCGATGTCCGCGATGACGGCGTTGGGCAGGATGCCGAAGATCGCCATCGGGATGCTACCCAATCCGACCAAAATGAAGGCCTGGGTCATCGAGACGACGGGCAAGGTTCCCAAGAAAGCACCGAAGACATAGGTCAGGATGAACAAGAGGAAGGCGGAAAGCAAGAGTTTCTTCTTACCGTATTTTCGTGAAACCAAATTGACCGGGACATAGAAGAGGAAGGACCCCAAGCCCAGGATGATCAACAAGGTGCCGGTCGTCTCTTCGGGGAGGTTGAGCAGAATGGTGACGTAGTAAATCAATGCGCTCTGAAAGACGGTGACCGCGACCCAATACACCAGGTCCGATGCGACGAACAAGGTGAAATGCTTGTTTCGAAACGTCGCCTTCATCGAATCGACCATCTTGACATCGGACGGTGTCGATACACAATAACGTTTTTCATCGATCGCCAATACCGGGATGTAGAGGAAGACCAAGGCGATGAGGGAAAGGATCGTGAACGCCAGACGCATCGCGGCGACCTTTTCCATGCCGCTTCCTTCAAACATCGTCCAAAGGAGCGGAGCCTGCGAAGCCACCGCGAAGCCCAGAAACCACGTGATGGAGATGAAGGTGGAAAGATTCAACCGTTCTTGCGGCGTATGCCCGAGTTCGGACATCAAGGCGAAGAACGGGGTGACATACATCGTCAAGAAGAGATAGAAGAGAAGCAAATTGACGGTCAGCACGATCGCGTTGAGCCAACTGACCCCCGCGGTCGGATGATAAAAGACAAGCACGGTGAACAGGGCGAAAGGAACCGCGGATTTCTGCATGAACGAGATCCGTCTCCCCTTCTTCGATTTGCTTCGGTCGCTTAAGGTGGCGATCCAAGGATCCGTGATGGCGTCGAAGAAGCGACCCAGCATCATGATCAATCCGATGATGGTTAGAAATCCAAAGAAACTAACTTGCGGGATACTTACCGGAATACCGGAAATATCAGTCGGGATATAGTAGAAAATCAGATAGGTCCCCACCAGACCCGACAACAACGACCAACCGAACTGCCCCAACGAATAGGCGATCTGCTTCGACAACGGTAACTTTTCTTTCATGTTTCCTCCTGGATAAAGTTATTTATTCCGGATAAAACCGCAAACCATCTCGATGACGAGCCGGATTTGCGCTTCCCCCGTGACTTCCGAATCACTGCGTACGATTTCACCACGCAAGACGAACTTCTGGATGATGCTCATCAAGGTATGCATGCTGGTCATATAGAAGAGTTCGACATTGAAATCATGACGGATGGTTCCGTCGGATTTCCCCTTTTCAATCGCTTGGTAGATCGGTTCTTTCAAGGTACGAAGGATGTCTTCGACTTCATCCAGTTGATCAAAGCCGACCGACTCGTTATGCACCAGATTATCGAACTGTTCCAGGAAGCGAAAAACTTCCGGGGTCTTTTGGAAATGGTAGAGGAAGATTTCAAGTAGTTGTTGGAACTGCGTGATGCCATCCATGTCGTCGTACCCTCGCGGAAGGTAGATCGGCAACTGCATGAACTCACGTTTCCATAGCGTCGCCGCACAATCGATCGCAAGCTGTTTCTTGGTCGGGAAGTAGCGGAACAACGTCGCGATCCCGACCTCGCTGGCATCGGCGACATCCTTCATCGTGGCTTGGTCCAAGCCCTTCAGCATAAAGACATCCAAGGCACATTGAAGGATATGTTCCCTGCGTTCTTCTTTTCTTTCTTCCCTTTCGGATTGCCGGATTTCCTGTAGTTTCATGTTCCCTCCGAATATGATAGTCATACTATCACTATGATACCTATTATATCACTGAAAGCGCTATCCGCAAGGGGTCTTCCATGTTTTCCCTAACTTTTTTTACCATAGCAAGTAGATTCATCATCGATTCATCGGTTCTTGTGAAGAAGTATCGCTTCACTTCATCGCTTGTTTCGATCCTTCGACCCGCCTGTTTGAAACACGGCTTCATTTCGCGTTTTTGCGTTGAAATGAATGCATGTGTATGCTACAATAATGGAGCGCAAAACCTAGGGGTATAGTTCAAAGGTAGAACAGTGGTCTCCAAAACCATCGATGTGGGTTCAATTCCTACTACCCCTGCCAGACGTAAACAAAGCCCGTTCAAACGGGCTTTTACTATATCTTGACATACGATAATCATAGTCCCAAACACATGAATGAGCATGATACCATGAAAAAACAATTTCCTTGGAGTGTTTCAAACTAAATTTTGTATCATCACTTCATCTTGGCTTCTTTGAAAGAATAGAATCTTAGTAGTTTTCTATGTATCATGGAAACAATACTTTCATAATGCAGAGTAAATTAGCCGCACCCAATTACACTTAAGTGGTGGAAGTAGTCCCCATTCAATTATTGGCCGAACTTGATTTATTATCATCTCCGCTACCCCGATTCTGGATCTGGTCAATATATCATATCGAAATGTATCTTGACCCATTCGATTATAACCAAACATCGGTGTCTTTAAACTCTCTTCAGTTGCTCGTTCCGGTCATGCAAATAAATAAACATCCTTGGATGTCCCACCTAAACGAGACACCCAAGGATATTAAAGTCAATATCAAACGGAGAAAGAAGGGCTAAAACCCCTGGTGCACATATTCATGATCTGAACCTTCCAATGGTTGATTTTTTGATACTTTCGATTACCTTGTTTTAATTGATTAATTTCACTAAAGACCTCGTAGAATCCATGTCCATTCCCGTTTTATTCTTTAGTAGTATACCAAATATGTTATCTAAACGTATTTCGAATACCATTTTAACACCCGCAAAGCACGCAACGTATTCCATCGACTCGGTTGCCCTTCCACTTCATCCCATGGTATAAGCATTTTACCTCCATGAAGTCGCTCCAATGGCCAACGTCCATCCAGCCTCCTCTTTGATTGCAGGAGTTTGATTGCTTCTTCAACACGGATATCCGGCTCAACTCCTGCCTTGCGCAAATAATCCAATCCTCGAAGAACATCATAATGCCACCATGGTGGGAAAGCTAAATCGGTGAAAGATTCGCTCCCCCTTCGGTCGACTTGAAGAAGCTCTCCTGTTGATTTGCGTCGCATCAGATGTCTTTCAAGAAAATACTCTTGACCCTTTAATCGGGCTTCCGTAACTTCGGGTCGTTTTCCGAATGTTTTTTCATATTGGAGCAAAGCTTCGAGGACACAGATTGTAGTATTGAAGGAAGACCGTGTAGAGCCATACTCGATTTCACAATTCCACCCGCCATCAGCCAGTTGATCTCTAAGCAAACGATCCATAATCCATTCAACATCCTGACCAAAATAAGCTCCCCCCACGACCACTTGACCATTAATACAAGGTTCAACTTCACCCAGAAAATAGGGATTGCCTACATGATCGAACCCATGCCATTCACCATCCCGATCCCAACCACGCCAATGGACCTGCTCTTTAACCTTTTGGATTGCTTTCTTTACCGCATGGTTATTTTGATCCACACCTAACTCCTGGAGTAGCCACAAGGCATGCATTGTCGAGTCCAGAGTAGGATTCCATGCCTCTCCAGCCCAGGTGCCATCCTCTCGCTGTGAAGCTAACAAATTGGCACCATAGCCTTCCACAGAGACACGGCTTCTCACTGCAGCCACATCAGGCTCCGGTGCATCCATTAGATCCCTCATCACCTGCCATTTGATCGATGGATCTGAATCCAGTAACCAGCTCATTACCTCTTCCTGAATCATCTTCTCCTTTACCTCCTGTTCGATAGCGTCTTATAAATTAACTAATGTGAAACTAGATCGTTCAGTAGATGACTGAAAAGATTATGGGAAAATCTTCGCAGTCAATTATGATACGGTTAATCAGACCGCAAACAATGGTCAGAATCGGGTTTTTGGATAGGTTTCTATAAGAATCCAGTGGCAAAAGACCCACCGATACTGCTTGTATGCCACTACCCTTCTTCGTTTGATTTCAATCGGAATCGAATACCCTAAGTTTGAGCGCTTCAATCTTGATAAAGCGTTGTTTTCACTGCTAAAATTAAACCCAACCACCCGGGTTCTTATTCCTTAGTTGAAAGTTGAGATAAACGACTCAATGTCATCGTTGCCTGAGTGTCCGGCTGACGACTTAATCAACACACCATCCGAACCGATATAGACTGAGGTCGGGACGGAAATGGCTCCCAATTTTCTCGCAAACTTCGCATTCACATCAAACAATACGACGATGTTTGAATAATTTTCGAGTGCAAACCATTCCTTAAACCCTTCGATGCTCTTCTCGCCATTCGCACCCGGGGTGACCACGGCATAGGCGATATAATCACGTTCTTTCGCGAAGAGTTCATCCAGTTCCGGCATTCCGCGATTGCAGATCGAACACCATGAGGCAAAGAACTTCAGATATACTTTTTCGCCTTTAAGGTCTGACAATTTGACTGTGTTTCCTTGATAATCCAAAAATTCGAAGTTCGCCGCCAATTCGCCTTCGTTCACTAATACGACATCTTCACCTCCATTATCCTCATCGTCTGGATCCGCCTTAACGGTCGAGCATCCAACCAAGAAAAGTGAGAATAATAGTATCGTCAATACCAATTTAGAACGTTTCATCTGTTCGCCTCCTAGCTGAACGTCGCCACGAACCATGCCGTGATCGATCCGATTTGATTGGTCATCAATAGAAATCCCATGAAAATGATCACGATCCCGCCAACCACTTTGATTTTGCCCATGTATTTGTAGATGCCTTTGATTTTAACAAGCAGGAATTCGCTGAAAATCGCGACGAGTAAGAAAGGGATCATGAGTCCAAGTGAATAGATGGCCATCAAGAATCCACCATAGAAAACGCTGCTTTCGGTTGCGGACAATCCCAATACCGCAGCCAGAACCGGACCGACACAAGGGGTCCATCCGAAACTGAAGGTGAGTCCCAACAAGTAGGAACCGAAGTAATCGGCTTTCCCTGCGCGCTTTAGGTTCAATTTTCGCTCACCCATGAGGAATCTGAGGTTGATCAGTCCCGTCTGGTGGATGCCGAGGATGATCACGATGACCCCGCAGGCGATCAAAAACCAGTCACCGTAGAAAATCGCCCCCAGTGCGCCGGCACCGAATCCGAGGATGATGAACACCGTTGAAAGACCGGCCACGAACAACATCGCCTTGATCATCGGGCGGCTGAATAACCTTCGCTTCGTTATACCGAGATCTTCGTCCGCGAAATAGGCTAGGTACATCGGGATGACGGGGATAATGCACGGGGATAGGAAAGACAAAACGCCTGCCGTGAAAACGGTAGAGGCAAACAAGAGATCGTTCATGGTATCACCTACTTAAGTTATTCAGATAATAGCATAAAAAAGTTGCCTTCCCTATGGTTTTGACCGAAACCAAAACCATTCATGCGCAACCATGATATCCGATATTTATCGATGAAAACGTTGTCAAGAACGGATACACTCAAGTAGTTAACCATGATGAAACAGTTAAATTATTATCCTAGAATATAAGGGTCATCCGCTTACATCTCTGAACTTATTGTTTCACAAATAACTCTATTTAATACGTTTGGGAATGTGTCCTCTTTTGGTAAGGAATCCGGACTTTTCTATTGCAAATCAATTCATCTGGCTAATCAATCCCACAGAGACTATTTTATTGAATCATCGTTGCAAGATTGTTTCTAGTAGAACCGTTTATTCTTCGGAGTAATTGGTTGAGCCGAGTGCTTTCGTCAACATCGGCTCCGATCGCCACAGAAACGACACCCCTAAACCATAACTGGGCGCTTGTCCGATGAACTCAAATGAAGGTGCAACGAAGAGAACGCGATGTTCATAGCGGGCGCTTGCTTCGGAAATCGTGACGTCGCCCTGCATCCGTCCTTCAACATAAACCGTGAAGCTTCGAAGCGATGACATCGCACCTGAAGTTGTGCCCGATCGGCGCAACGGCGCGTCGCAGGCAATTTCCGAACCGAAGTTTGAAGCCGTGATGGAGATGACGTCTTCGATGTAGGTTTCATTCCCTTGAGAGGAGGTATATTCAAGAGCACATGACGAATCCGTGATGGTATAGTGTACGCGGGAACCGTTTCCGGCAAGCATAACGGAAATCCTGTCGGTTGATTGAAATAAAGGGGTTTTGTTCCATACCCCGTAATATCTCACCTTATAACTCGTCGTATCCGTGACCGGGTCGTAGGAATATGCTGTTTCCATGAGCGAACCTGTAAGTGTCGCAAGAGATCGCACCTTGAACCCATTCAAAAGAAAAAGCGACGGGGTAACTTCATGACCTACCTCACTCTGAGATACGGAGCGAAGCCGTTTATCATTATCCGAGATTCCCACAATGAAGTTCGCAACGCTTTCAATACGTTTCCGATAGTCTTCCTTATTCTGAATAGACGTCATGAGTCCGTATGAAATCGACGACGACACGATGGTCACAACGACGGAGATCCACAGAATATTGCGTAATTTTTTCATACTTTCCCCCAGCTTGAATGATATGCCGTGGTGAAACGTCGTTTCACGTTATTTTAACGATATCATATCGTAGAAGCGTCCACAAGCAACGCATAACATGAATTTAGCGAATACTCTTACAATCCCGGATGAACCTTTGGAACTTGCCAATGATGTCGGTCGTCGTTTTTCACATAACACGGTTTGTTTCTCCGTAGGATGGATTTACTTTGTGATATAATTTCGATATTGAATATATCCATAAAGGTGCCCCTATGAAAGATCTCTTCATCGTTGCGATCATCGGTTATTGTTTCGGGAATATCCAGACATCGTATTGGTTGGCCAGGATCGTGAAGAAGGTGGATATCCGGACGTTGGGAAAAGGCAATGCCGGGGCTTCCAACACCTTCGAGTCCCTGGGCTGGAAATACGGTGTCTTTGTTGCTTTTGTGGATGTATTGAAGGGCTTGCTTTCCATCTTGTTGGTCAAGTATCTGTATCAGGTCGGATTGAATCCGCAAGGGGCGTTTCTGCTCTATCTTAACGGGTATTGCGTCATCCTCGGCCATATCTTCCCCTTCTACATGAATTTCAAGGGCGGGAAAGGAACCGCTTCTCTGATCGGATTGATGATGGGATTGAATGTGTGGTTCGGTTTGGCGGGGATCGCCGTGATGGTCGTCGTCACTTTGGCGACCCAGTATGTCGCCGTGGGCACCGCCGTCTTGGTCACGTTCGTGGTCGTCGTCACGGTTTGGATGGGTTGGGGTGCGGGTGCGATCACCCTTTCCTTGATGGGGGCCGCCTTGAGCCTTTACCTCCATCTACCGAATTATCGCCGCATCGCCAAAGGCGAAGAATCGAAGTTGTTTGCCGTACTTAAGAAGAAATCAATCAAAGGGGAAAACCAATGAATCCACTACCACGTTCGACACCGGAAGCAGAAGGTTTGACTTCCATCCAAATCAACAACTTCATCGCGGACATCGCGGAGATGGGCAAAGCCGGGATCTCCCAGGAAGTCCACTCCTACATGATCCTGCGCCACGGTAAAGTCGTCGGCGAAGGGAGTTTCGCGCCGTATCAGATCGAAACGCCGCATGTCTTGTTCAGCGTCAGTAAATCCTTTACGTCCATGGCGATCGGCATCGCACAGGCGGAGGGGTTGCTTCATGTGGATGATCTTGTGAGTCGTTACTTGTCCGAGGACTTTCCGAAGGAAGTCTCACCTTATCTTGCGAAACTGACCTTGCGTCATTGTTTGACGATGGCGACGGGACACCAGACCGACTCGCTGGATGCGATCCGAGGATCGACGAAACGTTGGGTCAAAGCCGTCCTGAAACATCCCTTCGACCATGAACCGGGAACCCGCTTCATCTACAACACCGGGGCGACCTACCTGTTATCCGCCGTCATTCAGAAAATCACGGGGATCACCTTGCTTGAGTATCTGAAGCCGAGATTGTTTGAGCCGCTGGGGATCACGGAAGCCAAATGGCAACTGAGTCCGGAAGGGATCAGCACCGGTGGTTTCGGTTTATCCGTCAGCGTCGAATCGATCGCGAAACTCGGTCAATTGTTGCTTCAAAACGGGGTTTGGGAGGGTCGGCAACTGATCGATCCGAAGTGGATCGCGGACGCTACGTCCAAACAAATCGAAAACGGGGATGATCCCGAAAACGATTGGACCCAAGGCTATGGGTATCAATTCTGGCGTTGTACCTTCGACGCCTATCGGGCGGACGGGGCGTTCGGGCAATTCATCGTGGTCCTTCCCAAAGAAGACATGGTGGTCGCGATCAACTCGGGCGCGGACGACATGGGGTTGATCCTGAAGAAAGTCTGGAAGCATCTGCTTCCAAACCAAGCGACCGAACCGGTTCTTCCTGCGGTTGAATGTTCCTATCCTCCGCAAGTCGGGATGGGTTTCGACCATGGAATCAATCTTGATGGATCGACATTTGATTTGAAACGTCCCCATCCGCTTTTCAGCCAAGTGACATTCAATGCCGTGGATGATCGGAATCTCGAGTTGGTCATCACCAAAGACGGGTGTACCCAACCGCTTCGGGTCGGATACGGACAATGGATCACCCAATTGATCCAGACCGGGGAAGACATCGAACGTTTAGCGGTGAGCGGGGCGTGGACGAAGGAGAACGAACTGACGGTGTTGGTGCGTTATATCGAAACGCCCTACGTGGGTCGGATGACCTTCACGTTCAAGAAAGATACGTTCGCATTGGACCACTACTGGAACGTGGTGTTCTGGGAAAGAAAGCTCACGCATTACACCGGTAAGAAAATCTAGCGAAGAAAAGCCAGTCGATTCGGGCTGGCTTTTTAGTCGATGACATCCGCGATATTATCATACCCTCTGGATTCCCAATACCCCTGATAGTTCATGTCGGATGAGAGTTCGATTTCATTTACCCAACGCGCCCACTTGTAACCCAATTTATCTTCCGCCACGACCATGAAAGGATACCCCATCTCGGGTGGAAGGTCGATGCCGTTGGCTTTATAGGCGAGGATCAATTTCTTTTCTTTGATGACGGAATAGGGAAGCGAGGTCGTATATCCGTCGGTCGCATGGAAAATGACGATCGTAGCGCTTGAAACGGGACCGGCCATTTCGATCAACTCCTGAAGCAAGACGCCTTCCCACAAGATCCGTGCACTCCATCCTTCGACGCAGTTCAACGTAATCATGCGCTGATACAGGTCGAGTTCAAGGACTTCATCATAGGTTAAGCTTTGCGGGTTCGCCACCAAGCCGGTGATGGTCAAACGATAGGTCGCGAGATCCACCGTTTGGACGCCGTTGATCGAATTATCACGCGGTCCGACGGCAGGACTGAGGATCTTTCCTTGATATTCCATGACTTCCCCTTCACGAAAACGAGCCAAAGAGGCGGAAGAATGCGTATCCGGATCATCGTCGATCTTGGTCGAACACGCACTGAGAAACAACATAGCGACGATACCAATCATCAGCGATCTCTTTTTCATGGGTTCACCTAGTAATGGTCTTTCTCTACCTTGATTATACGCCATATGGGGTCAAACAGAAAAAAAAGAACGCGATGCGTTCGATTTTTAGGAATGGATACGGGCTTAACCGCAACTGAAGCATGACATACTGCGTCAGCGCTTGCTGCGCTGACTTAAGGTGATGATGACGACGGCGGTGAGGATGATCAGTGCCGAAACCAAGGCCGTGCCTTGCAAGGTTTCCTTTCCGATCCACCAGCCAAGGAAGACGGCGACGATGGGATTCACAAACGCATAGGTCGAAACCCAGGTCGGGTTGACATTCTTCATCAACCAGATGTACGAAGTGTAGGCGACGACGGAGCCGAAGAAGATCAGATAGCCCATCGCAAGCACGGCGTTGAAATCGAGGGCGTTGAAATCGACCAAGACCCATTCGTTTCGAAGGGTCGCGAAGAGGAGAAGCAAAACACCGCCGGTAATCATTTGGGTCGAGACGTTGTTGAACGGCGAAGCGGGGAGTTTGGCGAGCCGGGAGTATAAGGAACCGGCGGACCACGACAAGGAAGCGAGTAAAAGGGCAAGTAGACCGATGATATCGAAAGTGTCGACGCCGCCGCCCGAGGACTTCATCACCAACAAGGCGATTCCGAAGATCCCCAGGATGACCCCGGACATCTGTTGAATCGAGGGTTGTTTCCGCTCGCCGAAACGCCAGTTCATCAGCGTGATCCATAGCGGGACGGATGCGACCATCAGACTGGCGATGGCGGAAGGGACGCGTTGTTCTGCCCATGCGACCAAGCCATTACCGATCAAAAGCAAAAGAATACCGACGATCGCGGCGTTCTTGATTTCATCGAGTTTAGGAAAAGGATCTTTGCGAACTCGCGCGATGGCGAAGAGGATGAGTCCGGCGCTCAAATGTCGGATCCCGGCCATGATGGCCGGCGTAAAGGAAACCAGGGCGATCTTCATCCCCAGATACGTCCCTCCCCAGAAAACATAGACCGCAATCATCGCCAGAACAATCAACACCGGTTTTTTCATCGTTGCTTCCCTCCAAAAACTTTTTGACATTATATCACGGAAGAGTTGAAAAAAACTCCTTGCGGAGTTAAAGTTTTGCGACAAGGAGTTTCTCGACCGCATTGGCGGTGTCTTCGCACCGATCCAATACGTCTTCCATACGCTGATAGATTTCCTTCTTCTTGATCACGGTGATGTAATCCAAGTCGCTGGTGAAGAGTTCGCGCATGCTTTCCATGTAGTTGCGGTCGGCGATTTCTTCCAAATCGTTGATTTCTTCGATCAACGCATTCATCTTCTTTAAATCCAACTTCTTGAAATTACGTAGACAGATCATCAGTTCCAGCAACTTTCGGCAAGCTTGTACCGTCGTATCGATGAAACGGTCGAAATATCGGTCGCTCTCCGTAATGTTCAGCATGTAGCAATGCGCCGCGACATAGTCGATGTGGTCGGTGACGTTCTCGATGGCTTTGAGGATGTCGATGAGGTCGGATTGATCAATCGGCGTGATGAACGCTTCTTCAAGCGTTCTTAAGGAAACATGGACATGTTTGTCCCCTTCATGTTCGATTTCCTTGATTTTACGTAGTTCATCGATGTTGATGATTGAGTCGGCGAACGCCACCTGCAGTGCCTGGGCGGCACGAAGCGTGATTTCCGCCCCGTCGGTGAACATCTTGAAATAATCGATGTCGGAGGGAATCATGACGTGTTTGAGTTGTGTCAGGAAGTTGTTCATAGGTACCTCTCTAGATCAGAATGGATCGGATGACCGATGCGAAGATGAATCCAAGCGCCATGCATGCCGGAAACGTCAAGATCCAGGCCAAACCCATCTCTTTGGCGATGTCCCAATCGACTTTATCGATCCCCTGCGATGCCCCAGCGCCCATCATGGCGGTCGCTTTCGTATTGGTGGTGCTCAGCGGGATACCGAATTTCGTCGCTGCCAACATACTGAACGATGCGACGATTTCCGCCGAGAACCCTTGGTATTTTTCAAGCCGGACCATGTCCAAGCCCATCGTCTTGATGATGCGATACCCGCCGATGGAGGTTCCGATGGCCATGATCAGCGAACAGAGCACCATGATCCAAAGCGGGATGGTCATCTTCCCTTCGATCGCGGGATACACGCCTCCGACCACCAACGCCAGATACATGACACCCATGAACTTCTGACCGTCCTGCGCCCCGTGCGTATAGGCCATCAACATCGCGCTGACGATTTGACCCTTGGAGAAGAATCGGTTCGCGCTGCGCCTTCGTGCACGAAGCGACAAGAACCTTACCAGTTTCGTCCCGTAGAGCCCGAAGACGAACCCGACGACCGATGAAATAAACAAACCCCAAAACACTTTCTCGATGGAATCCCAATTGAAAGCGTCGAACCCGTTGAGCGAAATCCCGGCACCCATCAGTCCGGCGATTAGGGCGTGGCTTTCGCTGGTCGGGATGCCGAAACGCCATGCGGAGACGGACCACAGGACGATCGCCAACTGGGCGGACGCCAACGTGATCAATCCGGCGGTACCGCTATCGATCGAAACGATGCTTGCGGTGGTCATGGCCACCGCCGTTCCGGTGAGGAAAACACCGAGGAAATTGAAAATCGCTCCGAGAAAGATCGCAAGTCGCGGATGGAGGACCCGGGTCGATACGACCGTCGCGATCGCGTTGGGCGCATCCGTCCAACCGTTGACGAAAACCGAAGCCCCGACCAAGATGACCGCAAACAGTAACAACGGTGTCATGTTTCATCCCCCTCCCATTCACGTAAGAATTCAAACAGGAATTCTTCCATGTACCGATGACGGTCAGCCGCGATTTTCTTCGCGCTCTCCGTATTCATCCGGTCTTTGAGTAAAAGCAATTTCTCATAGAAATGATTGATCGTGGTGCCTTGATTGGCGGTATATTCAGCTTGATTCATCGAAAGATTGGGCAGAATGGCGGGATCATGCATGACCCGCCGTTTGTTTCCCCCAAACGCAAAAGCGCGGGCGATCCCGATCGCCCCGATCGCATCCAGACGATCCGCATCCTGGACGATCTTCCCTTCCAGCGAATCACAAGCCTTGGTATCCGTCCCTTTATAGGACAGGGTCTGGATGATCTCTAGGATCGCTTGGATCCGATCCGGATCGATCTTTTGTGTCGTGAGAAACCCTTCCGCGTTTTTCGTGGATCCTTGCGGTCCGCCGAAAACCTTATAGTCGTCCACGTCATGCAGAATCGACGCCAACGCGACGATTCCCTCATCCGCTTTCTCTTGTCGCGCGATGTTCATCGCGACGCGATAGACGCGATAGGTATGGTGAAAATCATGCCCGGAGGCTTCTTGGTGAAATAGGTTTCGTGCGAATTCCAACGCTTCTTCGATCGTTCCCATTGTTATCCCTCACATACTTTTAGGATACCACAACTTATTCATCGTTACGAAGCAACATTGCGATTTCATCCTCAAAAGAAAAACCGACGCTTTCGCATCGGTTTCGATTAGTCGTTGGGGTTCCCCGGATTCTCCGGTTTGCCTTTGGGCTTCCCGTTTCCGTCGATTCCCTCTTCATCGCCATAGGTCGCTTCCCAAAGGGCTTTGATGTCAAGACGCAAGGCGTCAAGGTCTTCGCCTTCGGTTTCCAAACGTGTTCTTAAGGCGGCGACATCGATGTCATCGCCTTCTAAACGATCCAGGAACCGGTCAAGCAAGCCGATGGTCTTGTCGGCTTTACGCACCAACAATTCGTTCTTCTTTTCATAGTTCTTTTTGTTTTCAGGATTGGAGAAGAATTCCCCGGCGGTGTACCAAACCCCGTCGTGCTGGACCATCCCGTTGATCACATACATGCCCAGCGGGACTTTCTTATCGTTGGCTTCAAACCAGGCGATCTTCTCGGCTTTCATGACGACGACGTTCACATCGGGGAGTTCCCCGCCGTTTTCGATGATGTCTTTCAAGCGTTCGTTCAATTCTTCGGTTTCTTCCTCTTCCTCTTCATCCACGTTCACCGTGGTGACCAGGACGTAGTCTTCTTCCAGATCTTCCGGATCGATGAATCCCGCTTCGGTCGCCATTTCGATGATTTTCAACGTGGCTTCTTCGGCGCTGAGTCCGACCAACGACTTATAGTCGAGGGAACGGGCATCCTTGTTCATGGGTTTGACTCTGACGACAACGCTATTGGCATCGACGGAAAGCTCGATACTCGGGTTGATGTCGACCGCGACGATCGAGACGATGTTGGATTCCTTGGTGAAGGCCCCCATCTGCATCATCGTGATCCCCAGCGCGAAGACCGCAAGCAAACTCACGGCGATCGTCGAGAAACGACGGANNTCTCCTTGGTTCAATACATTCTCTTCAAAGGTTGATTTTAGTTTTGTCATGGTTGTTTATCGGAAACTTCTCCGACACCTTTCACTTAAGTAGTGTCGATTCATCGAAACTTCGTTGCACATTTCTTAAATATCCAAAGATTTCTGGATTTTCTTGATCGATCGGTAGTATCTCGCCTTAATCTTCTCTTCTTTGATCGCCATCGTTTCAGCGATTTCCGGGAAGGTCATTTCANNAGGGCGCTGTCCGAATCCTCCGGGATGTTCTGGACCCAATCTTCATCCGTATCCTGCACGACGATCCGTTTCGCTTTCTTATAGAAGTTTGCGATTTTATTCTGCGCGATTTTGATCAGATAGGCTTCGGGTTCATCGATCTTCTTCCCCTTGACGAGTGCGTCATGGTAAAGGTCGACATAGACGTTCTGAAGGATATCTTTGGACTCTTCGATCCGATCCATCTTGAAAAAGACATAGCGGCTGACCGCGGGATAGGTCGAGCGATAGATTTCACTAAACATTTCGTCGATATCATGCTTTTTCATAAGGATCCCTCTAGGTTTAGTGTAGGCGTACAAGTCCATTGCGTCAAGAAAGAGAAAACGTGCATCGCACGTTTTCGGTTGGACTATTTGTTGAGAGACTTCTTGATGAGTTCGACGACTTCGTCGTAGGTCGACTTCGTCAACGCTTCGGCAGCCAGTTTCTTCATCTCGGCATAGCTGAGGGAACGTACCATCTTGCGAGCTTGAAGGATCGAACTGGCGGACATGCTGAATTCATCCAGACCTAGACCAAGCAATACGGGGACGGCCAGTTCTTCACCGGCCATTTCTCCGCACATCCCGACCCATTTGCCTTGGCTGTGACCGCCGTCGATCGTCATCTTGATCAAACGAAGGATCGCGGGGTTGAAGGGTTGATACAGGTAGGCGACTTTTTCGCTCATCCGGTCGGCGGCCATCGAGTATTGGATCAAATCGTTGGTCCCGATCGAGAGGAAGTCGGCTTCTTTGGCGAATTGGTCGGCCAATACAGCGGCCGCCGGGATTTCCACCATCATCCCGATTTGGATTTCGTTGGAGACGTCGACGCCTTCGGATTTGAGGACGGCTTTTTCTTCCAAAACGAAGGTCTTCGCGGCACGGAATTCATCCAGGGTCGCGATCATCGGGAACATGATGCAAAGTCTGCCGAAGACGCTGGCGCGCAATAGGGCGCGGACTTGGGTTCTGAAGATATCCTTACGATCCAGACACAAACGGATCGCACGATAGCCTAGGAAAGGGTTCATTTCATGCGGGAACGGCAAGTATGGAAGTTCCTTATCCCCGCCGATGTCCAAGGTGCGGACGACGACCGGGCGTTTGCCCATGCGTTCCAAGACCTTCTTATAGGCGACGAATTGTTCTTCTTCGGTCGGTAAGGCTTGCGAATCCATGTAGAGGAATTCGGTACGGTAGAGACCGACGCCTTCGCCTCCGTTATTCAATACGCTGTCCGCATCGTTGGGATTGCCGATGTTGCCGACCAGTTCGACATGATGTCCGTCACTCGTGACGCTATCCGCATCCTTCAATACTTTCAGACTCATCTTCAATTCATGGAAACGTTCGGCTTTTTTGCTATAGTCATGGATTTCCGTCTCATTCGGGTTGATGATGACGATCCCGTCCAGCGCATCGAGGATGATGAAGTCCCCGTGTTTGACTTCATCCAACAGTCCGTTGATCCCGACGACCGCCGGGATTTCAAGGGAGCGGGCCATAATGGCGCTGTGGGAAGTCCGTCCGCCGATCGCGGTCGCAAATCCTTTGGTGAATTGTTTGTTTAACTGTGCGGTGTCGGAGGGCGTCAAATCATGGGCGACGATGACCGTTTCTTCGCTGATCAAACTGAGATCCGGAAGAACCTTGCCCAATAAATGGCATTTGATGCGGAACGTGACATCCTTGATGTCGGCGGCCCGTTCGCGGAAGTACGCGTCGTCCATCGATTCGAACATCGTGATGAACATGTTCCCGACTTCGTTTGTGGCATAGTCGGCGTTCACGTTGTCCGCTTTGATCATCTCTTCGATTTGTCCGGTGAATTCGGGATCGTCGCAGACCATCAAGTGGGCGTCGAAAATCGCTAATTCTTCATCCGAAAGACGGCCTTTCGCCTTCTCTTGGATCACCAGGATATCTTTCTTCGTTTTCTCCAGACATTCATGGAAATGCACGATTTCCGTTTCCGGATCGACTTCTTTCTTTACGATGTCCAATACGGGTTGCTCAAGCTTGTACGCTTTCGCGAGCACCACGCCTGATGATGCCGCAATACCTTTTAGCATAGTTGTCCTCCTATTGTTTTTTACTGCGAATCAAATCCGAAACTTCTCCCATTGTTTTCAAAGCCAAGAGTTCATCGTCTTCAAACACCAAATCGAACTTCTCTTCGACCTGCAGAATCAGTTCCACAAGGTCCAATGAATCGATGCCGAGGTCCTTCAGGGACGTCTCTGGGGTGATCGAGTCAGAATGCCCGGTCTTGTTTGCGATGAGTGTCCGCAAATACTCGTACGCTTCCATTTTTAGGCACCTCCTCTTGGTAATTCTATCACGAATCACCCATGTAAACAACGCAAAAATGCGTCCATCGACCGTCCCTTCAAGCGGTAGTACGTGGTTTTCGCATAGTAGTCCATCCACCAGTTTTTGTGCGTCGGTTCCAGGAAATCATGGGCGATGATGCGGTACGCATCTTCATCCAACGAGTGCAGGACATCGTCGATCGTCAGCACATAGGCCAAGTCGTACCCCATGCTTTCTTCATGGACTTCCCCGATCAGTTCTTTGACTTGGATGCTTCGTTTCACTTGGTTGTACGCATGGCAGTGGAAGCGTACCAGCGTTTCTTTTTCTTTGTAATTATAGTTTGTTTTCATCTGAGTCCCCTGCTCCACTCTATGCACCTGATGAAACATTTCCTGAGAAATAAAAAAACATCCGGAAATTCCGGATGTCAGGCTCTCGCCTTCTTGTTTTTGATGACTTTCAAACGGGTGAACTCTTCCCGTTCCTTTTCTTCCAGGGCGTCCGAGATGAACTTGATGTCGTCTTGGAGCTGGGGGAGTACGATGTTGCGCAACGCGTTGGCGCGCTTCTGCGTTTTCTGGATGGCACGGGCGAGGCGGAAGACGGAATTGTCGATTTCAGCCAAAAGTACGGTCATCCGTTTTGCTTGGAGGAATTTCAAACTGGCTTCGTCGAGTTTCGAGTTGGATTCGTCGAACCCGTATTCGAAGGTCAGTTCGGTGTCTTCCAGGCGGACATTGGGGATTTCGACCCCCATGACGCTGCGGTAGACGATGCTGACGCCGTTCTCGATGGAGACGGCGCTGGCGATCTGAGTGACGACCCCCAGGGAGATGTTGGCTTGCTGGAGGGAGAGATAGGCTTCGGCGTAGGTCTGCGTGATCTGGTCGCGCAAGATCTTCACCTTATCCACCAACAGCATCATTTCGCGGATCAAAACGTTGCGTTTGCGATCCATCAGGTCATACCCTAGTTTCGCCAACTGCATCGATTTTTTCGTCGCGATCAAATTCCCTTTCGTGGGCGAAAGACGGGTTGCCATGTCTCTACTTCCTGAGGACGGCGTCGAGTTTGCCGCCCTTCAGCGCCATGAAATGCGCAACGGCGCGGTCGCTGTCGTAGTATTCGTTGATCAGGTCGCTGGAGAGCCGATCCAACTCGGTCTTGGGTAAGAGACTCAGCAAGTTCCATCCCAGATTCAAGGTTTCAAGGATGTCGCGGTTGACCGTGAAGCCTTGTCCGATGAAGTATTGCTCAAAGAGACGGCCGAAAGCCATGTGTTTGCGGTCGACTTCGGAGAGTTCTTCTTCCCCGATGACCGACGCCAAGGCGCGGGCATCCTGTACCTTCGCGTAGGAAGCGAAGAGCTGGGTACTCACTGCCGAATGGTCTTTGCGGGTATAGCCTTCGCCGATCCCGTCTTTCATCAGGCGGGAGAGCGAGGGAAGGACGCCGATGGGCGGATAGATGCCGATTTGCCATAGGTTGCTGTCCAGCACGATCTGGCCTTCGGTGATGTATCCGGTCAAGTCGGGGACGGGATGGGTGATGTCGTTGTTGGGCATGGTCAAGATCGGGATTTGCGTGACCGATCCGGCTTTCCCTTCGACGATCCCCGCTCTTTCATAGAGGGAGGCCAAATCGGAATAGAGATAACCGGGGTAGCCTTTGCGTCCCGGGATTTCTTCTTTGGAAGAGGAGAATTCACGCAGGGCTTCGCAATAGGAGGTGACATCGGTCATGATGACNNCAGCGCGGGGTGAGGATACGTTCGATGATGGGGTCGTTGGAGAGGTTGAGGAACATGACGACCTTTTCCATGACGCCGGTTTCTTCGAAACTGCGTTTGAAAAAGTCGGCGACGTCGTTCTTGACGCCCATCGCGGCGAAGACGATGCCGAACTTCTTGCCTTCGTCCTTGGCGATGTTCGCCTGACGGACGATCTGCACCGCCAATTGGTTGTGGGGCAGACCGGAGCCGGAGAAGATCGGGAGTTTCTGACCGCGGATCAAGGTGTTCAATCCATCGATGGATGAAATCCCGGTGTTGATGTAGTTGCGCGGGTATTTACGGCAGACCGGGTTGAGGGATCTTCCGTTGATGTCCGCTTTTTTATCCGCATAGACATCGCCCAATCCGTCGATCGGTCGACCGGCGCCATTGAAGATGCGTCCGAGGATTTCTCTGGAGAGACTGATTTCCATGGGGTGTCCCATCAACCGTGTCTTGGTGTTGGTTTTCGATAAACCGGACGTCCCTTCGAAGACTTGGATGACCGCGCGGTTGCCGGTGATTTCGACGACACGTCCGTTACGTACGCTTCCGTCATCCAGCAAAAGTTCGACCACTTCTTCAAAGCCGACATCGGGGACTTGGTCGATGACGACCAGGGGACCTCTGATTTCTTTTAATCCGACGATTTGCAGACTCATGGGTACCCTCCTTACTGTACGCTCGCCAAGGCGTCGTCGATCTTCTTGAAATAACCGTCAAGAAGTTCAAGGGCGCTGTTGGGGACGTCATATTTGATTTTGATCAATTCATCGAAGATACCGGTAACCAAGACGGCGCTGATGGTCCGCTTGGTCGCAAGGACTTTCAAACATTCCTGACGAAGGTAAGAAATCAGTTGAAGCATCTTGAACTGTTTCTCAAAGGGTACGTAGGTGTCTTCGGGATGGAAGGCGTTTTGCTGAAGGAAGCCGACGCGGATGACGCGGGCTATTTCAAGGGTCAGTTTCTGGTCGTCGGGCAAAACGTCCGACCCGATCAGTTTGACGATTTCCATCAATTGGGTTTCTTCATGCAGGACGGACATCATTTCGGCACGCAGCGGGATGAAGCGACGGTCGACGTTGGTGTCGTACCAGCGTTTCAAATCGTCGAGGTATTCCGAGTATGAGATCGTCCAGTTGATGGCCGGGAAGTGGCGGGCATAGGCCAGCGACTTATCCAAGGCCCAGAAAGAGCGTACGAAACGCTTGGTGTTCTGCGTGACGGGTTCGGAAAAGTCCGCACCCTGCGGGGAGACGGCACCGATGATGGTGACGGATCCCGGGTTTCCGCTAAGGGTTTCAACGAAACCCGCGCGTTCATAGAACTGGGAAATACGGGAAGGAAGATACGCGGGGAATCCTTCTTCCGCCGGCATTTCTTCCAAACGACCTGAAATCTCACGCAAGGCTTCCGCCCAACGCGACGTACTGTCCGCCATGACGGCGACGTGGTAGCCCATGTCGCGATAGTATTCGGCCAAGGTGATTCCGGTATAGATGCTGGCTTCACGCGCCGCTACGGGCATGTTTGAGGTGTTGGCGATCAATACCGTACGGTCGGTCAGAGGTTTGTGGGATTTGGGGTCGACCAGCTCGGAGAATTCTTCCAATACCTGGGTCATTTCATTCCCGCGCTCGCCGCAACCGACATAGACGATGATGTCCGCGTCGCACCACTTCGCCAGTTGGTGCTGGGTCATGGTCTTCCCTGCCCCGAATCCGCCCGGTACGGCGGCCGCGCCGCCTTTGGCGATGGGGAAGAAGGTGTCGATGACGCGTTGTCCCGTGATCAAAGGCACGGAAATGACATGACGCTTGGTGACCGGACGCGCTTGGCGGATCGGCCATTTCTGGATCATCGTCAATTCATGGACGACGCCGTATTTATCTTTGACTTGAAGGAGGACGTCGTTGAGGGTATGCATGCCGTCGTCGAGTTTCGCGACGACCACCCCGTCGAGTCCGACCGGGATCATGAAGCGGTGCTGGATCAAGGACGTCTCGGGGCAGGTGGCGAAAATGTGGCCGGATTCGACCGTATCGCCGACCTTCACGGTAAACGTGACATCCCAGGGTTTCGTCGTATTCAAGGTCGCGATGCCGCGTCCTTCGGTGACATACATGCCGAATTTCTCGGCCATTTCTTTGAGGGGTCGTTCGATCCCGTCGAAGATGTTGGTGAGGATGCCCGGACCCAGGATCGCATTCAACGGCGAACCGCTGGAAAGGACGGGTTCCCCGACCTTTAATCCCGTGGTCGATTCATAAACCTGGATCGTCGCATACACGTCGTCGATCCCGATGACTTCGCCTAATAATTCTTTCTTTCCGACATAGACCATTTCCAGCATCTGTAGATCGCTGGCGTCTTTGATTTTCACAACCGGTCCGTTGATCGAATAGATGACATTTTGACTCATATCGTACCTTCTTTCTTAGAGGACCAGTTTGGAATGGTTGAAGAACCATTCGCGTTGGGAGTGGAGGCGGTTATCGAACGTATCGTCGATTTCCAGTCGCTTGTTTTCGCTTACCAAAAGGAAACCGCCGATATGGATCAGATCGCTCACCGACACTTCATAGTCCAGCGATAGATCGCGTAAGATTCTCTTGAACAATTCGACGTCGCGCGCCTTGACTAGCAAGGTGGCTTTCCCGAGATCGCCGCGTTCACTGAGTTTCTGCAGTTTATCGCGGCTGTATCCTTCGTATTCCGTTCCGCCGACGAACGTCATCAAGTCGTTTTGGACATCCTCAAAGAGCGCGTCGACCAATTCGGCACGCCGTTTCAATAAGTCGTGCTTGACCTTCCATTTCGCCTGCGATTCGTTCTGAATCAAATTACTGCGCAATTCGTGCAGTTCTTGTTCTTTAAAAATGGCGGCTTCCTCTTCCGCTTTATTGCGGATGGTCGCCAGGATATCGCGTCGCTGCGTTTCCATGTCCCATTGCAGGTCATGGAGTTGTTCTTGTGTCTTCGCATCGATTTCCAAGATCAGGCGTTGCGCGATTTGTTCTTTTTCCAATGGGTTCACCTCAGATCTTTATGCCGATGGCTTCACTAATGTATTTGTCGATGGTCTCCCCGATTTTCGCCGAACCGTGACGATCCGGGATTTCCACGATTAAAGGACGCTGCATCCGGAGCTTCTTTTCGGCGATGACTTCCGGACAGGTGCTGATGCACAAGGTCGTCATCAATACGATGGCGATTTCCGGGTCGGCGATCGCGCGGTCGAGCTCGTTGAGCACTTCCGTACGCGTGTGGGCGACCACCCCTTCGATCCCCGCCAATCGCATTCCCATTCGGGTATCGGTATTGTCGCTGATCACGAAGAATTTCATGGGGCTAGAGTTTGTTGATGATCAAGATGGAGATCAGCAATCCGTAGATGGCGACCCCTTCGGCCAAGGCGACGAAGATCATCGCTTTACCGAAGTTCTCGGGGTTTTCGGAAATCGCGCCGATGGCGGCGGGAGCGGCCGCGGCGACGGCGAAACCGGCACCCAGGGCTGATGCGCTGGTGGAAATGGCGGCGGCGAGGAAGCCCATCCCTTGGGCGAAGGATCCTGCGAAGGACGTCGTTTCCGCGACTTCTTCAGCGGCGAACGCGACCAAACCACCCAATTGGAAGACGATGACGCTCAAGAACGCGGCCGCGAACAGGCAAACCTGCAAGACGACACGGAACTTGGCGTTTTTGGCATTCACTTTGCCTTGAAGAACGGGGATGATGGGAAGTGAAATCAGAGCGATGATCGCCAACGGGGCGACGATTTCGAAAAAGTTTAACATAGGTTTCCTCCTGGTTTTAGTTTTGCATGTTGGTAGGGACGTATTTCTTGCCCCCGCCTTCGAAATAACGGCTGAACATCTCGTAATATTCTAGACGCAGGGTTTGGATCCCTACGATCAACCCTTCCAAGCCGATGACGAACAAGTTCCCGATGATCAAAGTGACGATGCCGAACTTGCCGGTCATCCCTTCCAAGACGGTGACGACGATCATCATCCCCGCATGGGACATGACGAATCCGCCGACACGCAGGAAGGACATCGAATTGGTCATGAAACTCAAGATGACTTCGAAGAGTTCGAAGAAACTTTCGATCAGATAACCGACCCACCCTTCATGCGGCTTGACTTGAAGTTTCGCGATGAGGTTTTTAAGCGGAACGCGGAAGAGGATGATGACTAGCGGGACAATCAGGAACAAGCCGATCGTGAACGGATTCGCCACGTTGATCTTAAGTCCCATTTGAAGCGCGACCCCGAACAGAATCGATCCGTAGAAGATCCATCCTGCGATGCCGTTTTGGCTAAAGAGGGCGTCGCCGTAGTTTTTACGTTTGAACTGAAGAACGATATTGATGGTCATGGACAAGAGGATCAAGATGGCCCCCAACGCGATCGCCGCGCCAAGCAGAGGCATCGTGAATTCAGGTTCCATGACATGGATGGGTTTGGATTCAAAGCCCAAGGCTTGATACATCGGATTCAGGAGTTCTTCGTTCCCGAAGACCGATCCGTACAAGGTACCGAAGATCATCGACGAGAAGCCGATCCGATGGACGATCCCCCAGAGTTTGCCTTTGGATTTCCGATAGAGGAACCACCCGATGACGACCAAGAGGAATCCTTGTCCCAAATCCCCGAACATGATGCCGAATAACAAGGCATAGGTGACGGAGACATAGAAGGTCGGGTCGAATTCGCCGTAATGGGGTAAGCCGTACATTTCGACGAAGAGTTCGAAGGGCTGGGCGAACCAGTTGTTTCTCAGGACGGTCGGAGGTTCGAGGCCTTCTTCCAATCCCGCCGGGAAATCCTGGATGACCACGTCGGTCATCTCCCCGAACATCGTCTTGTATTTCTTCACGCGCCGTTGCGGTACGAAGCCGGTGATGACGGCGGTCTTATCGAAGAGCGCGATGTACTTGTAGTACTTGCGAAGATCCGCACAGTGCTTCACATACCCATAGATTTTCCCAAGCACGGATTCACAGTCGAAGACCAATTGCTTTTCATCCACTTTCGGGATGGCGATGGGCTCATAGAAGAGACTGTCGAAGAGTTTCGCGACTTCCGTCTTGTTTTCATTGAGCGTGACGTAGAACACCCAGGCATAGTGGTTGTTTTTCGATAGGATGGTCGCCGCGTAGCGTTTTTCATCGTGCAGCGGGAGTTTCGACAAGCTGCTGATCGGTAAACGCCCGAAATTCACGGCCGTATACTTTGTATGGTTCAGCGCGTCGATGTTGAATTCGCGAAGCTTGGTTAGCGCATCTTTATCTTCTTTGGTCAGCGAGGATTGGTTCATCAACGTTTCGTTGATTTTCTCATAGTTGTTTTCGACTTGCGTCAGGTACGCTTCGATTTCATCGTTGGTGAAGGTCGTCACGCCGTCGAACGTGCACATCAGTTCGGAATGCAGACTCCGGATGATGCTTTCGATCCGGTTGAGATAGTCCGCATAGGTGCTATCTTCCGGAAGGAGTTCCCCGCCGTTCCCGTCGTTGACCACATGGGACGCAAGTTCCGCATGCAGGTCGCGGGTGGAGAACGCGGTCAACAGGATTTTCTCGATGTTTTCTTTCGAACCGGCCAAACGTAAGAGCCGCATTTTCTCAATTGCCATTTTACACCTTCTTTTCTAGTAGATCAGCAGTTTGCTGATCTTGTCGATCTCGACGTTGTACCGCACGCCTTCGATGATATCGATGATGTTCTGGATTTCGATTTCCAACAACCCGAGGAAAGCCACCAGGATCAAGTCCGGATTGGACGAGAACCGAATGATATGCTTGTTCAGGTTATAATGGATCGCATCCGTATGGTACTCGATGAAAACGAAATTCTTATCGTCGATATAGTTCTTATAGGCGGATTCGGAAACTCTCTGAAGGAAGGTCTCCGCATCGCAGGTTTCGATCCACTCGATCAACTTCTTCTTTGGGATGCGCTCGAAGGTCGGGTTCAATACTTTTTCGATTTCTTCAGGCGATGCCTTATAGTACTTTTTCAAACGATAGATTTTCGTGACGTTATCCAATTCGATTTGCGTATTGAAGATTTCCTTCATCTGTTTTTTGATGTCGCCCGAGAATTCTTTCTCGATGATGGCGTTGACTTGTTGGTAGTAGACCGCCTTCAATGCGACTTCACAGACCGTATAATCGAAATCATCGTTGCTTTTCGGACGATATGGTTTCAATGCTTCGTAGTAGACCGTATTTTTCAGCACTTCCAATAATTGGTCGTAATCCGTTGCGACGACCAGTTTTTCAAGATCGAAAGACGTATATTTCCCGGCGAAGATCGGCATTTGCGCAATCTGGGTGGAACGGTCTTTGTCGTTGAACGCACGGATCGTGACAAGGATTTGTTTGATTTCGATAAGATAGATCCCGTATTTATAGAAACTGCTTTTGGCGGTATCGCCATATCGGATCAACTGTAGGAAAATCAGGAAGAATCGCTGACGGATCAACATTTCCAAATGACCGCGATGGATCGAGTGTTCGTTGATTCCGGTCAGGATATCCCTATATCCGGTCTCGTTTTTCAGATAAGCGGCGATTTCGTTGACCGATCGCCGGCGTAGCAGCTCTTGATAATCGGTTTCCTTCAGTCGTTTTCCGTACATCGCTTTGGCTTTCGAGGCCATCGCGTTACTGGAGAAGGAACCTGACATGTCGCACCCTCCTTGTTCGATTCGCTATTCTTGATTGAGACAACGCTCTAGGATCTCCTTACGCCATGTTTCCCGCTGTTTGGCGAACGATTCTTCCAGCGTAACCAACGATGCCGCATAGGCGCGGGATTGTTCTTGCCGAGCCGCGAACAATTGTTGGGCTAGTTTCCCCTTTTCATGCTCGACGAAATGTTTCGCGGTGTTCCAAACCTCTTCCTCGACGCGAACTTTATCGAGTTGGACTTGCTTGAGGACTTGCCTTGACGTTTCTTCGGCATTCTGCAGTTTTTCTTGCGCCGCCAAGTCGGCAGCGATAATTCGACGGATAATTCCTTCCAAAGGGACACCTCCTTGAATGACTATAAAAGTATACTCCCATAAAATGGCATTTTCAATAAAAGTATCTTCGTTTAGCCATGAATTTGTGAATGTATCAAGTAATGGTACATAGAATTCAAGTTTAGTTGTGATACAACACCTATTATTAACAACCATAGGAAAAGGAAGCCCGCTAAGGCTCCCTTTGATTACTTCAATAGCTCTCTGTATTGCTCCAACTCAGGCTCGTTGGCCCAAACGAAGTGACCCGGCGTGATTTCCACAAACGAAGGTTGGTGGACGCTGTAGTCATGAAGATTCTCAGTATAGACCATTAGTTCTTTGGCTTTTTCACTGATCGGATCCGGCATCGGCACGGCCGACAACAAGGAACGTGTATACGGATGAAGCGGATGCAGGAACAAATCGGCGGTGTTCGCCAATTCGACGATGCGTCCAAGGTGGATGACGGCGATACGGTCGGAGATGAAACGCACGACGGAAAGGTCATGGGCGATGAACAGATAGGTCAGCCCCTTTTCTTCCTGCAGCGCCTTCATCAGGTTGAGTACCTGCGCACGGATCGAAACGTCAAGGGCGGAAATCGGTTCGTCGGCGATGATGAGCTTCGGTTCCATGATCATGGCGCGTGCAATCCCGATACGCTGACGTTGTCCGCCTGAGAATTCATGCGGATAACGGGTGACGTGTTCTTGCAGCAAACCGACTTCGGCCAATGACTTAACAACTTTTTCCTTGCGTTCTTCCTGCGACTTGAACATCTTAAAGTTGACCAAGCCTTCGGAAATGATATAGTCGATCGTCGCGCGTTCGTTGAGGGACGTGGCGGGATCTTGGAAGATCATCTGGATGTTCTTGATGACTTGACGGTCTTCTTCGGCGGAAAGCTTCTCGTTGATGACTTTCCCTTCGAAGATGATCTTACCTTTGGATGTCGGATTGATACGGATGATCGAACGTCCGATCGTCGTTTTTCCGGAACCGGATTCTCCGACGAGGGCGAACGTTTCACCTTTGTAAATATCGAAATTCGCGTCGCGGACGGCGATGAAGCGTCCCTTCCCTTTCGGGAAACTGACTTCGAGGTCGCGGACGGATAAAATGACTTCGCGTTCCATTACTTTGATACCTGACCTTTCAGAATCGCAGTGATGCGTCCATGCAGATCACGAATCGCAACAGGCGGCTCGACTTTCGGGGCACGGGGATCCAACAACCAGGTTTTCGCCTGGTGCGTCTGCGAAATTTGGAAGAACGGAGGTTCCTCTTCGAAATCGATGCCGATCGCATACGGGTTACGCGGTGCGAACGCATCGCCTTTCACTTCGTTGAACAACGAGGGGGGCGTTCCCGGAATCGAATAGAGTCTCTCACCCTTGATCCCCAATTGCGGTAGACTGGACAACAACGCCCAGGTATACGGATGCTTCGGCGAATAGAAGATTTCTTCCGCCGTGCCGTATTCGACGATCTGACCCGCATACATGACCGCGACGCGTTGCGCGACATTGGCGACGACGCCCAGGTCATGGGTGATATAAATCGTCGTGAAGTGGAATTCCTTCTGCAGATCCTTGATCAATTGTAGGATCTGAGCCTGGATGGTGACGTCCAATGCCGTCGTCGGTTCGTCGCAAATCAAGATTTGCGGACGACAGGCCAGCGCGATCGCGATGACGATCCGTTGGCGCATCCCGCCGGAATATTGGAAAGGATACTCGTTGAATCGATCCGCCGCGTTGGGGATCCCGACACGGTTCATGAGGTCGATGGCGAGTTGCTTGGCTTCGGCGCCATCCTTGCCCTGATGTTTTTTGATAACTTCGGTGATCTGAGATCCGATCGAACGGATCGGGTTGAGGGACGACATCGGGTCTTGGAAAACCGTCGCGATCTTGATCCCGCGGATCTTTTCCCATTCTTTATTGGAGGTGATCGCGGCTAAGTCGCGTCCTTCGAAGAAAATCTTACCGCCGGCGATGAAACCGTTGCTTTCCAACATACCGGTGAAGGTCTTGGTCATGACGGTCTTACCCGAGCCGGATTCACCAACGATGGCAAGCGTTTCATTCTCATATAAATCAAGCGATATGTTACGAATGGCCGTTAAGATCCGATCACGGACATGGAACTTTACAACAAGATCCCTTACGGATAATATGACATTTTTTTCCATGGTGGCCTCCTACATGTGTGTTTTCGGATCAGAAGCATCCGCAAACGTTTGTCCGACGATATAGAACGAAATCGAGACGCTCGCCAGAATGCTGACCGGAATCCAGAACAGATAAGGATAGGCGTTGATGAACGACGTGTATTGACTGATCATCCGACCCAACGAAGGCGTGGCGGCGGTTAGGCCGATGCCAAGGAAAGACAGGACGGACTCCGTCGAAATGATGACCGGGATTTCACGCGACAACAACGTTACGATGACCGAGGTCAGATAAGGAAGGATGTTGCGGGTGATCATACGGGACGTCGGCGTACCCAGACACCTGGAAACGAGGTTGTACTCGCGGTCACGGATGATCATGACTTGCGTACGGATGAAATATGCGATGCCGAACCAACCGGTGATGGTCAGCGCGAAAATCAACTTCCAAAATCCATAACCGATGACATACAGCATCATCGTGACGACCAACAAGAACGGAACGTTGGCGACGACGTTGTAGATTTCAAGCATGACTTTGTCGAACTTCTTGGAATAGCCCCAGAACGCGCCGACGGCGATTCCCAAGGTCAAGTTGATCGCGGTGGAAATGAACGAAATCAAGATGGATGTACGCGTCCCGGCCCAAACCGCATCGAAGAGGGAGTTTCCGACATTATCGGTGCCAAACCAGTTCGTTGCGTTGGGTGGATTGAAGCGCAATGAGAAATCTAGAATATTCGGAGAGGATAGCGGATCGTAATTGGAGAATAGCGGTTGAATCATGGCGATCGAGAAGATGATCGTCGCCAAGATCAACATTGCGATGGCTAACTTGCTCTTGAAGAAGGTACGGAAAACGGACTTCCAATAAGAATAATGAGGCGCGGCGATATGTTCGGAAGCTTGCTCGTCGATTTCGACGAATAGGAATTTCTTATCCATTATCTGCGACCTCCCTTCTCGTTAAGGCTGATCCGCGGATCGAGGTACGTAATCAGAATGTCGCCCAACAGAACCGACAAGATCGAAAGCGCCGTAAAGATGAATGTCAACGCGATGACGACATTGTTATTAAAAACATTGATGGAATCCGGCAGCATTTTGCCCATACCCGGAATCGCATAGATTCTTTCGGTGATGATCGCTCCGCCGATGGCTCCGATGATGCTGCCCGGTAAACCATGCGCGATCGGAATGATGGCGTTGCGAAGGATGTGTTTGTAGAAGATTTCGGATTGCGACAATCCTTTGGAACGTGCGAAGCGTACATATTCGGCGGTCGTCTGGTCAACCATATAACGGCGAACCCACATCAACAGACCGGCGATGCTCGGCAAAGACAAGGAAATGACGGGAAGAATCCAGGAAGCGAACGACCCTGCTCCCTGCATCGGGAAGGTGTCGGGCAATCCTAAGAAAGACGACCCAAGATAACGGAACAAATAAATGTACGCCAAGGTCGGAACGGCGATGACGAACACGATGTATCCCATACCGATCTTATCGATCAGTTTTCCTTTACGGGAACTCATGTAGATGCCCATCGGAATGGAAATCATATAGGAGAAAATCAAAGCGAAGATTCCCATTCTGAAAGAGATCCCCATCATCGACGGATCTTTGCGGATGGTTGCGCAATCCGCATAGTTATCGTTGTATTTCGTCGTATCCAGACGATCAAGTGTGTATTTATACGTACAGGAATATTCGCTGACGCTGCTGCTTTGCGTAACGCCGGTCGGGAAAGTGATTTCCTTTTGTACGGCTTCACCTTGGGATTGCGTCATGACTTCTAAAACCGGCATACCTCCGAAAGAAGGATAGGAAATCCCGAAATAGAGGGTGATCCAGTTTTGATGGATGAACGGAAAATTACCGTCGACATAGACGAGATACTTATGTTCACAACCGCTACATAGTAAGGCTGGTCTACCGCTCCAGTCCTTTCCGATGTAGATTTTTCGTTCGAGATCCGGATTCGCTTCATCTTTAATTTTGTTCGGATGGTCGAAGACGAACATATTCAGGTAGAACGATGTAACCCGCTCAAGAATCGAGATTTCTTTCGAAGCATAGGCGGTGTTCGTCGTTGCGAAAACACCAAAAACCCATCCATCGGACTCGAGTTCAGACTTAAGCGCCGCAAATTTACTTGAGTCGATATCCATACATTCGAAATAGTCTTCCGAAGTATTACCAAACTCGTTGCGGCAAATCTCTTGTTGTTCGACATATTTAAGGTAACCTAACTCTTCGTACTTGTTGAATTCATAAGCCTTCAAAGTATCAGGTTTTGAAGTGAGTTTCGCCCACAATTGGTCAGACTGAAAAATGCGATATCTCGGTACCAAGGAAAAGATCAGAAGGTACGCGATGGTCGTAACCATAAATATGGAAAACAACGAACGAAGGAACCTGATAAAAATGTATTTTTTCATTTCTTACCTCGTGAGAACAAAAGGATTAGAATTGTGTCCTAATCCTTTTGTACAATCGTTAATCGGATATAAGTTTACGACTACTTCGCGCGTGCTTTTTCCCAAGCTTCCTTGGCTTCGGCACGTTCTTCCAGGGTAATGACATGGTCAGTAACCTGACGGAACTTGAACTTGTAATCACTGATTCCGTAGTCAGCCCAAGATTGGGTGTACGGCTTAATGCGGGAAACTTGGAAGACACCGCCTTGAGAAACGTTCGGGAGCATCAATGCATGACCGATCAAGTAAGCTTCGGCTTTCGCATAGAGGGCGTAACGCAGGTCAAGATCAGCGATTTCAGACTCGGCAGCAACATTCAGTTCTTCGAATTCGAAGAAACCGGCAGCGGTCTTCGCAGCAACGTTGGTGTCGGCACCGGCTTCGAAGCCAAGGCCTTTCAACAAGTCGCCATTGTTCGGGGAGAAGGTGGCAACGTAGGTCTTCGGGTCGCCATAGTCAGGACCCCAACCGGAACCGACGTTGATGTCGTAGTTGGTTTGCGAAGCTTCGTTGTTGTAGTAGAAGGAATTGTAGTAGTCGTCGGCGGTTTCAGCGACGTTGATGTTGACCTGGACTAAGCCCGGGAACGTGGATTCCAACATCGTCTTATAGGCCAAACGGGTATTCATGTTCTTTTGGCTCGGTCCATAACCTACGACGTCGATAACGACCGGGAAGGTTACGCCAGCAGCTTCAAGTTCAGTCTTGGCAAGCGCCATCTTGGCGGCAGCGATATCGGCATCGAAATACGGATCTTGGCTGTCGGAGAGGTCGAAACCTGCCGGGAACAATTCGGAATCGATTTCGGTCAAGGCGGCACTTACCAATTCACCGTAAGATTTGCCATCGGAAGTCGAAACGAACTGCGGGGAAGTATAGGTGTTACGCAATGCATTGAACTTCAGTTCTTCGCCGACGCCTTGGGCGTTGATGGCGGCGCGGTCGATACCGCGGAAAATCGCAGTACGGAAGTTTTCATTGAGAATCGCAAGCTTCGTATCGGCTTTTTGCTTGTCGGTCTTCGTGGAAACGACTTTCGTCGCATCGTTGAAGTTCGCATAAGCTTGACGGTCGTAGTTGAAGCTGATGTAGTACGTGACGGTGGTCAAGCGGCCGATGAAGATCGAGTCGCCGTATTTTTCTTTGGCGATCGCATAGGTCGCTTCGTTGTCGGTGTAAACCGGCGCAGCGGACAAGTTGCCATCGTCGAAGTTTCTGAACAGGCTATCCGGATCGGATCCATCGTAGAAGGTCAATTTAACGTTTTCGATGAAGACGTTTTTCTTGTCCCAGTACGTCGGGTTCGCGGTGTAGCGGATTTCGGATTTCGGCGTATTGACAGCTAACAGATACGCACCATTGTAAAGGATGGTGTCGCCTTCGGTGGTTCCGAAATCGCAGTTCGCGGGATCCGGGTTTCCAAGTTCACAACCGGTTCCTCTGGAAAGCAGGAACTCTTTGTTGACAGGGAACAATACACCGTAGGTGGTCATCGTGTGGAAGTACGGGGTCGATTCGACCAAGGTGAACTTCAAGGTGTAATCATCAACCGCTTCGACACCGACTTGGGAGAAGTCCGTGACTTCGCCGGAGGTGTATTCGGCATAGTTTTTGATAACGCCTTCAAGGATGTAGCCGGTTTCGGTATTGAAGTCGGCACCGTGTTGCAAACCGGTTACCCAGTCTTCAGCGGTGACTTCGGCATATTCTTCACCTTCGACGGTTACCCATTTAACACCCTTGCGGAGTTTAAATACGAATTCGGTAGCGTCAGCATTAACAGTGTAAGATTCGGCAAGCGCACCGACTAAGTTACCTAACGTGTCGTGTTCCATTAAGCCATCGACGAAGTTCGCGATGTGCTCGTGGTTGGAAGACTGATACGTTACAGTGTAGTCCAACTGCTCGATATCGGCAGTATAGACATAGTTGTAGTCGTTACGGTAGACAACTTCCTTTTTGGCGCAGCCGGTCAGAGCGATCGCTGCCACAAAAAGGGCTACTAGTAACTTTTTCATCTTAACCCTCCTGTAGAAAGTACATTTGTACTATGTATCTATTTTATCCGTCCGTTTGGGTAGTGTCAATGATTATTTCACTTCCCTTTCACATTTACGGCAAGTTTCCGCAACAAATTACATATTTGTTTCATATTCTTTCATAATTTTCAGAGCAACTCTTAACAATGTCTTTCCCCGGACTTCTCTGCTGGAAAACTGTCGACAAGCCGGTTTTTTTTTGATATACTTGAAAACGCTGGAGGAATACTCAAGTGGTTGAAGAGGTCGGTTTCGAAAACCGATAGGAGTTGCAAGGCTCGCGCGGGTTCAAATCCTGCTTCCTCCGCCAATCGTAAACAAACCGGAAAAATCCGGTTTTTTTATATGTTTTTGAGCCGATTCGAAGAAAAACACCTGTTTCCAGGTGTTTTCGGGATTATCTCTTGTAATAGGGTTTGACAAACGCCGGTAATCCGCCGTCCATCAATACGACCGGAGACCCTTGGATCAACGGTTTCATGTAGTCGATCGCATCTTGCGTTACACCGCGGTAGTTCGGCAGCGCCCATTCGACCGGGAAGTTCTTGACATGGTTGGCGACGTTGCTGGCGGCCGTGGCAAAGAATTCCACGTCGTAGTCGGCACCGGGTTTACGCTTCACGCCGACCATCTGGCCGGTGAACGCTTTGTCCATGCTGCGCATATGCGCGCTCATCCCCAGCTTGAAGGATTCTTCGACGTCGACCAACGATTGTTCGGTGGCATGGCAGCGTTGCGCGGTGCTTAAATCCTGCACTTTGACACGGCTCGATGCGCCGGAATCCAAGATCATGTCGCGGATCGCGTTGGCGGCTCCGCCGAGGACGGCATGGCCGAACCCGTCGTTTTTCGCTTCGGCGGCGGCTAGATAGGTTCCGTCCGCATAACGGGCGCCTTCGGAAACGACGATATAGCATTTATTCTTCTCAGCCATCGATTTACGGACTTCTTCGAGGAAGACTTCCTTATCGAAGGGGATTTCAGGCAATACGACCAAGTCGACGACACCGCTCAATGCGGCGGAAGCGGCCAACCACCCGGCATCGCGTCCCATGGTTTCAAGGACGAAGACTTCCTGACGGGTATAGACGTTGAAATCCAACCAGGTTTGAAGCGCGGTCGTCGCGATGAACTTCGCGGCCGATGCGTACCCCGGGCAATGGTCGGTGACCATCAAGTCGTTGTCGACGGTTTTCGGGCAACCGACGAAACGGCGGTTGGTGATGCCCTTCTTCTCGGCATATTCGCTCAATGCGTAGACCGTGTCCATGGAGTCGTTGCCGCCGATATAGAACAAGGTTTCGATATCGTACTTCTCCATGACTTGGATCAATTTTTCAAAATCCGCGATATTTGTTCTCTTTAGTTTGTAACGGCAGGATCCCAGCGCGCTGGAGGGCGTTTGACGCAAGATGCGGTTTTCATCTTCGCTCATGTTCGTCAAGTCGACCATACGTTCCTGCAGGATGCCTTCGATTCCGTTCAGACCACCGTAAACGGTCGTATAAATCGGGTTTAATTGGTTGGCCTTAACAACTCCGGCCAAGGTGGCGTTGATGACCGAAGTCGGTCCGCCGGACTGTGCAACAAGACAATTTGCCATAGTGTCCTCCTCTTTCAATTGCGATAATATTATACACGATTTTCATCGTTTTTCCCAACGTTTTCCAGTTCTTCGGCAATGGTTTCCCAGGATTTCATATATCCGGCGATCTCGTTGTGCAAGGTGTCGATGCTTGCATCCAGTTCCTGCATGTTGCGATAGTCGTGGTAATAGTAAGGATCGTAGCGTTTTTCACGCATTTCTTCCAACTCGTCTTCCTTCTCCGATATCTTCTTTTCAAGTTTGACCATTTCTTTCTTCAGGTCTTTGGCTTGAATCTGTTTTTGTTGCTTGACTTCCTTCTCGATCGTCTCTTTCGGGACTTCCTTGGGGATTTCGGCATACTCCTCGAACTTCAGCGGGAAGTAATTCGCTTCGCCGTTTTCGATATGCAGCACGCCGGTCGCCATTTTCTGGATGAAGTAGCGGTCATGGGAAACAAAGAGGATCGTCCCTTCATACTCGCTGAAAGCATTCTCCAAGGCTTCCTTACCCAATAGATCCAAGTGGTTGGTCGGTTCGTCGAGGATCATGAAGTTCGCCTGGTCGAGCATGAGTTTCGCCAGACTCAAGCGGACTTTTTCACCCCCGGAGAGGACATCGACGCTTTTGAAGACTTCATCGGCGGTGAAAAGGAAACTGCCGAGGATCGTGCGTACCTGGGTATGGGTAAGATCGGGATAGCTATCCCATAATTCCTCAAGCAGGCTTCGACCCGAGGTGAATACGGCCAAGTCTTGATCGAAGTACCCGGTTTCGATTTGATGTCCGAGAAGCATGTCGCCTGAGAGCGGCGGAATGATCCCCATGAGTGTTTTCAGGAAGGTCGATTTCCCGTGACCGTTGGGGCCGATCACGGCGATCCGCTGTCCGCTGAGGATTTCCATAGTGATCGTGGCCAAGGGCTTGTCATACCCGATCACCAAGTCTTTGCATGTGAATACGGTCTTCCCTCCCCTTAGACGGGAATGGAATTTGGTCCTGAAATTCTTTTGGTCGGACTTGGGGGCGTCGATGCGCTCCATCCGGTCGAGGTACTTGATTTTCGATTGGGCGAACGCCGCCTTGTTCTTTTTATAGCGGAACTTTTCGATCAGCTCTTCCAATCGTTTGATGTCTTTTTGCTGACGTTTGAACGCCGAAAGCTGTCTTTCCTGGTTGAGTTCCTTTTGTCTTGAATACTCGGTATAGTTGCCCACATAGCGTGTCAGGTTGCCAAACTCCATCTCCCAGACGATCTGGGCGACGTGGTCGATGAACATCCGGTCATGGGACACGAAGACGACCGCTTTTTCATAGTATTTGAGATAGGTCTCCAGCCATTCGATCGTCGCCATGTCGAGGTGGTTGGTCGGTTCGTCCAAGAGCAGGATGTCGGGTTTGGAGAGAAGAAGCTTGACGAACGCCAGGCGGGTTTTTTGTCCGCCGGAGAACGTGCCGATCGGTCGATCGAGATCCGGTTCGCTAAACCCGAATTTCGTGACCACGGTCATCATTTCCTGTTTCCAGGTATACCCACGCATTTCTTCGAATTCATGTTCGACGCGGGCATACTCATCGAGGATGGCATCGCTATGGTCCTGTACCATACGATGCGTCAGTTCCTCGAGTTTCGCCTGAAGGTCGATCACCGGTTGATAGAGGGCGATGAGTTCCTGATTGACCGTCAAGGTTTCGTCGCTGAAACTCGTTTGCGCTAAAACACCGACCGTCAAATCCCGCGGTCGGTGGATTTCACCGGAATCCAGATCCAATTCCGATGCGATGATTTTCAGCAAGGTTGTTTTCCCGCTGCCGTTTCGTCCGACAAGAGCGACTTTTTCGCCGTCTTTCAGTTCGAACTGGATATCGCTGAATACTTCCTGAGGTCCGAACGATTTCGAACCTTTATTGATTTGATACTGCATGATGACCCTTTCTACGGGTTGGTGATCAAGTTAAGCTGAAGATGCTGGACGAACCCTTCGACGGTCTTGACCGCCAACTCATCCATGTTCTGTTTCCAGAAATTCGCATCGGCGGAGTTGGTGATGAACCCGTACTCGATCGTCAGCGTCTGCATCCCCAAGATCGCATCCGCCGCGAACGAGGCATTCCCTTCACGGCTCAGTTCGCTGTAGGTCCCGGCCGCCAATATCCTTCCGCCGGATTCACGGATGGTCGGGCGGGCATCCAGACCCGAGTCGCGCGAGCTGGCATTGACTCCGGGGATGTTGCCTTTTGTGGAGATGGAGGTGGGTTTGAAACCCGGGATCTTCATCAGTGATTTGAACACCGTGGTGGCCAAACGGTTACTGGCGAAGGATGAATAGAAAATCTGTTGTCCGCGGACGGACGGGTTCGAACTTCCGTTCAGTTGGATTTCGATATAATACTTGGCTTTCGCCTGATACGCTTTGTGTAGTCTTCCATCCAGTCCGTAACTATCGATGACGACCTCGGCATCCTCTCGTGCAAGGACGACTTTCAGTCCGTACTTTTCGAACTCGTCCTTCATGCGAAGCGCCATCTTGTACGTTTCTTCCGATTCGATCAACCCGTTCGCGCTACGGCCGGTTTCAACCCCTCCGCCGCTGCGTGTACGGTGGCCGGCTTCGATGTAGATATCGGCGATTTCCGTCGGGATCTCGCTTGCCGCGACATTCAGAAAAACATAGTTCTTGTCCATCAACGACGGTTGGTCGTCCGCGGTGTTCGCCAGACGCTTATCCGCCAACAAGTCGATGGTCATCCCCGTGTTCTCCGCGCGTCGGATCGTATAGAAGCGGTCTTTGATCGCTTCTGTCTTAATGATGCGTTTGCTGACTAGATCCTGGGTGACGTAGATTTCATAGAAACCCGGTTCAAGATTCTCAAGCGGGATTTGACCGTCGACCAGGTTTTCCAACAAGAAGGTGTATTCCGGTTCGTCGGTTCCTTCATCGATGCGGCAAAGGTCATAAAGTTTGAGTGTCTTGCCGACAAATCCGTCGTCGACAGCCGTATCGTAGGTCGACTGGAACAGGTTTAGCGTTTCGCCATACAAAAGATAATCCCCGAGTTCGACCGTTTCATCATAGATACGATCGTGAAGCATGTCTTTGGTTTTCGTGGCACCGTAGTCGCAGATCGTAAACGGGACCACCGGTTCGATTTTTTCTTTCGGCCAGAAGAAGACGATCGCCATATAGAAAAGAAGCGCAGCCAGAACCAGCAACGGCGCGACGATGCGCCAGCGGATCTTACGCTGTGTGCGCGGAACATAGCTACGTTGGATTTTGTTCATGGTGCCCTCCTTTACAGACGGATATCGACGATGTGTTTCGGCAGACGCTTCGCGACGGGCGGAGGCGTCATATAGGTCGGTGCGATCGCGACGCATAAGTATTCGTGCGGTTTGTTCGCGATCGGAAGGGTCGTGTCTTCAAAGGGTACGTATTGTACCGGATAGATGTCGCTCTTCTTGAAGATGAACGGATTGAACGGGTTCTTGTAGGTCCATGTCAAGTCGAATCCGATATGGTCGGAATTCTTGTTGAGTCTGCCATAGAGAATCGCGTTGAACACGTAAAGTTTCTTCAACGGCAACGGATTGATCTTCAGATTCTCGATGAACACGATGACCGGCATCAGCAAGACGTTGATCAAGCGCAACGGCAAATCGAGCAACGGGTTCTTATTGACGTGGTCGTAGATGAAGACATCGACGAAAACCCCGTCGCTATCCTTGCATTTGTTTTCAAGCAGACTGTTGGTTTCCTTGAGGTATGTACCCACTTTGCGGATTTTCATGCCCGGTATGGTGACATTGTATTCGGGATAGGTATCGAAGCAATGTGCGATGTATCCTTCGCCAAGCTCATGGAGAACGGATTGGAGGCGGCGGTAGTCGCTTCGCATCATCGCGATGTCCGCGTCGTCGTCCCACGGGATGAACCCTTGATGACGGACGGCACCCAAAGCGGATCCCCCGCTAAGGAAATAAGGTATCTGGTGTTTTTGACATAAGGCGTCGATATCCTTTAGCATCTCCAACAAGACATGCTGGACATCGGCGACCGTGACGACGCTGCCGTCGGGGTTGGTTTTGAGGATGTAATCCATGGTCTAGAACAGCAGGTTCTTCGGCGTGCGTGCGAACGGGATGACATCGCGCATGTTTTGAATGCCCGTGATGTACATCAAGAAACGTTCAAGCCCGAGACCGAACCCGGCGTGTTTGCAACCCCCGAAACGACGTAGATCCAAATACCATTCCAAGCCTTCTTCGCGCACGCCCATTTCAGCCATGCGTTTCTGAAGCATATCGAGACGCTCTTCACGTTGCGAACCGCCGACCAATTCACCGACCGACGGGACAAGCAAGTCGCAAGCCGCCACGGTTTTTTGGTCGTCGTTGACCCGCATATAGAACGATTTGATGTCTTTGGGATAATCGATCAGGAATACCGGGCCGTTGACGACCTTTTCACTGAGATAGCGTTCATGTTCGGATTGGAGGTCGGTTCCCCATTCGACCGGGAATTCGAAGGTCACATCCGCTTTTTTCAAGTGTTCGATCGCTTCGGTATAGGGCATTCTCTTGAAGTCCGACGTACGTACTTTCTCCAATCTTTCCAGTAACGTCGGATCGATCATCTGGTTGAAGAACTTCATTTCTTCCGGTGCGTTTTCAAGGACATAGGTAATGCATGATTTGACCATGTCTTCGATCAGATCCATGTTGTCTTGAAGATCGGCGAACGCGATTTCAGGTTCGATCATCCAGAATTCGCTCAGATGGCGGGGGGTATTGGAATTTTCGGCACGGAAGGTCGGACCGAAGGTATACACATCGCGGAACGCCAAAGCAAACGCTTCGGCCTGCAATTGGCCGGAGACGGTCAGACTGGCTTTCTTTCCGAAGAAATCTTCTTCGTATTTGTTGTCTTCACGCGTCGTGACGGTGAAGACTTCACCCGCCCCTTCCGCATCGTTCCCGGTGATGAAAGGCGTGTGGACGTAGACGAAGCCTTGGTTCTGGAAGAATTCGTGGATCGCCATCGAGAGGACGGAACGCACGCGGAAAACCGCGGAGAACGTGTTGGTGCGCGGACGCAAATGACCGACTTCGCGTAGGTATTCGAAAGAATGGCGTTTCTTCTGTAAAGGATACGCCGCGTCGCAGGCACCCTCCAGGATGATTTCCTTGACTTCGATTTCAAACGGTTGTTTCATTTCAGGCGTACGCTTGAACAGACCGGTCACCGTGATCGCGGTTCCGGTCAGATATTTGATCGCCTCTTCGAAATTCGGCAAGGTATCGTTGTAGACCAATTGGCAGTTGCGGAAGTAACTTCCGTCATTCAGTTCGATAAAACCGATCGCCTTGCTGTTGCGGTTGGTACGTACCCAACCCTGCAACTGCACATACTCGATTCCGTCGAGCTCGATTTGCGAACCTTCACCGGCAAGTTCATAAAGTTCGCGTACTGTCATAAATGTAACCATGGTTGCTCCTTTAGTAAAAAGTCCGAAATGGACTTATTTTAATGAATTGGTTTCAAAGACAAGTTCTTGGACCATCGATACGACATCGACCGGTTTGACCCGAACGCCTTTGGGGACTTGGATATGTTCATGTGTAAAATCGACGATGCCTTTAATGCCGTTTTCAACTAAAAGATTGACGGTTTCCTGAACATCTTTCGAAACGGTCAAAATCGCGATCCGACATCCCGGAGGCATCTTTTCTTTCAGCATATCCATGGGATACACCGGGATTTCGTACATGTTGCCCTGTTTGTGGGGCATGACGTCGAACGCACAGGCGATTTCACCGACCACGTGGTTCCAACGGTTGTAGTTCATCAAGGCGCGGCCAAGATTACCCGCTCCGACGATGATGATTTTCTCGTCGAAATTACCTCCGAGTTCTCCGTTGAAGATTTCGATCAACTTGTTGACCTCGTAACCATAACCTTGTTTCCCGAGCGAACCCAGGAAAGAGAAATCCCGTCGGATCGTCGTCGGTTCGATGTCGACGAACTCCGAGAGTTCGCGGGACATGATGCGTTGCACACCCAGATTGCTGAGTTTACGAAGTGCTTTCAAGTAGACGGGATAACGTTGCAGCGTAGCCTTGGGTACATGTTTATTGGATTTCATTGGGATCACCTACCTTGTTAATAATAACACATAGTTGCGTCATTGTGAAAGGTTTATTAATTTATACTTATAATTCAAGCCCCGGATCCGCCGAAAGATCGAGTCCTGCGCGATGCCCCGCCGTAAAGGCCAAGGTCCCCGCCATGGCGATCATCGCCGCGTTGTCCGTGCAACACCACATCGGGGGGATCGTGATTTTCAGGTGCGGGTAATCGTCTTTAAGGTTGACGACCAATTCGCGCAGACGCGAATTCGCCGCGACCCCTCCGGCAAGGACGAAGTGTTTCGCGTTGAACCGTTCGATCGCGATCTTCGATTTCTGCAGGATCTCGCCTAACGCGGCTTCCTGAAACGCATAGGCCAAATCGGAGGGAACGACTTCTTCCTTGATTTTCGTCTTTTGGGCATAGAATTGCAATACGGCCGACTTCAATCCGCTAAACGAGAAATCCAAATCGTTTTCCGTTTTCACTTTTGGAAGCCGATAGTGTTTGACCCCTGTTTTTGCGAGTTTGTCGATCGCCGGACCGCCGGGATAAGGTAAACCCATGACACGTGCTACCTTATCATAAGCTTCGCCGATCGCGTCGTCCTGGGTCGTCCCCAGAATCTCGAAGCTGAATTCGCTTTTGAGATAGACGAGTTCCGTGTGTCCGCCGGATACGACCAGAGCGAAAAGCGGGTACTCGATCTCCTCCACGAACCGGTTGGCGTAGATATGTCCGGCGATATGGTGGACGGGGACCAACGGTTTGCCGTAATACCAGGCCAACGCCTTCGCCGCTTGTATGCCGATGTGGAGCGATCCGACCAAACCCGGACCGTGGGTGATGGCGATCGCATCGATGTCGTCCATGGTCAGATTCGCATTGCTAAGGGCTTCCTGTAAAACGACCGTGATGTTTTCCACATGGATGCGGCTGGCGACTTCGGGAACGACCCCGCCGAACTTCGAATGGACGTTGATTTGGGATGAAACGATATTGGAAAGAAGCGTCTTTCCATTCTCAACGATCGCAACCGCGGTTTCATCGCAGCTGGTTTCGATCGCAAGTATTCTTAGTTTTTCCATGCTTGATTCCTTTCTAAAACCATCAGATGCGCATCTTCATGGTTGTCTTGATAATAGTCTTTGCGAATCCCCTTACGCTGGAACCCGAAGGATTCATAGAGCGTGATCGCCGCGATGTTCCCCACGCGGACTTCAAGCGAAATCCGCTCCGCCCCGCTCTGAAAGGCGTGGCGCAATCCATATTCCATCAGTCGTCTGGCGATGCCTTGACGGCGATGGTTCAACGTTGTGCCCAGTGTCGTGATCTGTGCCTGGTCGAACAAAATCCAAAGACCGATATACCCCTCAACGGCACCGTCGATTTCATCGACGAAATAGTGACCGAACGGATTCTCCGTGAGTTCATAGGTAAAATCACCCGCCGACCATGCGCTGGTGAATACCGTCTTCTCGATCTCGCTTACCCGGGAAATATCCTGGACGACCATCGGGCGAATCATGGTTTGAGATAAACCTCGCTCTCCTTAAGATAGCGCGGTTGAAGCGTATGAATGTTCTCGACGAGTTTCCAGTACGGCTTCAAGTCAAGAAAACGTTGTCCCAGATCCGGTAGCGTCGTTTCTTTATGGATCAAAACGCCATCGCCAAAAACGATCGTTTTCTCATCGATGAAATTCATGACTTCGTCGACGTTCAGAATGGTATCTTCGATCACGGACTTTCCGTTTTCATAGAGACCGAAGTAGACACGATGGCTGCGGGCATCCATCACACTGGCGGATTTCCCATGGATTCCGGCCAAAAGTTGAAGCGACGAAACGCAATAAAGCGGTAGGGAGGCTTGTTGGCAGATGACCTTGGCGATCGTCATCGCGATCCGGATACCGGTATAGGATCCCGGTCCGTCCGTGATCACCATCGCCTCGAGTTGTCTCGGCGCCCAACCGACGCTTTTAAACGCTTGGTCCAGTTCGACCATGATGGTTTCGGATTGTGCCTTAAACGCGTCCTTTTGAAACCTATAGACCAATGTATCCTCATCGATCAGCGCGATCGTCAAGGTACGATGGGATGTATCCAGGCAAACGGTTTTCATCGTTCCAATTCCTCCACGAGTTTCGTATACTTTTCACCATGGCAGCTCAATTTGAATTTACGGCTGGATTCACCGGTACGCGTGATGTCCAAGCGCAGATAGTCTTCAGGTAGCCGATCGATCATGTAATCCGGCCACTCGATGACCGTTACGCCTTCGTCCTCGATCAGTTCCTCAAAACCGAGATCCTGATGCAATCCTTCCAAACGATACGCATCGATGTGATAGAGGGGTAATCTTCCTTGATAGACTTTCATGATCGTAAAGGTCGGCGAACTCACCGTGCGATGGATTTCCAAGCCCTTGGCCAACCCTTGGGTGAACGTCGTTTTACCGGAACCCAGATCCCCGCTTAAAAGGATGCATGTGCCCGCATCGAGAATCTTGCCTATTTTTTCACCGAACGCTTTGGTTTCAGTGGCGGATTTCGTTGTGATTTCTTTCTTCATAGTATCTCCTGACGTTTCGAATTATAGCATATCCTCTTGTATCCATAAAGTATAGTAAAAAAGAGCCCTTTCGCAAGAGCTCTTCTTAAAATCCGGCAGCGAGCTATCTTCACTATGGCATGCATAGCTAGTTTTGCCGCAAAAGTGCTTAACTTCTGTGTTCGGGATGGGAACAGGTGTGACCACTTTGCCATAACCACCGGATGTGAGAGATGGTGTCTCTCAAAACCGAATAACAGATTTTTGTATTCTTTCGGGATTTGTGTTTTGTCAATGTTGTTTTGTGATTAAATCCTCGACCTATTAGTATCAGTCAACTGCACGCATTGCTGCGCTTCCATCTCTGACCTATCAACCTCGTCGTCTTCAAGGGGTCTTACTTCACTAGGAATGGGAAATCTCATCTTGGAGCCGGTTTCACGCTTAGATGCCTTCAGCGTTTATCCGATCCATACTTGGCTACCCAGCTATGCTCCTGGCGGAACAACTGGTGCACCAGCGGTATGTCCATCCCGGTCCTCTCGTACTAAGGACAGAGCTCCTCAAATTTCCTACGCCCACAACAGATAGGGACCGAACTGTCTCACGACGTTCT